>JAHCMI010000065.1 GCA_019192545.1 Rivularia sp. MS3 | reverse complement strand
CCCCCTCCTCCCCCTCTCCCCCTCCCTGCCTTCACCCGTCAATTTTAATGAAAACGAACACTACTCTGTGCGATTAAATATGATTGGTAAATAAGCTTCTTACCTCTGGTGTTTTCTTTTCCTCCATGCCCTCTGCGGTGATATTACTTAGGAGAGGAATGTCCGTAGAATCGAATCAGGTTCCTAACGTATTGGATTCAACTGAAAACTGCTATATAATCAAAAACTTCTGCTAAAGCTACAGGCCTATAAATATAAACACGTAATCAACTGTTCGTCAATAATTGTAAGCAGTATCACTAATAGCTCTATTTTGTTATGTAGTGCCTGCAATGTGAGAAACTTGGCAATAGTCCTTAATCAAAAGAAGAAGAATGAATAACGCAATATCTGACGTTATAGTCAAAACTATGGATGGGAAAGATAAGAAATTATGTGAGTACTTAAATAAGGTACTTCTAATTATCAATGTTGCTTCTCAATGTGGTTATACTTCGCAATACGCAGGATTAGAAAAGCTAAATCAAAAATATAAAGAAGCTGGTTTAAGAATTTTAGCTTTTCCCTGTAACGATTTTGGCGGGCAAGAACCCGGAACAAATGATGAGATTATAGATTTCTGTACCAGGAATTACGGCACAACTTTTGAATTATTTGATAAACTTCATGCTAAAGGTGAAGAACAGCATCCCCTGTATGGCAGACTAACAACTTCAGTTGAACCAAAAGGACCTATTGCTTGGAACTTTGAAAAGTTTTTAATTAATAAGCAAGGTGAAGTTGTAGCCCGGTTTAAAAGTAGTGTCAAACCAAATTCACCTGAAGTGATTGCCGCTATAGAAAGAGAATTAGCGCAATAACTATTTGTAAAGGTAGAATATTTTAATAATTGTGTAAGGAGACAATTTATTCTGATTACTGTTAACTGTTAACTGTTAACTGTTAACTGTCAACTGATGAATAAGGGTGCTAAGGTTTTATGAATATTGCAATTGTTGGTTGCGGATATGTTGGTTATGCTGTCGCTAAATACTGGAAACAAAATACTGATTTTGTTATAACTGCAACTACAACTACTCCAGCTAAGGTATCGGCTTTACAAGAAGTTGCCCAAAAGGTAGAAGTTGTGGAAACTTCTGACGTAAAAGCTTTAAAATCTGTCCTACAAAACCAAGATGTGGTTCTTTTAAGTGTAGGTGCAAAGAGTCGCGATTCTTATGAAGAAACTTATTTAAAAACTGCTGAAAATATAGTTTCAGTATTGCAAGATAATCCAACCGTAAAACAGTTAATATACACTGCAAGCTATTCAGTTTACGGTGATAGAAATGGTGCAACAGTTGATGAAGAAACAGCAACCGCACCCAGCAATCCCAATGGTGAAATTTTGGATAAAGCCGAGAAAATTCTTCTTGGGGCTAGTAGCGAAAACCTAAGAGTTTGTAGTTTGCGATTGGGTGGAATTTACGGCGAAGGTAGAGAATTAGTAAAAATATTTAGTCGAGCTTTTGGTGAAACTCGCCCTGGCAGTGGTGAAGAGATAACAAATTGGATTCACTTGGATGATATTGTTGGTGCAATTGAATTTGCACGTCAACAGCAGCTTGATGGTATTTATAATTTAGTTGATGATGCTCATCTTGCTAGTAAAGAATTAATCGATAATTTATGTAAAAAATATAATAAACCCCAAGTAATTTGGGATGCTTCTCAAACAAAAACTCGTGCTTATAATTCTAGAGTCTCGAATCAAAAGATAAAACAAGCCGGATACGAGTTAATTCATCCTCAAATGATTTTTTGAGGTGATACGTTTTTGATTTGTTAGTTTTCTATTTTTTACTTTTAGCAATGATTACTCAAGATATAACAGCATCTTCGGGTCAATTTTATACCTGGAATAACTTTCATTGTGCTTATGAAGTCAAGAATCCAATTAATTCCACACCAGCAGGAATTCCTTTACTATTAATCCATCCCATTGGTGTTGGTTTATCGCGGAATTTTTGGCAAAGATTTTGCACTGAATGGTATAAACAAAACAATCGTAATTTGATTTACAATCCTGATTTATTAGGATGTGGTGAAAGCGATATGCCCCATGTTGCTTATGCACCTATTGATTGGGCAGAGCAATTGCAATATTTTATTCAAACTATAGTCAAACAACCTGTAGTTTTAGTAGTGCAGGGTGCTTTATTCCCTGTAGCTATCGAGCTTGTGAAAAAACAGCCAGATTTGATTGCCGGAATTATTTTATCAGGCCCTCCTGCTTGGAGTGTAATGACTAAACCAGCACCGGAATGGCAGCAAAAATTATTGTGGAATCTGTTATTTGATTCACCTTCAGGAAATCTTTTTTATCGTTATGCTAGACGTAAGAAGTTTTTGCAAGATTTTTCCATCAAGCAATTATTCGCTTCAGAAGCAGATGTAGACGATGAATGGTTAGATACTTTGCAAGAAGGAGCGAAAAATCCAGCAAGTCGTTATGCAGTTTTTTCGTTTTTGGCCGGATTCTGGCGAAAAGATTATCAAAATGACATAGAATCTATATCGCAGCCTACATTGGCTGTTTTTGGTGAAACAGCATCAAGTATCAGCAAAACGGGCAAACAAGATACAACAGAAAAACGTTTGGCTGACTATAATTTACATTTACCTCAAGGAAGCTCAATCAAAATCCCCGGAAGAAACGTTTTACCCTATGAATCAACAACTGAATTCGTCGAAGCCATAACTCCCTTTGTGAATCAGTTAACAGTCAACAGTAACCAGTGAACAAAAAAATTTACCTCTAACCTTTAACCTTTAACCTCTAACCTTTAACCTGACAAAACCTTGTGGTTAATTAAATTTTGGACAAATGTTCTAGCAGGATGTGCGGTAATCGCGACGACATTAAGTTTTGCTGGAAGCAAGTATTGGGTGTTTGCTTTAATGGAACATCCACGAGTTCAGTATTCGCTGATTTTAATTGTGGCGCTGTTTGTCAGTGTATTAACTTCAAGAAAGCGAATAAATCTCTGGAATAGTATATGTTTGACTGCTTTATTGATAAACTTATTTTTCATTGTTCCCTTATTTATTCCTCCACAGCAAAATTCAATATCGTTAAACAAATCTTTAGAGCCTAACTTAGAAACAATTCTGCTTACTCATGTAACGCTCAATAATAAAAAACCCGATGCAACTAAAGCAATCGAGTATTTAAACAAGCAGAATACGGATATTTTATTTTTGTTAGAAGTTACACCCCAATCGTTAATACAGCTTAAACGAGGGTTGACTAATTACCAGTTAGTTACAGCGTTTCCAAAATATAACAGTCACGGCATTGCTTGGTTTATACGCAAAGAGAAAACAAAGCCGATTAAAGTTAACAACTTTGGATTTATTCGTATACCAAGCTCTAACAATCGCCCCTTATTAAAAGCAAAAATTTCTTATCAAGGAAGAGAAATTGTTTTGCTTTGTTTCCACGTTATTAGCCCTCGTAATGCCAAAACAGTAGCTTATCAAGAAATAGAACTTGATGCTCTTGCTGACTGGAGTCAAAAGCTTTTACAAAACAGCGAGCAAGATTTAATCGTCATCGGTGATTTTAATAGTACTCCTTGGTATGGAGTATTTCGCAGACTATTAAATAAAAGTGGTTTGATAAATTCTCAACGCGGCTTTGGCATACAAACTACTTGGCATTCGCTTTTACCACCAGTATTAAGAATATCCATAGATAACTGCTTGCATAGTAAATCATTAACTACAGTAAGACGTTTTGTAGGGCAAGATATCGGTTCAGATCATTTACCTTTGTTTGTAGAATTGAAATTAGATTAAGTTCGTAGTTGCGCTACTCTTCGAGAAAACTTCGTTTACAGCGCCTCCGATAATAAGCGCTAAAGCGCAACTACTAACCTGTTCACTGCTCACTGATTTAACCAAGCTAAAATATCTTGCTTACTTTCTACTAAACCTTTATAAATTAAAGATTTAGGTGTCATCGATTCAATCGCGGAAATTAATTTATGCTTTAACAAAGTATCTTTTTTAATTTCCCGACAATCTCTAAAATAAGTTCTAATTGTAAACATAGCCGCATTAGATTCTGGTAATCCCCACATTACTTGACGCTCAATTCTTAAAAATAATTTAGGATTGTTAATATCAAAATCTCTACCGTACCATTGTTTTGATTTTATCTCAGATGGTGGTTGAGGATGGTGATTTAAACGAGTATCGGTACTCAAACCCCAAGCAAAGCGTACTGTTGGTTTTCTTACTATCATGGTATTTACAATCGCTTTGGCTCGCTGATTTATTTTTTCCATACCTGCTACCGGCAAATGTACGTTAACAAAGTCTTGCCCTATTTTTTCTGCTGCCGAAAAATGATTGGGATAACATAAATGAATGGCACTCATCCAGTTATCGCTGTTTTGATTGCGACTAATAACTAAGATATCTGATTGTACTTGTGCTGCTAAAGCGTCTAAACTAGAAATGTAATCGGGAAAAATGCTTTTATCCAATAACTTATATTTTAATAGTTCAAAGTTTTGATTAAAATATAGTATTTCTTTAGTTAGCTGGCAGTTTAATATTAATTGATTACCATCATTAACCAGATGAAAATACTGCGGATATTCTATAGTCAGACGATTAATAATTAATTGCGCTACTGCTTGAGCGACAGAATCATTATAGTTATAAATTTGATAATATTTGCTCAAAGATGATTTGCGCGCCGCAAGTTTCACTTGACGATAGCTATTAAAATTACTGTCTAATTGAAACAGTTTGCTGTCAGACTGATTACTAAAATCAGTATCTAAAGGCATCATACCCGGTTTAATTTCATAGCGTCCGTTTTGTAGAGGGAAATAACCAGCGCTATCTTGTGATTCTTCTACGGTTTTAACTTCTAGCAATAAATCGGATGACATAAACTAAATTAAAAGGGCGTTGCCGAACATCATATAAAAGTATGAATAGCCCGCCAACCCCCAATTATGGGGGAGAAATATAATTTAAAGTCCCCCAATACAAGGGTGATTTAGGGTGCTACCGTTAGATAGTAACAATAAATTCATATTTCAATTCAGCAACGCCTTAAAAAGAGAATTAAAAGCGAAAATATCGGGAGCATCCCGATTTTTAATAAACATTTTACCCGACACCCTGTAAGGGTGCGGCTACATAAACAAAGCCCACGAAGGTGGGCTTTGTAGTATTAGCCCCAGACTTCTAGTCTGTGGGCTTTTTGCCGCCATTGGGATGCTGCCAAAATATCAGTTCTTATGTACATAGTATGCTAAAAGTCTGAATCAAAATTTTGAAAGCCTTACTTTGTAAAATAAATTTGCTCAATAAATCTGATTTGAATAATTTATTACTATTTTTATTTTCTATTCCCTATTGCCTATTGCCTATTGCCTATTCCCTTTTTTCAGCAATCTTTAAGCATCCCAAGTACGCATGAGGGAATGTATCTAATTTTTTTGCATTACAGATGCGATTAATTTATGAAAAGAAACCATAAAGCTTTTAAGACGCTCCCAAAACATAACTTTTTGCGTACTGTTTTGAGCGAATGCTGTCAACTGAGCAAACAAGTTTGTGAAAAACTGTGATTTTTCTAATGTCTGCTGGTTAATTTGATTGACTGACTCTATATATTTTTCTAACTGCCCGCAAGCTTCTTTTTGGCTATTCGCAGTTTGAGCTATTTGATTTACTAATCTATTGGTTTGAATATTTGCAGTCACAATTCTGTCGAGTTTTCGCTTGTTGTTTTGTAATGATTGTACCCAAGCATAAATCTCTCGGTTTCTAACTTCCATTATTTCAACTATTTCGTTAATTTTTGCAATATCGGAAGTTAGTAGAGGTTGATTTTCTCGTATCTCTACTAATAACTGTTTTTCTATCTTCTGGAATTTTTCTACAGTATTTTCTGAATTGCTTATTTGTTTGGGTATGCGAACATCAAGCTGTGAAATATAATTATAGAGGTTTTGGCTATACTCATTAAGTTGCTTGACTCTTATTTTACTATCTGTAGCTGCTTCCTGAAGTAAAGGAATATTCTCTAATGTCGATTTGATGTTTTCTCTTTCTTCTTCTATTAAACCGTAGTTTCTTTGTATTTGTTTTTCTACTTCATCAGCAGTTATTTTGATAAGTTTAGCAGCATCGAGAATTTCTTGAATTTCTTTACCGCAAGCAGCAACATAATTGGAGACATTTAAAGCCTTATTCCAAAAAACTTTAAATATCATTTTGCTATCTTGAGATATTTCGATAATTACCTTTCTTAAATCTTCTTGCTGGGGAAGAAATAGACTTTTATTTAATTCATTTGCTTTCGCATTACTTTCTATCAGTTTGGCATTTTCTAAAGCAAAACCTACCTGCATGGCAATTTGAGAAAACCATCTGACTTCGTAAGAATGCCAATCGCGAAATCGGGAACATTGATTGGCAACCAGCAAACCCAGCAGTTTACCTTCGTTGATAATTGGTGCGACTAAATTCGATTTGATTTCTAATCTTTCAAGCTGAGTAATATGGCAAGGAGTCAGATTGGCTTGATAAATATTAGGAATTACTCTTACCCTACCATTTTGATACTTATCAAAATACTTTTGTTCAAAACATGGATCTTGCAATACCATTCCCAAACCTTTGGTGAAGCGAGGAGCTACTGATTCGGCGATGATGACTCCATAAGAATCCTGATTTAATCCATAGATTACCACGCGATCGCACTCTAATATCCGCCTGACTTCTTCGGTGGCAACTTCGAGAATATCTTCCCGATTCAGAGATTGACGAATCAGTTTTACTGTGTCAGTAAAATATTGCGTCCATTGAGCTTCGATATCTACTCTACCTTTTAACAAGTCAGCTTCTGCTAAAACGCTAGCATTTTCTAAAGCAAAACCTACCTGCATGGCAATTTGAGAAAACCATCTGACTTCGTAAGAATGCCAATCGCGAAATCGGGAACATTGATTGGCAACCAGCAAACCCAGCAGTTTACCTTCGTTGATAATTGGTGCGACTAAATTCGATTTGATTTCTAATCTTTCAAGCTGAGTAATATGGCAAGGAGTCAGATTGGCTTGATAAATATTAGGAATTACTCTTACCCTACCATTTTGATACTTATCAAAATACTTTTGTTCAAAACATGGATCTTGCAATACCATTCCCAAACCTTTGGTGAAGCGAGGAGCTACTGATTCGGCGATGATGACTCCATAAGAATCCTGATTTAATCCATAGATTACCACGCGATCGCACTCTAATATCCGTCTGACTTCTTCGGTGGCAACTTCGAGAATATCTTCACGATTCAGAGATTGACGAATCAGTTTTACTGTATCGGTAAAATATTGCGTCCATTCAACTTCCTTGTCTGCTTGCTTTTTTAAATTAGCAACCTCTGCTAAAACATTGGCACTATCGAGAGCAAAACCCACCTGCATGGCAATCTGAGAAAACCAGCTAATTTCATGGGAAAGCCAATAACGCGGTTGCGAGCATTGATGAGCAATTAATAAACCTATCAGCTTGCCTTGATTAATTATTGGTGCGGTTAAATTAGCTTTGACTTCGAGTTTTTCTAATTGCTCGATATAACATGCATCAAGATTAGCTTCGTAAATATTGGCAATTACATTAACTCTTCCATCTTGATATTTTTCCATGTACCTTGCTTCAAAACAAGGGTCTTGTATTATCATTCCCAAACTTTTGGTGAAGCGAGGAGAAACCGACTCAGCACTTATCAATCCTTCTGATTCTTGATTCAAACTGTAAACTAATACGCGATCGCAATCTAATACCCGACGAACTTCTTCAGTTGCAGTTTTGAGAATATCTTCTTTTATTAAAGATTGGCGAATATATTTCACTGTTTCCGTAAAATACCGCGCCCATTCTTGATTAATATTCGTTTGTTCTTCGTAGATAAATGCTTGCCCAGATTCTTCAACAGTAGCTTTAAGAATATCTGTAGACTCAGATTCTGAAAAATTCTGCTCCGAAGAAAAATCTTGGCTATGTTCGGACGTATTAAAGTAGTTATGTGTCATTTATTTAGTAAGAATATCAAAAAATTGTCAGAATGCTAAAACATTATTCATTACCTATCCTCGCGAATATCATAAGTGTTTGAGCCACCACGATATTAAATGTTTCTATTAGCTATAATTCACAACACAATTACTAAGTTAAATGGACGCGAAAATTAGATATATTTCAAATAAGTCGTTAGAGAAACTATTTCAATACATTTTAGCTAATTTGTATGTCAAATAACAAAAAACTATACAAACGAAAGTATTGTATAGTTTTCTACGTATTATAATAACTATTTAGCTATTTTTGAATAAAAAATCAAAATTAACTCTAAAAAACGCAATTAGTATTGCAATAAGTTATAAATAATTGCAATTTTCAAATAAAACCAGAAAATCTTATCTTTATTTTTACAATTTATGTGGTTCAACTAATTGCAAAAATTGATTGTGAAGTCTCACCGGAACAAGAAAAATCATTTTTGGACGGAAGCCTTGGGGATATTTAGTAATCTGAATAAATTTTGGCTTGAAATGCATTTTTGATTTATCTTTAAATTTGATAAAAGCAAAAATCAGATAATCAAGTTCCTTAGCAAATTGTAAAACGCGGCTATCGGGAAAAGCTTCCGATAAAATTAAAGGCTGTTGATTTTTAATTAAATTTTTCCCACCCAATAATACTTCAGTATCTGCACCTTCGACATCCGTCTTAATAGCGGTAACTTTTAAATCTGGATGCTTGCTGGCAAAATTATCTAAAGTATCTACCTTAACGTTAATAGAGTGATGAGGATTTTTCGATTTCGTATTTAATCTGCTTAACTCAGGTAGCTGACTGACATCAAACTGCATCTCACCAACTTTAGAATAAACAGCTTCCTGAATAACTTGGATATTATCAACTTTTTGGGCATTTTGTTTTAAAGCCGCGATACTTCTTAAATCCGGTTCAAAAGCATAAACGCTATGGCAGTAAGGAGAAACCAGCAACGAATAATAACCGATATTAGCGCCAATATCTAAAAAGCTTTTTGCTTTATCAAGGTATTGAATTAAATATTTTTCGCTTCCCCAATCAACAAAACCATTTTTCAAAAAAAGTTCAGTGCCAAATTTACTATTGCGAGGAAGATTTATAGATACCTTTTGATTTAGTTGCAGGATATTATCTTTGTGAAGAACACGCTTATAAAATTGTCTAATCAAATATCTATAAAAGAACTTAGGATAGCCAACTTCACGGATAAGATTCCAATTTAACATATACTCATATACTCATATTTGATTGATAATTGATTGATAGCAATCATAAATTCTACAGTATTATAATTAATTCCAGAGGAAAAAACAGAAGATAAAACTTATACAAGCGCAAATTTTAAGCTTTTAGTTCCCCAAAACCCGAAACCCAAGGATCAATTTCAAACTCCTGTGCCAAGAAATTGATAAAACATCGAACCTTAGCAGGTATAAATCGACCTCTTCTATAAACAGCATTTATTGCTAAAGGAGTCGGTTGATATTCTTTTAAAATAACTTTTAATTGTCCATCATTTATACAGTCACCAAACAACCAAATAGGCAATACAGAAATTCCAATCCCAGATAAAACAGCTTCCCGGATAGCAGTAGAATTATTTGTTTGAAAATTTCCCGTCACTTCTACTTTGATAGTTTTATCTTTAAATTGGAAATACCATTCATTTCCCGTTGAAATTCGAGTATAAACAATACAATTATGATGAATTAACTCTGATGGTTTTTTAGGTTCTCCGTTTTTCTCAAAGTATTCATGGGAAGCAGCAGTAATACGACGAGTAGTACCGATGCGCTGACAAATTAAAGAAGTATCTTGATGGTTACCAATTCTAATTGCTAAATCTACCTTTTCCTCAACCAAGCTGAAGTTGCTGCAACTATGGAAACAGCAACAAACGAACTGTTTAAAGAGTTTGAAACCAGAAATTTAATTGAAGTTGGAGATATAGCTCCTGATTTTACTCTTCCCAATGCTGTCGGGAACAACATTAGTCTGAAAGACAGATTGACAAAAGGGCCTGTTATTCTTACTTTCTATCGCGGCGGTTGGTGTCCTTACTGTAATTTAGAATTACGCGCTTATCAGCAACTATTACCAGAAATTGAGAAATTAGGGGCTTCGTTGATTGCAGTATAACCCCAGACACCAAACGCTTCTTTGAGTACCGCAGAGAAAAACGACCTTAAATTTGATGTATTGAGCGATGTCGGTTTAAATGTTGCTGAAAATTACGGACTTGTATTTGAATTTAACGATGAATTAAAAGCACTTTACCAACAATGGGGCATTGATTTAGCAAAAAGCAACGGTATTAATGATTGGAAATTACCCGTTCCCGGTACATTTGTCATCGAGAAAAACGGACGTATAGCCCTAGCTTATATCAATGCCGACTATACCAAAAGATTAGAGCCTAAAGAAGCTGTTGCTGTATTAGAAAAATTGTCTCATGCAGTTACTGTTTAATGTCTTCTTTCGTGGTATCTAATAAGTTATGAGTTAAGAGTTAAAAATTGCAAGGTAGAAGTTAAAAGTAATTCAACCTTTAACCTTTAACCTCTAACCTTCATAACTTATTTCACCGCCACCCCTTTATACATATATCCCATAATTTTCGGTGTTTTATCGGCATAAAATTCTTCTACATCTACCTGACTAAATTGCTGTTTTACAATCGAGCGAATATTCCGATTTAAATTACAGCCATCTGCAATCACATTTTGTATCGGGTTGAATCGATTTTGCCAAGTTTGAATTGATGGCTCATTACTTAAACCATGCTCGATAAAAAAGAATTTACCACCCGGTTTTAATACTCGATGAATTTCCTTAAGAGCTTGTTCTACTTTTTCAATACTACATAAAGTCCAAGTACTAACAACGCTATCAAAAGTATTATCGGTCATTGGAAGATTTTCACCACTTAAGATTCGATGGTCTACGGTTATAGAAGATTTTGCAATTCTTTTTTGAGCGAGTTTATGAACTCCGGGATTATTATCAACGGTGATTATTTTATTAATTTCATCCGGATAAAAAGAAAGATTTAAACCCGTACCAAAACCAATTTCTAATACTTCTCCTTCAACTTCTGCTAAAACTTCTTGACGATATTGATTAAAAGTAGAATCTGATAGCGACCAGTCCAGAAGATAAGGAAAAATTTTTTGTGAATAGAATCCCATAAGATGCAGCTATTAATAACTTTTAAAGGCTAAAGCCTTTACTACAAACTATTTATTCTAATTCTAATCCCAATTGTTTTAGAAAGCCGCAACTCATTCAATCTGTTTCACCTTGCTCATATCAAATTGTCTTGATTTAAACATAAATTAACTTTCGCTTATTGTTTTCTTAGTGTATTATTATCTACATGAATTTTGGTGTCTGAAAGCGAATTTACACAATTATCTTTCAGAATTAATATGTGAGGAGTAGTAGGTGATACAGAATATTTTTAAGCTATCTGAAAGCAATTCTGCTTTATTCGGTACTGCTTTAGTCATGACAGTTATTGCTTTGGGTTTAAAAGCAGAAACAGCAAAAGCAGAATTTGTGGAATTTGAAGATTCATCGCAGATTACTCAGAATTTAGACAATCCAATAAATTTCCAACTACAAATACAAGACGCATCGCAAGCTACTACAACTAAACTAGCTGATTCTCAAGTTAGCCAGCACGATATTACATCAAATCCAAAAAATAAATTAAATTTAAGTAATTCAAATATATTGCCGGTAGAAAAATTGGCTCAAGCCGAGAAAAAACCAGCAAAATCTCAAGTGACTTCGGTTTCTCAACTATCCGATGTACAGCCTACAGATTGGGCATTTGCGGCTTTACAATCACTAGTAGAGCGCTACGGTTGTATAGCAGGTTATCCGAATGGAACTTATCGCGGTAATCGTGCTTTAACTCGTTACGAATTTGCTGCTGGTTTGAATGCTTGCTTGGATAGAGTTAATGAGTTAATTGCTACGGCTACTGCTGATATCGTATCGCGAGAAGATTTAGCTACCTTACAACGCTTGCAAGAAGAATTTGCGGCCGAACTTGCAACTCTGCGCGGTAGAGTTGATGCCCTAGAAGCACGCACAGCAGAACTCGAAGCCAATCAATTTTCTACTACTACCAAACTTCAGGGTGAAGCAGCATTTACCCTTGCCGGTGCAGATGGAGATGATGTAGATGCTGAAATTGTATTTAATGAAAGAATTCGTCTTCAGTTAGTATCTAGTTTCACGGGTAAAGATAAGCTATTTACTCGTTTAACTACCGGAAACATCGGTAACTCATTTGTAGATGAAATCGGCACTAACGAAGGACGTTTTGCTTTTGATGGCCCCGGTACTAACGATCTTGTTATTGATAGATTGCACTATGTCTTTCCGGTGGGTGACAAGCTCAAAGTAACCGCAATGGCTAGTTTAGGAGCGCATCACTTCTACGCAGATGTGTTGAATTCTGGCTTAAATACTGGTGGTGGTGCTACCGGTGCAATGTCCCGATTCGCAGAACGAAATCCTATTTATCGCTTGGGAATTGCTCGCTCTACAACAGGTATTGGTTTCAGCTACAAGTTAGCCGACGCAATAAAAATAGAGGGTGGTTATCTTGCTAAAAATGGTTCCGATCCCGACCAAAAAGCAGGATTATTCAACGGCAACTATTCCGCTATGGGACAGCTTGTTTTTCAACCAATCAAAAGATTCAAACTTGGTTTGACCTATATAAACGGTTACGATCCAGGTGATGGAACTTTTGCTTTCGGTGGTACTGGAACCAACTTCGCTAACGGTTTACTTCCCGGTACGGAAGAAAGACGAATTAACAGTAATTCCTACGGAGTACAGGCTCAACTCGACCTCAGTTCAAAGTTTAGTATTAGAGGTTGGGGAAGCTATACCGATGTCGATTTCAACGGTGGATCGGGAGATGCCGAAATCTGGAATTATGCCTTAGCTTTAGTATTCCCCGATTTGGGTAAAAAGGGTGGTTTAGGTGCAATTATTGCGGGTGCAGAACCTTATGCTGGCGACATTTCACCCAGACCGGCCAACTTTGAAAATGATACACCATTGCATATTGAAGCCATGTATCGTTATCCGATAAACGATAATATTTCAATTACACCCGGAGTCATTTGGCTAAAGTCTCCCAATCAAAACGAAGATAACGAAGATGTCTTCATTGGTGCGTTGAGAACTACGTTTACTTTTTGATATAGCAGTTTTCGGTTCAGTGCAATACACCCGAAACCTCACCCCCTTCCCCTCTCCGATAACTTGGAGAGGGGTGTCCGGAGGACGGGCGTAGTTAGCTGCTGTATTTTGCTCAACTGAAATTCGCTATATTCTCCTACACTCCCCTATTCCCCAATCCCCATTTAATAACTTCGATTTCTTAAACAATATAGATTTGCTATCCAATATAGAAGATACCGATATGTTTGCTGATTTATTCAGCATTAATTTTGGTGCTTCTTCCGATAGTGGAAATTCTCAAGATTTGATTGACGGGATAAACCAAAGTCTTTCTGAAGTTGAAAGCTTCATTATCAAAGAAAGCGATAACATGATTACCTGACATACAAATCAAGGCCCTGTCATGGAATATCTACACACAATGGTTCGCGTCAGCGACTTGGAAAAATCCCTCGACTTTTATTGTAATAAACTCGGATTAGTCGAAGTTAGGAGAAAAGAAAGCGAAAAAGGACGTTTTACCTTAGTTTTTCTTGCCGCACCCCAAGACGTAGACAAAGTAAAAGAATCAACATCTCCCTTAGTTGAACTTACTTACAACTGGGACCCCGAAGACTATCAAGGTGGACGCAACTTCGGACACCTCGCTTATCGAGTTGACGACATCTACGAAACCTGCGAACGCTTGAAATCAGGCGGTGTTACTATCAATCGTCCCCCACGCGACGGACGCATGGCTTTCGTGCGATCGCCCGATCATATCTCCATAGAGCTACTGCAAAAAGGAGACGCACTACCACCTAAAGAACCTTGGACTTCAATGGAAAATACTGGAAGTTGGTAATCAGTGAACAGTTAACAGTTAACAGTCAACAGTGAACAGTTATCAGTGAGCAGTTATGAGTTAGGAGTTAGGAGTTAGGAGTAGCAAGTAGCAAGTTAGTTCTTCTTCTCCTTGCCTCCTTCTCCTCCTCTTCCCCCTCTCCCCCTTGACTGCAAAACTTTCATCCTGTAAACTAAAATCGACCAATCGGTCTGAAACGAAAAGATGTCCAAAGGTAAAGAAACCAAAGAAAGAATATTGCATCAAGCGGCGACGTTGTTTAATACTCGTGGCTATGCTGGTGCGTCTATTTCGGACATCATGCAGGTGACGGGATTAAAAAAGGGGGGAATTTACAACCATTTTCAAAGTAAAGATGATTTAGCTTTGCAAGCATTTGAATATGCTGTTGGTTTAATTAAGCAGCGTTATCGTGGTGCTTTGAAAAATAAACGTCATGCCGTGGAGCGCTTGCAGGGAATTATCGGTGTATTTCAAGATAACATTGACAATCCAGTAGTTGAAGGAGGTTGTCCTTTAATGAATACTGCTATTGAAAGCGATGATTCTCATCCTATATTACGAAATCGCGCTCGAATGGTAATGGATGATTGGAGGGATATGGTTCGTCGGGTACTTGAAAAAGGAATTTCTAGAGGTGAAATTCGTTCCGATGTCAATCCCGATGAAGTTGCAACCGTAATGATTACATTGCTCGAAGGTGCTGTGATGATGAGCAAATTGTATGACGATGCGATTCATCTTCAAAGAGCAATTAAACATTTAAATAATTATATAGAGGTAGAATTAAAAGCTTGAAAAACCGTTGATGATGAAAGGTCTATATTTTTTTGACATAAAAAAGACCGATTGGTCTTAATAATTGTAAATCAAAGAAAAACTATCCGTTGTTAAACCCAAAATGTTATCTGAAATTAAAGAAATTCAAGAAACTGCTGCGGGTGCTTTTGCATTAAATTTGTATGCAGCCGAAAGAAATTGTTTAACCTCTAACCTTTAACCTTTGACCTCTAACCTTTAACCTCTAACCTTTAACCTCTAACCTTTAACCTTTAACCTTTGACCTCTAACCTTTAACCTTTAAACAATCATGCTCAAATTTTACTACAATCCCCGTTCCCCTATGGCTCGTCGCGTGTGGAGAGGATTATTAGAAAAAGACATACCCTTTGAAGGAATAGTGATGAATTTAAATGGCGACCAATTTCAGCCAGACTATTTACAAATACATCCTTTTCATCACGTTCCGGCAATCATTGATGATGGATTTAAGATGATAGAATCCATTGCGATTTTAGAATATTTGGAAATAAAATATCCAAATCCCGCACTGTTACCAAAAGATACTCAAGCTCTAGCAAAAATCAGAATGTTGCAGATGGTTTCTACAAACGAATTAGTTCCGAAGGTATTACCTTTAATGTTGGAAGAACAAGATTCACCAAAGTTTGTTGCAGCGAAAGAACACGTTGAAAAAGTATTAGCTTTTTTTGCCGATAATCTCAAAGATGATTCTTACTTCGGTGGTGAAAATTTAAGTTTGGCAGATATTATCGTCGGTACAGATGTTTCATCTATACCACATTTAGGAATTGATTTTAGTAAATATCCTAATTTAAATAAATGGTTTGAAAGATTGATGCAGCGTCAATCATGGCAAACAACAGAAATGAGCCCAGAAGATTTTGAAAAATTCAGACGGGTTGTAACTAGAATGGTTCGGCAAAAAATAAAACCCTAACCTAATTCCTTGCCATCTATAGGAATCCGTTTTGAATATTGAAAAAATTAGGTATTTGTAGGGTGTGTTACGACGGCAGTAAGGCCGCACCGAAAATCTGATAAGACGGTGCGTTGCGCTTCGCTACAACACACCCTACATATGTTTCAAAAATCAATTAGGATTCCTATAAAAACCGCCAATCTAGAGACGTAGTGACTTACTTAGATCAATTTTCAACCTAATAATAAGGCTTGTGGTGTCATGCACCATCCGAGTCTTGTGGCAGTTGCGTAAGTTCTGTTATTTATTTTCAATCCAAAATCCAAAATGAAATTAGCGATCGCCTGTGCATCTGGCAGTTTCAAAGGTGCATTTACCCACGGAGTACTAACAGCGTTAGAATCAGCAGGAATCCGCGCTGATGCTTACGCTGGAGCATCTTCATCAGTTATTCCCTCGGCTTGGGCTGCAATTGGTAAAGTTGCTGAACTAGGTGTTAATTACTGGCTCAAAGGTATGGAAGAATTACAAAAACCAGATATGGGAATGAGTCAGGTTGTTATGGGTGGAATTAAAGCTTTTAATCCACCACTAGATAAACTATTAGCAGCACAAACCCCAGAATATTTCATTGCAGCAAATGCTGTTATAAACCCAGAAGCAGCGAGTCAAACTCAAGGAGAAAAAGCCAGACGTTTGGGAAGAAAATTATTAGTATCAGCGGCAAAAAAAGACCGTAGTTGGGTAGATGAAAATTTGCAGCTAGAGTTATTTAGTACCCGACAAAATCATATTTATTCAAATATTGATGAAAACAACTTTGATGAAATCGCTTATGCAACATCGAGAATGCTTCACGCTTGGGATACTCCCGCTTGGATAAACGGAAAACCTTATATTGATGCATCCTATACTTGCTTATGTCCGGCAATTGAAATGATTGAAGCTGGATATAAACAAATAATTGCAATAAACAACCAACCCGGTACATTTTACATCGGGTTTATCAACATGGAGAAGAAAAAGGTCGGGAATTTCTTGCAAAATGGAAAAATTATTCAGAGCAAATAAATTAAAGTGCCCAAAAACCCGGTTTGTTCAAAAACCGGGTTTTTAAACTTTCACGAATTCTTTATTACTTTTTACCTGTCAACTTCTTCGTCATAGAAGAAATAAACCGATAACCTTTACGAACTAAATTCAACAAAGAAAGCGGCACTCGTAACTTAAACGGATAAATCAAAGGAAGATATACCCAATAATAAGCCTTCTTAACGTTATCCCACTTAGAGCATTTTTCTTCTTGTAAAAAATCTGAAATGTCTACAACCAATCCCCTACCTTCATACATCATTACATTACGTGCGTGAATATCATGAGGGAAAAGTCCGCGACTTCTTGCGTAATCCAAAGCTTTGTCAATATCTTCGATAACTCGTTTAGGAATGGGCACACCAAGTTGAACGCAATCCCATATAGTTACTCCATACAGCCGCTTCAATACCAAAAAACCATCTTCAGCGTAAAATAATTGAGAGAAAGCCGGATGTTTACCCAAACGATTGTAAACTTCTACCTCTTCCTCAAAACCAGGCCTTCCCGGTGCGTAAATCTTCACTACCAAATCTTGAAAATCGGGATGATGAAGAACACCAGCGTAATTTCCAGTACCAAGTAAAATCCAAGGAGGAGGTATATGACGCACCTTTACCGGATCGTGAGGATTAACACTTTCTATTTGAAGTTTAGGAAGTAGTTCAAACTTAACATTCTCGACGAAGCGGTTTACCTGCAAAGTTTCCATATGCAATAAACACCCTGCTTGAATGGTTGATGGGAATTTGCTTCTATTTAAAGTCACAATAAAGTTATCACACGGCTATCATCAAATATAAGTAGTAACTACACACCGCAAAATTATTTTTACGAATGAGACAAGGGGATGGAGTCAGGAGTTAGGAGTTAAGAGTACCAATTACCAATCCTCTATGCCCAATGCCCCATGCCCAATGCCCTATGCCCCATATAAAATCTAAAACATGAATCCTATAACAGTAATTGGTGGTGGATTAGCTGGAACTGAAGCAGCTTGGCAAATTGCTCAAGCTGGAATTCCGGTTATTTTTTATGAAATGCGTCCCACACGTTTTGGGGGAGCGCACCATACGGAACATTTAGCGGAATTAGTATGTAGTAATTCTTTTGGAGCAATGGCTAGTGACAGGGCTGCCGGTTTGCTGCATGAAGAATTACGTCGTCTCAATTCGATTGTGATTTCCAAAGCCGACGAACACAAAGTTCCTGCTGGTGGAGCGTTAGCGGTTGACAGAGGTGTTTTTAGTCAAGATTTAACTGAAACTTTGGCAAAACATCCTTTAATAGACTTTCGCCGGGAAGAGTTAAGAGAAATTCCTGAAGGTATTGTAGTTTTAGCAACCGGGCCTCTCACAAGTCCCGATTTAGCTGAAGATTTGCGTCGTTTCACGGGAATGGAATATCTCAGCTTTTTCGATGCTGCTAGTCCCATAGTTGTGGGAGAATCCATAAATCACGATGTTGCTTTCATGGCATCCCGTTACGACAAAGGGGAAGCAGCTTACCTTAACTGTCCCATGAATAAAGAGCAGTATCTTAGATTCTGGGAAGAGTTACGTCAAGCCGAACAAGTTGAATTAAAAGGCTTTGAACGGGAAAACGCCAAATTTTTTGAAGCTTGTTTACCCATCGAAGAACAAGCACAACGCGGTGAAGACACCATGCGTTATGGCCCTTTAAAACCAGTAGGTTTGACTCCTCCGACATCTGCGGGATGGGGTTCGGATGCTCCTCCCCCAGAAATTAAAGAAGGAGAAGAAGTCAAAAAACAACGTCCTTATGCAGTGGTACAGTTACGTCAAGAAGACAAAGCTGGAAAACTGTGGAATATGGTGGGTTTCCAAACAAACTTACGCTGGGGAGAGCAAAAGCGGATATTCCAGATGATTCCCGGTTTAGAAAATGCCGAATTCGTGCGACTCGGAGTAATGCATCGCAACACCTTTATTAATGCACCCCAATTAATGATTCCCACCCTGCAATTCAAATCTCGTCCCACCTTGCTAGCAGCAGGACAAATCATCGGTACGGAAGGATACACCGCCGCATCAGCCGGAGGTTGGTTAGCGGGAACAAATGCCGCCAGAATTGCATTAGGAAAAGAACCATTAACCATGCCAAACACAACCATGATGGGAGCTTTATTCGACTTTATCAGTTCGGCATCACCCAAACACTTCCAACCAATGCCCCCTAACTTCGGTATTTTGCCGGACTTAGGAGTGAAAATAAAGAACAAACGCGAACGATACGGAAAATACCGCGATCGCGCTTTGGAACAGTTATCAAGTATCAGCGAACAGTTAACAGTGAGCAGTGAGCAGTTAACAGTGAGCAGTTAGGAGTATCAGACTTTCTCCCCCATCTCTCCCTCTACTCCCTCTACCCTCTCTCCAAAAAATCCCCATGCCCCAATCCCTAATTCCTGAATCCGAACGTTATCTATTCGATTTACAAGGGTTTTTAGTTGTTGAAAATGTTCTCAGCGACGAGGAAATTTTAGCTTTGCAGGAACTGGTGGATAAGCAAGTAGCTATCAAAAATCAACCAAAAGCTTCTAAGTTGCGTTTTGACGGTTTGCTTTCATGGGGGAAACCTTTTCTAAATTTGATTGATAATCCCCGCATAACCCCTTATTTATCTGAGTTGCTGGGAGGAAAGTTCCGTTTAGATCACGATTATCTGCATATTATTCGTGAAGGTAATGGCCCAATTGGTTGTAATTTACATGGTGGGGGAACTCCTTACGATCCAACTCAGTATTACTCGTTCCAAAATTGCAGAATTTACAATGGTTTGCTAGCTGTTGCTTACGAATTAAACAACGTATATCCCGGTGCAGGGGGATTTGCTTGTATCCCCGGTAGTCATAAAAGCAATTTAGCTTGTCCCCAAGAATGGCTAAATTTAGAGTCTCCTAAAGATATTATTAAATCTGTGACTGTTAAAGCTGGAAGTGCCATTATATTTACTGAAGCGCTATCTCATGGAACCCTTCCCTGGCAAGGAGAAAACGAACGCAGAACGCTATTTTACAAATATTCTCCTCATTCTTATGCTTGGTTGAGAAATTATTACAATCCCGAAGATTTTTCAGATTTAACTGCATCTCAGCAAGAAATTCTTAAAACACCGGGAGTTTATCCTTGAGTTTCTATTTCAGTAGACTCAAGCCATTTCAGAACAAGTTTTTCAAGCTGCTTAGTTCTAAAATTAGACCATTCGTACTCTGAAGCTTCTCGTTGCAAAATTTTTTGAAAGCGTTGAAATGCTTGATAGCTATCAATAGTATTTTCTATTTTATTACGAAGCCATTGGCTTTCAATTTCGATGATAAACGCCTGAAGTTCGTAATATTCATCACAACTTTTATTAGACGGCAATCGAATAAATCTCTTTTTATTTGGAAACTCTTCTATAGAGTAACCATCTAAATATAAAAAATTACCATCAATATTCATAGGGTCACCACTACCATTGTCTAGTATTATTTTTCCAGTAGTAGTGTCCAAATAATAAATGCACTCACTGTTTTCACAATAGTAAGTAAAAGCTTCTTTTAATTCATCAATTTCTATAGGTAACTGCATAGTCGATTACCCGAACGCAAAATAGAATTTCTGATTATGATATTTGGACAAAGCATTGTCATCTAATTTATTAAATATATTGAAAACAACGAATATAAGCATAATCCTCTTTATTAAAGTCTATAAATTATATAAGAACTGCTATATAAGTTTTAACAATTTTTTTTCAATCATGCAGTAGAATCTTTTCCATTGCATAATTTGTAAAGCTTTCTCCTCTACGTATTACTTGTTGCTTCTTTATAATCGCAAAGCCCATACTCAGAAAAAACGGTTGAGCAGTAATACTTACTTCTGTATATAAACGATGTATTTTTAGCTCGCTAGCCTTAGCTTCTATAGCATAGTAGATTTTCTTCCCTACACCCATGCGCTGATAGTTTTTATGGCAGTAAAAACAGTCTATATGTCCGTCAGATTCTAATTCCCCAAAACCAGCAATTGTACCATTATCATCAGCTACGTAAGTGAATTTTTCCGAACAAACACTTACCCAATCTCTAAAATAAATATTATCAGGTGCCCATGCTTTTACCTGATTTACTGAATAATCATTTATATTCACTTCACGTACTGTTTGATGAAACAATAGTGCAACTTGCTCGGCATCTTTTTGATTAAATAATCTTATATTCATTGCAGCATTAGGAATCAGTAATTCGGCATAGGTTATAGACTTAAGCAAGAAAAGCCTATTTAACTATAAGTTTATTTATCAAAACTTTATAAAAACTCTATGATTAATAGCAGAAAAAAAGTTTTTATTTGAAGCTTGATATCAAAAGCAAAAGTAGTTTAAATAAAAATTTCAAAATTAGCATCATTAATCAGCAACGCCTCGCGCCCAATCCAAACTACCAATTACCTATTCCCTGAAATGAATAAAATCCCACACAACCTAAATCGAGAGGGATTTATATATTTAGAAATACAATACAATTAAAATCTTGATTAATTATTCACAGCTTGCCATTTTAAATATTGTATTTCTGCCCAAGATTGGCTTTGATGAAACATTTTGGCTATCATCGACCAAGTAGTACGAGAAACTTTAGTAAGATTATATTTTTTTAAATCACCAAACTTGCAAAACATTTTATAAGCCCATGTTGGTTCATATCCCATAAATCTTGCTATAGCTATCCAGTCTGCTAATGAGAATAATGAAATGTCAATTTCCGATTTATTTTGCAGATCGTTAGAATTGATAGTCTTGGTTAGTAGCATGGTAATTAAGAGTAAAGTTTATTATTGGCAAACAACCAAAACTTTGCAAAAGCCTGATTATTTGGTTGTCAAAATGAAAATCCACCTCGGTTTTCACATATTTATTTTGAAATGTCAAGTCAATTTAAATCTAATTTTCAAAAAAAAATTTTGCCCGTTAATTTTATAATTAATTATTAAGAAAATTTTGCTATATGTCTAAAGGCTGAAACGCTGGAAGTATATAAAGCCCTGAGAACAATATTGTAATTATCTAATCCAATTTGTTCTCAAAAAACTTGGATTTTACGTAAATAAATGGTACAGTGATTGGTTAATTTAAAATCCATTAGCATTAATCTTTGCCCATTTATCTAATTCGTGTGAAAATTTGCAAGCGAATTTATGTTTGTAGGTATGTGGTTCGTGTATTACTTTTGTAGTGCTTAGAAATAGGTTTCTCTTTTACTCAGCTAAAAATAGTGAATCGTATTTTTTTTAGGAATGGCCGCAACCGGCATATTTTTTCGTAAGCTGCTTATACACTGATTGATTTTAAAAGCAATAATAAGACGGTGAGTGTACGGCACCAGCCAGTTATTGTGAAAATTGCGGCCATTCCTGTTTTTATCTAATTATCTTTGTGTTTAATTTCTCAACTTTTTCTGGGAACAATCTACATAGTGTTGCCGCAAAGATTACGGATTAATTTAGAAAATATGAAAGCATTATTCTTCCAAAAAAAGAAAATTGATTCCCGCTTACATATTGTATTGTGTGGCTTTTTATGTCTATTATTAGTCGTAACTCCAGCATTTTCCGTATATGGTCAGCAAAGCGCGAAACAAACTATAAATCAATTAAAGCAAGAGCGAAAGCAAATTCAGAAGCAGCATCAAGATGTAATCAAAGAAAAAAAACGTTTGAATAATTTACAGCAAGAAGCAGAAAAACGCCTTGGTGGTTTAGAAGAAAATTTACAAACAACTAATAGCCAAATTAAAGATAGTGAAAGACGTTTAGAGATAGCAACTCAAAGACTCCAACAATTGCAGGCAGACTTAGCAGATAAAGAAGTATCCTACGCTCAACATCAAGCCTCAACTGTATCCAGACTCAAGTATTTGCAGCGTTCCCCAGTCAATCAAGGATGGGCTGTTTTACTGCAAAGTCGTAATTTAAATGACTTTCTTAGTCGTCGTCGTAATTTAAAGTTAGTTTATCAAGCAGATCAAAAAGTTTTAGCACAATTAACTCAAGAAGCTATCGCTATAAAAAATCAAAAAACCGATATTGAAAGCAAAAAGAACGAAATATCCTTAATTCGTCAACAACTGCTAGCACAAAAAGCTGACTATCAAGGGCAAGCCGAACTACAATCGGAATTAATACAGCGTTTGAGCGACGATGGCATTGCATTAAATGCAGCAAGAATGCAGTTAGAAAAAGACTCTTTATCCATAGCCAACTTAATTCAAAAAAAGGTAGCTGAAGAACAAGCTAGAATCGCAGCAGCAAAAGCTAGGAGCAAAGCAAGAAACTTTGTTCGTGGAAGCGGCATCATGGCGTTTCCCAGCAGCGGTTATATCAGCAGCCCCTATGGTTGGCGATCGCACCCAATTCTCGGTAGAGGTCGCTTGCACACGGGTATAGATTTTGCTGCAAATTACGGTAGTACAATACGGGCCGCAGATTCCGGAACTGTTATATATTCGGGATGGTATGGTGGTTACGGTAAAACAATAATCATCAACCACGGTAAAGGAATTACAACACTTTACGCCCATAGCAGCAAATTATACGTCAATTCGGGAGACAGCGTTAAACGCGGACAGCCCATATCAGCCATAGGTTCGACTGGGTTATCAACAGGTCCCCACCTACACTTTGAAGTCCGCAAAAATGGTAGGCCAGTAAACCCCGCAAATTATCTTTAAGCCTAATATTCGACTTCATTAAAATTGACGGGTTAGGGTAAGCAGGAAAAGCTACTCATTAAACTTAATTAAATGCAATACTAGTACTTTATACTGCCCGAATTTTGTAACACTTGCAGCCATTGCCGATGTAGTTAGATTAATATAATATGCTACCAAACAAAGGAAATTAGTTATTAGTTTGAAAAGCCAATAGTAAGAAATTATAAATATTTTATGTCTTTCTTTTTATTGGCTATCCGAGAAACTTATCCTCTACATTAAGCGGAATATAAAATTCCATTTTTGGACGGCGAGTAAAAGCTTGATCGCTACCAATTTGATTGTTTGTAATCAAAGTCAAATTACTTGCCCGTAAAGGTATGCCACCGGAAAAAACTAGCTCTCCTTTGAAGGTATCACCGGGTGTAATTTCAAGATAAGGATTATCTGGAGGTGGTTGCACATTATATTTATTCCCTAAATTATCTACTATTACGACCCCCTTACCATGCAAATTAAGATATATTGTATGTCTAAAACCATTAGTTACGGCTAATTCTACAGTCGTGTTTTCCTGATTAAATGAAATATAAGTTAATCTGCCTACAGCACCATTAGGATGTGTTGTTTTTACCTTTAGTTTTCTTGCAGTTAACAATGTACTGGTTTTTTGTTCTTCAATTGAATTTTCTACAGTCTCGACATTTAAATTTTCGGTTATTATTTTCTGTACTTGTTTATTATCAAACATTAGCAAAGCGCCGACACACATTATCATCAAAATCGCAGATATGATTCCCAGCACATAACCACTATTATATTTATCGGCATCATTAGTATGCTCGATTAATTTATCCTTGAAATTTCTTTTATCCATATAAAACTACTGTTCGTACTGTATGACTATAAAGTAGCTTTATATCAGTATTAGCATTGGTTTTCGAGGCAACTATTTTATGGATTTTATCTAAATTGCAGAAATTAATAAGTCTTCTGCATTCAAGAGTAATACTAGTATAAAAAAGTTGTTAAATTACTTAAGTAGCCAGGAAAGGAAATAAAGGTTATACTGTTTATTAGTATGCAAGTTTAATATGTAGGTCAATCATTGCCTGCATTGCTCGAAAGATTAGGGCGCGTAGTTCAGTGGATAGAACATCAGATTCCGGTTCTGACGGTCGGGGGTTCGAATCCCTCCGCGCTCATTTTTATTATTTACCCGGCTTCAAATAATTATTTCTTTGCTGTAGCAGCAATAATTTATTGTAGAGACGACACGAATAGCGTCTCTACATGCTGGTAATTATGACATTAATCTGCAATAAAATCGCTATGACCGGTGTATATGTAGTCAATGTCACGCAAACCAGAACCCATGTTGTCTTCTAGCTCTACAGCATAGTGAGATTCTTCTTTAGCAACTAACTTGCCTTTGTAATCTCCTGGCTGTATTACTTTTAATTGGCTTGGATCTATATTAGAAGATTGGTCGGAAGAAGGTTTGAGATAAGTAGTATACCTAACTTTTAGAGTACCGGATATAGTTGTTATTTCTTCTTTACCAACTAAACCATCGACGATTGCAGTAGCCATTTTTTCAGCGTTGAACAATCGCATATCTTTATCGGAACTGATAAAGCAACATTCAATCAAAATCGCTGGCATTGCAGTCAGTTCCAAGACTCTAAATCTAGCTTTTTTTACACCTCGATTTAAGAAACCTAAAGACGCAATATTGCTAACTACCGATTGCGCTAAAGGTCTTGCGGCACTACGGAAGTTATATACGTATACTTCAGTACCATTAGCTCTCGGACTGCTAAAAGCATTAAAGTGAATAGAGATAAAATAATCAGCATCAAGTTGATTAGCTTTTCTAGCTCTTTGCATCAAAGAATCATCGGTACTATATGCAGATTGCGGCGTAACAGAAATAGCTTTATGTTTTCTTAGACGGAGCTTACTAATAACTAACTCCCCTACTAGTTTAGTTAAAGCATCTTCACTGTACTTGTTTGTGCGGGCACCGGTGTCATGGGGAGGGCAATTATGACCAATATCGATAGCAAAGAACATTAGTGTATCTCCTTGTTTACTACTGCAATTCGAGACACCCTGTCAGGAGTTGAGTATTTTTTCTCGCAAAATTAGACTGAATTATTCGAGCATCGTGAAACAAGCACATTTTGAAAAATGTACCTACAAGTAATTCTTTTTATCCGCAAAAAAGCTGATATTTCTAATTAAATATTTTAAAAATTATCTGCGAATAATTTAATAAAAAAATGTATTTTAACTAAAAATGAAGTTGTAATTTAGCAATGCTGATTAATAGTTATTCAATTTTGTATTTTAGATATGTAATTTTATAATTTTCTCATAAATTAATTCGGAGAATTGTATGCTCTTGAGGGGTGTGCATCCAATCCGTCAGGGGTTGAAAACCCCTGTCTCATAGCAAAAGTCCTCTTAAGAGGACTAAGTTAT
Source organism: Rivularia sp. MS3 (assembly GCA_019192545.1). Lineage (GTDB taxonomy): Bacteria > Cyanobacteriota > Cyanobacteriia > Cyanobacteriales > Nostocaceae > Rivularia. The sequence continues at coordinate 26,330 of JAHCMI010000065.1, read as the reverse complement.
CAGGGGTTAATCATCGTTCGTAGTTGCGCTTACAGCGCCAAATATTTGGCACCCGAAGGCTAGTCACTCTGCGACTTATAACTCCTCAAAATTAATATGGTTAACCACTCCACGATTAGTTCTTTTCATTAGTTTTAATGAGTCTATAAAGACGTAAAAATATTTTCTCCCTCTACTCCCCTGCTTCCTCTGCTTTCTGTGCTTGCCCTAACCCATCTTCCCCTACTCATTATTACCACTTAAATTTAATGAAATCGACCACTCACTCTACTTAAGTGCAGGATGTAGAATAATCAAATGAAACTCATGTCTTGTTTCGAGTTTGAGAAATCGTTGCTGTAAAGACTGCCATTGTTGCCATAAATCATAACGATTTTTCTTCAACAAATTAACTAAAGTGGGAAGCTCTTTACTCGCTTTTGATTTCAGCACATTTTTTAGCCACTCATCCAGAATTACGCTATCCTGTATTGAACCTAAAATTTCTTGAATATTTTTGACTTGTGCGAGATAGTTTGCGTATCCTTCACCGTAGAAACTAGTAAATAATTCCATCTGATATCGCAGTCTTTTTGCTTGCTTGCGTAAACCATGTAAATCTTCAGCTAAATCCGTCGATAATTGCTTTTCTATTTGTTTCTCATCAAAATTAGTTGAAACAACAATTTTATTATCTTCTACTGTAGTTCCTACTAACCAACCAGGATGTAGCAAAAAATTACTCAATTCAGGTAAAAGTAAATCCGGCAAACTTTGTTGAATTGTTAAATTTGCTAATTGAAAATATTCGGGTTTTTCTAACCATCCTTGCAATCCGGTTTTTAAAGATTTGTAGCGCTCGCTTTTCAATAATGCTTTTACGTCTGCTACCGCGTCTACACGTTGTTCTTCTAAAGTATCAATAACTTTATCTAAGTTTGCTCTTTCTTTTTTAGGTAGCTGTGGCTTATATGTAGTAACTAAGGTTTCTTTTAAGACATCTAAATCTCTGAGAGAACCGAGGCAAGCCGCAATTTTCTTAATATTTTTATCGTTAGCCGACTTCGGAAAATTAACTATAGAATTAAATCCGGTTATAGTAGTACGCAAACGACGCATACCGACGCGCATTTGATGTAAAGCTTCTGCATCTTTATCGCCTTTAACAGCTTTTTCCCACTTGTAAGTTTTTTTTAATTGCTTTTCAACCGCGCTGTAACTATAGTCTTTTAAAGTTTTGACTTTAGGTTTAGTTGCTAGTATCATAATACTTGAATTTTTTAATAATATTGTAGGCTATTCAAACTTATTCTTGAATATTATCACTGGTTTTAATTTTAAAACTCAGCTTTGATATTTTTTTATATTAATTATTTTGCCCTGTTGGTTAGATATTCTTAATCAAATCTCTGTCTTAAGAAAGATTGTCAATTATTTTTTAGATTAAGTCATTTAGTCTTGAGATATGTATAAATACTATTTTTACTCATCGGTATTTAATTAGAAGTATCATGAAAAAGTTTGAAATATAACTCAATATATTTTAAGCATAAATGAGTATAAAACATGTATTATTCTTTTTTTAAAAGTAAAGTTTTACTCAGTTTCGTCGATAATTTTGCAGAACATTACCATGACCTTTGAGTATTATTATTAACTCCCGAAAACATTTATGGTTATACCATTTCTTTATTCTTATGCTAGCAACTCAGCATAAGATACAATTTTATGATGTACCAGTTACTCAGGTATCACTGCGACGGGCATTCGCCAACTCATTCTACATCTCCTGCCTGAAGGTGAGGAGTTTTTAACCTCGACAACTTCTGAGAAAATATACACTCAAGCAATTTTAGGTTGATGTTGAACTACATTAGATTTAATAATCGCCTTGAGCATTTTATCACTTGCCATTCTTGCACCTGATAAATTTCTTGCCGTTGGCCCGATTTGTAAAGCCGCTAACCCGCCCATAATGAATAATGAGCAACCGCGCCAACGTAAATTACTATCTAAAACTGGAAAACCATTGATTACAGGTATTGGATAAGCTTGTAAAACTTCCTTTAATAAAGGTTCGCAGTTGACATCGAAACGGGTTCCTGTAGATAACCAAATGCGATGAAATTGTTTTTGCTCACCATCGGTAAATTTCACCAACCATTGATTATCTATCCACTCAACCCCAACAACTTGCATGTTTTCCTGAATTTTCAGCTTATCATTATGCACTTGTCGTCTTAACCGCGTTACCATTGCAGGAGTCATAGAACCACCATTTCGCGCTTGCTGAATCATTTCAAAACGCTTTTCAAAATCTGGTTCTGCAAAAAATCCTTTTAAATATTTTGGTCCTAGCCAACCAGCATCCGCATCAAATATCTTTTCCTGTAACTGTCGTCGTATGGATATCTGCACTTCGGCTCCGCGAGACACTGCACCTACCGCTAAATGTCCGCTTGTTAACCCTCCACCAATAATTAATACTTTTTCACCAGCTAAATATAGTTTGCGTAAATCTACTGATTGAGAATGACAAAGTTTATCTTCGGGATAATTTTGGTTAATTTGACTTGTCCAATCAGGTATTTGTAATTGACTGCTACCAGTTGCTAATACTACCCGACTAGCTAATATTGATTTTCCCGAACCCAACCACAAACGAAACTGAGATCCAAAAGGATTATTTAAAGGTTGAATTCGAGTAATCTTTTCACCTAGAACTATATTGTCTAAATCCCAACGACGAATTACATCCTGACAAAAATCATTAAATAACCGAGTTCCCGGTAAATCATAGGGAGGGAAAAACTCATTCGAGCGAGACTCGGCAAACTTACGTAATGCAAAAGGATTTGGATCTGGATGGTGAACCGCAGGAGAACGTAAATGAGGTATTTCCAAGGCTGCAAATTGATGCTCCCACTGACTCATCCATTTTCCACTGGGGTCAAATACCGCAATTTTTGAACGAATTTTCTGACGTTTCTGTAGCAGATGGGTAATTAAAGTCAGAGCATGAGGTCCAGCACCAATAATTGCTAAATCGACTTTTTTCAAAAGGTGTGGTGGATTACTTTGCATAAAATTTCAATATAATGATAATCGTTATCATAATAGCAGGTAAGTCTCAGAGGATGTTTGAAAAGTATAGTTTTATCACAATTCTCGGACGATCCCCCTTCCCCTCCCTTAAAAAGGGGAGGTTAAAAGTTTCGAGTATCATTTATAGCTTTCAAAACATCCTCTGAGATATTTCTTCAAGTTCTGACATCATCTTGAGAATGATTATGATTATTGTTAAAGTAATAAAGATATTAGGGGATGCAACCTAAAGTCAGTAATAACAGTTCCACAAGGATTTGATTGACGCGAATCATGAATATTTACCGCAAGTTTGCTAAAATCAGCGCTACCGTAGGTGTACTCTTGAGCTTGGGCTTCATAAATGTAAGGAAAGCAGAGGCGATCGCCTTTAATATGGACTGGACTGGTCAGACATTGGGCTACGAAGCCAAAGGTAAATTTAGCTACGATGAAACCTTAGTACCTATAGACGGTATTGTTCGTAAAAACGATTTAGAGTCATTTGATATTGCCTTTTTAGATCCTAATGGAAATCTCATTGCAGAGTTTAAGGATGATCATCTGAGTGAGGGATTCAATTTCAACTTCGATACTGCTACTGGGAAGATTTTGCAGTCAGGATTATGGGATGCATCGGATGGAATTAGTATTGGAGAAGCAAGAGAAGAGGGATTGAACTTTTGGTCAGTACCCAGAGCGCTTTTTGATGGTGATAGTGAAAACCTTCCACCGAGTCCTAACCCCCACGTTCACCTGACTGACTGGTTAGGAGAGTACCCCGACTTACCACGAGGATTTCGTTCTCATTTAGATGTAGCATTTTTTAATGTAACCACAAAGGAATTACTTAACAATCCTACTGCTGGGGATGAAGTCGGACAGCGTTTAGTTGCAACAAAGATACCCGAACCTACATCTGTGTTAGGAGTTGGTATTGTAGGTTTAGCTTTGCTAATTTATCAAAGAAAAATTAACTTTTCAAAATCCTAGAAAGTCAGTTTGTAAACTACCCTACGCATAGAAGGAGGATATAAAGACTGTCGTTAAACGGGTTGGAAGCCCCTAAATTAATTTATGAAAAATACTACAACATTTTTTTCGAGATGCTACGCATAAGAAAAAATATATCCTTGGAAGGAAAGTCTTAAATTAATTTATGGGGTACCATTGCCGACTACCTACTTTCTACTGCCCTTCACTTCTATAACTTCGTGCAGAACCCTTTCGGAACGTTTTATCTTCCTAGCCTTCGGACGAGTTAATATACCTTGTGAAGGACTGAATAATAATGCTAATAAAAATAAACCGCAAATAAATAATACAATAGATGCACCGGAAGGCACGTTTTGATAATAGCTAAGATATAAACCGCCAACGCTACCAATCATACCGATTGCAGAACCTAGAATCATCATTTGATGTAGCTCTTTTACTAATAAATAAGCCGTAACTCCAGGACCAATTAATAAAGAAATTACTAATACAACTCCCACAGCTTGCATACTGGCAATAATTGTTAACGTAATTGCTGCTGTCAATCCAAACTTAATAATATTTACTGGTAATCCGCTCGCTTGTGCCCCTGATGGGTCAAAGGTGTAAAATAGCAATTCTTTATAACAAACTATAACTAAAACTAAGGTAACAACTGTAATTATTAAAGTTCTAAAAACATCTTCTGTTGTCACCCCTAAAATATTCCCAAATAAAAAGTGATGCAAATCGACTTTACTTTTGAGTACGCTAATTAGCATAATACCCAACGCTAAAAAACCTGAAAATACCAAAGCCATTGCAGCATCAATTTTGACACGAGACTGGGATTCTATCCAATTAATTACAAAAGTGCTGAAAGTCCCGCAAACAAACGCACCCAAAAAAATATCAATGCCAAGAAATATTGCGATCGCAATTCCAGGTAACACAGCATGAGCAATCACATCACCGAGTATTCCCTGACGCTGTACAATCAGATAAGAACCAACCACAGAACAAAGAATTCCCAAGCTAGCAGCAACAACTAGCGCATCTCGCATGAATCCAAAACTAAGCGGTTCCAAAAGCAAATTCAACATTATTGGTAATTGTTAATGGTTAGTAGTTAGTAGTTAGTAGTTAGTTGATAACTGGTAATTGATAATTGATAACTGTTCACTGTTCACTGATTAAGCTGATTTTTCTTGTCGATTCAAAAATAAAATATTATTGCCATAAGCACGCTGTAAATTTTCAGTTGTAACAACTTCTTTCATAGAACCATCAGCGATAATATGTTTGTTTAACAATAATAAAGAGTCACATTGAGCTAAAGTTTCACCTAAGTCATGGGTAATTAAAATCAAAATTTTGCCATCTCTTTTTAATTCATGAAAAACATCAAACATGATATCTTCAGTAGTTTTATCAATCCCAACAAACGGCTCGTCAAAGAAAAATAAATTAGCTTGCTGTGCTAGCGCTCTAGCTAAAAATACCCGCTGCTGCTGTCCCCCAGATAACTCACCTATTTGGCGGGAACGAAATTCCCACATCCCGACTCTATGCAGTGCAGATTTAACTATTTCTTTAGACTTCTGACTCGGTTTACGAAACCAACCCGTGCTAACAGTACGAGCCATCATTACCACTTTCTGTACCGTAATCGGATAATCCCAATCTACTTGAGTTCTTTGAGGTACGTAAGCAACTGACCTTAATTGCTTTTTGATCGGACGATTACAAAATTTAACAACTCCATTGCTTGTAGGAATTAAACCCAGTATCGCTTTGACCAAAGTGCTTTTACCAGCGCCATTTGGACCGATTACACCAATAATTTGTCCGGGTAAAACGCGAAAACTGATATCATCAACAGCCACTACACCCCGGTAATCTACATCCAAATGCTCTACTTCTAGCACTGATTTCTCCTGTATGATAATGATAATTGTTTATGTTACAAATCTACTTCCCTTGGAGCAGTCGCTACTGTATGATAACGATTATCATTTTACTGCACTATTCCTAATCACTGATGTTTAGAAAATTACCTCTAAGCGCAATTACGGCATTAACTTTGGCTCTTGGTTTAATTGGCTGTGGTGCTAACGAGCAAGTTAATTCTAATTCTGGTACGGAAGAAAATTCTGCCGTAAACACCAGCAGTACTGCGACAGGGGAGCGTCCCTTAGTTGTTGCTACTACTAGCGTCATATGTGACCTCACGAAACAAGTTGCTGCTCAAACAGTTGACTTGAAGTGTTTAGTAGATGCAGGTCAGGACCCCCACACATACCAGCCAAAACCAGATGACCGCAAAGCAATCGAGAGGGCTGATTTAGTTTTGTACGGTGGTTATGATTTTGAACCCGGTATTATCAAATTAGTGCAAGCAAGCAGCAATCAGGCTCCGAAAGTAGCGATTCATGAAGTTGCAGTTCCTAAGCCAATTATGGGGGAAGAGCACGACCACGGTCATTCCGGACACTCTGAAGACAAGCACGACGACCACGACCACGAAAAAGAAGAGAAACACTCAGAAGAAAAAGCACCAGACCCCCATGTATGGCACGATGCTCAAAATGGCGTACAAATGGTTGAAGCTATCCGTAGTAATTTAGAGAAAGTTGCTCCAGATAACACTCAATTGTATGCAGCTAATGCCCAAAAAGTAACTGGGGAAATTAAAGAAATAGATAGCTGGATTAAAAAGAATGTGGCTACTATTCCTGCAAATCAACGCAAATTAGTTACCACTCACGATGCTTTAAGCTACTATACCCAGGCATACAATATTAACTACGAAGGTGCTATAGAAGGTTTTAGTACTGAAGCAGAACCATCAGCAGCAAGAATCGCCGAACTATCTAAAGAAATTAAGCAAGAGAACGTACCGACAATATTTGCTGAAAGTACCCATAGTCCAAAACTAATCGAAAGACTTGGAAAAGAAGCCAACGTAAAAGTTTCTCAGGAAAGACTATATGCTGATGGCTTGGGCGAACAAGGTACTGATGCTGATAGTTATCAGGAAATGTTGATTGCTAATACTAAAGCTATTGTAGATGGTTTGGGAGGTCAATATACAGCTTTTGCTAAGTAATAGCTAATAGCGGAATTAAAGTAATTAATCATTAGTTTGACTAGCGTGCAAGTTGTGTAATGGATGTCAATCAATCAGAATATCTATGAAAAAGCTGGGTTTCTTAAGAATGCGTCAACCTCAAAAGTTTGATTAATAATTAAGATTCTTGCAGGTAAATCTAGAAATCTGGTTGATTCTTTTTTCGGTTTGGGGTGTCAGACGGTTTTATCCGTAATTAATAGTTAATTAGTATCAGGGTAAAAATAGGTGGTGTAAGTATCTGTTGCATCATCTGCATTTATTAGATTACTCTGTATTTTAAATTTGAGTGTGAGTTGAGAAGAATCATGAAAAAAAGTTTGTGTAAGTTTTTAGTAGTTAGTCCCCTCTTAAGCTTTCCGTTTGCAACATTATTATTAGTAAATGACACTGCTGTTGCACAAATTCAAACCCAAGAAGAAACCTTAGAACAGGTTACTTCTGTTTCGCAGTTTTCTGATGTACAGCCTACAGATTGGGCATTTCAAGCATTACAGTCTTTGGTAGAGCGCTACGGGTGTATTGCAGGATATCCAAACAGTACTTTTCGAGGTAATCGAGCATTAACGAGATACGAGTTTGCTGCGGGTTTGAATGCTTGTTTAGATAGAGTAAATGAGTTGATTGCAACCGCAACCGCAGACCTAGTTAATAAAGAAGACCTTGCAACTCTACAAAGACTGCAATCAGAGTTTTCAGCGGAATTAGCAACCCTTAGAGGAAGAGTAGACGCTGTAGAAGCACGTACTGCTCAGTTAGAAACAAATCAATTTTCCACAACTTCTAAACTCGAAGGTGAAGTCGTGGTGGGAATTACAGATGTATTTGAAGGGGATACAGACGACGAAAATACGACATTGGGTGCAAGAGCAAGAATCAACTTTGCTACCAGCTTCACAGGAAAAGACACCCTATACACCAGACTGCAAAGCAATAATATAGTTGGTCCCGATATTGGTACACCTGAAGGAAGTTTAGCCTTTGCTGGTGAGAGCGGAGATAACGATGTTGAATTAGATGCACTTTGGTACAGTTTTCCTTTAACTGAGAGTACTAACGTTATAGCTATAGCAAATGCAGGTGCAGCAGATGATGTTGTAGATACAGTAAACTTATTTGATGGTGATGGTACTGAAGGAGCTTTATCTAGCTTTGGAACTCGTAACCCCATCTATGGAGCAATGGATGGTGCTGGTGTAGGAGTTACCCAGGAGTTCGGCAAGAATTTATCTTTGAGTTTGGCTTATTTAGCTGGCTCTGCAAGCGACTCGGGTACTGATAATGGTTTATTCAACGGTTCCTACGGTGCATTAGCACAACTCACATTTGCACCAAGCGATCGCTTTAAGGTTGGTTTAACTTATATCAATTCTTATAACCAGTTCAATGGTGCTGGTAGTAATGCTTCTAACTTTAATACAGTTTCACCGTTGGATAATATTTCTACCCTTGCAGATACTCCTTTTAGTGCCGATTCCTATGGTATCCAAGCATCATTAGGAATCAGTAAGAACCTAGTTTTAGGTGGTTGGGCTGGTTATACCAATGCTCGTAATTTAAGTACATCCGCAGCTTTCCCAGACCGTGGAAGCGCGGAGATTTGGAACTGGGCAGTTACTTTAGGATTACCCGATTTTGGTAAGAAAGGTAATTTGGCTGGAGTTATCTTCGGTATGGAACCCAGACTTACTGATTCTAGTATTGATGGTTTGAATGAAGATCCAGATACTTCCTACCACATCGAAGCATTCTATCAATATAAGATTAATGACAATATCGCTATTACCCCCGGTGTGATTTGGTTAACTGCACCAGACCACAACGAAAATAATGATGATGTAGTAATTGGTACTTTAAGAACTACCTTTACTTTCTAGGAATTAAAACTCTCGAATGCAATAGTATTTACTCAAGAGTCCACCACATAAGTATTCAGTTATGTGGTGGATTACTAATTTACTAATATTGGATATTACAAATTAATTTAGACTTATACAAGATTGTCAAAAAATTTATCTGTTGTCAAATCCTTTGTATAAGCATCACTATCAGTAAAATTCTGTATTGTTGGAACTTTATTAATCATCTTTATCAATAAATTGAGTAAGTATAACTTATCGCGAGAAAAAGGATAGAGAGGCATTTGTTTGATTGCCTCTAATAGAAAGGTTATTTGTATAAATGTCTATTGCTTTTGACATCGCAAGCACTTACTTGCAACTCCATTGCATTTTTCCCCATACTTAGGACATCCGGTAGCATAAGTCTCTCGTTCCGATATCTCTCGACAGTATTGACAAATGAAGTTATAAACCCTTGTATGGATAATACGGTCGTGTGCTTTGACATTATATTCCCGGACGTGAACTTTTTTGCTTGGCATAGTTTGAATAAAGATGTTCAGTTGACAATGATAATGATAATCAATTTTAGCTAAATAATTATAAAAGTAGAAAAACTTGAAGAATAAAAGCTCCTAAAAGCCTATGAAGCCAGTGTTTAAAAGAATTATACAAAAAATAATGTAACATGAACTACTTATATTCGATAATCATTATCACGATATTGCCGTAATTGACTCTTGAGAAGGTTGTTAGAGGATAAGCTGATACATCGAGTTTTTAGATTAATTTGACAAATTTCTTTTAACTAGCAGGATAAATTTGCTCGGAAGTAGGTCATTCCAGTTAAGCTCACTTACGTTTCCTACTCCTTTTTATGGTCTAAATATACTTAAATTACCATATAAAAAACAAGAAGTTATCAAGGAAAATTTTGTCAACTTAATTAATAGAAAATATTAATTAAAAGCTTAACATTGACATTAACAGTAACACTCACATTGACATTAACATTGTCATCGTTGATTAAAGGTAATTTATCTAAATCGATATCTAATATATCTAATATATATAATCAGGTGCATTTTCATATCATTAACGCATAGAGTAAGTTTTTCCAAATTAGTTCGCTTACAAAATGAACCAGCAATAGTTTGAATGAAAAATTATATCAAAAGCTTAGTTAATTTTGATGGCAAGATTTAAATGTATGCAAACATTTTGTGTTAATATAAAATTCAACTTCGGTTCTAATGGGGAGCAGCCATTAGAGGTAACGGGGAAAGTCCAGTGTAAATCTGGCGCTGTCCCGCAGCTGTAAGCAAGGAAAAATTGCCACCTTGTAAGTCAGAATGCCCGCCGACAAATCAAGAAAAACATAGCTAAATCTACGAGGTATAGATGAAGGCACATACAATATTTGTTTGTACCACTTGTGCGAGTAAGTGGGAAAACGGTAAGCGCGTCGGTGAAAGTGGTGGTGAAAAGCTACTTAAACTTTTGCAAGATGATTGCCCTAATTGGGAATTAAACCAAGAATTTACTATTCAACCAGTCGAATGCATGAGCGCTTGCAATCGCTCTTGTGTAATTTCCTTCGCTTCACCTGGTAAAACAACGTATCTTTTCGGTGATATTTCCTCTGATTTAACTCCCGCAGAAGTTGAGGGTGTATTTGATTGTGCAGGTAAGTATTACGTGCATCCAGAAGGTTCCTTACCTTGGGCTGAACGTGTTCAACCGCTGAAAAAAGGGATTTTAGCGAGGATTCCAGCAGTGGAAGTTCCTGTCAAAAAGGAAAGTATTGAACTGGAATTATGTAATTAGGGATTTGAGAATTTAATTGCAGCAAAATCTTGTTGTAATTAAGTTGCAGTTGTGCTTATTTTGCACGACTGCCCAAATCCGTTTGCAAATATTTCGATTTTAGAGATTTGGTTTGATTTCTAAAAAGTTTAAGCTTCAAAGTCTATTTCTTAGGAAAGAGATTTAGAGAGAAATTTAACTCAACAAAACCTATATCTGATATAGAACTCACGCATCTTCCACCTTCATAAATTGGAAAAAATGAAAATTAAAACTGCGACTTTAGGTTATCCCCGCATTGGTAAAAACCGGGAGGTAAAGAAAGCGTTGGAGGCTTTTGGTTTTCCTAAAGATAAACCTTTGGGAATAGGAATAATCTATGCAAAAAATATTTGGCAAATTCGTCCTGAAGAAGTTATTTCCAAGTTGGAAACTATCAAAGATATATTCAGGGAATTTGAAGTGCAGCCTTCTGCTTCTTTACAATTTGTACCCTACGACGCAACGCAAGAAACGCAACTTCCTGAAGCTTTACGTAACGTTTTAAGTTTTGCCGAAAAAAAGCTACAAGAAATAGTCTTTTTAGCTAAGAAAGTTACTGTTTGTGATGCTAAATGTAACCACGAACCTTTAGTTAATTTCAATCGAAATCACGGTCAAAATCAGTCAAAATTTGACGCGACTAAACTCACGGTTACACGTTGTAAAAAAGACCAAAAGCCAGGAAGATTATTAAATAGTGATTAAGGCTCTAATTATTGAATTTTTACCAATTGGTTATATAGCCTAGGGAAGCCATTTCTAAAATGGGACGCAATAATGTATTTTCTAGTATTAATAAAGTATGGTTATCTCGCGTCCCTTTTTCGCTTATTTTGAATTATAATTAACACCATATGATGAAAAAGTTTGAGTAAGCATTCTCAAAAAAACTTCACAACATTGACATAACCTTGACATAAACTCTTCGAGAAATAAAACAGTTTGTCTGGTAACATTTTTCAAAAAAAATACACGATTTATATATCGCCAAAAAACAAATAATGTGTTACACCTAATTAATTCAAGGAACAGAATGAGAATGATTCTCGTCAATTGAGTTTATAACTGATTGATAATAGCAATCTCTGTATTTGTAGGAAAATTAAGTGAAAAAGTTACTCGCGAATTTACCAAGAAAACCCCTAGCTTTTATTTCTCTAGGTTCACTCTTAATGACTGGAAAAATAGCCGTAGCTAACGAAACGGCTAAGAAAGTTCAACCAGTAAAACGTTCCGATGCTAACGTTACACCAGTTTCCGGAGAAAGCCAAAAGGCTTGTGTGAGACATGCAAAATTCGGTACATTTTTCTGTGCAAATGCGAACCAATTATCTCATTTAAAAAAAGGTAATCCACAAATTGATGCTGCCGATTTAAATAATCAGGATGCGTTGCTTGGCGTTACAGATGAAGAAAGTGACGCTGCTGTAAATATGTTTGGTTGCGATTGTGTTGCATCGATAAACTGTTTACGTAAGCTGCGGAATCGTTTACCGTAAAATTAATTTTATCGTCGTAATTTCTATCTGTTTACTGATTAATTATAAATATAGGGTGTAATTAGTTCAAAGGTATAGGGTAAGTTAATTTGTTTAGGTTTGTATTGTTCCCTATGCCTTTATTTATGAACATATTATTGTTCTTGAAATTTATTTTGACCTATATTTTTGATGTTCGCAAACTTAATAATCTGTTGATTTATCTTATTGAAATTATATGAATCGTCGCAACTTTCTGACTTTATTTAGTGTAAGTTTATTCGCAAGTTGTTCGCCTTTATTGTTCGCTGCTAGTTACGCAGCCGAATCCAAACTGAAATCCAAAACCAATCCATCGAAATCTAAAAGATGGATTTCTGTAGGAACTGTAGAAGAGTTAGATAAAGCAGGTCAAATATTTAAAGAGGAATCGTCTTTTGGTGCAATTTTAGTAATTGGTACATCTAAAAGTGAAAACTTGATTGCTGTTAATCCAACTTGTACACACCTCGGTTGTAATGTGGATTGGGAAGCAGAAGAAAATATCTTTTTATGTCCCTGTCATGCTTCAGAATTCACTACAGATGGTAAAGTCCAAAATGGACCAGCAACAAAACCACTCTCAACTTATGAAGCCAAGATACTGTTAAATACAGTAATGGTTAGACCTGTTTAATGGTTATAAGGATTATATAGAACTGTTTTCTACTATTTTTAGAATTGTTAATCTTCTAACTCTCAGTTTAGAGTTTAACAGTATTATCAATACTCTTTACTAGTTTTTATGCTTGTGATATTTTTATCAACTAATTTACTAGTATATTTATTTATTTGATAATTACAATAAACTTATTTGTTTACTTTCCAACTTTTTTAAAAGTTAGGATTTGTTACGATTTTATCGAAGAAGCGATGTGAGGCAAGATGCGAAGATTCAAAACACAAGTTCCAGTTTGGCTTTCTGGAGTAATAGTAACAATAACCACAATCACTGCTAGTATAAACTTGGAAACCTCGAACCGAGCGGAAGCTACTGTTGTTCCACAGATTCCAAAAACTAATCCTGCCAAGTCTATTCCTATCTATGTCCCGCAAATCAAGCCAAGATTTTGTCAAAAAAACCTGGAGTCTGCCATTACATCTATTGTTAAAAATCCAAGTTTTAAAACTGCAAGGTGGGGAATTTTGATCAAACCTGTTAGGGAAGACAAGGTTCTTTATCAATTCAACCCCCATATTTCCTTAATTCCGGCATCAAATACTAAACTATTGACAACAGCCGCAGCAGTTAGAATTTATGGCGATCGCAATCCAGAAAAGCTTGCTTCCCTTCGTCCTTTGTTAAGTGCGGTGAATCGCTACAGCAACAACAGTAAAGCCAACTCTCTTTTGCGCCGTATTGGGGGGCAAAGAGCAGCAAGAAACGCCCTCTCTATTCTAGGTTTAGATAGCAGTGCTTACAAGCAAGTAGATGGCTCTGGATTATCTAGAAGTAATCGCGCTAAACCATCGGCATTGGTATCCTTACTTCAGGGTATGTATGTTGGCAATCTCAATAAAGTGGATAGAAACCTTGAGAATGATTTATTTTATAAATCGTTAGCTATCGCTGGAGTAAATGGAACATTAAGAAATCGTTTTCGTAATACCCCACTCAAAGGTAGACTGCATGGCAAAACCGGGACTTTACGAGGAGTAAGAACCCTTTCGGGATACTTAGAAAATACAGATTATGGCACCATCGCATTTAGCGTAATGGTTAATCAACGAGGGCAGTCAGGAAGGCGATTGATTTGGGCAATAGACCGGATTTTGTTGCAAACTGCTCGGGTAAATCGCTGCGATTAGATACATTTAATTTTTTGTTGAATCGGCTGGATTTTTGGGTGTTGTTCTCATCTATATCGTAATTTGTTTAAATGTATAGACCATAAAATACTGATTCTCATTGTCGCTGTGATGGGTGCTATTTTGGCTTTGCTTGCAGATTTAGTATCCCAGCTACCGGGAAGCGAGACTGTTTTACCTTTTAACTCCGTTACTGCTTTGATTGGTACCCCCGTTGTCATGTGGGTGATGAAAACATCGTCGTTCTAGATTTTTAACCAACAAAAATCAATACTGGTTCAACTTTAAAGTTAATTGTAGTTATCCTCAAAAACTAAAAAATTTTTGACAAAAACAACTATGATTAAAAAATAACGATAATCATTATCATGATATGTCCTCAGAAAACCCAGTTAATAACACCGCATCTGCTGTTAAAACCTTAATTCAACGTCCACGTCGGCTGCGTCGTACTCCCCGATTGCGTAGCATGGTACAAGAAAATCAACTAACTGTAGACGACTTGATATACCCGATGTTCGTCATGGAAGGGGAAAATCAAAAAGTAGAAATCTCCTCCATGCCGGGATGTTATCGTTATACTTTGGACTTATTACTCGAAGAAATCAAGCAAGTTAGTGAATTAGGAATAAATGCGATCGCGCTTTTTCCCCTGATTCCAGAAGCCAAAAAGGATGATGTTGGTACGGAAAGCTACAACCCCGATGGTTTGGTACAAAGAACCGTCAAAGCAATTAAACAAGCCGTACCCAATATAGTTGTGATTACCGATGTTGCTCTCGACCCCTTCAGTATTCACGGTCACGACGGTATTGTCGATGACAACGGAGTCATTTTAAATGACTCTACCGTAGAAGTATTGGTGAAAATGGCAGTTTCCCAAGCAGAAGCAGGTGCGGATATAGTCGCACCTTCCGACATGATGGATGGTAGAGTCGGTGCAATTCGTCAAGCTTTAGATGCAGCAGGATACTTTCATGTAGGGATTTTGGCATACTCTGCTAAATATGCTTCTAGTTATTATGGGCCATTCCGCGATGCCTTGGATTCAGCGCCGAAATTTGGGGATAAAAAGACTTATCAAATGGATGCAGCTAATGCTAGAGAGGCTTTAAAGGAAGTAGAGTTAGATATTGCCGAAGGTGCAGATATAGTCATGGTGAAACCCGCTTTGGCATACATGGATATTATTTGTCAGATTAAATCAGCAACAAATTTACCAGTAGCTGCATATAACGTCAGTGGAGAATATGCCATGATTAAAGCAGCCGCACAGCAGGGTTGGATTGATGAGAAAAAGGTGATTTTAGAAACATTGACTAGTATGAAGCGGGCAGGTGCCGATCTGATTTTGACTTATTTTGCCAAAGAAGTCGCTTTGATGTTGCTTTAGTTAATACGGGTGTCTTGGCGATTCCAAGACACAAATTGGATATGAAGCATTACAGTTTTATTATTCAAGTAAACTTTTATCCAGAGGTAATGTAGTAACAGGATAAGAATGAGATTCATTCTCAACTTAACAATTTTTTACTATAATTGAAATAACGTTAGTAATTATTGCTCGTTAAATAGTTATTTGCAAGACCGCAAATACACCCTCCAATTAGATTTTATTTGTCTAATCTCCGGGGTGAAATTTTATAGCGTCTAATAACTAATCAGTGATAATTATTAACTAAAAAGCAATTAAATTAAAATAATGACTTTATCTTTTCGTCCCGAATTAAATTCTGCTGAGGAAGTTGTTTCATCTTTATCTACACAAAATAAACCAAACGTTACGGATGAAGAAATGATGCAAGCTGTGAGAACTTTGCTACTTGGATTAGGAGAAGACCCAGATAGAGAAGGACTTAAAGATACTCCTAAAAGAGTTGTAAAAGCCTTACAGTTTTTGACCAAAGGCTACCATGAATCTTTGGACGAACTGTTAAATGGTGCAGTGTTTACAGAAGATGCCAATGAAATGGTATTGGTAAGAGATATTGATATTTTTAGTTCCTGCGAACACCATATTTTACCAGTCCTTGGTCGCGCTCATGTCGCTTATATTCCTAATGGTAAAGTCATTGGATTATCAAAAATTGCCCGCATATGTGAGATGTACGCAAGACGTTTACAGGTACAGGAAAGATTGACTCTACAAATAGCTGATGCGCTCCAAGGTTTACTTAAACCTCAAGGTGTAGCAGTAGTTGTAGAAGCTAGTCATATGTGTATGGTAATGCGTGGTGTACAAAAACCTGGTTCATGGACTGTCACCAGCGCAATGCGTGGTGTATTCGCAGAAGATGCAAGAACCCGCGAGGAATTCATGAATTTGATTCGACATAAGGCTAATTTTCATTAATTTATAACTTGAATAGAGGCAATGGGAAACAAAACTTCACCATTGCCTGCTACCCTAGTTTTGGGTTTTGCAGGTAGTGGAAAAACTAGTTTAATTCAACATCTGAGTAATCAAATTGGAACTACTGTAGAACATATACACAGTGGTTCTGAAGAACTTGGTGGTGGTTGTATTTGCTGTAGTGGACTCAAGGATTTAAAACAGTTAATTAAAGATTTACTTATTGATAGAAAAAGCGAAAAAATTGAATGTCAGCAATTGTTTATCGAAGCTAGTCACGAAACCGACCCAATTCCAGTTATCAGAACAATTCGACAATCTTTTTCCCCAGGAAGTATTTTTTTGAAAGAAGTGATTACAATAATAAATGCTGCTAACTATCCACCTACAGATGCAGAGTGCTATTTAGTTACTAATCAAATATTTTTTGCCGATAAAATAATAGTTAATCACTGCGACAGAGCAACTGATGAGCAAATAAATAAATGTTATAAACATATTCGTAGAGTAAAATGGCAGCCAATATTTAATGCTACTCAAGGAGTTGTTAACACCAATGATTTTCGCGTGTCTTCAACAGTAGAAGCATCTAAGAGTGTTTCTACTGTAATTTCCTTTTCCTCCTAAACTTGATTAACAAAATTGATGATCCACACCCTACGGGTGAATAATTGATAATTGACATGAGCCTAACAATATACAATACCCTCACCCGTCGTAAAGAAACCTTTCAACCTTTAGAGCCAGGAAAGGTCAAAATGTACTGCTGTGGTGTCACGGTGTATGATTATTGTCACCTGGGTCATGCAAGGTCTTATATTGCTTGGGATACGGTGCGACGCTATTTAAAATTTAGCGGTTATGAAGTGCGTTACATGCAAAATTTTACCGACATTGATGACAAAATCCTCAATCGCGCTAATGCTGAAAATACATCAATGGAAGAGGTTTCCCAAAAGTACATTCAAGCCTATTTTGAAGATATCCGTCGCTTAAACGTCATTGATGCATCCTCGTATCCCCGTGTAACTGAAAATATCACCCCTATTCATCAGTTGATTGCAGAATTAGAACGAAAAGACTACGCTTATGCGGTAAATGGAGATGTTTACTACAAAACAGACAACTTTTCTGAATATGGCAAACTTTCCGGCAAGCAATTAGAAGATATGCAAGCTGGGGCAAGTGGTATTGATTTAGAAGACTTATCTCGAAACAAACATAAACCATCTGATTTTGCCTTGTGGAAAGCAGCAAAACCGGGAGAACCCTTTTGGGAGTCACCTTGGGGAATCGGAAGACCGGGATGGCACGTTGAATGTTCGGCAATGATTCGTGCTAATTTGGGGGAAACCATTGATATTCATGGTGGTGGTGGTGATTTGGTATTTCCCCATCATGAAAATGAAATTGCTCAATCAGAAGTAGTCACGGGTAAACCACTTGCTAATTACTGGATGCATAACGGTATGGTGACTGTGAATGGTGAAAAAATGTCCAAGTCTCTAGGTAATTTTACGACCATTCGAGAATTGCTTGACCGACCAATCGACCCAATGGTTATCAGATTATTTGTACTGCAAGGTCATTACCGCAAGCCTTTGGACTTTACAGAAGATGCTATTTCTTCCGCTCAAAATTCTTGGGAAACTCTCAAAACTGGTTTGTTATTTCGACATCAGTATGGCGAAAAATTGGGATGGGATGAAGCAAATTTAAATCCAGAAACTGAATTGCAAAATTCTGAGATTAACAGCTTTAAAACAGCAATGAATGATGATTTTAATACACCAGGGGGGTTAGCTGTATTATTTGAATTAGCCAAAGAACTGCGTCGGAATGCTAATATCATCACCCATCAAGGTAATACTGAAAAACATCCAGAAAAGTTAAAGCAAATGTGGCAAACTTTAGTGACATTAGCAGAGGTTTTTGGACTTGAGATTTTATCCCCAGCAGAAAATAAAAACCCATCAGAAGTAATTAGTAATGCAGAAATTGCAGCTTTAATTGAGCAAAGGAAAGATGCACGTCAAAATCGTAACTTTGATTTATCCGACTCTATTCGCAATCGATTACAAGCCGTAGGAATCAATTTAATCGATCAATCTAATGGGGAAACTCGCTGGTATCGGGAATAATTGAAATAGAGTATAGAAAATCGTATGTATTAAATTGCTGTCACACGATTTGCAAGCGATGCTGTTTAACCCTAACTGCTTAGGGTTAGTTAGAACCTGTTAATTTTTTTCTCTACTATCTCTAATTACTTAGGAAGTCTTGTTCCAACTTATCTTTTGCATTTTTCGCACGAGAACAAGCCCAATTTTCAGACATAATAGCAGGAAAACCTTTTCTTATAGCTTCTGGACAAACTGCATAAATAGTTAACTGACAATCAATCAATTCTAAATGAGATTTTTCAACTTGCTTGATAGCTTGCTTGAGAATAGTTGAATTATCAAACTCAATTGTCATATTACATTGAGCGCAAACAATATGATGGTGATGATTGGGGGAAGTTGTATTAAGTTCATAATGTTTGTGTATTTCTGCTAATTCTAACTCTCGTAATAGTCCCATTCGTGTCATTAACTTTAAAGTTCGATAAATCGTTGATAAACTAATTTCTTCCCCGCGCTTTTCAAGCAATTTACTTAAGTCGTCTGCACTTAAATGTTTTCCTCTTGGTAAATTTTGAAATATCTGTAAAATGACTTCACGCTGTGGTGTTAATCGCCACCCTTTTGCATTGAGTTCTGCCTTCAGAGAATTTGCACTATACATAAAACTATTCTTTATTTATTGCTGCTGCTGCTTACATAATAATCATTAACTATCTGATTTTCCCTTGTGGAAAGCAGCGAAACCGGGAGAACCTGCTTAGGAGTCACCTTGGGGAATGGGAAGAACGGGCGAGATGCCAGTACTACTCCTCCAACCGCTCGAAGATTACAGATGTTGACTGAGGGAGGGAAAAATTTTTATAGGCAATTTTACAGCGGGAAGGAAGTAAATTGTATCTAGAATAGCCTTGACCAAACGCATGAGAATGATTATCATTCTCAAATAGATAACAAACGTTTGTTTTCCTCATACATTCAAGCCTGGAGGCTATTCTTGAAGTCTATATCAATCAAGACGGCAAAGACTTTATCCCAAAGGAATGCTGATGTCTCGGTGTTTCGTTTAAATAAACTATTGAAAAACTACCGAAAAACACAGACAAATTTTATAACAATTGCTGTAGCAATGTCCATCGTAAATGTTGGCATTTTATTTCTTGGACAAAGTAACCAAACTGCTTCAGCAGAACCAGTAGAGTCAAGCGAGAAAGTTTTTACAAGACAACCTTTACCACCTAAGCGCAATTATCGAAAAATATCTTCCCCAACCAATTGAGCAAAATACCCTTCCACCATCTTTGGATAATACAAAAATTGCTTATATTTGGCCAGCAAAAGGAGTTTTAACTTCAGGCTATGGTATGCGCTGGGGTCGAATGCACAGAGGTATTGATATCGCTAACAAAACTGGAACACCAATAGTTGCAGCAGCAGGTGGAGTCGTAACATTTGAAGGTAGACAAAGAGGTTATGGGAAGATAATTGATATTCGTCATCTCGACGGTAGTTTAACTCGTTATGCCCATAATCACAGGCACTTTGTTAAACTTGGTCGAAAAGTGAACCAAGGTCAAATGATTGCTCATATGGGTAGTACTGGTTTTAGTACGGGTCCTCACTTGCATTTTGAAATTCACCCGACCGGAAAGAGGGCTGTTAATCCCATCGCTTATTTACCATCACGAGGATAAATTAAAGTTGTGTTGGATTGGGTGCATCCCCGTAAACTGTCTTGGGGTCAAAGGTTTTTTCGGTTTCGGTAAAAGTTAATCTTAGTGGTTGCTCGGAAGATACAACATCTTTCCCTACAGGAATACTACGATAAAAACAAGAACGATAACCAACATGGCAACTTGCTCCAGAACCAGCAACTTCAACCCGCATCCAAATACAGTCTTGGTCATCATCAATCAATAACTGCTTAACTTTCTGTACCAATCCGCTTGATTGACCTTTATGCCATAGCTGTTGACGACTGCGACTATAATAATGGGCTTCACCAGTTTCAATTGTTTTAACTAATGCATCCTGATTCATGTAGCCTTGCATCAACACTTCCCCAGTGTTTGCATCTGTGGTCACTACTGGTATCAAACCGTTGCAATCAAATTTGGGAGCGAGTTCTAGACCTTCTTCTACTTGTTCGATTGAAGTGCGATTACTAAATTTTAAATTCATCTTAATTTTATTTCTAAATCTAGCTGAAAACGATTATCATTCACATATAGTTTATACTAGGGTTGATAAATCTCCATCTATCTATGACTGATGATCCACACCCTACCCTATGGGAACACCTTACGGTGAACGGATGAACAACTGATAACTGATAACTGAAATGACTGTACCTTTAATTAATGTTGTAGCTGGTTGTGCGGGTTCGGGAAAGACTGCTTGGATTCATCAGCAAATCCAAGATACAACTGTCGAAGATAAAGATATTATTTATTTCAGTCCCGGTACTGGTAATGTTTCTATAGATAAAAACCGAATTGCAGCCGATTTCCCTCAAATACAAGTTTTTAGTGACGATCGAGAAGCTGATTTATTCAAGCAAATACCCGAAGCGAAAGCGGTTTATATAGAGTTGGGCTTTTACTTGGACTTGAACAGTTTATCAGCATTATTAAATAATTTACCTTATCATCCTGTAGCTGTATTACCACCGCATCTCAAAGATTCTGAATATCATGCTTGGGCTAATGAAATTATTCGGGGAGTTCCAGCGGAAACTAATTCATCTAAACACTTGTGGAGAGTCGCAACTAATACTCAAGTGATTGATGAATATTCTTTAGAAGAGTTTTGGTATGAATTAACTCACGGTGCTTATGGTAATGTGACTCGTGCTAAGGCAATTTTTGATGTTAATGATGGTAGAAGTATTTACTGTGATTTTGTTACGGGTGTACCTCAAGCAGGTTTTTTGGAATTAAATTTACCTCGTCATTTAGAAGGTAGACCACAACGTTTTAGCGGTATTGAAGTAGCGGGAGAAAATTTGGATGAAACTGCTCTCAAAGAAACTTTATCTGATTGTTTTTTACCAGATTCATTAGTTAAGCAGTACCAGCAACAAGTTAAACAGATGTTATTAGAAGGAATGCAAGTATGAAAGTAGCAGTTATGTCATGTATTCACGGCAATATTGAAGCTTTGGATGCTGTTTTATTGGATATAGATAAATATAAAGCTGAAAAAATATTTTGCTTGGGCGATCTAGTTGGGTATGGTCCTTATCCCAATCAAGTAGTAGAAAAAATTCGTTCTTTAAATATTCCTACTTGTGCCGGTTGTTGGGATGAAGATGTGGTTGAAGGTCTAAATGCTTGTGATTGTAGTTATCCTTCGATGTTGGCAGAAAAACGCGGTCTTATCGCTCATGAGTGGACTAATAAACAGATAAAACCAGAAAATCGTGACTTTTTAGCTCAATTACCTCATATTATCCAAGAAGATAACTTGGCTTTTGTTCACGGTAGTCCCCACAGCAACCACGAATATTTATTACCAGAACTCGATGCATTTGTAGCATTAGAACGAGTGATTTCAACAGGTGCAGATGTGCTTTTTTGCGGTCATACTCACGCCCCTTATTACCGTAATTTAGATTCAGGTAAACTAAAAATTCGAGTAGAAAGCAAAAATTCATCTGAAGAAAAAAGCTTTACAGCTAACTTGAAAAAGATTATTAATGCAGGTTCCGTAGGAGAACCAAGACATGGAAGACCCAATGCAACTTATGTCATTTATGACACCGACACTCAAGAAGTGACATTACGAGAAGTTGCTTACGATTATCAAAAAACCTGTACGGCAATTGTAGAAAGAGGATTACCACCCATCTTTGCATGGCGTTTAGCGCGGGGAATAGAGTTTGCAGAACGTGCAGATGACCCAAGTCATGTTTGTACTAGGTAATCAGTAATGGGTAATTGGGAATTGAGCACAGAGAAAATTAATTCTTAACCACTATCTACTAACCACTAACAATTAATATGATGTCCGGCAAATTACACATATATGTCATTGCGAGTGAAACGAAGCAATCTCAAGACGTTGCGATTGCTTCACTTCGTTCGCAATGACACTTAATTTAACGGACATCACATAACAACTAACAACTAACTCATCATTATGAAGTGGGCAATTTTAAGCGGTATTGAAGGTAATTTGGCAGCTTATGAAGCGGTGATGGCGGATATTAAACGTCAAAGTCGTTACATAGAAGCTTTATATATTCTAGGAGATGTGGTTGGACCAACTCCGGAGTCTGAGAAACTGGTGGAGCGTTTGCTTCAGCCACAGTCTGGGTTAACACCGCTCGTTTGTAAGGGCTGGTGGGAGGAGCAATGTTTAATATTGCATGGTTTATCTGCAACTTCAGAACCTACGGATTTATTAAAAACATATGGTGGCGAGACAGTAAAATTACTATGGAATAGTGTTTCTCGTAATACTGTGGAGTGGATACGAAATCTTGATTTTGGTTTCTTTGAGTTAGATTGTTTGTTAATTCACGGGACAACTGTATCTGTGGACGAAGCATTAACTCCGGATACTTCTCCAGTTATTATGTTAGACCGGGTAGCACGTATGCAAGCTAATAATTTATTTTGCGCTCGTTCTGGTTCAACTTTTCAATATAATTTAGAAGCTGGTTCGATTGATACGGGAATAACTACTCTTGATAATCAAACACCAAATCAAACTATCAGCGTCAGTCCACGTATGGTTGTAGGTGTAGGGAATGTGGGTAGAAAAGCAGGGGAAGCAACTTATACTCTCTACAACCCGAATAATAATCAAGTGGAATTTAAAACTGTTCGCTACGGGGTAAATAAGGGGTTTGGAGCTAAGAAAACAACTGTTGGTTCTTGAAGTTAGTATTGGTAAACAATTAGCTCCCTAGTAACTACGAAAATTTTATCCCCGAACAACTTGCGTTTAATGATATTAATTAGCCTTTAGAGTTCTCAATCGTAGAGAACCATTCCTCCATCTCAAGAGGTTGTTGCCAATTAAACATAAGTACTGTGAATTCATCAAGTTGCTGCTCGTTTAACTGTTGGAGTTGATTAACTATTTGTGGGGTGAGAGACGAAGCGCTGAACTTAGCCCGAATTATATTACTTGCCGATTCAATCTTACCTTTTAGCTTACCTAGAAATTCACCTTCTAACTTAGCTTTGTTAATTTCAGCTTCATACCAAGCATCGATTTCTTGCATCGTTTTCATAAAATCTTCCTCTTCTGGAGTTAAGCTATCAGTAGGTATATCTTTGAGGTAAACACAGTACTTGATACATGCGCTAATTATATCATTTTTTTCCCTGCGCTCTGGAGATAACTGCTTGATTGATTCAAAAGCACTTCGAGCAGTTTTTTTATTTCCCAACATTTTCAACCACATCGTTTCTGGACTATCTACCAGTTGCTCGATAATCACAATTCCCATTCGCAAAATTGGTGAAAGTCGATACACACCCACACCTAATTCTTCTGCTGGTTGAGCGTCACATGATATCAATAGTTTTTCACTGCAATTAACCGTGAGAATCCAGGTAAATGGATTTTGATTTTCAATTTGTTTTTTTGCTTCCTTTGACAGTCGCTCTCGACTTGTTAATTCCGATTTGGTTTTGGCGTTCTCTAGCAGTTCTTTCTGCTTTCTATCCCAGTACAGATTCTTTCTAGTAATCGATTTATTAATATCGGTTTCTTCTAAATATGAACTATAGTGTTCAATAATGAGAGTCGAATGTTCTTGCATTAACAAGTCGAATAAACCTAAATTCTCCTGCTTCCACCCGGACTTTTCTCGCTCGACTGTAAACATTAAATCGATTTCTAGGTCTTCATCATTACGGACTTGAATGTTTTGTAGAGTTTCCCCTTTGGTTTTATATAAAGACTGGATATAAAACTTGAAAAAACGGTCATGTTTGTACTGAGCCATTTAGATTTTTTTAGCCCTTAAAGTAGTCATGTTGTAAATAGTAATTTTAACTTTTTACGAGTGCAGCAGCTAAAAAAAATGTAGGTTGGGTTGAGGAACGAAACCCAAAGTGGGTGTTGGATTGAATGGGGTGGAACCCAACCTAAGTCTTAGTTAAGTGCTGTTAGAATAGCTAATCAGTGATGAATTGTTTCGCTTTGTTGACTACTCCTATAAATTTGTTCCAACCATTCAAACCTCCATTTACTCTTTTGCGAACTTCTTCCCAGTTTTCCTGACGAGCTACAGTGTGAATACCACGATTTATGAAGTAGGCAGCGAGAATTCTTGCTGAGATAACTGGATCTAAGGCTAAATCAGGATTATTTTCTAGATCAACGCCTAACTGGGCACCGTACTGGCGATAGTTTGCGCGTCCAGTCAGTTGAATGAATCCTCGTCCACGATACTTAGCTCCGTCTCCAGGCTGAGTATTGCCCAAATCTGTCCTCCCATCATACCTAGAGAAATAATTGGCACCCCCGTACTCACGAATCGGAGCAAAAGAACCAGTTTCTACCGCAATAGTGGCAACAGTGGCAATTAGCGTGAGGCGATCATAAATTCCAACCTCTCGTAGTGCGGTAATAATATGGGGAAGATAAGTCCTTACATTATCAATAGGTGCGGAAGCAGATTTAGCTATATTTTCAGTTAATACTGAACTTTGACTAATTGTTGCTTGTTGACTATCTCGATTTTCCCATTCCCAGTAGGCTTGCAAAGGGCTGACTGTTGCATTTCTAACATTTGTTTCTGTACCTGCTGCAACAGAGCCACCACCTATTTTAGTCCCAACCGCTAGATGAAAATGTTCGTTTCTTCCTAACTGATTTCCAACAGCACCAATTTGATCTCCTACTTTTACCGAATCACCTTTTTTCCAATTACCTAAATTTTGTAAATGACCATAAACCCAAACTCTACCATTTGTATCTTCAACAGCTATAAAGTAGCCATTTGCCGACGCATTCCAATCATCTGTCCATAAAACTTTACCATTAGTTGCTGCTTTTACGCTGTCTCCAGCAGAAGCTCTCATGTCAATTCCAGAATGCGATTTTCCAATTACACTTCTGTAACTTGTATCATATAAATAACCAGCATTCATTGCCCGATGATTTCCTAAAATTGCTGTGCTTAAATCTCGGTAAATTTGTTTAATTGAATCTCGACTTTCTCCATTATTTAAATTTCCATCAAACCGAGTATTATCTCCACTTTCTATGTCCCAGTCATTATCAGTTAATGAAGATAAATCTGGGTAGTATCCTTCTCCAAATCTCCACTCCCCAGATTCTTGCCACCCACTCCAAGCCTCTGTTGGATTTGTCAGAAAGCGTGTATAGAATTTGCCATCAGTACCCTCAACATGTTGGAATAGTGTGTTCTTAAATATTGTCAAAGTCGGTGTACCCAAGCTCTCACCATCACGTTGCCAACCTGTCCAATTATTTCCATCAGAAGTTGACCGAATATATATTCCTTGATCTTCACCACGTACAGTTTGGTAAAGACGACCGTTAAATTCCTCTAACTCAGGTGCATCCAAAGTCCCACCATCGCGTTGCCAACCTGTCCAGTTATTTCCGTCAGAAGTTGAGCGAATGTATACTCCTTGATCTTCACCACGTACAGTTTGGTAAAGACGACCGTTAAATTCCTCTAAC
>JAHCMI010000064.1 GCA_019192545.1 Rivularia sp. MS3 | reverse complement strand
CTGGTGAGACTGCTCCTGTAGCTGTTAGCGCTCCCGCAATCAACGGTTAATAATTGAATAATCTAGTTAAAATTTGAATAAGTTTTAGCTTGCATATAAAGCACCTTCCCGTAACGGGAAGGTGCTTTTTTGTTGTGGGGATTTGAAGTTAAAAAGTATTTTTCAGACACTATATTCGGCATTCTATTGTGGTACTATAAAAACGTACAAAACGTACATTTTGATAATTTTGTATATTTTAGTTTTTTATCAAGTACAGAATGAATTGTTATGAAAAGTATTAATGCAACTCAAGCTCGTGCTAATTTCCAATCTCTGATTAGTCGTGCTGAATACAAAGGCGAACGTATATTAATTCAACGTCATGGTAAACCAGTTGTAGCAATAGTTGGCTTAGAGGATTTGAAAAGATTAGAAGCTTTAGATGATGCAATTGACTCAGCCGAACTTCGTCAAGCAGTTGAGGAAAATGATGGTTTTACTACTTTAGAAGAGATTAACGAAGCTCGTGGTGTAAATGAGTGAGCGGTATACTTTAAGAATTGCTAAGACGGCTGAAAAAGATTTGCTTAAATTACAGCCGAAGCAATATAAACAAGTTGTTTCAAAGATTCTTTCGCTTCAAGGTAATCCTCGACCTCAAGATTATAAAGCTCTGAAAGGGTATGAAGGGGGTTATCGAGTTGACCAGGGTGAATACCGAGTTTTGTATACGATAGATGATGAAAATAACTTAGTTGATGTTTTTCGGGCTGGAAAACGTAATGATGACGAAGTTTATCAAAATTTATAGCGAATTTTGAAAGCGCCTTCTCGATATGGGAGGGTGCTTTTTTCTTGTGGATGAGCATATTAATTTGGGGTAATGCAGGAGCAAGTTTCATCAAATACCCCTAATTATAAAATCATCGGGTGAATCAAGTGTAGTACCGTGTTTTTGAATGCGTAGCACGGCCTCATGTATTGCATCTTTATCATCGCGGTGAGCAAGAATGTACTGTTTTAACTCTAACTGCGTCATTGCTTTAAAATTTGGTTTTGTCATAGTCAGGACTTACGCAACCGGCACATCGCGATCGCCAACTACCAGTACTTTATTCACTGTAACGTGATGATTTAAAACAAAGAAAGGTATAACAATTGCAGGAATGATGATGAAGGTCAAAAAAATATTAGAAACAGATGTTCCAGGGCTAGGCTCGCGGATTCGTCAAGCGAGGGAAGCTGATAGTCGATCGCTGGCTGAAATATGTCGTCAAGTTGGAATGACGACGATGAATTGGTACAGAATTGAAGCGGAAGAAACTAAAGCTTTACCTATTGAAACTCTAAGAAGAATAGAAGAAGTACTTGGTGTTGATTTTAAGGTAAAACTTGATTAATTGAATCACCTAAAAAATCTGCATAAATACCAAAACCACACCCCTAGCAATAGTCAAAGCAAAAATATATTCTGGTTATGTGTGTATTTTTATTCAAAACAGCACACAGAATCAGATACGTAAACTTACTAAACGATTAAATCTCCACAACATCATCATGGGTAATACTTTCGGTCATTTATTTCGCGTTACTACTTTCGGCGAATCTCACGGTGGTGGTGTGGGAGTAATAATTGATGGTTGTCCGCCACAATTGGAAATTTCTGCCGAGGAAATTCAAGTAGAATTAGATAGAAGACGACCTGGACAAAGTAAAATTACTACACCTCGCAAAGAAGCCGATAAATGTGAAATTCTTTCGGGGGTGTTTCAAGGACAAACTTTAGGTACGCCAATATCAATTACGGTTAAGAATAAAGATACTCGTCCCCAAGATTACAGCGAAATGGTGCAGATGTACCGCCCTTCCCACGCTGACGCTACTTATGATGCTAAATACGGTATTCGTAACTATCAAGGTGGTGGTAGATCCTCGGCGCGAGAGACAATTGGAAGAGTCGCAGCAGGTGCGATCGCTAAAAAAATTCTTCATCAAGTTGCTGGTGTGGAAGTCATCGGTTACGTCAAGCGCATCAAGGATTTAGAAGGGGAAGTTGATGCTAACAAAGTTACTTTAGAACAAGTTGAAAGCAATATCGTCCGCTGCCCCGATAGTGAATGTGCGGAACGAATGATTGAATTAATCGAGCAAGTTGGTAGAGACGGTAATTCTATCGGTGGGGTAGTAGAATGTGTAGCGCGGAAAGTTCCTAAAGGATTGGGAGAGCCAGTTTTTGATAAATTGGAAGCCGATATTGCTAAAGGTGTAATGTCACTTCCGGCTAGTAAAGGTTTTGAAATTGGTTCTGGTTTTGCAGGTACTTTGCTTACCGGAATCGAGCATAACGATGAATTTTATACCGATGATGAAGGGAATATTCGCACCGTCACAAATCGTTCCGGTGGTATTCAAGGTGGAATATCCAACGGTGAAAATATCATTATTCGCGTAGCATTCAAACCTACAGCAACTATTAGGAAAGAACAAAATACAGTTACAAAGACGGGTGAAGCCGGAGTTTTAGCTGCAAAAGGAAGACACGACCCCTGCGTATTACCACGTGCAGTTCCGATGGTAGAAGCGATGGTGGCTTTAGTATTGTGCGACCATTTGTTGAGATTTCAGGGACAGTGTAAAGTTTTGTAAGTAGTTAGGAGTTAGGGGTTAGGAGTTAGGAGTTAGGAGTTAGGAGTTAGGAGTTAGGAGTTAGGAGTAGCAAGTAGCAAGTTAGGAAGTTATTATCTGCTTGTCTTCACAATTCCCAATGTCCTATGCCCAATTACCTATTAGGTTGATGAGTAATTTATATGAAATGCGGTTAGAGAATAAAAAAAGACCTGCTATGTACTAAGGAAAAAACTCAATATTTAGTCTTCAAGCATTTTTAGCAGGATATAACGGTGCTAAACGAGAAATGGGTTTATCACCTACAGAACAAGAACAAGAATTTGAACATTTTTTAGGCTGGATACGAAAAAGATTTAATGTTGAGAAAAACCAATCTTGGGCTAGTATTATTTTGTTTTACTCAGCTGATGAAAATAAGGCAGTAGAAACTTTTTTTGAACTATTTGATGAATTTTTGGCACAGAGAAAAAATTTAGAATTTGAAAAACAAGTTTGAAGGGTTCGTAGTAAGGACTTTAGTCCTCAAAGACGCTACTTAAAAGAGCAATCAATCGCTTACTACGAACAAAAAATTTTATTACTCTGCTTCACCAATCAGCGTAAAAGCCGCCCAATCTTTCGGCGCGGGATGCTGTTTCATAGTAGTTAACATCGCTTGTCGTAATGCAGTAGCTTTATCAGGATTTTTGCTGAGATTTTTATAAAATTCAGTCATTAACGATGCAGTTGGCGCATCAGGTACAGACCACAAAGACACCAATACGCTCGGAACACCCGCACTAATAAAAGAACGCGACAAACCAACCATACCATCACCTGTAATTTTTCCGTTGGGAACCGCAGCGCCGAAAAGAATAGCTACAAGGGTGTGTTAGACGCACGAATATACATAAATTCAAACGATAACTTTGATTCGCGTCTAACCCAGTAATTGCGGATGGTGCGTTACGGCATTTTCGAGATTGTTGTTTATAGTTCACAATGCTAAAGCCGTAATACACCCTACAAAAGAATTATTTTATAAGCTGATGAAAAAAACCCTTCTAGACGCACAGAGGTACAGAGAATTTAGGCAATTTACATTTAAAAACCAGCTATTAAACCCACGAAGGTGGGTTTTGCTTGTGTAGACAAGCCATTGCGTTGCAGAGGAACACGACCGACCGTTGTAGCAAATGGCGTGCGGTTTCAACCGCCGGATAACTCAATCCAAAATCCAAAATCTAAAATCCAAAATCGATACACTAGATACATTTATCCATTAACATAAAGAATTGTAAAGCACACTACCTTCAAAACAACCAATGCTAATCATCGGATTGTTGGCTGCAACTTTGACTACCACTGCTTTCCTACCGCAGATGATCAAAACCTGGCAAACGAAGTCAGCTAATGATGTTTCTTATGCAATGTTAATTACTTTTATCAGTGGTGTTTTTTTGTGGCTAATATACGGAATTCTGGAACAGGATATTCCGGTTATTTTGGCCAATGCGTTTACTTTAGTTTTTAACCTAGCAATTCTATATCTTAAAATTAAATATGGTAAAACACCCCAAACAGAACGCTTGTGACATCCGATTTATTTGCTAAGGAACGCCTCTTATTTACTCCTGTAACTCCCGACACAGAAGCTATTCCGGTTATTTTTGCTTTTCCCAATGAGTACACTGTCGGAATCACTAGCTTGGGTTATCAGGTAGTGTGGGCAACTTTGGCTACACGTGGGGATTTACTGGTGAGTCGCTTGTTTACAGATATTAGCGAAACTCTGCCCCGAAACCCGGAAATATTGGGTTTTTCGATGTCGTGGGAATTAGATTATGTCAATATTTTAAATTTACTAGAATCTTTAGATATTCCCATCAGGTCAAATTTTCGCCAAGATAATCATCCCATAGTTTTTGGTGGTGGCCCTGTTTTAACGGCTAATCCCGAACCTTATGCTGATTTTTTCGATGTGGTTTTGCTGGGAGATGGCGAAAATCTGTTACATGATTTTATTAATGCTTATAAAGAAGTTAGAAATGCAGATAGAGAAACAAAGTTAAAAACACTCGCACAAGTACCGGGAATTTACGTTCCCAGCTTATATGAAGTTGAATACCAAAGTTTAGATGGTGCGATAAAATCTATCAAACCAATTTCATCCGATATTCCTTCACAAATACAAAAGCAAACCTATCGCGGAAATACTTTATCAGCATCAACGGTAGTAACCCAAAAAGCAGCTTGGGAAAACATTTTCATGGTGGAAGTTGTCAGAAGCTGTCCGGAAATGTGCCGTTTTTGTTTGGCTAGCTATCTAACTTTACCTTTTAGAACAGCTAGTTTAAATGATTCATTAATTCCCGCAATTGAAAAAGGTTTACAGGTAACAAATCGTCTGGGATTATTGGGCGCTTCAGTAACACAACATCCTGAATTTGAGACTTTATTAGATTACATCAATCAGCCAAAATACGAAGATGTGCGTTTAAGTATTGCTTCAGTGAGAACTAATACGGTAACAGAAGAATTAGCAAAAACCTTGGCTCAAAGAGGAACAAAATCCTTGACAATTGCCGTAGAAAGTGGATCTGAAAAAGTTAGAAAAATTATTAATAAAAAGCTTGAGCAGGAAGATATAATCAAAGCCGCAGAAAATGCCAAAAAAGGCGGATTAAAAGGTTTAAAACTTTATGGAATGGTAGGAATTCCAGGAGAATCCGCAGAAGATTTAGATGCAACTATAATCATGATGCAAAATCTTAAGAAAGCTGCTCCGGGAATACGGTTTACTTTGGGATGCAGTACTTTTGTCCCTAAAGCCCATACGCCTTTTCAATGGTTTGGAGTGAATAAAGAAGCTGAAAAACGATTGAAATTATTACAGAAAAAGTTAAAACCCCAAGGAATTGATTTTCGTCCCGAAAGTTACAACTGGTCGATTATTCAAACTTTGTTATCAAGGGGAGATAGAAGATTATCTCAGCTTTTAGAGCTTACGCGCAACTTTGGTGATTCTCTAGGTAGCTACAAACGTGCTTTCAAAGAACTAAAAGGAAAAATTCCCCCATTAGACTTCTACGTTTACGAAAACTGGTCAACCGAGCAAATATTACCTTGGAATCACTTGCAAGGGCCGCTACCACAGTCTACACTGCAAAAGCATCTTGATGAATCAGTTAACAGCGAGCAGTTAACAGTGAGCAGTGAGCAGTGAACAGTGAGCAGTTATCAGTAGAGAGTTGGAAAATTTGTCATTGGGCATGGTAAATAATAAAGAGTTAAAAGTTAGAAGTTTTCAAATTAAACCTTTAACCTTTAACCTTTAACCTTTGACCTTTAACCTTTAATTATGCAAAACACTGCTGAATATTATTGCGCTTATTGCGGCGAACCAAATTTGACTTTTATTGATGTCAGTCAAGGTTTTCAACAATCTTATGTAGAAGATTGTCAAGTATGTTGTCGTCCCAACATTTTATATATACGAATTGATGAAGACACCCTCGATATTGAAATTGATACAGATTACGAAGAGTAAATAAGTAATAATTAATAATTGTTAACTGCTCGCTGTTCACTGTTAACTGACAAATGTTGGATTTTAAATATTCTTCAATTATTAACGCACCTGTAGAAATTGTTTGGAAATTTCACCAGAGAGCAGATGTTGTCAAACTTTTAATTCCACCTTGGCAATCAATACAAGTAATTCGCCGTGAGGGAATATTCGGTATCGGTACAATGACGGAGTATCGCTTGTTTTTGGCCGCATTATCTATAACTTGGGTAGCTCGTCATACTGAATGTGAAGACTATCGTTTTTTTACTGAAGAACAAATATCAGGCCCTTTCGAGTTTTGGCAACATCAGCATAAGTTTGAACGGGAAAACAATCAAACTCGATTGACGGATGAAATTATTTTTTCATTACCGGGTGGTGAAGCAGTAGATTTTATGAGTGGTTGGTTGATTAAATCACAGTTAGAAGGAATGTTCCGCTATCGTCATCAAGTTACTAAACGAGAGTGTGAATGAATCTTCATACTTTGAGCAAGAATTATCAATGATGTTAATATTTTTATTTAAATTATTTTTTTAGTAAAGAAAATATGAAAAAACGTGCAAGATAGTTGTATTTAACTATTTTGCATACGATAATACTTATAGTTTTTCATCAGCAATAACACTGATATTTCACGCCTAACATAATAATGTTATGGCGTATATTTTACTGTTTAATTTCTAGATTATTTAAAGTTTTGTAAATCTAAATAAAATATGATTTTTTTTAATCGTGAGTTAGCTCGCCGAAAAGCTTTGCAATCAGCTTTGGTGAGCAGTATTTTGTTGTTCAATATGAAATCATCAATAGCCAATAAAAATGTAGAAGAAGATTCTCAAAATATTGATAAACCCAGTCAAGGTTCTATTCAGCTTAATAAAAATAAAGTCTGCCCATCTACAAACTTATTACCCATACGTTCTTTTAATACACCAAAATATTATGTTTATATTTGTAGAGGAGATAATAAAAATCTTCTCGGATATTACGTTCGCATACCAAAGAATTTAGATAGCAAAATAACAGTACCGATAACAAAAAAAGCTAGGGAAACTTACATTGCAATTAATGGCGAATTAGCTTACATAATTACCCCCTATGAAATGGTGATAACTAAACGCGATCGCATTATCCTTAGAGAAAAAGTGATAAGTGCCGTCCAAGCAGATGGAAAAGCTTTATCCAAAGGATGTCCTGAAGGTAATAATACTTTTGCTAAAGCAGAAACCAAAAGCTTCTTTATATATATTTGTGGGATAGGAAATCCCAGCAGCTATGTAAGCGTTACTAGAAAAAGTAATAGAAGAATCAATCTTCCGTTAAAAAAATGGAATCATAATAGTAACAAAAATGATAGATACGTAGCTACGAACGGTAATATACGTTTCATTTTAACTAATAAAGTATTAAGAGTTTCTCGCGGAGAAAGAAACGTAATCAAGGAAAAGGTTTTACGTTGGGAATAAGAGAGGGGAAGATTATTAGAGTAGCAAGTGACAAGTAGCGAGTATCGAGTAATGATAGCTCTAATGGATGGGTGAATGCTAGGATTGATAAAAACAAATTGATACTTTACTTGCTACTTACTACTTACTACTTACTACTCACTGCTCACTGGTAACTGCTGACTGAATTTATCCAATCTAAAATCGTTTGATTTACTTTATCTGGGCATTCGTCATGGGGGCAGTGTCCGATGTTTTCCAAGGTAACTAGCTGTATGTTTTGGTTTTGACGAACGAATTCAGAAGCAAGTTTTGGAGGAATAATTTTGTCTTTATCTCCCCAAATCATCAGGGTGGGTATTGTCAAATTTGATAATAATTTTTTGACATTAGGACTGTAATTTGGGTTATTTTGAGCTATAACCAGAGCAGTTAAAGCACGAGCCGAACCTCTATCTTGGGTGGGTTTGGCTAATATATCTATGAGTTCGTCGGTAATTGCTTCGGGATTTGCATAAGCTAAAGTTGCACCGCGCCGCAATATATTCGGTTGGCGTATAAAGTGAAATACTGATTTTACTAATAAAGGGTTTGCGACAAAATTTTTGATTGTTGCAACTAAAGGATATAAAAATGCAGGAATAGCTTCTCTTTCTAAATTTGGATCTGGTAAACTCATCATTACCAGACCTTCAACCATTTGGGGATATTTCACGGCTGCGGCTAAGGAAATCAAAGAGCCGATAGAATTACCTATTAGTATTACCGGCTTGCGAACAAAAGTTTTCCAAAAGTCGTATATTTGCTCTACCCATAAATCTATGCTGTAGTTAGCTGGTGCTTTTTCTGAAGCTCCAAAACCTAACATGTCCAGAGCATAAACCGTATGTTGTTTCCCGAATATCTCTAAATTATGTCGCCAATGTCCGATGCTTGCGCCAAATGCATGTAGCAGCATCAAAGGACGAGATGTGCTGGGATTATTTACTACAGGATTCTGGGGACGGATATAGGTATATCGAGTTTGCCAACCCCGCCAAACCCAATCTCTTTGATTTCCTACTCTTTGCTGCCAATGTATGCTCTCAGTCATAAATATTTCTTAAAACAGCAATGCTAAATTGCTTCCTAAATTTATTATAGATTTTCTTAATGTAAATTCTTGTGTTCGGTACAAAGGAAGCTTGTATTCTTTGACCTAGACGAAAAGTGTAACTAATTAGACATTCTTTTAAGATATGTGTAGTTTATATTTCATGGTGCTATCATGTATTCATACGTAGTCGGTATAGCGTTAATGTTTTAACAGAAAAAATTACAATAATTAATGTTTATTGCATTTATGTAACGTCTATCAATTTATAGAGCCTAAACCTTCTCTAAAGTTAGTAGAATGACAGTAGGTTCTAAAATTTTACGATTGATGGATTAGCTAAGCTAGAAGTATACCCAATATTTTGTTTCAAGTCCCATTCGTTTTCAACGTCTGAGATATTTCATTCCAAACCCAAAACCAAATTCTTAACAACAACTTCCCCAAAATCATTCATATATGCCTGTGATAGAGAAAAGAAGAAGTCGCGACTTACCTCAAATCAACGAAAGAATTCGCTTTCCTAAAATTCGGGTTATCGATACAGACGGTGCCCAGTTAGGAATTATGACTCCCCAAGATGCACTCGTGAGAGCGGATGAAAAAGAACTAGATTTAGTGTTGGTTAGCGATAAAGCCGATCCGCCAGTTTGTCGGATTATGGATTATGGGAAATTCAAGTTTGAGCAAGAGAAGAAAGCGCGAGAAGCTCGTAAAAAGCAGCATACGGCTGATGTAAAAGAAGTTAAAATGCGCTATAAGATAGAAGACCACGATTACAACGTGCGGGTTAACCAAGCCAAGCGTTTTCTAAAAGATGGCGACAAAGTAAAAGCCACGGTTATGTTCCGGGGTAGAGAAATTCAACATACTGATTTAGCTGAAATTCTGCTTAAGCGGATGGCGACAGATTTAGAAGCTGTAGCTGAAGTTCAGCAATATCCCAAAAAAGAAGGAAGAAACATGATGATGTTGCTTTCTCCTAAAAAGTAATTTTTACAGAACTTTACTTAAAGTTCCTAAAAAAGTATAAGCTAAAAGTCTGAATTTTTGATAGAGCAATACCAATGGTTAATATCTATTGGTATTGTTTTATTTTGGCGTTTGGAATCAAGTTTTATTGAAATATAGCGGTTTTCATTTGAATGGGGTAACATTTTACCTCACCCCTTTGCCCATTCCAAAGTATCAAAGAGAGGTTTGTGCAGCACGAAGGTGAAGTTGCCTCGTATATTGGACTCAACTGAAACCGAAATTTGCTATATATTTTCTTTATTACAGAAGGAATTCTAAATTAATTAAAAAAAACGATAGTCTTGGGTGCTGAGTGGGAAAACTAATACTCAGTTGCTCGGGACTTTGTTTGTTTCTAGAGATTACACGGAGGTGTTTTTTAATCTGAAGTGTTCTATCAAACTCACGCAAGCGAAAGTTTGAGTAGCTGAACTTAACTGAAAATTAAATGGTGCAGGGGTGGTTACACCTTTTGAAAACCGCATGGAATTAAAAGCTGCCTATAAAAACATATTAATACGAGTACTTAGGTGGGTAAATCTTCGACCAGAAGAAGGTTCTCGAACCTTACTGATGTTTGCTTTTTACGCAACAACTTCAGTTGGATTGCGATGGGTAGAAGATAGCAGCATTGCTTTATTCCTTGATAAATACGGAGCTAACAATCTACCGCTGATTTATATTGCTAGTGCAATAGTGGGGATTGCCTTGGTTTTTATTTATTCTTGGCTGCAAAAGATTTTTTCTTTGCGATGGGTAATTGTATCAGCCTTGCCTTGTATGGTGGTACCTTTGATTTTATTGCCTGTAGGTTTGCAATTTACTGCTGCGAGTAATTTAAATGCAGAGCCATTAGCTTTATTCAGCGTGTTTTTATTAA
This sequence comes from Rivularia sp. MS3, assembly GCA_019192545.1. GTDB lineage: Bacteria > Cyanobacteriota > Cyanobacteriia > Cyanobacteriales > Nostocaceae > Rivularia. The sequence continues at coordinate 44,061 of JAHCMI010000064.1, read as the reverse complement.
GACTTTGGGTTGATGCGCTTTACGTTATCAATCAGCTTAATACTTCGATTGCAGCAAACCAATTATTTAATATTCAGGAGATTAAGCGTACATATCCTTTGGTAAGCAGTGGGGTTTTAGTCGCTGATGTAATTGGTGGCTTCAGTTTACCAACTTTAGTTAAATTTCTTAAGTTAAGTAGAGTAATTTTAGCTGGGGCTTTAGTCATTGTTTTAGGAACATTAATTCTTTTGTATCTAAGTAAAAAACATCCCCAAGCTTTTTCTAATGTTACGCAACGACAAATAAATAAATCGCAAGTTTCCCGTGCCCGCCGTCTTTCTAGCCCTTTAAGACGTTATGCTTTACGATTATTTTTCTTCGGACTTTTGATACAAGCAATAGGTTTATTAGTCGATTTTCAGTATTTATCCCAACTAGAATCAACTTTTCAAGGTAAAGATATTACTAGTTTTTTAGGGGTGTTTGGTGGAATTTTGGGGCTGTTTGAATTGGCAACACAGTTATTTGTTTCCAGCCGTGCAATCGAACGTTTGGGGGTATTTTTTACTGTTGCAATTTTACCTGTTGGCGTTGGTGCTTTGTTAATATTGCTCGCTGTATTGTCTTGGTTATTTTCTTCTTTATCAATGACTTTGCTATGGGGTTTAACGCTGATTAAGTTTTTAGACGAACTTGTACGTTATACCTTTGTAGCGAATACTGGTACTTTGCTATTCCAACCGATACCCGAAAAAGTTAGAAGTCGCGTACAAACATTATCCGGAGGTATTGCAGAAGCTGCCGCAGCGGGTTTTGCTGGGTTAATCATTTTAGTGACTCAATGGCTGGCAAATCATTTTATCCCTATGTCTTGGCACAGCTTAATTTTAATTATAGAAACAGCAATTGTCGCGATTATATGTGTGGGAGTAATTTGGGTATTGCGATCGCAATACGTTGATTTGTTGGTTTTGAGTGCAGAAAGGGGACAGTTAAGCGTCACAAATATTGATTTACCTTTCTTCAAGCGGGCTGTAATTAAAGCTTTGCGAGAAAAAGGAAGCGAAGCTGATAAACTTTCGTGCATAGAACTTTTATCGCAAATCGATCCTCAAGGGGCTGGAGAAGTTTTAGCTCCTGAATTACCAAACCTTAGCCCTGCTTTGCAGCATCGAAGTTTGGAAGTAATGCTTAAGTATGATATTAACCGGGCTTATTTACCTAAAGTATGTAATTTATTAGAAAATTCTTCAACAAAAGACAATCCAAATATATTTGCTTTAGCACTACGTTACGCTTTCTTAGCTGAAGTTTCTCCAAATTTAAATCAATTAGAAGAATACTTAAATGCAGAACAGAATTCGGCAATACGAGGCACTGCTGCGGCTTTATTATTAACAAGAGGAACAGCACAACAAAAAGTAGCTGCAACCAAAACTCTTAAGTGGATGCTGACTAATCAAGAAGAAGGAATAAGAGTTTCAGGAGTTAAGTCTTTAGCAGAAGCAGATTATTTACAATCTTTACGGATTTATATTCCTAATTTATTAGAAGATGAATCTTTAAATGTACGCTGTGCAGTTCTGGAAATGATTGCTGCCAAACATTTAGAAGAATATTATTCAGCATTAATAGGAGGACTTTACTATAAACCTACCCGGCTAGTAGCAGTTAACGGTTTAGTACAGCTAGGAAATGAAGTCTTGCCCATGCTTTCTAAATTAGCAACCAATATTTACGAACCAGAAATAGCTCGGGTGTATGCTTTGAAAACAATAGGTCAAATTGACACTTTGGAAGCAATTGATAATTTATGGCAGCATTTAGAGACATCCAAAGGTAAAATAAAGTCTCATATACTCCGTACTTTAATAAAAAGACATCAGCATCAGGGTATTTTAGCTTTGGTTGATAGGTTTTATGAAACCAGGGTAGAAGAATTCATTCAAGAAGAATTAAAATTATTAGGTCAGATATATGCTGCTTCTGTAGATTTTAAAGCTCAAGGTGAAATATACGCTGCTTACATAGAGTTTAAAACAGGAGAAACCTTACAAAATTTTCATTCCAAAAAGAAGGTTGTGGCTTTATGTCGGTTAGTACAAAAATCTTTTTCAGAGCTAGAAATTGATATTAAAGAAAGGGTACTGTTGCTTTTAAAATTGCTTTACCCCTTAGATAAAATTAACGCTGCTGCATTCAATCTCAATTCTGAATCAGGAGTAACTTTAGCAAGAGGTTTAGAAATTTTAGAGCATACTATTGATTTGCCTTGCAAAACTATATTAATTAATATTTTCGATAGAAGACCATATTTAGAAAAATTACAAAAGCTTGTGGAAGCAGAATTAATTAAATACGAACAAATGGCTGTCAACGAACGAACTCGAACATTATTGGAATTAGAACATTCCCTTTCTGATTGGTGTTGGGCTTGCTGCATTCATTTTGCTCAAGTTGCTCGTATTAAACTTAAACCTATACAAATTGAAGGAAGTTTACGTCACCCTTGTGGTTTTGTTCGAGAAGCAGCAGTTTCATATTTAAGTATTGCCTCTCCTCGTTTATTTATACAAGTTATACCGCAGTTAAAAAATGATTCACATCCTCTTGTCATTGCTCAACTAAAAGAGTTTATGGACAAGTATAAAATTAATAAATAGTGGATAGTTGATAGTGGATAGTGGATAGTGGATAGTGGATAGTGGATAGTTGATAGATGATAGTTGATAGATGATAGTTGATAGATGATAGTTGATAGTGGATAGTTGATAGTTGATAGTGGATAGTGGATAGTTGATAGTGGATAGTTGATAGTTGATAGATGATAGTTGATAGTGGATAGTTGATAGTTGATAGTGGATAATATCTTTTTATGATTTATCAAATAAATTAAAATGGAAAAATCTAATTTTGAAAATTTGCGAGTTTTTCAACTAGCCGAAAAATTAGCAGATTATGTTTGGAATATTGTTATATTTTGGAATCAATTAGCCACAGATACAGTAGGTAAGCAAATCATTCGTTCCGCTGACAGTATTGGTGCGAATATTGCAGAAGGAAGCGGTCGCTATAATTTTAAAGATAATCTAAGATTTGTAAAAATCGCCAGAGGTTCTTTGCATGAAACAAGGTATTGGTTAAGAAGAGCATATAGTCGTAAATTATTAACAAAGGAATAAATAAATGTAATTCAGCCTATTGTTGACGAACTCTCACCTAAATTAAACGCTTATTTCAAATATCTTGAGAGAGCAGCAAAACAAGAAAAAAATTCAACAAACAAATAACTACTAACAATTATCCACTAACCACTTTCATCCGTAGGATGTGGATGATCAACTAATAACTATCAACTAACTAAAATTTTATGCTAACTAGTGTTGACCGATTATTATTTGTACGTCAAGTACCTATATTCAAAGAATTACGGGATGATTTTATTGTTCGATTAGCTTCTGCTATGAACGAACTTTGGTTTCCGCCAAATTGCAATATTTTTAGGCAGGGGGAACAAGGACAATCTCTTTATATTGTTGTTTCTGGAAAAGTTAAAATACATTTAAATAACCGCACGCTAGCAGTAATCCCCCAAGGCAAATATTTTGGTGAAATGGCAGTATTTGATACTCAACCGCGTTCGGCTTCCGCTACTACAATAGATGCTTGTGAGTGTTTGGAATTAACTCAAGAACAACTTGATGATGCAATTGAAGAAACTCCCGAAATTGCCGTGAATATTATTCGCGAATTATCGCGGTTGATTCGTAAATTGAATAATGACACAAGTTCGATGAGTTGAAAGGTTTGTAGTTGCGCTTTAGCGCTATAGAATTTGTGAAGCGCTAAAGCGCAACTACGAACAAAATACATTACTAAAAGCACGACATTTATCTACAAATCTTTGGGGGATTTCTCTACTATTTCCCCAATGCATATGAATATAAGAAGCGTGAAGATTTGACGGTGAAATCCATCCTTCTTTACCCGTAAATTCATCGCAATCAAATCTATAAGTTTCAAATAAAGGTTTATTAGAATCAATTATTAGACTCGAACGATGAAATTCATGTCCATAAATTATTTTTCCAGCATCTATTAATAAACTATCTTGTAAAGCTATAGCCCGACGATACCCTAAAGCTAAACGCTTATCCATTACGGCTTTAGTTGGTAAGATTCCGAGCATTTCCCAGGATTTACCGCTCATATCTACTATTTGCTCGCACAGATACATCAAACCTCCACATTCAGCAATTGTGGGTATTCCCGAACAAATAGCAGTTTTTACAGCATCTCTAGCGCTAGTGTTTTCTGCTAATTGTTGCGCGAAAACTTCCGGAAAACCACCACCGAAATACATTCCCCGAATATCTAATGGTAATTCTGTGTCTTCTAAAGGACTCCAAAAAATTAATTCTGCGCCTAAATCTTGTAATAAATCCAAATTGTCTTGGTAATAGAAATTGAAGGCTTTGTCGTAAGCAACGGCGATTTTTGGGGAGTGGGGAGAGGAGGAAGAGGGGGGAGAAATTTTTAATGTATCTCCTTGTCTCCTTACCTCCTTGTCTCCTTGTCTATTTAATAAAAGTGGTAATAAATTTTTCCAGTCAAAGCAACTTTCGGCAAGATGTGCAAGTTTATCTATTAACTGATTTAATTCGGGAATTTCTGATGTTGGTACTAAACCTAAATGTCTATCGCGGATTGTAATATTATCTTGTCGTCGTAAAATACCTAAAATAGGAATTTGTAAAGTTTCTAGAGAATTTCTGAGGAGAAATAAATGGCGATCGCTACCAACGCGGTTTAAGACTACTCCAGCAATTTGAATGTCTTTGTCAAAGGAGCAATAACCATGAACAATTGCAGCAACTGAACCTGATAAGCGGCTGCAATCGATTACTAACAATACCGGTAAATTTAGTAATTTTGCGATATGAGCCGTACTAGCAAAATTATCAACCCGTTCTTTCTTAACCCCTCTTGTTAATAAGGAGAGGGGCTGGGGTGAGGTTTTAACACCATCAAATAAACCCATTACTCCTTCAATTAAAGTATATTCACATAAATTTGAGTACTTATTAAAACATTTTTGTACATAACGTTCTGAAGTTAAAACGGGGTCTAAATTACGACAAGCACGATTTGTAACGTACTTGTGAAACATGGGATCTATGTAATCTGGCCCCACTTTAAAAGACTGAACCTGTAAACCACGCTTAGATAAATAAGACAATAGAGCTAGCGTAACCGTAGTTTTGCCTACTCCACTGCGTTCTCCGGCAATAATCAAAGCCATTAATTAAAAGTTATTAGTTAAAAATTGGGAGTTAAGAGTTAGGAGTCATAAATTTAGGAATGGCCGCAACTGACACATTTTGTTTGTAGGGGAGGCAAAATGGGGTGTAGATAATATCCCCCTTTATTGCCGTTGCTGTGACTTAATAATAAGGCTATTAAGTCACAGCACCATCCGAGTCTTGTGACGCACAGCCTTAGTCCTGAAATTATGAATTTTACAGGTTTTTATGCCTATTATTTGTGAATAATTCTATAGTTAGAATTACTACAGCTATTGATACGATTGAACAAAATAATTATTACAATCAAAAATACAGAAAGACGTTGCATTGCAACGCCTCTAAAAAATTAATTATGTATCACCTTCAAAGTAAAATTGTATAACTCTTAACTCCTAACTCCTAACTCTTAACTCCTAACTTTTCTTTGCTAATTTAATTAACTGTACTGTAACTCCTAAACTTTCTTCAAAAAGCGCTTCTTTACCCCAGCGCTGTACTTGTTGTGAAAGTAAAGCTTCTGCTTTTTGCTCGGAAAGCGAAGTTATCTGTTGAAATACCCCTGAAGATTGGGCACCACCTTGGGTTTCCATTCGCATACAGCCCCCAGTTTCGGAACAAATTAAGGTGCCGCAGTTTGCTTCTGGATTTGTAGAGCTTAAGCGTATAGCAATCAAATCACCGGGAATGTCACCGACATCAGCTACTGGAACTCCTGCTAATTCGGTTTCTATTTCGCGTTGTGAATCTGCCATGAACTTAAAGCGTCTAATATTGTAGTCGCCGAGTTCTTGCTCGTAGGAAACCGCACGCCATTTTAAACGACTTGCTAACCAACCTAAAAATAGTAATGCTTGGGTAGGGTTGCCTTTTTCATGGTCGATATTTACTCTATCAACTTCTGTTAAAGCTTTACGTCTGGCTGGTGGATCGTAGGCTTCTGCGGTTAATTCTTGCCATCCTCCTACACGTCGCCAGTTTAAATCTGCTAGGGGGATACCATTTTCTATCAATGCTTGCAGGCTGAGCAAATCGTTTTCTGGTTCGTTAAAGTCACACGAATCAACAATTACGTTATCGCATACAGCCGAAAGCCGCTTAAATAAAGCATTATTTGGATCTGGTGTTGCTTTCCACCAAATAAACTTGGGTAAACCACCAATTAATAATGCTGGAATCATACCACCAACTCGTTCTAAAGCCGTAGCTGTTCCGGTTAAGGTAATGTATTCGCAACAAACAAGCGAAGATGATGATTGTTTTTGAATCGGACAATAAGCTGAAACTTGTGCTTTAACTCCTTCATCTTCACCAACTATGGGTATCAAACTAATAATTCGGCAGGGGTTACGTAAAGCAATTTCGTCAGCAATTCTAGCGCTAGCCGCATCTGGACTATACTCAGCAGCGCTACTACCATTGCTATCTTGAGTTTGTCCACCGCGATGAAGTTTAGCAACTTCTTCCCGCAGGCGTGCTAAAACTTGCGGACTAGCTTTACCGGTTCGCTCCAAACCAAGAGCTTTCTGTGCATCTCGCAAAGCCGATACGGTTTGCGGCCCCAAGATACCATCAATCGGACCGCTATAGTATCCTAGAGCAGCTAGCAAATACTGAGTTTGTTCTGGTTCGTAAACCACCAAAGTAAAGGTTGTAGCTCGCGTAGCTGCTGGAAGCGCTCCATCTTCACCACCGATACCGTAACTTTGCCAGATTTTATTTAACTCAGCTTCAATTTCGTTGAGGGAAACGTCTTTTGGAGCTTGAAGTGAAAAAATAGTGGGTGCTTGAGTCATAACAGTGAATTCTTAGTTTTAAGTTTTAAGTTGTAAGTAGCGATTAAGTTAAGGAGTTAGGAATTAGAAGTTAGGAATTAGAAGTTAGTAATGATAAAAAAATCAACCAGTAACAACTACTCAACTATTCATATCTAACCAACTTTCATATTCAAAACTCAAAACTCCCAACTCCTAACTTAAAACTTCCGACTCCTAAATCTCTATAGTCTGCGCCAACGGCGATTGTCTCGGTTAATCAATAGTTCTGCTTCTACAGGTTCCCAGGTACCGGCTTCATATCGGGGAACTGTTGTTGGATCTGCTGGTGCATCCCAGGCGCTTAATATCGGTGTTACTACCTGCCAAGCGGCTTCCACTTCATCCCCTCTGGTAAACAAAGTTTGATCGCCCATCATACAATCTAAAAATAGGCGGTCGTATGCGTCGGATTTTGCTTGTAAACCGAAGGAACCATAGGTAAAGTCCATGTCAACGGAGCGTGTACGGAAATCTCCTCCAGGTACTTTTACGTCAAAACGCAAAGAAATACCTTCGTTAGGCTGAATCCGCATTGTTAATATATTGGCACTTTTCTGTTGTGCGGCAGATGCAAATATCTGTGAAGGAACTTCGCGGAAATGAATGGAAATCTCGCTGACTTTTTTGGGCATCCGCTTACCGGTACGTAAGTAGAAGGGGACTCCTTTCCAGCGCCAGTTATCAATTACAAATTTTGTTGCCACAAAAGTGGGTGTTGTCGAATTTGGGTCTACTCCTGGTTCTTCGTGATACCCCGGCACCTGCTCGCCTTTCATCCAACCAGCGCTATATTGACCGCGTACTGCTGAATACGCTAAATTCTCTACGTCTGCAAGTCTCGTTGCACGTAACACCTTTACTTTTTCGGTACGGATACTGTCAGCATCCATAGCATTAGGAGCTTCCATTGCTGTCAGACAGTAAAGTTGCATTAAGTGGTTTTGCAACATATCTCGCAATGCGCCGGAGCTTTCGTAATAACCCGCACGGTCTTCAACCCCTACTGTTTCTGCTACTGTTATTTGTACGTGGTCTACGAAATTACGATTCCATAAAGGTTCAAAAATTGCATTTGCGAAGCGGAATACTAATAAGTTTTGAACCGTTTCTTTACCTAAATAGTGGTCAATTCGATAGACCTGTTCTTCTTTACAATATTTTTGTACAACTCGATTAAGACTTTTAGCAGATGCTAAATCTCTACCAAAAGGTTTTTCAATAACCAAACGATGTTTATCGGGGTCTTCAAGCATTCCCCCGGAGCCTAATTGTTTGATAGCTTCGGGAAAGAACTTAGGAGCAACTGACAAATAAAATAATCGATTACCTCTTGTTCCTCTTTTCTCATCTAATTCGCTGAGGAAACTATTGAGTTTATGGTAGCTTTCTGGGTTATCTATATTACCAGAACAGTAATAAAGACCATTAACAAAATCATTCCATAAATCTTCAGAACCCACGCCACCGTGAGCTTCTTCCATGCCTTTACGCATTTGCTCGCGGAAGTACTCGTGGCTCCAATCGCGTCGCGCCACACCAACAATAGTAGTTTCTGGAGGAATTCGTCTTTCTTGTCGCAATTTGTACAAAGCCGGTACTAATTTGCGCCAAGTCAAGTCTCCGGAAGCACCAAAAATAGTAATAATCTGGGGTTCAGCCATTCCTTGCTGTTGCAAGCCAACCCGCAGTGGATTTTCTAGCACACTAACCATAATGAGTGATTTTGGATTTTAGATTTACATTTACTGGAATTGGGAATAGGGCATTGGGCATCGCGCATGGGGCATAGGAAAATTGGTAAGGTAATGGGATTTTAGGTTGAGAGTTATGAGTTAAGAGTTAGGAGTGAGGAATTAGGAATTAGGAATAAATTTCTCATTGTCTCCTTTTTCCTATCACCAATGCCCAATGCCCAATCCCCTATTCCCATTCCTTATTTATTAAACAGGCGATAATTGCTTTACTTTGTCTTCTAAGGAACTTATTAAGGATTGGAAGGGTTTGATAAACTTATCAATGCCTTCTGCAAGTAATTCATCCATGACAGTATCAAGGTCAATGTTAATATCTGGGTCTTTGAGACTTTCGATAACTTTGTACGCTGCTTCTACCTCGGTTTCGACTCGGGACTCTACATCACAATGGTCGGCACAGGCTTCGATTGTTACTGGTGGCAGGGTATTAACGGTATCTTTACCAATTAACTCATCAACGTACATAACATCGCTGTAGCTTGGATCTTTGGTGCTTGTGCTTGCCCATAGCAAACGCTGCACGTTGGCACCTTTTTCAGCTAAAGCTTGCCAACGCTTGTCACTTATAATTTTTTTGTACTCCTGATAGGCAATCTTCGCATTAGCGATCGCGACTTTTCCTTTTACTGATTTGAGTTTTGCTTCTAAGTTAATATCGTCAACACCTTTGCCTAATTTTTCGTCGATTTTTCCATCAATTTTAGAATCAATTCGGCTGAGGAAAAAACTAGCTACAGAAGAAATTTTGCTAATATCTTTACCTTCGGCGACTCGTTTTTCTAAACCGCGAATGTAAGCCCAAGCGGTATTTACATAACTATCGACGGAAAATAACAGTGTAATATTGACATTCATGCCCTCAGATATTACTTGCTCTACTGCTGGTAAACCTGCTTCTGTTCCGGGAATTTTAATCATTAGATTTTCCCGATTGACTTCTTTAAAATAGCGTCTTGCTTCTTCGATAGTTTTTTGGGTATCGTTGGCAATAGTTGGCGGTACTTCAATGCTTACATAACCATCTAATCCATCAGTCGCTTCGTATACTGGACGCAAAATATCGCAAGCATTACGAATATCTTCAAAAGCTAAAGATTCGTAAATTTCTTGGGTTGATAATCCTTTGCTAATCCCGGCTTCTATATCTTTATCGTAAATAGCATTACCAGCAATTGCCTTTTCAAAAATACTTGGATTCGAGGTAATCCCTTTGATACCTTGATTTTCCACCATATTTTTAAGTTCTCCGGACTGGATAATATCGCGACTTAAATTATCCATCCAAATACTTTGGCCGAATTTGTTAATTTCTAATAATTGATTTGTGGTGATGCCCATATGTTTATATTTCACTCCGAAATTTATTTTTGTGTCTTTATCTATTAATGCTCCTAAAACCTTTGTATTGATACTCACCAAAGGAATAAAATTTACAGTCAACAGTAAACAGTTATCAGTTAACAGCGAGCAGTTATCAGTGTCTTGATAATGCGAACATTCGTTTTAGTTAATCACCGATTTAAGGTGAAAAGCATCTCATGAAGATTTAAAACCATGCCATAAGCCATTACTAACTATTTCTTAATCGCTAGTCACACTGTTGGCTGTTGACTGATGATTCACACCCTCCGGGTGAACAACAGTTCACTGCTCACTGTTGACTGCTCACTGTTGACTGCTCAATGTTCAGTGCCCGTTTTGAATAAAAGATTCCACCTTCGCCACATTCTCTTTACTACCGATGATTAAAGGAGTACGCTGGTGTAGCTTTTGGGGTACAACATCCAAGATATTCATCCTACCAGTAGTAGCGCGACCACCTGCCTGTTCTATGACATAAGCCAAAGGAGCAGATTCGTATAGCAAGCGTAATTTTCCTTCCGGTTTTTGTACCGTACCGGGGTAGAGAAATACGCCACCTTGAACTAAAATTCGATGAATGTCGCTGACCATTGCTCCACTGTAGCGAGCCGAATAGCCTTCTGTACGGTGAACGTAGCGAACGTATTCTCTGACTGATTCTTCCCACTGCCAGAAATTTCCTTCGTTGACGCTATACACCGAACCGCTATCGGGAATCTTAATATTTTCTTCCGTAAGTATAAATTCACCTAAGCTGGGATCGAGTGTGAAGGAATGAACTCCTTTTCCCATAGTGTAGACGAGCATGGTACTTGGGCCGTAAAGGATATAACCGGCTCCAATTTGCTTATCACCGGTAGAAAGCAAATCTTTGGCTTTTCCGTCAATATCATCCCCTTCCTGCTGACGAATTGCGAAAATAGAACCCAAACTCAAGTTTGTGTCTGTATTCGATGAACCATCAATCGGGTCATATAGTAAAGTATATCTACCTATGGGGCAGTTTTCGGGAATATAATACGGTTCATCCATTTCTTCGGAAGCCAAGCGACAAACTAAACCGCTTTGCTTAAAAACCGAGATAAACACATCGTTAGCGTAAACATCCATCTTTTTGACGGATTCTCCTTGGACGTTAACTTCCCCAGTAAAACCAAGAACGCCTTCCATTAAACCAGCGCGGCTCAAATGACGAGCAACCAACTTGCCTGCAAGCGCAACGCGATTCATTAGGGCGCTTAAATCTTGTGCTTGCGCTGAAAAACCTTGAAATTGCTGCAAGACGTGACGCGATAAAGTTGTACAATCTCTATCTAAAGCTTTATCTTCATGTTCTGACGCTTGTACCATAATAATCCTTTCGCTAATTTGGCAAGTTGTGGTTTGCAACGCCGTGGTTGCTGCCTCTATATTAGAAAGGTATTTAAGTAACGCAAATATGATTTTAGATAAAATAAAGAAACCATTACGTCTTTTTTCTGAGCTATAACGCTTTTCTGATTCTATTTTTGTATAATATATAAAAAAATGCTATCTAAAGTATGTATTGAAAGCCGCTTCGTTTGACTTTTATAAATAGTTTTTTCGTTTCTTTGTATATCGCTACAGTTTTTGATTAGTATATTGCAATATCTTTTTTACAAATAATATTTGTCAAAACGAGAAAACCCGACTATTGATGGTATTGCCCACCATCAGTATTTTGTCGGGATTGCTTCTATAAAGTTTGTTGGCAATTTAGAAATTTTTGGAGATAATTTATAGCTGTTTGATAAGGCGAGAAAATACAAACAGCCAAAGTTAACATACTCAACTAAGATTGACAAAATCCTTAGTCAGTAAGTGATTCGTACTTTAAGATTGTTTAGAGCGGTACTCGGCATAGTTTTTCTTACAGGATTTTATTTAAATAAGAAATGAACAATTAGGATTTGACTCACTTCTTTTCTCCTCTAGCAAAACCGGTAGCTATGAAGACTAAACAGACTACACATTACTATTAAAGTAATAGCCTGCTCCTGTATAAAGTAAACAAATTATAACGAGAGTGTTTCCGCCTTAATATAGATAAGAATAATTTATTGCTCTTGGAAATCAGGCTTTCTTACGAAATCACGATTAGGGCGGCTATCTTCTTTTGGCTTAGCTTTGTTTACGCGAATTTGACGACCCATCCATTCTGCTCCATCTAACTCAGAAATAGCTTCGTCCTCTTGTGATTCTTCACTGAGATCGACAAAAGCAAAACCGCGCATTCTACCTGTTTCGCGGTCAGTAGGTAATACAACTCTAGTAACTTCACCATAATCAGTGAAAACTGCTCTTAAGTCTGCTTCAGTAGCGCGATAGGAAAGATTTCCAACGTAAATAGTCATATGTGCTTAACGTTCGTTTCTAGGGACTAATGGCGAATCGCTCAGTCAAAAAGGAAAACTCAGACAGTTAGCTTTTTGGGCTAAAGAAAAGTCTGATTTGCAAAAGGTTGATTATCCAGTTAAAAGTCAACTTAAATAGCAGCATTAACTAAAAATGAACCATCTTTAGGACTAAACTTACTAATACGTTTTTATAGTACCCGATCGCCCTAATTTTCAAGGTGTGATATATTACAAACTTTTATAAGTTGAAATCAGTGTAACTTATATATACTTATTCATAGAAAGTAAAGCTTGTATATTTCCCAATCAACTGTAAAAATAATTACTAAAAGTCTCTAGTTTTATAAAAAACAATATATGACTATAAAAACCTAAGATAACGTCATGACAGGGAAAAACAGTATTTATAATATTTCAGGGAACAAGAATAACTGATTAATTTTCTACAAAAATTACGTATACATATTAAGTTTTTATACTAGTTTTTATACTATGCCTAAAATTTCCAAACCGTTAATGAATTTATGACTGTATTGGCAATTAGATTGCCCGATCGCAGCTTGTAACTAAAGGCTTGAACAAGCAAAAGGTCTACTGATTTTCAGCAGACCTTGTTAATTTAACTATTTTTTAACCAAAACTTTCTAATAACTATTTGCGTTAGTCAATTGAAATAGTTTGAGGGCCGCTACCATTATGTGCCCCATTAGTAGAAGTAGGGAAACTAGTTGTATTTGTTTGTTGTGCTAACCAGCTTTTTACAGGATCGTCAGCAAGGCTGAGTCTGAGTACACCAGAAACAAATCCGCCCATAAATGAAGCTGGGTGCTGAGTGAATTCTTTGAATAATGGCATTAGTTCTTCAAGGAACATTTTTGATCTCCAATACTTTATTCTTCAATGTTACACGGGTTTTTCTTCGGGCATCATGCACTTATCGGAATCGCATCCTGATGGGCCTGCTTCCATTAATTCACCAAAGTCATAACGCTTTAATGCACTATGAAAATCGCTGGTGTCGCGGCGTTTTTCTACTTGTTGCATCAGTTCGTCGTATTGCTGTTTGCTAATAGGTTCAAATGGTAAACGAGGGAAGGTTTGATGGTCGTCGAATCTTGCTAAAAGTGCGGCGCTGATATAACCTTCATCGTTTTGAATGGCTTGATATATCTTATTCCCTAGCTCTTCTACTTCGTTTTCTCGCACTTCAATGGTAGCTGAAGTGTTATGAGTTACATAAAATTGCTGCACCTGCATATAAAAATCCATTTGAGCCAAAGCGCTGAATTTATCGATAGCGATTGCATCAGCACCCGGTAAATCTGCCCAAGGAACGGAAACGGGAATTTCTACCAACCACTCGGTACAGCGAGAATCGAAGGGGTCATTTAATAAATTTCCGTTTTCATCTTTATCGGTTTGAGAAGGAACCACTGAATAACCGTAATCAATACAAGCCATTGCTACCGGATCGTTTTTACGGAAAGTTATCCGACGAATGAACCTTTGGGCTTTGGGTGGATGCCATCCAGGAGAAGCTCCAGTAAGCAAAGATTTGGTTCCACTCGGTTGCACTGTAGTACAGCGATTTGGGCGTTTTATGTTGTTGCGATCGCAATATTCCCAAACTACGCGATGTACGATATCTTTCCATCTGCTCAGATATTCCTGCTCGCGACGTTTGAAGTCTAAACCTTGGTTTGTTGCAGGTCTTCCTTCAGTCCACCAGCGCAACCAATCTACTCCAAAAGCACGGACAAAGAAATCGAATAAGCCAGTAAAAGATACACCGACAATTGGGTCAAGTTCGCGGCTGTATTGATAGCGGGGTTCCAAGAACTTGTGATTTAACAAAGCAGCAACAGATAAAGCACCTGCCGTAAAAGCTTGTTCTTGCTCCTTGTAATTTTCTGGATCGATTTGATTTAAGTGGATTTCGCTGAGGTTACAGTGAAAATTACTACCTATTATTTCTCCGCATGGATTTAAACCAAACCTATCCAAACGATGCTCAATTTCTTGTATATCAAGATAAGAATACTTTTCCTCTAACCAATCTTTACCCTTACCTTGCTGGTAAGCTTTTAAAAATTCTGTTTTAAGTTCTGGCGTAGTTAATAAATCAAGGTTTGCTCTAGCAACAGCTTCACCAGCCCATTGAATCGCACCTTCACCACTGTAATATTGTTTGCGAACGGCATTAACACATTCTTCTAAAGTAGGTTTTTGGTGAAAAACTCTGGTGTGATTTGCCATGCGTAATGCATCGCGTTCTGGATCTATCCGCCAATTTCCATCTTCACCTTGCTGCCATAAATTTGCTTTTGCGTCAGCGAATGCGGTGTCTTCGCTGATACCTTGACGCATTCCCGCTGAATTATGTACTAGCAAACCATCAGCAATAAATTCGTGGTCACCTTCAACTTCAATATCAAAAGTTTCGGCTTCACCTGCAGGAGCTATAAATTGAACCTCTATAGGTAACCAGTGAGGATTTACCAAATCTTCAGCTATTAACGTATCAAAGTTCGCATCCCTGAAATATCCGGGTCTACTTTTTGGATCTACCCAAATTATGTTAGCGCTAGAAAGAGTTTCGGGTTGCCATCCTGTAGCAGCTAATTCTTTTACATATTGGTAGGGTAAGGTCAAACCATTCTTTTTAGCTAACTTAATAGTAAACTCGTTCCGAACAGCGAATTGATTGATTAAGCCTACAGTAACCGCTTGGGATTGTAAACCTTGAACGTGAATCCAATGACATCCCTCGTATACCTTTTCTCTTCCTTGAATAGTTCTTGGTTTGCGCTCGTGCAAAGTTGTAGCAATACCCAAAGATAAAGCTAATTTTTGAACCTGTCGCAGGAATTCTAACTTATTAGAGTTAACAAGTACATTTCTTGAAGGAGTACCATCAGCATCGCTCAAACCAGCTAGAAAAGCTCCACGAATATCTCGACTACCTTTCCAAACAAATTCGGGGATTACAGGACATTCCCAAGGTTGTTTGTATTTGATAAGTTCTTGAGCTAATTCTTTGCGATAAACATTGATATTGGCATGGGTTCCTTGAACTCGTAAAGATGGACTATAACCCATACTGTTGAGAATTCTTAAAATCTTCTCTCCTAATTCACCTTGTAAACGTTGAGTAGATATAGCAAAGCTAACAACACCTCCTCCACCATTACGTTTCTTGATTGATTCTAAATCAGCATGACCGTCTCCAATAAAAAAGCCTACCAGCCAAGCCCAATCTGTAGTAGAACAAGGTAGTCCTTTGAGGTGAGGAACAGAAATAAGCCGGTCTTTTGGCTGTAATTCACTAGCATATTTCCACTTATAGGAGCGTAACCCATCGTATACAGCAACGCGATGGTTAGCAGTACAGCGAATCGAGGTTATAGGGGTACGTATTTCTATAACGTCTTGCTTACCCTGAATAAATTTATTAACTACAGGACGGTATTCTCCAGACGAAGTTAAAACTAAATCTCCCACCTGAATATCTTGAATTGGCTTCATGCCATCAATGGCTGAAACCCTTGACCCGTATGCGATACATCTGCGAATATTTCCTGCGACCACACATGCAGCAGCTTCATCAATCAACAAACAGCATTCAACCGAAGTTAATTTTCTACCAACAGCTTTATTAAGAATCGCAGCACAACGCTGATAAAGTCCCGGTAACTTCACCGGATTAGCCATACCACCGAAACCTTGTAATGGTTCGCCAGCTTTGCGAATATCGCTGACATCAACTGTTACCTCAACTTCTTCGTTAAAGCGTTTGTCGGTAGATAATTCTAAAAGGGTTTGATAGGACTTTACCCAACCGTGACGGCTATCTCCGACATAAATAGTGGCTTGATTTGCTTCTATTTTTGTTTCCGTAAATTCACGGCGTTCGTTAGCTATAGTTTTACCAATGTCACCTACTACCGTTACGTTTAAACGATTGCGGATACTAGGTAACTGATTAATATATTTAGGCTCTAAAATTGCTCCCGTACCGCAGCCCATCATCGCCAAATCCATCATCAAACCGAAAGCGCTCCAGTCGATGACGTTTGTGGAAGTACAGTTGTAAGCACCCGAAAAATTCTTCGGTTGAGCCAGCCAATTCGTGCCGCCCACCCATAACCATCTACCACTTGGTAAAGCCTTCAAATTGCGCTGCATCTCATCTAAAAGCAAGGCTTCATCTTGAGTCAGCTTACCCAACTCAACCAAACCTTTGAGAGTGCGATCGCAAACCTGTCTCCAAGATTCTCTAGTACCTTCAGGCTGCTGACGACGGCTGTAAGTCCTGAAAAATACAGGATTTGCCGCAGGGGCTGTTTGAGGAAAGTCTGCACCAACGTGTTTCCGTTCAAGCTCTCGAACCATGTGTTTATAGCATATTTTTTTCTATTAGATTAAGACTATACGTCAAGTAGCATTACAATAAAAGACTGCACAATTTTAGAAATTACGCTACAAGAATTTGGTTAGTAGTTAGTGGTTAGTGGTTAGTGGTTAGTGGTTAGTGGTTAGTGGTTAGTGGTTAGCGGTTAGTAGTAAATTAATAACTATCAACTTACACCTCGAAAGGTGTGCATCGTCAACCATCAACTAACAACCATCAACTATCAACTATCAACCATCAACCATCAACTAACTCTTGAAATGTCTATTGCTCCTTGGCGCTCGTTTTTAGCAAATGCTCTCAAAAAGAATCGCAATCAACCGCATTCGCGCTATTTTCAGCTAGCAACTGTCCGCAATGATGGAACTCCTGCCAATCGTACCGTAGTATTTCGCGGTTTTCTGGAAGATACGAATAAATTAAAAATTATTACCGATACTCGCAGCGAAAAAATTACAGAAATTCAAAATCAGTCATGGGGAGAAATTTGCTGGTATTTCACTAACACACGCGAACAGTTCCGCATTGCTGGAAACATTACAATTATTGATGCTGATTATCAAGATTCTGAATTATTGAAAGTTCGGGAATCAACTTGGCAAGATTTATCCGATAATGCTCGTATCCAATTTGCTTGGGCACATCCAGGAGAACCCAGAGACAACCAAGAAGCATTTTCACCATCGCCGCCAGATGAAAACAACCCCTCAGATAACTTTTGTTTGCTGTTATTGGAACCCGTAAAAGTTGACCATTTAAGGTTAAGGGGAGAGCCGCAAAATCGGACTCTTTATATTAGGAATGAATCCGGGGTTTGGGATATAAAAGAAGTTAATCCGTAATGAATTTGCCTGCACCCTCGAAGCGTGGAATTGCAAAGCCTTCCGTAAGGTAGGCTATCTTGTTGTTAATAAGTTAACTTGTAGAGACGTAGCAGTTCGTTAACATTAAAACGCAAATGACCGAATTGAAAGAAATCACAATGTATACAAGAGGTGTTTCATCAATAACAGGTACTGGTGGCTACGGCGTTGTACTTTTATATAATGGGCGCAGAAAAGAACTATCAGGTAGTTTAGAAAATAGCTCAAATAACAAAATGGATATATTTGCGGCTATTGAAGGATTAAAAGCGCTAAAATTCCCTTGCAAAGTTACTATTTATAACAACAATACTTACCTAATAGACGCAATAAATAAAGGTTGGGTTGAGCGCTGGGAAGCAAAGGGGTGGAAAAACAGCGAGAAAAAAGCAACACCTCATGTAGAACTTTGGAAGCAACTCAAAGAAATGTGCGCTATACATGAAGTTTCATTTGTTTATATAAAAGCCGATTTTCAGAATCAAGATTATAAATGCTGCGATAATTTAGCTCAGTTAGCAGCTAGATAACTGAGAATTAGACATAAAATTTCTAATTTAAAATATCCGAACCATCAAAAAATTCATTCATATTTTCTAAACGATTAGATTCAGCTTTTGCTTCTTCAAGAAGGGTATCCCAATCATCTGGAGGCTTATCGTTATCAAGCATTTTTCTAAAGATTCGGTAAGCATCTGTTTTACTACCATAAGCTCGCTTGGAATCTTCATCGTTTACCCAAGCAAATATAATAATTTTACTTGCTTGATGATAACGAAAGAATAATCGGTATTGTTGAAAAAACTTTGCTCTAAACCAATGTTTATAATCTTCACCTAAAGTGATTCCTTGACGATACTCGCTGCGAGTTGGATCTTGAGGAATAACTTCAAAAATAAGTTTAGCTATAGCTGCTAAACGTTTAGTGGCATTCTTTTTTTGATAATTTTGAGGATTTTTTTGACGCAGGATTTCGACTTGTGTCAAAAGTTCTTCACATTGAGCTAAAAAAAGGGGATGTAAAAAAATGCTCCATCCATTAATTATTAACGGCTGATTATCTGACAAATTTAATCATCCTCTTCAGATAATGGTGCATCAAGGTCTATTTCTATACCATTAGTCAGAGATTTGATTCGATTAAATAAATCAGAAGTGATTGGTTTAATATTTTGAGGATTTTTGCTCATGTCTTCAGCTAAGAAATTTAGAAACTTTCCAATTACGGGATCTTCCTCTTCTAATTCAGCACGAGACATTGTAACTTTACCGTTAGGCTCAATGGTGTAATGAATTTTGTCCCGTTTATTCAAGCGTAATGCTTTTCGCACATTTTCAGGAACTGTAGTTTGATATCTATCAGTAAGAGTCGATTCTGCTTGGAAATTTAAATTTTCAGCCATAAACTTTTTGTACTTATAAATAAAGTCCTATTATCAAAGTAATGCAATTGCATTGTCCTGTCAAGAATAGGATTTTATTGAATTATGAAAAACTTTCAATGCTACTTTAAGCTAGCCATGCCAAGCTTGATAAAAATCTTGGTAGCTCATGTTTTCTGAATAATCCCACATTAATTGATAAACTTCATCGTAACGAGAAGAATTGCTGTAATAAAAATTTTCTGTCAGATATCCTTTTAGAGCTTTAACAATTTGTGGGAAGTAACCTTTATTTTTGATTGAATCAAGATTTTCCCATGCCTGACAAAAACGTTTCTCTTCAAAACTCATATATCCTAATATTTTATATTCCGAATCGAATAATAGCTGTTTATCTTCTTCAATCCAATTTAATAAATTCTGAATTCCTAAATTGATGGCTTCATCAATGACAACTCTTGTAGTTTGACCTTCTTTTGCTATTTTGTTTAAATAATTATCTGGAAATAACTTTATGTATTCTAATAATATTCCTATATTTTCTAAATATTGCGATTCAACCAGAATATTTATTGCTTGCTGATAGTGACTTTCAAAGTTTACCAAAATAGCTGCTGCTCTTGTTCCTATATAAATATGCTTTTGCACCATTCCTATAAGAATAGACATTGCTATTTGGTTATCTGGTTCAAATTGTAAAATCGCTTCAGCAATACCAATCTCAAAAATAGGCTGTTTCCCTTGCTCTACTTGTAAATATCGGATGGAAGTATCCAGAAATTTTTGATAGAGTTTGAAATCAAAATTTGTGTGGAAAAATATATTCCTCAGAGCATAGATGGCTAAAGATGAAGCTGCAATATTAGGTTTAACTGAAAGACAACCATCTATAGATATTTTCAAGTTTTTTTCTATAAAAGATATCAAGCTATTGATAACATCTTTATTGTCTGGATATAGTTGTACCAAATGCATGATAACTCGACGATATAAATATGATTCGTTGTCGCTAAAAAGAGCAAAATTGTCTAAATTTAATAGAGAATATTCTTGAGAATTTTCCAAAACTTCAATTAAAGCTTCTTTAATTCCAGATTGATTTCTATCAAATCTCCCTACACTTGCAGCAATTTCAGCACGATAACAATCATCTTTACAGCTTTTCAATCTTTCCGATAAAACTTTGATAGCTGCTTGATTTTGAGAGTCTATTTCCTGTAAAAATTCAACAGCTTTAATCAAAAGATACATTTCCTGAGTACTTTCAAGCAGAAAAACCAAAGCATCCTTCGCAACTTCATTACCCGAATCTATCAACAACAAAGCTTTTGCAGCATCAGAACAAATTCTGTCACCTCGATTTATCTGCAAAAATTTCTCTAGCGCTATAGTTACTGTTTGATTTCCACAGCCAATTTTTCCTAAAGTTGTAATCCCTTCACAACAAAGATTTTTATCTTCGGTTGTTTCCATCAAATCAACAACAACGCTAATTGCTGCTTGATTCCCAACACCAATCTTGCCAATACTTCTACAAATACTCCGAAGTTTATATTTATCCTTCGTCACATCCAGCAGCAAAATTAAAGCAGCGATCGCCATCTTATTCCCCGCATCAAATTCTCCCAACTTCACCGCAGCAGATTGTAAAGTTAACCGACTCGGAGTATTTCGCAGTAAAATTTCAAAAGCTTTGATAACTCTTATTTTATCCGTGAGAAGCAAAGTATTTCTTGCAGCTTCTACCAACGGTTGAGGAAAAAGCTGCCAGCCAAAATATAGATAGCTCCAATCTAGCAACTGCTTAACAATTGCATCGCCAAAACTAGATTCAGGGAAATAACTTAAAGCTTCTGCGGCTAAGAGATAAGCACGATATCGATAAAAACCACCGCAATTGTCATCAAAATGAACAAGCGCCCTCATCAAGTCTTCTTTCTGCTGTTTAGGAATATCATCTCTACTAAACCAATACAGAATTTTAACTTTAGAATCAGGCGCAAAAATACGATATTTAACTTGTTCGGGATTATTTAGTTCGCACTCAAAGATATACTTAGAATCATTCATTTCCTCCTACCCATCTTCATGTGGGACGTAAAGGACATATTTGTAAGATATCACAGTTTTTAGAGTAGAAGGGGAAGAGGGGGAAGAGGGGGAAGAGGGGGGTAGAGAAACTACCAATTACCAATCCAAAATTAAATAATTTCTAACTCCTAACTCCTAACTGTTAACTGTTAACTGTTAACTGTCAAATCCCCGAGCCATCCAAAAATTCGTCTATGGCTTTATCTTCCAAACGGCATTGGGTATGATGCCCTCTGGCATGGCTTTCTAAAACATGACTTGGAAGATAATTTTCCTTAAAAGTAACATTTGCGACTTTCTCTGAAACGCTTTGCTGTTTTTCTTGTAAATTCTCTATTTGTTGCTCTAATTGTTCAATTCTATCTACTAAAGCCCGTATTGCTTGAGCTTCTGCGTCTGGTAAACTTCCGTGTTCTAATGGGTCAACTTTGACACCAGAACGGTAAACTATTCTACCTGGAACGCCTACTACAGTGCAATCTGACGGTACATCTCGCAACACAATCGAACCGGCACCTATACGCACGTTGTCACCAATTTGGAGATTTCCTAGCACTTTAGCACCAGCACCGACAACAACGCATTCTCCTAAAGTCGGATGCCGTTTACCAGTTTCTTTTCCGGTACCACCCAAAGTCACGCCTTGATAAATCAGCGCATAATCACCAATAATGGCGGTTTCACCGATGACTACACCCATGCCGTGGTCAATAAATACACCTTCACCAATAGTTGCTCCAGGGTGAATTTCAACACCAGTTAAAAAACGTGCTAGATGAGAAGTTAAACGAGGAAGGAAAGGAATTCCGACATTACGCATCCAGCGGGCTATTCTATGCATGAGCAAGGCTTGCAAACCGGGGTAGCAAAATAATACTTCTAACCAGTTACGAGCCGCTGGATCGCGTTCAAATATAATACGAAAGTCAGCAATAAATGTTGATAACACGAGTTTGCACCCTCGGAAAGCCTTTACACGAAATACAATTTATATTACCTTCTATGGGGACATAGAGGTATCGACACATAGGAGGAAAAAAGTAGAAAATAATCAAATAATCAATCCTTATTTATTCATTTATTTTCAACTCTTAACTTCTAACTATTACTAATACCTTATTCCTACTTAATATTATAATTCACTATTACGGAATTTTGGAACTATTTCTGCAAAGAAAGTTTATAAGTGCGTCTATTTCTTGCTTTGAAGCTGCCTACCCAGATTTTATAGGTACCTGCTTTCCAGTCGCTGCCATTAATGCTAGCGTCTTTGTTTGTGCCAGTGTCATCACCACAGCGGACTGTATTCTTGTCTGGCCCAACTATTAATAGAGTAGTATCGGAGCCACCGCTATCAACTTTGATATTTAATTTCGGAAAATCTTTCTCTAAGACTAAAATGTGATCTGGCTTTGGATCTGCGAAACCAATGCACAAATTTCGATTGCGATCGCGTTTGCTGACTGCGGATAAAGAATAGGAACCGCCGGTATAACCGGTAACTGTTTTTTTTACAGATTCGGAGTTTGGCGATAAGCTAATTTTGCCAAAAAAGGAATTATTTGCTGTTACGGGGTTAGAGATAATAACAGTAAATAAGCTTGTTAGGCAGGTTAAAGTTAATGCAATTTGGGAGCGACACAATTTCATACATACACTTCCCGTAATATTGAGATTAGTTCTTTTATATACAAGCTAACGAAAGCAATTTTCGGATTCAAAAACTTTGTGACACCTTTATATCCGTACACTTATTAGACCAAATATTAAACTAGAAATCAAAGGTCTAAAGAATGAATTTATGTTTTTGTCACCTATATCAAAAGTTGCATCAGCACACAATTAATTTTCCATGAATTAAACTGTAAAATATTAAAGTTTCATTAAATTTTACTGAGAAAAATTAACTCCTAACTCCTAACTCTTAACTATTAACTATTAACTCTCTATTCATTCAATAAAAAGAAAACACCGCCTTTGAGTAGTTCACTATCGCTGTCATAACTGCTAATAGTAAATGACTGTAGTTGCTCCAGAAAAGGTTTGCCGATTATTTCGACAAATTTAAGTATAGGCAACTGACTTTCTATGTAATTTTGGCTTTTTTCCCAATCTATATAAACGTATCCTTGGTTTGGTTGGGGAATTTCTGCAATGCTGTCTTTGAACCTACGATTATCTTTGAAAAAATTTTCTTGTTTGTTGAGAACTTTATCCATTATCTCAATGGAAGAAGTAAAAATATCGTAGTCAGCTATAGTAGTATGCGCTCCTAATACTTTTGCTTGAATACTCAACTCAGATGCTTTGCTCCCTGTAGTTGTAAGTCTAGTCCAAGCAGAAATTGTTTGCTCGTTTAAATCAATTGGACTAATTGTCAATCCATTTTTAGAAGCAATTTCATCTAAGTGCAAACTATTGGCAGGATTTGCTGTAGATTTCTTTGCTACAAAAACCCACTCGGGTATTGTATTTGTATTGTTGGGTAACAAAGCGATGGCATATTCTTCTTTGACTAGACTGAAAATATCTTCTTTTAAATTTATTCCCCAACGTTTTTCTAGATTCGCTAAAGGCTTAGTTATCTGGGAAGCAATATCTGCTCCCGATTCTCCAGATATTGCTGCTGTGATTTGCTGCCAAAGTAAAGCTAAATTGCTCTTATTTAAATTGCTCAAATCTTTTCCTGCAATTACCAAACCAGAATCTACAGGAATATATGAAAGTGCTGCTACTTCTTCAGATAAGTTTTCGGCGGCAGGTATTGATGAATTAGCGAATAAACTAGTTTCTGCCAACAAACCTGAAGATTTCGGAACTAGAGAAATCAGTTGAGTATTATAAGTTAAAGGCACGGATAAATTTAAACCTTGCCATTTTGCCACAGATGGAAGATTGAGAAAAGTTATAGCTTGAGTTTTGCCATCTAGTTGCTTGATTGCTTGTTGATAACTATCCAAACTAGCTAAACTCAAACCCGGTGCTTGCAGGTTGTTGATTGCTTCTCGCAGAATTTTGATGTCGTTGGCGAATAATACAAAATTATCGCCTACAACTGTTGCTGCTAAAGGTTTGTCAATGTCTCCTGTTTGTGGAATGTCAGAAATCAGTTTGACTCCTTTATATTGTTCCACAACCAAGGAAGTTCCAGTTAAAACTCGTTTCGAGAATAAAAGTTCGATAAATTCTCTACTTAAAGAGGCATCTTTTGTACCGAGAACTGTTAAATAACCGGGTTGTTTGCCGTTTGTAGCATCTCTATCAATATCATCAGTGGTGAGAGCTAAAGTAATTTCATTTCCCAGCCAAGGCTGAACATCTTTTTTATAATCAAGCCCGGTATTATCTAATAAACTTTTTTTAAGCTTAGACAGTTTTAGCCCGCCATTTAATACATCGAAGCGATTTGGATTTACAAGCATTGAAACCGTTGCAGGTGCTTGTTTAGAGATTAAGACGGCAGTATTCGGCAGCTTTTGACTTTTACCGACTGTATTTAAAGGATTTTGATTGAATAATCCATTACAGCCAGCGATACCAGTTAACAGTAGCATCATAATAGTTACTGCTACCAAACGAAATAACGATTGTTGAAGACTTATAACTTTTTTCACACCAACCCCGTTGCGGCAAATAATTCCCAATCACTATTAAAGCGTGTACTCAAACAAATAGTAGCTCTATCTTCAAATGAAAATCCGGTGCAAAGGAGTTTTCTTGAAAAATATATCTTTAATAGCTTCGTAAGAAAGTTTCAATTCAGCAAAATCTAGGAATAATTGCCTACATGGGTTTATAAAATTTGTCAAGATGTAACCAATTTATCTTGATTATCGTCAAAGCCTTTGAACAGTGCTGATGCTAAGAGGCGAATTTTCTGTCAACATAATAAATATATAGATTTTTTTTATAAATTCCTCATCAGGGGAATAACCTTAGTCAAATTATGAATCAAATCACTGTAGAAGAACTCGCAAAACGTTTGTCTTCTCCGGAGCCTCCAATCCAACTTGTAGACGTGCGCGAGCCGCAAGAAGTCAGCACGGCAAGTATCACGGGTTTCATTAATTTACCTTTGAGTCAATTTGCCGATTGGGGTAACGATATTCACAGTCATTTAGAACCTGACAAGGAAACTTTAGTTCTGTGTCATCACGGTGTTCGCTCGGCTCAAATGTGTCAATGGTTAATATCCCAAGGTTTTACTAATGTGAAAAACATTACCGGAGGTATTGATGCATATTCGATGTTAGTCGATCCTTCAGTTCCTCAGTATTGAGCGTCGAAACTTAAAGCTATTAATACGAAGCTAGCTGGGGAATATTGTTTTATCGGTAGTCAGTAATTCGTAGTTATACATACCCTATTCCCCAGAAAAATCTGAGAAAATACGTAAGACATACATTTTATAATGTATTTAAAATACAGGTTATTTCGTATTAAATAGTACTCCTACTCAGGACAAAACCATTTGTAAATGTAAAGGTATTGCAGTACACCATAATGATTAGCCACTTCAGGCTTAATTATTATTAAATATCACCTAAAAAGATTAAAAAATTTGTTTTTTAAAAACTGATAAAAACTGTGTTTAAACAGCCATTTCCTATGCAAGTCCAGTTAACGAATCGACAACAACATATACTTTGGGCAACAGTACGACATTATATTGCCACAGCAGAACCTGTTGGTTCTAAAGCTTTGGTAGAAGAATTCAACTTAGGTGTAAGTTCGGCAACAATTCGTAATGTAATGGGAGCCTTAGAAAAAACTGGACTGCTTTATCAACCACATACTTCTTCAGGAAGGATACCTTCAGATTCTGGCTATCGAATTTATGTAGATAATTTGATAACTCATAATGAAAGTTTAGAAAAAGAGGTAGAAGCAGCACTACAGAAACGCTTAAAGTGGGAAGATTGGAGTTTAGAAGCATTATTGCAAGGGGCTACACAGATTTTAGCAAGTTTGAGCGGCTGTGTAAGTTTAATTACAATCCCTCAAAACAATTCCTCAGTATTGCGACATTTGCAGCTAGTTCAAATTGAGACAGGGCAAATTATGTTGATTGTCGTAACTGATGCTTACGAAACCCACTCAACTTTAATGGATTTACCCTCCGCGCCAGAAAGGAATCAGCCAGACGTAGAATTGATAGACAGGGAGTTACAAATTGTTTCTAACTTTTTGAACTCTCATCTGCGCGGTAAAAGTTTAATGGAATTAGCCCTACTTGACTGGAGTCAATTAGATCGAGAATTTCAGCGTTACGGCGAATATTTAAAAGCATCCCTTGTCGAATTAAATCGTCGCACCTTTTCCCCAACCAACACTCAAATTATGGTGCGCGGTGTATCCGAAGTTTTGCGACAGCCAGAATTTTCTCAAATACAGCAAGTGCAAACCATAATTCAGCTACTCGAAGAAGAGCAAGAGCAGTTATGGCGATTAATATTTGACGAAACAGAATTAGAACAATTAGATAAACCACAGGTGACAGTTCGTATTGGTTCGGAAAATACCCTAGAACCCATCCGTACTTGCACTTTAATTTCATCTACTTACCATCGACATTCTATACCAGTAGGAAGCGTAGGAGTATTAGGCCCCACAAGACTTAATTACGAAAACGCGATCGCATTGGTTTCCGCAGCTTCCGAATACCTCTCCGAAGCAATCAGTCAACAGTGAGAAGTAATTCGCTACTTACTACTTACTACTCTACACTCCTAATTTCTTTCCCCATCTTCTCATCGATTAGGTATTATCAATTTGGTGCTATAGATACCGTTAAGAATGAGAAAAATTATATTTTGGTCAATTTGGGTAGGATTTTCTGTATACGCTTTTGTTTTTGCTCCTCCTAATCAACCCGATACTTTTGAGTTAATTAAAAATCTTTCAACTGCACAATGGGAAGGAATCAACCCTTTGATAGTTTCGCTATTTAATTTAATGGGTGTATTTCCTTTAATTTACAGTTGTATGATGTTTATTGATGGCAAAGGACAAAAAATACCAGCTTGGTTGTTCGCTTCGTTTTCTTTTGGTGTAGGTGCTTTTGCTTTATTACCTTATTTAGCTTTACGAGAAGCAAACCCCGATTTTGTGGGAAAAAAGAATATTTTTATCAAGTTGTTAGACTCCCGGATAACTGGTATTTTATTGAGTATCGGAGCGATAGTTTTGGTTTCTTACGGTTTGCAGGGAGGAAACTGGAGTGACTTTTTTCAACAATGGCAAAATGACCGTTTTATCCATGTAATGAGTTTAGATTTTTGTATGCTTTGTTTACTTTTCCCCGCACTTTTGGGAGATGACATGGCAAAACGGAATATGAAAAATCAAACTTTATTTTGGTTAGTAACTCTAATACCTTTATTTGGTCCTTTAGCTTATTTATCCGTAAGAAAACCTTTACCAGATAATAATCAAGAAGAATTGATTACCAAACAACAAGCAGTAGCAAATTAGATATTTATCAATAGCTAAAATGTTGGGTTACGACAGGTAAATATCAATTATTTTTACAAATTAAATTTGCTCAACCTGTCTAAACCAACCTACTAACTGTATGTAATTAATAGTATTTTATTTTCACAATAATCATGTTGGGTTACGACACGATACATATCAATTATTTTTACAAACTAAATTTTGCTTTCCTGTCTAACCCAACCTATAAACTACAAATTACAAACTGCAAACTAACTAAATCAAAAACTTTTTGAGTTTATTAACCGACAGTAACTTGATTTGTATCAACATTACTCGCACCATTTACTTTTTTAGCCACAGAAACCATTTTATTAAGAATATCCTGGCTAGGAACGCTACCTTTTAAAACTACTGTAGAACTGGTTTGAGCAACCCATAGAGTATCTATATCATCCAATTCGTTATCTTCATCAAAAGCTAAAGCAACTCGCTTTGCTAGGCCACTTTGGTCGTATTCACCATTTAATCCCAAACGCTCTGGGGGGATTGTTTGAGTAGTCTTAGAAGCTTGTGCTGTAGATGTAGATGGTGCTGCTTGTGTCTGTTGGGGTGTAGGGTTTACCTTTGCATCTTTTGGTTTACCCATTCCAAAAAGTCTTTTTAACCAACCCATAAAACTATTCTCCAATTAATTTCATTTAATGTGAATATACAGGTTAGAGAAATAGGTTACATCCGTCCTTAAAAGGATATACATTAGTTATTATTGCTGCTTTGGATGTAATTTCACCAGATTTTTTCTATTTCCTAAGATAAATGCAAATGGCATATTTTAAAAAGTTAATATATACTCCTACTCCTACAATCTGCTATTACTATAAAAATTTTCCTCTCGTCTCTATCTCCTAATATTCCGCTACTTCCAAGGCAATAGCATCGTGAAAGCGATTATAGTCAACACTTCGTCTACCATCCTGCGTTTTAGATAAAATATCGGCAAATTTATGATTCCAAAGAATTTCTGTAGGAATATAGGAATGATGAGCGTGGATATTATCAGAAACAGTTTGGTCAATTCCCGTTAAAGTTACTAATATTTCCATCTCTTTTTCCTGCATTTCTTCTAAAGTTATGCCATGAAGAGGACTACTTTCAGTAATCGGATGCATAACCGTCCAAGTTAAAGCAAACAGCGATGATTGATGGCGAAACAACGGTAATTTATAAAATCTACGCATTGCTTGTCCTTCTTTAGTTATTTCGCTGGTTACTAAACTTACATTAACTTCAGCTTCTAAAATCCAGCTTTGACGTTCGTTAGCAACTCGAAACATCAAAGTTGGTACGCCATTATAAGAAGTAACTACTGCAATACGGCTAAACATAACTCGCGCTTTAGGAAGAGAAAAACGAGCAAATACTAAACCGCTTCCTACCGATACTCCTAAAAGTCCTAGTAAAGCTTCAATTGCAACTAAAATATTTGCGGAAAGCGTTTTCGGATACATTGCACCATAACCGATAGTAGCCATAGTTTGAACGCTGAAAAAAAATGCGTCGAAGAAATCACCTTCGCGCATATTTTCTACACCATTTCCTACACCTAAATACATAAGAGCAAACACAATATTAGTAATTATGTAACCCGTACCTACCACAGCAAATAACTTTATCCAAGAAAGAGTTAGCAAAGCATGGTATAAATCGTCCCAATCAAACTTAGATACCCCTTTACGAACAACATTGAAGTCTCCATCAGGATTTACTAAGCGACGTACTGAAATTTTTCTTCTGTAAGTTTCACTCATTGATTGTTAAATCAAAGACAAATAAAAATTATGCTCCCCTACATTATCTAATGTCGAGGAACATAATTTTAAGATTGAGCAGGAAGACAATAATATACAGCAGATTTCATTTTAGGAATGGCCGCAATTGTCACAGTGTCTGGTTGGTGCGTGACACTGAAAACATTGTTACTACGTTCATAAATAGTCAAAGTGTCACAGCACCCTACGAGAAAAATATGCCAGTTGCGGCCATTCCTACATTTAAATGAGGTACATCCTAAAAGTGTAAGGAAGTAGCAAGTAGGGAGTAGAAAAATGTACCTCTCCAAACTTACAAAGTGCTGTATTCGTTATTAGCTCCTAACTCCTAAATCTTAACTATTCGCTGTTCACTAATCGCTGTTCAAACCGTCTATCATTTCTGCCAATTCTTGAGCATGATGACCTTCTTCCTGAATCATATTAGTAACAAACTTTTCTATATCACTGTTGCTACCTTTAAGTGCATCTAAAAGCTTTTCATAAAGCCCTAAAGCTTGTTTTTCATGTGCCAAACTTGCATTTAATATGTCTTTAACTGAATAGTTTTCAAGCTCTGCAATAGGTGTAATACGCGGTTGAGGATTACCATCGATACTTACTAAAGCTTCTCCTACTTTTTGAGAATGAAACAGAGATTCTTCTGCTTGCTCCCTGAGAAAATCAACAATCTCATTTTTTTCGCTATTGTTTACTATCAAAGAGTAAGTTGTGTAGCGAACCACTCCTGCTAATTCAAACTCTAGAATTTGTTGCAGGAAATCAATAGCTTTGTCTCGGTTAAATTGCATCATTTGAGTTATGGTTTCACCATAAATAAATTAACTACAAGAATTATTTTTCAGACTTTATATGCTTACCTTTGATAAGCCGCAAAAATCTGCAACAATTCACAATCAAGAATTGCTGCACAAAATACTCTCAGCTTTCAGTTTTTAGCTAGGAGAATGTTTTAATACAAGGTATATCTGGACGGAATTAGAATTTCAAAGTTTCTCTCATTCCACAAAAGAGATTACTTCAAAAAAAACGCGCAATACCTACGGTACGCTATGTCCCTGCGGACATACTGCGCTAACGCTTTTATGGAGAGAGGTTACAAGTATAGTTATTGACTTTATCGCCCATCCTTTAACTATTAACTACATATCCTTAAAGATTGCGAATGTACAGTTTGAAATACTTCGGTTTATCTACAAATTACTCTAATACACCTCAATACTATTCCGAAATAGCATCAATAAATAACTTATAAACTATATATATATATATACAGCATACTTGTTATTTATACTGCTGCGACAGATAAAATGTAAAAAAGAAGTAATGAGATTAATAGGGAAACATGCCGTCCTTTTAACTGAATGAAGTTATTAACTTCTTCTTTGTTACTTAATATAAGTATACTGGTTTCAAAATGCAAAAAAGGTAAGATTATTGCAAATTTTCCCGTATATAAATTTCCTAAAATTCTCTCGGGAAAGGTTTAAGAAAAAGTTTTGTAATTGTTAATTGTATTGATTGCTTGTAGGCTGTAATACAAAAAAATGTTGATATCAAGATTTGAATAATGCTCATCCTGTTAAAACATGCTCAAAAGTTGGTATAAGAAAAACAACATTCAATCTCTTGTTACAGTTAAATTTAATAGTTCCATACAAGGGTTAAAGTTGCAATTGGCTTAAGTTTCCTAATTAAGCAGGGGATAATAGAATTCTATAAAAAAACAAGCTTTATTAATTTCTTTACAACGAAATAAGTATCACCAGAGCAAGAAGGAAGAAGCTAGCTGTTGCTATTTAAAAACTATGTCTTTCGGACAGGCAGCGCTAACAGTTATGGGTAACAGCGTCCTTTAAAATAAATATTTATTATGCCTCTGGCACGCTTACGCTTAGTCTAATACCATTTTTTTATAAGATGCGCCCCTCTTTCTTGCACTTTTTGAGGCTTAAATAACCCCAAAAGCTTACAGGATAAGACTTTTAAAGTTATTCAGCAAGCTTTAATTATTCAATTGATTAACTAGCGGAAATTTTCCTTTCAACAGGAGACAAAGTACCTATAATGCTACGCAAATACAAGCCACCAACAGATATTAAAAACGATAGATATGCGATAGCTTGAACTAAATATAAATGTTCTCTGTAACCAAATAATACTTTGAGAATTACTCCTGGAAACTTTTTATCTGGTAATACATTTGATGCGTTCCAAACCATCGGACCTAATACACAAGAATGAATTTCTTGCATACTCTGATTGTAAAAACAGATATTTTCCCAAGTACTATTTGTCATGGCCAAAGCTGCAAACGCTTGGTCAAATTTGCGTAATCCCCCAACAACTAAACCCGCAACAATCAACACCAGAAAAATACCCATCACTTGGAAAAACTGGCGGATATTGATTTTGACACCAAATTTAAATATCAGCGTACCAATTAACGTTGCGGTTGCGATTCCAGCGATTGCTCCGATTGTTGGGATTAAACCCTCTTGAAAATTTGAAGCGATAAATAAAACAGTTTCAAAACCTTCTCGCACTACGGCAATTAAAACTAAAGTAAAAACACCCCAACCGGCATTAGAGTCTGCTTTCAACGCATTTTGTACGGCTCCTTCAACTTCAGCTTTCATAAATTTGGCTTGCTTTGTCATCCAGATAAGCATCCAACTGAGCATTACTATTGCTATAACGCTGAATCCTGCTTCCATCAAAGGTTTAACTATAGGAGCATATTGAGGATTAATTAACCCCGCAGCTTGAATTATAGAAGCAAAAAATATTCCAATCAGCGCACTTACTATAATCCCGACTCCTACACCAGCATATACCCAAGAATTAAGTCGGGATTGTTTTGCTTTGGCAAGCATTGCCAGTACTATACCGACTACTAAAGCCGCTTCTACTCCTTCTCGGAGAGTGATTAAAAATGTCGGTAGCGCTGCACTAAAGTTCATTTGTAATTATTAGTTGTTTATGATTAATTGTTAGCAGTTAGGAGGCGCGGAGTTAAGAGTTAATAAACAATTTCCGTAGAATCAGCGTAATCCATTTAACCAGTGTTCGCAGTTCGGATTTAGGAATTCAAAGTTAAAGGTTAATAATTACCAATTCCAAATAAAAAAGTGGACAAAAAATGTCCACCTTCTTATTTAACTTTAATTAACTGAAGTCGCGTAACATTTTTTTCAATTCGAGATTGTGCATCTCTTCTTGTCCAATCATGTTACGAGCAAATTCTTCTAAGTAAATGCTGGCATTTTCAACTGTATGCAAAAACTTTTTATACAGGTCTAAAGCCTTTTGTTCGTGGGATAAACTTTCTTGCAAGATATCCTTTACTTTATGCTTGTAGGTTTCTTCCATTGGGGCAATTTTTAGGCTTGGGTGCCCGCCATCTATTCCTGTTAGAATTTCTCCTACTTGTTGAGCATGAAGTAGTGATTCGCTAGCTTGTGCCTTGAAAAAATCCACAATGGGAATGCGGTAGGGACCAGTTACCATCAAGGAATAATGGGTATAGCGTACTACCCCTGCTAGTTCAAATTCCATGATGGCATTTAACAGGTCAATTGTCTTTTTATTGTCGAGTTCTTGCATCAGTTTGCAGAATTGGCGAAGAAGTTTATAAGTAGCGATTGTTGAGCTAAGCTGATGTGCAGCTGTAATTGTCTTATACAAAAAATTTGAAATGATTGTAGTGCTTTAACAAAGCCTGTTCGTTAGAACATGCATCTTGCTTGCGAACAACATACAAATTAAATGTCTAACAATTTTATATATCAGGAGGAGCTGAGCAATAAATTTGAAGTTCAAAATATAACTTATAAATTTTGCTTTTCTTCCTAATTTTCACTCAACTTTAACCAATTTTAAACTCTTCTTAAGCTTAACCTTGCTCAAAACAATCAGTTTTGATTAATTTGTTTGTTCTCAAGTGCTGGAATTTTTGATGATTTTTTGAGAATTTTCCTTTATAGTGCCTACTAATTTCGCGACTTGTTCTGGTGTTTTTGCTGGGGCTGATGGAGGAATAACGCTCGGCCAAGCTTTTGCTAGTTCGCTCATGCTGCTGCTAATAGCTTTATTTGCTTCTGGATGCGCTGTCTGCATTTGAGCCGAAATTCCTTCATACAAATCCTGAGCATAAATCACAAAACCGCGAGAATCTTGATATTCAATATCTTCGACAATTTTACCATTGGCGATCGCTGCTTCGTATTCTTCTTTAGCTGTATCTAATACTCCATCAATAGCAGCAAGTACAAATGTTGGTTGATTGCGTTTTTCTTGCGGTAGTGCTGCTATTGCTGTATCGACTGATTCCATTGCGGATGTTAAGTCAGTTGCAACTTTTGCATCTTTGGGCTTGGCTTTGACTAATTCGTGCAAATTATCCAAAGTAGTTTTAAATTCTTTGACATTCTTTTGTGCAAGCTGCTTTTCTACATCGGAGTAAATTTCCTCAACTGGATGTCCGATATGAGGTTCGGCTTGTTTCGGCTCGTTTTTATCTAACAATTCCTTTGCAACTAAAAGATGTCCTTTCATTAACGCCATTTTGGTCATATATTCGACATCTGCTGCTTCGCCGTTTTGATTCGCTTGACTTTGTTCTATTGGAGCAGCTGTAGGCGTATTTTCTGCTGTTGGACTATTATCACCAATACAAGAACTTAAGGTTACTACTGCAAAAGCCGCAGCAGCTAAACATATGTAGCGAAATGGTTTCATAAATCTTGCTCCTAAATATTCAAGCCAATCTAGTTACGCTTGTTTGACACTGTGTCGTTTTTGACTTTCGGTATTATGACTCTGATGAAAGAGTTTATCAATTAGATAAAATAAATATTTGACAAAGTTAATAAATAATTAATATTGATAATGGCTCAAGAGTTTTTTCTCTCGATGACTTCAAAGTTTCCCATACAGCCATGCTCTGCGGTGATATCTTGATGGGGATGGAACATATATTTACCCGTATACTTATAGGAAAATTCTAAAATATGTCTTTCCGCAGTCCCCATAGTAATTACATCGGTTTCGTGAGTTGGTTTTAGAGTCATGCCTGTAGGATAAACTTTGAAAAAATTAGCATGGAGATGAAATGTTGCTGCTTCATCGAATTCAATCATGTTAAGCACGTATAGCCTTATCAACTGATTTCGATAGATTCGGATTGGACGATCTAAATAATATTCGGGTATGCCATTAAAAGCATATAATTCATTTTTACGGTCATTATTAATGTCGTAACCAGCCATTATCAATACCATTTCATCTGCTGGAGGGCGAGGTGATGGTGGATCGACGATAAACATCCCGTACAAACCTTTACTTATGTGACGGGTAACTGGTTCTATATGACAGTGATACAAATGAACTCCATATGGTTCTGCATCAAACTCATAAATCGTTTCCTTGCCATTCCTTATAGGAAGAATTCCATCCGACGAAGCTCTATGAGTTCCGTGAAAATGCATGGAATGAGAATGTCCTCCTTGATTGCGGAAGATAATCCTGACGCGATCGCCCACTGTAGCTCTGAGCGTAGGACCGGGAACTTGTCCGTTATAAGTCCAAACATTGAAAGAAACGGCGCTATTTAAATCAATCGTTTCATTTGTAGCAGTTATACGAAATTCTCGGATGTTACGCCCGTTTTCTCGTTTAATTGTGCCGTAGTCAAAATTTCTTAATACCTTCATTGGGTTATTCTCCTCTGAAGATATACTTGTATCAATTGGTGGTGTTGTAATTTGCGATTTGCTTATTCGATTCAATGAAAACCAAAGCAAGCCCCCACCTGACGCACCAGCCCCAACTAATCCCAGTCTTAAAAATTGACGACGATTCCAAGTTTGATCTTTGTTCGGAACAAAGTTATTGGGCATGGTAGTGCTTACTAAGTTTTGTTAGTTGACAAGAATTTTCAAGTATATTCAGAAAAAAAAGTATAGGCTAACTAGAATGTATTGTCAATAAGTATAGGAACTACCACATCCTTATAATTCATTAATGATGGGTGAGGATAATTCGTAATTCGTAATTCGTGACACTGCGAACCCGATTCTCTGTTTACATATAGTTTCAAATATTACATAGCCTACAACCATTGCTGTTATTGAACAGGCAACTGATTACAAGTATAAATAAATTAATTTTTATTAATTATTAGCGTGCTGAATTCTACAACTCGGCTTATTGCCTTATAAAACCAATTTTATTTCTAGCTCAGAATATTTTTGTTACTTACAGTTAAATTTAATTTAGAAAACTTAGGACTATAAATATTTTTCTAAAGTTGATTTAATCTAAAAAGGATACTGACAAAAAGTACATAATTATTTTATATTTTGCATGTATCTAAATAAAAATCATAAATCTAATAATTTATCATAAGTTACTTATCTGAGCCTAGTATGAGTTATTACAGATTCAAAGATTTCATTCATATCATAGGATAAAACTTCTTTTTAAAGTTAAAAAATAAAATGATTTTGAGTGTTAAAAGTATAAACACTTATCAAATTTATTAAAGAAAAATCAATAAATTTACAATTTGCAAACAAAGTATATTTTCAGAGATTAAATGAATATAAAAAGTATACTTTCTAGCACTAATAAATGCCCCCATAGGGGATTGTATTCGCATTCAAAATTATGTTTTATGTTAATAAATCTACTTATGTTCTTCACGCAATATTATTACTAAGTAAAAATTTTCGTTACTATGCATATTCCTGATGGTTTTGTTTCCATACCTGTAGCTGCGGCTACTAGTGTAGCGAGTTTGGCTGGACTAGGTATAGCTTTGGGTCGTTCTCAAGATGCTTTTGGTGTTCGCCGCGCTCCAGTTTTAGGCTTGACAACAGCCTTTATTTTTGCAGCACAGATGATTAACTTCCCTGTAGCGGGTGGAACTAGCGGTCACTTGTTAGGCGGAGTTTTAGCAGCAATAGTACTAGGTAGTCCTTGGGCAGGTGCCTTATGTAGTGCAGTTGTATTAATTATTCAGGCAGTGCTGTTTGCTGACGGTGGGATTACAGCCTTGGGTGCAAATATTTTTAACATAGGATTCGTTGGAGTTTGGGTAGGTTGGGGCTTAACTCAAACTTTGCATCGGCTATTTGGAGGTTCAAAAAGCCGTTTACCTTTAGTTGCTGGGATTGCAGCGGCTGTAAGTGTACCGGTCGCCGCGATTTTTGCTGCCATAGAGTTAGCAATTTCGGGTACTGCAAATTTTGGGGTAATTTTACCAGCGATGGCAGGAGTACATATTCTGATTGGTATCGGTGAAGGTTTAATTACCGGAGGTGTGCTGACTTATTTAATTAAGGCAAGACCAGATTTATTGCCGGGAAATGATGAAGAGCAGATTCGCGGTTGGGTTGTTCCCGTTGTCAGCATTCTATTGATAGCTGGATTGCTTTCATTGTTTGCTTCGGCTTGGCCTGATGGTTTGGAAAAAGTTGCTGAAGACACCGGTTTTATCGATTTAGCCGAACAGATAAGAATTTCAGTACCAACGCCTTTCGCAGACTATACATTTAATGAAAATGAGGGTATAGGTACAAGCATCGCTGGAATTATTGGCAGCATAGTTTGCTTCGGCGTTGCATGGGGAATTGCACAAGTAGTTAAACCAAAAAATGCATAAACTTTCTTTAACTTCACGATTGCAGCTGTCTTTAATAGTCGTGATTGGGGCAGCTTTTCTGAAATTGAATGCCTGGTATTACCTGGGTGCTTATGGAATTATCGCCCTTTGTTGGGCTATTTCATTGCAGGTACCAGTTCGCAAACTAACAGGTTTATTGGGTTTAGAACTAATTTTTCTATCATTTCTAGCCTTACCTTTAGGTTGGGAACGAGCGAGTTTTTTATTGGTTCGTTCTTTAGTATGCCTGCTGATGATGAATAGTTTTTTGTTGACTTTACCGCCTCATAGTTTTGGTATTGCTCTCAAAGGTTTGCCTTTACCAAAGGCTTTTAAAGAAACTGTCTTGCTAGCCGCACAGTACTTAGAAATTCTACTTGGGGAAGTAACTCAAATGCAGCGAAGTGCGAAGCTTCGTGGTTTGAACGGCACAACAGGATGGGTTCGCTACGCTAATGCTTCTATGATTGGCGCTTTATATCTCCGCAGTTTAGATCGTGCCGAACGAGTATACGCTGCAATGATAGCTCGCGGTTACAACGGTATGTTACCAGTTGACTCGACACTGAGAATGAAGGAGCAGTTTGCTCTGATGGCAATGGGTATTTTAGCTTGTAGTTTGACTATAGCTTCTTACCAATTACGCTTCTGATAAAAGTTTTAGAATTATAACAGTTTGTTTTTTCCAGACGTTGCATTGCAACGTCTTTCAATATATATAAATATAATGCAATATTTATTCACTTATCCTTAAAATCTAAAAACAAACGATGCAAAACACAACTGTTGCAGTTAAAAATATTGCTTATTCTTATTCAAATCAAGAGCCAGTATTGCATGATATTTCTTTTACATTAAATGCTGGAGAAAAAGTAGCTTTAATGGGGCCAACTGGTTCTGGGAAAAGTACGTTATTAGAAAATTTAATTGGTTTAAAACAACCATCAAAAGGCAAAATAATTATTAATGATATTCCATTAGAACCAAGCACTTTATCAGAAGTACGTCGTTATATAGGGTTTGCTTTTCAAGATGCTAACGACCAATTATTTATGCCCACAATACTAGAAGATGTGGCTTTTGGTCCTCTTAACTATGGCGTACCGCCAGCAGAAGCAACTGATATTGCACGAAGATTGTTAATGGATTTTGGCTTAGAAGCTTATGCAAAACGCTCTGCTCACGAGCTTTCCGGCGGACAAAGAAGACTCGCAGCCTTAGCAGCGATTTTAGCTTTAAAGCCTGATATATTGATTTTGGATGAGCCAACTAATGGACTAGATCCAGCATGGCGACGTAATCTAGCCAAAGTATTGCTAAATTTACCAGTAAAAGTAATATTAGTTGCTTCTCATGATTTAAATTGGCTAAGTAAAGTTACCGAACGCGCTTTGGTACTTTCAGCAGGTCGCATACATATAGATAGTGACATACACTCACTTTTAAAAGATAGCGAAACTTTAGAAAAGTTGGGTTTACCAGTAGGTTGGTGATAATCTTTAACAAGCAATAGAGAATAAAGAATAAAATACAATCGGAGAAAATTTTGGATGAATAAATTTGATGATATTCAAATAGAAATCGATATGAAAACTATTGATTTTGATTCTCTGGAAACAGACGAGGATTTCCGCTCAGAAGCACAGCGCTTGTTACCAAAAGCTTTAGTGCAAGTAGGGGAAGCAATGGCAGAAAAAACGTGGGAAGAATTGCAAAAAGAAATGCAAAAATCAGGAATTAAGTCTGGTGGTTCCCAGAGCGCTAAACGCAAATTTATTCAAGAAACGAAAAGAACTTATCAGCGGAATGCTAGTAGTAGAGATAAGCGAGAACTTGAAGACTACATTGTAGAGCAGCTTCGTGAATATAAATAATTAAATATTTTCTACATATTTAACTCTTAATTTTCGTTAATAAAGCTATGGAGGCATCTTATAGGGTGCCTCAATCAAATAAAAATAGGACTTACGCAAGCCCTGCAAAGCATCGGGAGGTTGGGGGAACTTAAATATCTCGAAGACGCTCATTTCCGTGGCCGTTGCGTAAGTCCTGAATAAAAATAAAGTATCGTTATTAACTTATTGTTGCTTCAATCCCCTGTTAAACATAAGGGTTAAAGAAGCAACTGTGTTGCAGTGAGACAAGGCAAGATGTGCCGGTTTCCGTACCTCAAAAGCGTGTTAGCAATTACATAAACCTATTTTTGATTCAATTGAAAAAGATGAATTTTTTTGTTTGCATCAAACTTGAGCGGACAAAAATATGATTAAAAATGCAAGAATTTATCAGTCGAATTGACCATTTAGTCTTAACAGTTAGTGATATTGAAGCTACCTGTAATTTTTATAGCCGTGTTCTTGATATGGAGGTAGTTACCTTTGGTGAAAATCGTAAAGCGTTAAAATTTGGCGAGCAAAAAATCAACTTACATCAAGTAGGAAAAGAATTTTCTCCAAAAGCACGTTATCCGACATCAGGTTCTGCCGATATTTGCTTTATCAGCAATAAACCGCTTTCTCAAATTAAAAAACATATAATTTCCTTTGGTGTAGATATCGTAGCAGGCCCAGTCACCAGAACGGGAGCCAAAGGAGCGATTGAATCCATTTACCGTGACGCACCTACATCGATTCAAAGAATGCGATGCAGGCTTCTCGGCGACTCTTCTATGAAGACATTGACCGAGTTTTGAAGCCCTACGCCCTAGGGACTTTTTATCAGATTGCTGTTTTTACTTGTAGGCTGCATTTCTGCATTTAATTGGGCTACACCTACATCTTCAACAATACCACAATTTTTGCCTCGGCTCTCATCTCACCGCTTCACTGCGTTTAAGCGGTGAGATGAGAGCCGAGATTGTTAAAGATTTAGATGGAAATTTATTAGAAATAGCCAATTACCGGAACACTTAACAAAAAACCAGAATCATCGGATACTATGATTTCGGTAAGGCTCAAACTAAATTATTAATGTTTTATTGTAATAAATATAAATTAATCGCTTCTCTTAACTTGGGTATAGTTTTGCTAACTACTGGTTGTAACGAAACCAAGTTAGCCCAGTGTCAGCGACTTATTAAAGCAGTGAATGAGGGAAATTCTCTAATTGAAAAAAATAAAGGCTCTCAAGTCACGTTAAGTTTGGGGCTTGCCAAAGATTTGGACAATGTTGCCGAAAAAATAAATAGACAAAATTTCAACGATCCACAACTTAAAGACTTCAAAAACCAATATGTCACGCATTTTGAAACAAAAAGTAGAAACATAAACTCCGCAGCTAAAGCGCTTGGTTCCTCCAAAGCAGCCAAAGTTTCATCAAAAGGTAGAGAACAAGTTAGAAAAGCCAAAAAAGATATAGAAACATCTCTCAAACAAGTTTCAAATGCTGCAAAAGAATCTGACACTTTAGCAAAAGAACTTAATGATTATTGCGCTCAGACAGAATAAGTATAGGAAAAAATTTTTAGCCGGGAGCGTTATGGAAACCCAAGACGCTTCTCCTAGATTCATAATTCCTCCGTTTTAATTGTTAACTATAGCATTCCTAAATCATTCATGAGATTTGAGAAACCCGGTTTTTCAGAGCTATCTTTCTCACGACTCATATAGGATTGCTATACTTCCTACTTTTTCAGTAAAAATACTTATAAAGGTAATTAATTTAACTTTTTGTTGATGAATATTCCTGAAGCTAACCTATTGTTTCTGTGAAAGGAAATATTGGTGTTAGTAAAGCGAGATACAATGCGTGATATCAGTCTGCTGATGGCGAGCGTGTTAACGACGGGACAAACAACTGTACCTGAGTTGCCGGAGGAATTGCCAGAACAACCGGAAAATACACAGCGACAATTAGAGCAGAATCAAGAAGCATCAGTCATTCTATCGCCTAAAATCGCGGCACCTGAGTTTGTTGAATCTGATAATACTTTAGAAGCTATTAACGAAAAATGCGATCGCAATCATTGTGATGTAACTAAGCAATTTCAAACGACTCAAAATTCTTCTTCGCAATCTACCCCTACTGTAATTACACTAAGTGAATATAAGATAGAGTATCAAAAGGAACTTAATAAGTATCAAAATAAAATTCAGTTTAAAGATTATTTAGCTTCTATTGAGGAAGCGCAGCAAACCGTACTTCCACAAAAATCTAATTTAGAAGCATCTAAGAATAGTGGCGACATCTCAATTTCAAATCAACTTGATAATCAAAAACATAATCTAATAACTCAGAATCTTGAAACAGAGACTCAAGAATCACAAAATCAAAATATAT
Source organism: Rivularia sp. MS3 (assembly GCA_019192545.1). GTDB lineage: Bacteria > Cyanobacteriota > Cyanobacteriia > Cyanobacteriales > Nostocaceae > Rivularia. The sequence goes on along the minus strand of JAHCMI010000064.1, from coordinate 2,507 downwards.
TTCCTAATTCTGGAAATATTAGCCGCAATCAATTTTTAGAACCAGAAAATCCGATGTCGCAAGTCACATCGGTATCGGAACTTGATGATGTAAGCCCGACTGATTGGGCTTTTGAAGCTTTACAATCTCTAGCAAGCCGTCATAACTGCGCTCTAGCATACCCAGACGGAACTTTTCAAGGTCAAAAAATTATCAATCGCTATCAATTTGCAACTGGAATAGATGCTTGTTTGCAACAAATTAACGAGTTGATTGTTAGGAATGGAGCAAGTGCTATTAATGAACAAGATTTAATTATTCTGCAACGCTTACAAAACGAGTTTCGAGCAGAATTGAACCAGTTAGAAGAACGGATTATTTCTTTAGAAGAAAGAACTGGTGAATTACAAGCTAATCAATTTTCTCCGACAACTAGATTTTTCGGACAAGTAACTACTAGTTTGCAAGGAACTAACACTAACGAAGTAGATTTATTTCCTAGAGATGGAGTACCAGAGCGTACAGCACAAACTAATCTCACTTTTGCTAACAGTATGCAACTTACGTTAGCTACTTCGTTTACAGGAAGAGATTTATTGCTAACGGGTTTATATGCAGGAAATTTGGGTTCTTCTGCATCGTCTTTGTTTACTAATATGGGACGCTTGAATTTTGAGTCGGATACTGGCAACGATATATTAATCAACGATTTGTCTTATCGATTCCCAATTTCTAATAACTTAGGAGTTGTAGTTGGTGCTGCGGGTGTCAATCCTACCAGTACCTTTCGTGGAATCAATTCCTTAGAAGGTGAAGCAATCTCAAGCTTTGCTCAACGCAATCCAATCATAGGAATTGGTAGCGGTACGGGTGGTGTAGGCTTTGATTGGCAAATTAATAACCGTATCAGCTTACAAGGAGTTTATAGCTCTCAATTTCCCAGTTTTCCAACAGATAAAAACGTTGGCGGACTTTTTGGAGGAAGACAAACTCTCGGTACTCAACTGACAGTAACACCTGTTAACAATATTGATGTTGGCTTGAATTATCTTTACTCCCGTTCACCTGATAGTTTATTAGCAACTGGTATTGGTGATGCTCAGTTAATTTCTCCTTTTGCACCCGATACAGCTTTCGATACTCAGGCAATTGGTGCTACGGTTGCTTATCGTATCAATCCAAATTTTCAAATAGGGGGTTGGGGAGGCTGGACTTTTTCCGATCCAAAAGATATTCAAGGTAGCGTCACCACTAATAACTGGGCAGTATTTGCAGCTTTTCCTAATTTAGGAAAACCTGGAAATTTAGGAGGAATTATGATTGGACAACCACCAAAAATTACGTCTAGTACTTTACCTGACGGATTCAACTTTCCTAACTTTTCTAACAGCGGAACACCTGGTGGAAGAGATGGTACATCTTTGCATGTCGAGATGTTTTATCGTGCTAAATTGAATCGAAATTTAGATATTACTCCCGGCTTTTTCGTAGTCTTTAACCCAGATCACAATCAGAGTAACGATGCTTTGATAGTAGGAGCATTAAAAGCCACCTTCCGGTTTTAATTTGATGTCAGTGTAAATGTAATCAATAGCGTTAGTGTATTTACTAGCAGCTATTTTTACCTGCTGTTTTTGCATAGGATTTCAATATGCTCGCAGGTTCAAATAGCATCGACAATTTCAAATTTTAAAAAAACAAATTTAATATGCAGCACATTCAAAATTACCGGAAATTGGGCTTTACAGCCATTCTAGGAAGTGGTTTAGCCGCAACTATCATTGGTTTAGGTACATCAAGTGCTTTTGCCCAACAAACAACTACTTCCCCGATTACAGTTCAAAGTACTGGTACGATATCTGGAACTCTTGTACTTCCAAAATTCAACCCTAATTATAATCGGGTTCTGACGATTGTTGATACTGATACAACTGGTACTTACTATCGCAATGTTGGTACTAGAAAGAATCCTCAATGGGTCAAAGTCTATCAGTCAGACCAAGTAATACAAGTCCGTAAAGACGGTAGCATGAGACCCTACGTTAAATTTAAAGGTATTCCTGTTACTTCTTTCGATGCTGTTATCGATTCTCCCGTACTTTCAGAAGGTGAAATGACAACCTTCAGATACGATGGCAGACCTGATATGGAAGGTGCGGTAATTAAAGCGGTAGTTCAAGATGAATTCGGAGTCAAAAAAGCCTACTATAGCGGAATTCTCACCGACCCAGAGACAGGAATTCAATATCAAGGAACTTTTAAACTCGACGGACAAGGACCTAGATATAGCGACCCGAATGGTGGTGATAGTCCTAACGTATTTGATTACAAATCTGACCAACCCGGTAAGCCAAGAAGCGAACCTTTCAAAATCAAAGATGATTCTCCTTTAGTAAAGCTAAGAATTACAGTACCTGAAGGTACATCAATAGTTAATACCTCAGCGGGTGGTACAACTCCTCCATCAACGGGCGGTACAACTCCTCCATCAACGGGCGGTACAACTCCTCCATCAACGGGCGGTACAA
>JAHCMI010000063.1 GCA_019192545.1 Rivularia sp. MS3 | reverse complement strand
TCCCCCTCTCCCCCTCCCTGCCCCACCCATCATATTTTATGGGACAAACCACTAGTTCAATTGAATCATGAAGAAGCAACTATTAAGAAAATTGCATCTCACCATTGCTCCGGTTGTCATATTGCCATTATTAATCACGGTGTCTACAGGAGTTATTTATCGTATTTCTAAAGACTGGTTTGGACTGTCTCGGAATCAAGTTCATTTTTTAATGGTTCTCCATGAAGGTGAATATTTGGGAAAAATCTTAGAACCAGTTTATGTTTTACTCAACGGCTTGGGTTTATTGTGGATGTTATTAACTGGTGGAGCAATGTTATTTCAACACTTTCAAAAAGCTTGGAAATCAAATCAATCTAGTAAAGTTGAAATAGCCGATGGTAAATAGATATAGAATCTCAGATTAACGTTATGTCGATATTAAGCAAGGAAGTAAAAGATGTAATTGATTCAAAAGCAGTTATCATTATTTTTTTTGGATTACCCGAAAAACAGCAAATAGAGATTCTACCAGTGCTAGAGAAAGAACAGAAATACGACTTTCCAGACGGAGATTTAATTACAGATAGTGCTTTGGAAATTTTAGTCAATGATTATAATGCATCTTTAAACTCGATATTACTGCACCTAGACGAACCAATTGACGATAAAATTAACGATAAAGCAAAAGAATTATTTCGAGCCTTTGATAATCTTTTCAGCTTAACAAGTTTTATACAAGAAAAGTTTGAAGAGGATATCAGTAACGAAATAATTTTCAAACTGCCTGAGTGGAATCAAATTAGGGAGCTTTCCTTAGTTATACAAAAAATCTTACAAATTCAATCAGAAGTCAACAAAAACTTTTTAAAAAGCCGTGTAGCTTATTGGCTGCATCCTTAAAAAATTGGCGTTGCTGATTAAAAGTATGAATTTTTTGGTTAAGTTACAAATTAGGCTGGTTGTATCTATAAGGGGCGCTCTGCTGCTGTATTACTACTGGTATTCACGACTGAATTTTCTTCTGTTCCCAAATCGGAATAACCTGTCTCTTCTCCATTACAGCTAATTAGACTAATAGCTAAACCGAATTTTAAAATTGTTTTAACAGTCTTTTTGCAAACATAATTTATTATAAATAGTCCTGTAATATGATAATCGTTATCATATACTACCTGTTGCAGAATGGGAAGTAGATTTTTAACATGAATAATAATCATTATCATATGGGAGAAATTAGTGCTAGAAGTAGAGAGTTTAGATGTGTATTATCGGGGTACGGTAGCTATTGAAGATATCAGTTTTCGGGTTTTACCGGGGCAGATGATTGGTGTGATTGGGCCAAATGGAGCCGGGAAGAGTACATTGGTAAAAGCGATATTGGGTTTGATTCCGATTGCCAACGGAAAGATCGGATTTCGTAAGTGCCCCATCCACAAGCATTTGCGTTCGATTGCTTATGTACCCCAAAGAACTCAGGTAGATTGGGATTATCCGATTACGGTGCATAATGTGGTGATGATGGCACGTACTGCAAACACGGGTTGGTTTCGCAACTATAATCGTAAATCCAGAGAAATAGTTAAATCTGCGTTGGATAGAGTCGGAATGTGGGATTACCGTTTTCGTCAAATTGGGGAGTTATCGGGAGGGCAGCAGCAGCGGGTATTTTTAGCGAGAGCATTGGCACAGCAAGCCGATTTATTCTTTTTTGACGAGCCGTTTGTTGGTATTGATAAACGTACCGAAGAGATTATGTTTGATGTTTTCAATGAGTTAAGAAGGGAAGGAAAAATCTTAATTTTAATTACTCATGATTTGGGTACAACTTTAAGTAATTGCGATAATTTATTATTATTGAATAAACATATTATTGCTGATGGTTCTCTTCAAGAAGTTGTTACTACTGAGAATTTACAGCGGGCTTATGGAAATAATATTTTATTTTTAAATCGGGAAGCAAAATGGGCTTAACCCGCGAACAGTGAACAGTTAACAGTTAACAGTTAACAGTTAACAGTTAACAGTGAATATTTATTAATTATTAATAATGTTTAATTTGTTGTTGGAACCCCTTAGTTTTGGGTTCATGCGAGATGCTTTGATTATTGCTATTTTGTTAGGTATTCTTTGTTCTGTTGTCGGTTCTTATCTGATAGTACAGCGTCAGGGAATACTTGGTGATGTGATTGCTCATGCCGTGCTACCGGGAATTGCGATCGCGCTTTATTTTGGGATTGATATTTTCCTAGGTGCGTTTATTTCAGGAACTTTCAGCACTTTTGTGATTGGTTGGATAGAATCACAGTCTCGGATTAAAGTTGATGCTGCGATGGCTTTAGTATTCTCGGGTTTTTTAGCGCTGGGAATAATGTTAATTAGCGTGCTAAAGAGCAAAGTTGATTTACATCACTTTTTATTTGGCGATATTTTAGGAGTTACGACAGAAGACGTTTTTAGGACTTTAGTTATTACAGCTATTACCTTATTTTTTGTAAAATTCTGTTATAAAGAATTGCTATTTTACACATTCGACCCATTAGGAGCAGAAGCTAATGGATTACCGGTAAATATAATAAAATTCGGTTTAACAGCAGCAATTACAATCACAATTATTGCTAGTATGCAAGCTGTGGGAGTGGTGTTAGTAATATCTTTATTAATTGGACCTGGAGCCACGGCTTATTTGTTGGTGAAAGAGCTACATCAAATGATGTTTTTAGGTTCTGCTATAGGTATTATCGGTAGCGTTGGCGGTTTGTATATTAGCTATTATCAAAACGTGCCATCAGGAGCATCAATTGTATTATTTATTTGCGGGTTGTTTTTATTAGCATTATTCTTTAGTCCTTCACAAGGTATATTAACTCGTCGGAGTGGAAGGAAGAAAAATCGTTCTCAAAAGGTTTTGCGGGAAGTAACGGTGAAGCGGAAGTAAATTATTCACGAAGGAAGAGGGAAGAAGGAAGAAGGAAGAGGGAAGAAGAAGGAAGAAGAAGGAAGAAGAACCCACGTTTAAAAACGTGGGATGATCCACACGCTCCGCGTGAATGAAAACAAGGACGCAGTATTCTATCGCACTACGTATCTTAGAATACATATTTATTTCAAGTGGGCTTTATACCCATAACTAAAGTTATTCATACCGCTCAAACCTTCTTCCTCCCAACTTCTTCCTTCTTTGTAACACCTCCGAACAAGTGGCAATTACGGGTAAGCATCCTAAAACGCCGTATTCATCAATTCTCAGGCTAATAAACCAAGTCCGTTTCCAACGGACTGAATGCAAATTATTATCACCAACCGAAAAATCCCCAGTCGTCTTAAGACGACTTTGTATATGAGCCTTGGAATTTATTCCAAGGCGGATTCCAGCACTTAATTCACATTATTTGATTACGCTTCTGACACCCTTCACCATTTACCTAATGTTCGTGAAGCCCAATACCAATCTTGGAATTGTCCAAAAATATCAAAGGTTTTTCGATAATAACTGCCATTACCCATTACCAATTACCAACCTTTACAAATATGAAAACTGTTTAAACAAAAATGATATTACAGATTATTTCTTTTGCGATCGCTTAACCTGCACCTATAGAAAGTAAAGCTATTATCAAGAATCTTAACTAAACTTTAAATAATTTGTTCGGGAATAGTTGACTCTGTAATTGTATATACAGCAATAATTAAGACGATTCCTTAATTTTGTCTGCAAGCAATAGCAGATTTGCGAGTATGTCCAACATAAAGCTAGGTTCAGGAAATAATGATTAGTAAATTTCTCGCATCACAACTTCGCCAGCCTTCAGGATGGTTTGGTAAGCAAATTATTTCTAGAGTTTTAAATAGAGATAATGCTTCTATGAACAAGCTTGCATTGAGAATGTTGAATCTAAAATCCGCAGATGAGCGCGTTTTAGAGTTGGGTTTTGGCGGAGGTTATTTACTAAATAGAATTCTCAAAAATCCGGGCGTAAAATCTGTTGCTGGTATAGATGTTTCTCCGGAAATGGTGGATTTTTGTAAAAAGCGTTTTGCTTCAGATATAAAAAGAGGTAAACTTCAGTTAAATTGCTGTAATACGGTAAATATACCGGAGTTAAATGGTAATTTTACCAAAATTTGTACGGTTAACACGATTTATTTTTGGAAGGATGTGAAACAAACTTTAACTCAACTGCATCAAATTCTGGAAGACAAAGGTTCGTTGGTTATTTGTTTTAATTCCAAAGAATTTCTTAAACAAACGATTCTTCCTAAACATGGTTTTCAGGTTTATGACATTGAAGAAGTCAAAGAGTTGATGACAACTGTAGGTTTTAAAAATCTGAAGTGGATTATAAATTCCCAACCCAAAGAACAGTTTATCTGCATAGTTGGGGAAAAGTGATAATTGTTAATTGCAGGGTGCTTCTACCATGACTTCCACTTCAGATTGTGCATCAGTCAAAAAATAGTAGCTAGGTGTTTAAGATTTTAGTTAAGACTCGCAAGTAGTAAATGGTATGTAGCCCTTTGGGTACTCTATCTCGCTCCGGGAGACGCGCTCGCCGCACGCCAGAGGCGCGAAGGTTTACAACAGGCGGGCTTGGCTTATGCTTGGGAACCCTTATCTCCTATGTCTTACAGACACGCTACGCTAACAAAGACGCTGATTTTTACTGGTTAGCAATTATCGCTGCTGCGGCAGTCTTTGGCATCGGACATTTACCACTTCTATTCAGCTTAATTGCTCAACCGACAATATTATTAATTGGATTAATAATTGCTTTAAATCTAATTTTAGGAGTAATCGCAGGTTGGCTGCATTGACACAAACAACTAGAAACTACAATATTTGCTCATATGACATTTCATGTTATCTTATTTTTGGTTTCAATAGTTGTCAAGTAAAATCATAAATTTAAGATTTAATATTTTGAATATACTAATAATGCAATCTCTCTTAAACCGGTAGATGAGAATAAAGTAGATATTTTTAATACACGTATTATATTCAGGATAAGTCCAAATAAATCTAATATTTTGAGATATTCACTATTTGGGTTTTTAGTCAATATGCCTGGGGATGAAACACTTTTACTACTTTAGAAGCAATGAACGATATAAATACAGTATTTCCTTTGAGGATGCGACTTATGAAGACACGGACATGATATTAGTGTATTTGGGGTGTATTTAGTACAAAGTTATGGGATGAGAAAATTCAGATATATCGTCAAACTCAAAAATTATTTTTATTGCCGAATCAGCGCGACAATACAGCAATGGCGAGTAGTGTACGCGAGTCTGGCTCGCTAGCTCGCTCGCGTCTGTAGGGCAAAACACTACTAAAATAATTCAACCGCATCGAGCAAAATCTGCTTGTATAACTTCTTTTGATTACGATTAGGAGAAAGTACAAATAATTTTGATGAAGTCTCGATTTATCATAAGTCTAATAATATAAGTTAAGTTATGTCTACGGTACAACATTTTTCTACTTCCCACTTACAGCAAGCCAATTGGTTTCTATACAAACTTAATCCTACAGGTATTAGTGATAAAATCTCTGCTTCTATTCGGATTAAATCTACTGTAAATATTCAGGCTATAAAAAAGACACTACAAGCACTAATACAGCGTCATTCAACTCTGTGCAGTATCTATTACGAACGAGATGAAAAAGTAGTTCAAGAAGTTAAAAAAACTGTTAAAATTCAATTTGAAAAGATAGATGCTTCTCAAGCGAGCGATGAGGAATTAAATCAGCAGCTATTGCAAAAGGCAAAACTACCTTTTAATTTAGAAAATGGTGAGGTATTTCGTGCTTGTTTATTTAGTCGTTCTGCGAGCGAGCATATTCTATTGTTAACTGCTCATCAAATTGCTGCCGATTCTAAATCATTATTAATATTAATTGACGAGTTTTTAGCTATCTATGACTTGATTGTAAATGGTGATAATCCAAATTTACCGCTCGTAAATACATCTAATAATAATGAATATATTCAAACAGAATTAAAATTTATTAATAGTGAAAAAGGAAAACAAGCTGGTAATTATTGGCAGCAGAAGTTAAGCGATGAATTACCCGTATTGCAGCTACCAACGGATTCTTCTCGTCCAACTATTAGAACTTATAATGGCGCTTATATTAAGTTCGATATCAAACCGAGATTAACTCAACAAATTAAACAACTGGCTTTAACGCAAACAGTAACAGTTGAAGAGTTACTATTAGCAGTATTTAAAGTGCTGCTTTACCGCTACACGGGAGAAGAAGATATTCTGGTTGGTTTATTGAACCGAGTAAATCAGCCATCATTTACAGGAGTTGTCGGGAATCTAACTAATGTTACTGTGGTTAAAGATTCAATCTGTGGTAATCTTAAATTTACAGATTTTTTGAGTCAAGTTAGCAAAACATTATTTGAAATACAGAACTATCAGGATTATCCTTTTTCATTACTCGTCAAACAAATTAAATCATCTAATAAGAGTCATCCTCCTATTTGTCAAGTAAGTTTTAGTAAGAGAAACCGAGAAAAATTATTAGAGTCAAAAGAATTAGATATAGAATACTATGAACTACCCCAACAAAAAATAGATTTTGAACTCGGTTTAGACATAATAGAACTACCAGAATCTTTTCATGTTTGCTTTAACTACAACTCCGATGTTTTAGAAGCTGCAACGGTTGCTCAAATTACCGAACATTTTCAGAATTTACTCGCAGCAATTGTAGAAAATCCCCAGACAGCAGTCGGTAAATTACCGATGTTGAATGACTCAGAAAAGCAGCAAATACTAGTAGAATGGAACGATACAAAAACAGATTACGATTTATCTTTCTGTTTGCATCAATTATTTGAAGCCCAAGCCGAAAAAACGCCGAATGCAGTAGCAGTAGTATTTGCAGCACAAAAACTAACTTATCAACAGTTAAATAGTCGAGCCAATAAACTAGCGCATTATTTGCAAAAATTAGGAGTAAAACCAGAAACTAAAGTAGGGATTTGTGTCGAGCGCTCCTTAGAAATGGTTGTTGGATTATTAGGAATTCAAAAAGCTGGTGGTGCTTATGTTCCCATCGATCCAACTTATCCTACCGAGCGGATTAATTATATCTTAGAAGATTCACAAGTTCCCGTTTTGCTAACTCAAAATCATTTACGAGAAAATCTTAGTCAGTATCAAGAAACTGTTATTAGTTTAGACGCAGATTGGCAAAATATCGCAGTCGAAAGTGCAGAAAATCCGGTTAGTGATGTTACCAGCAACAACTTAATTTATATTATTTACACATCCGGCTCCACAGGAAAACCCAAAGGAACAATGAACACTCATAAAGGAGTGGTTAACCGGATTTTATGGATGCAGGATGAATACCAATTAACCTCCACAGACAGCGTAATCCAAAAAACCCCTTTTAGTTTTGATGTTTCTGGGTGGGAATTTTGGTGGCCATTAATTACAGGAGCGCGGTTAGTAATTGCTAAACCTGAAGGGCACAAAGATCCAAACTACCTGGTTAAATTGATTGACGAACAGCAAATTACCACGATTCATTTTGTCCCTTCCATGCTTGAGATTTTTCTGGAAGTTGCTGATGTTAAATCCTGTAGCAGTTTGAGACAAGTTTTTTGTAGCGGAGAAGCTTTATCTATCAGCTTACAACAACGGTTTTTTGATGTTTTCAAAGCACAATTATACAACCTTTACGGCCCCACCGAAGCCGCTATTGATGTTACCTACTGGCATTGTCAGCCCGGTACTCAGTATAAAACTGTACCTATCGGTCGTCCCATTGCCAATACTCAAACCTATATTTTAAATCCGGATTTACAACCGGTTCCCATTCGAGTCGCTGGAGAATTGTATCTAGGTGGAGTGCAGTTAGCACGAGGTTACTTAAATCGCCCAGAATTAACAGCGCAAAAGTTTATTCACAATCCTTTTGTGGATGATTTTCAATCCCACTACCTTTATAAAACCGGAGATTTAGCTCGTTACCTACCCGATGGTAATATTGAATATTTAGGACGTTTGGATAATCAAGTCAAAATTCGAGGCAATCGGATTGAGTTAGGAGAAATAGAATCGGTTTTGAGTCAGCATCATCAAGTACGGGAAAGCTTAGTGATGGCTAGAGTTGATAGCAAAGGTAATCGTCGTTTAGTTGCTTATATTGTTTGTTTGCAATCTCAACCAAGTATTACTAGTCTGCGGGAATTTATCAATAGTAAATTACCCGATTACATGATACCTTCAGCCTTTGTGTTTTTGTCGCAACTGCCATTAACAGCAAATGGAAAAGTTAACCGTCGAAAACTACCCGCACCCGATTTTAGCTTCAATCAAAACGATAATTTTATCGCACCACGCGATAACATTGAACAAAAATTAGCAGGAATTTGGTCGGAGATTCTCGATATTAATTCAGTGGGGATTAAAGATAACTTCTTTGAGTTGGGGGGACATTCTCTTCTCGCAATTAATTTAATGGCAAAAATTCAGCGAAACTTTGATAAACAATTACCCTTATCAACACTTTTTACAAATCGTACAGTAGAAGATTTAGCTTGTTTAATCCGAGAGCAAAAACAACAGAAAACCTCTTCCTTAGTGCCAATTCAAACTCAAGGTAACAAGCAAGCATTTTTCTGCGTGCATCCTGCTGGTGGTCACGTACTTTGCTATCAAGAACTATCCGATTATTTAGGTAACAATCAACCTTTTTACGGTCTTCAAGCACAAGGCTTTAACCAAGGAGAACAAGTCTTCAATACAGTAGAAGACATGGCCGAATTTTATGTCAAAAATATTCAAGAATTTCAGCCAGAAGGAGCATTACAAATTGGAGGTTGGTCTTTCGGCGGAGTAGTTGCATTGGAAATGGCACAACAGTTAATTCAACAAGGACGAGAAGTAAATTTTTTGGCAATTTTAGATTCTTGGGTGCCCATTTTATTAGACCCGAATAAAAAAATTGATAATCTATATTTAACCGGTGCCTTAAGTCGTTACTTTGGAGGAGCTTTTGGCACCGAGAATTTTGTCAATGAAGATGAATTAGCAAGATTTAACCCAGAAGACAAAATAGAGTTTATTATTGATAAAGCCGAAAGATGCGGATTATTTCCACCAGAAGCCAGTCGCGAACAAAATCGACGTTTCATAGATGTGATGGTAGGAACTTTAAAAGCAACTTATGCCTATAAACGTCGTTATTATCCGGGGAAAGTAACAGTTTTTCGACCGCAAGAAAGGCATTATCAAGCACCAGACCCCCAGTTAGTTTGGGTAGAATTATACGCTATCTTAGATGCCTCCGAAATAGAACTTCAATTAGTTCCTGGAAATCACTATTCATTCGTAAAGGAACCAAATTTAAAAGTATTGGCAGAACGTTTGAATAGTAATTTGAATAATAGTTTAAAATAAGATTAACATTAGTTTTAGGAATTAATTATGTTAGGCTCTGCATCAGAATCTAAAAAGAAAATTTATCGCATTATCTACGGTTATTGGCAAAGTCAGTGTGTTTATGTTGCAACAAATTTAGGTATACCAGACTTGTTACAGTATGGACCTCTAACTGTTGAGAAAATAGCAGAAAAAACTGAGACAAAAGTCGAAAAACTTTATGTTGTGTTACGCGCTTTAGCTCATTTAGGAGTAATTGTAGAAAAACCAGGACGAGTTTTTGCCGCTACAGAATTATCAGAACTTTTAATTAGTAATGGTTCCCCATCTATTGGTGACTTTTTGTTACATATTACAGAACCTAATATGTGGGATGGTTGGAGGGAGTTAGAAAACAGTTTAAAGACTGGGGAAGTTCCTTTTGAACTAGCTAAAAATGAAGATTTTTACAGTTCCTATATGACCCAGAATTCTAACAGTAAAAAACTGTTCAACAATGCCATGAGCTTTTTAACTAATGAAGTTGTTGATTCTTTATTTGAAATTTATGATTTCGGTCGTTTTGACACTGTAATGGATGTAGGAGGTAATCAAGGTACATTAATTGCCAATATTGTCAAAAAATTTGGCTGTAAAGGCATTTTGTTTGACTTGCCTCATGAGGTAAAAACTGCTCCTGATAACTTTGCTAAATATGGAGTTAATGGGCAGGTGCAAATTGTTGGTGGCAGTGCTTTAAAATCTTTGCCAGAAGGAGCCGATGCCATTGTAATGAAGTACGTTCTGTCAGTGTTTAGTAAAGAGGATTCAATTAAGGTACTTACTAACTGTAGGGAAGCTCTCCCCAAAAATGGTAAACTGATAATTTTGCAAACTTTAGTACCTGCTCTGGGTGCCCCTGTAGAATATCCCGATGGAACTATGCCAGCTTTGGCTGCCGTACAGATGATGATTACCAATCCAGGGGGTTACTGGCGCACCGAACAAGAATATAGAGATTTATTGCAAGCTAGTGGATTTAAATTAGAACAAGTTATTCCCACAGGAACAAGCCTAACCCTGATGGAATTTAGCCCCATCATATAAAAACAGTATTTTCCTTAAATGCTTTAATTGGGTTATTACAGTTATTGCTATCTGATTAAACCGCTTCACAGGTGAAGTATTACTACACCTGTGCGAACGGTATTAGAGTTATTTCTTTTATCTAAGTTCAAATTAGTTTGAATTTACTTATTTAAAATGAACTTACTTTTTGAATCTCGGCATAGATCGGTTATGGGAATTTATCTGAGAATCATTGCACTAATTTACTTGTACGGTGCAACAGTTCTAAGTTATTCGCCTTTGGATGCTAAATATTTGGCGAAGACGGCGCAACTACGAACGAGTAATTTTAATCACATAGTAGTTCAAGTAGACAAATAGCTAAATATATGATTATCTAACGAAAGACGATTTATAAGGTCGCGAACATGATATTAGTGTAAAGGAGTATTAAGTTATATTTCATAATAAAAATGCCTCAAGTTCAAACCTCATCATCATTTTCTATCCCAATTTCCACTACAACATCTCAATTACGAGTATTGCACCTTGCAGGTTCTCGCGTTTCTAAGTTCTACTACAACCTTTCGATCATGTACGCAAGGGAAGTAGTACAACCCGTTGGTGTGAAAAGTCACTATGCTGTGGTAGATCCTGATGGATTTTGGCAATTGGGAGCATCTTTAGACGACTTATCGGAAAAAATGTCACTTCAGGAGATGATTTGTCAACTACCTACTCTTGATGTTGTAGTTCCCCATATGTTTTGCTTTTTGGGTATGACAAGTTTCCGCTCTTTATTCGAGGACGTTATTGGATTACCTATTGTCGGCTCTTCATCCCACTGTACCGCGCTTGCAGCCAATAAATCCCAATCGCGAAGCGTTGTATCTGCATCCGGCGTTAGAGTTGCCGAAGCACAACAATTCCGTCAAGGTGACACCCTGACAATGAAACCCCCCTTCATCGTTAAACCAAACTCAGAAGACAACTCTTTAGGAGTAACTTTAGTACGAAACGAAGACCAAATTGCCGAAGCATTGCGAGTTGGTTTTGAATACGATCGAACTCTGTTAATTGAAGATTACATTCCTGGAAGAGAACTGCGTGTAGCTGTTGTGGAGCGCAATGGTGAGTTATATGTACCCTCCACAATCGAGTATTTTATGTCAGAAGAAAAGCCTATTAGAACCGCAGGGGATAAGCTAGAATTTTTACCTGACGGAAGCCTATTACAAAATAGAAACACAGCTTCGAGAAGAGCTTGTCCAGCTAATGTCTCTCCAGAATTGTTTGGGAAACTTGCTCGCGCCGCTAAGCAGGCACATGTTGCTTTGGGTTGTCGCGATTATTCTTTATACGATTTCCGCATACATTCAGAAACTTCGGAGCCTTATTTGATTGAAGCAGGCTTGTTTTGGTCTTTCGGTAGAATTAGCGTAATTTCGCTTCTACTCGAAGTTGATGGACAAACCTTGGAAGATGTAGCATTCAAATTATGGAGTAGTGCTGCTGCAAGGACTCGCGTAGCTTGCGGTTCTATGTTTAAGTACGCTCAAACACATCAACTGAATTAAATAAATTCGAGTTTGCGGTGGATGTTGCTATTCTGATTCGGGGTATTTGAAAGCCTAACGGACTGCTGCTATAGTTGGGAAAATCCGGTACAACACAAAGGGAACAGCTTGCATAGAAGGTTAAAACCTCCCATAAAATTAACGAGTTTTACACCCAAAATAACAGAGTATTAGCAAGCTTTCCGGTAGAATATTAGTCTGCAAAGCGGTAATAGCTAAAGCACCGCTGTGCATTAATTAATATGCTAAGAAGGCTGCCAGATTATTCCGGTTTTTAATGCAGCTCGATATCATCTAATTTGGGACGCAAGGAGTCAAGCAATATATGTTAACTAGCAACAGTAATTCAATAGCTCAATCCTCTTTGAATCGTCCCATTCTCGGCATCATCGGCTGTGGCAATATTGGAGGGCGGCAAGCTGCTAATTTCCTAGCCCACGGCTATGAAGTTTATGTCTACGACATCAATCCAGATTCGATGGCAGAGTTACAGTCTCTTGGTGCCCGTATCACCAATAGTTGTGCCGAAGTTGCTATTTCTTCGCAGGTAATTTTTACCTCCCTACCGACTCCAACTGATGTTATGAGTGCGGTGATGGAGTGCGAACACAATCTTTGTCAAGGATTGCAACCGGGCAGTGTCTACGTGGATATTACTACCAACTCTGTGGAGACAGTGCTTAAACTTCATCAAGTTATGCAGGAATTGGGAGTTGAAATGTTAGATGCTCCTTTTAATGATTGCCCTGTAGGTGCCCAAAGCCAGAAGGGCATGGGTTTAGCCGTTTTAGCCGGTGGTTCAAAAGAAACCTTCGACAAAGTTGTGCCCCTGCTGCAACTAATGGCCGATAGCGTTCTATACTGTGGAGAAATTACCTCCGGAACTAAATGTAAACTAATCCACAACGCTGTGAACGCGATCGCAGTTCAAGCCGTGAGTGAAGGAATTACTTTAGGTTTAGCCAGGGGAATTGAATTACAAACTATTTGGGATACCCTGCGCCTGGGTTCTTTTGCTCAAAACCCTGGAGATATTAACGGCTTGCCACATTATTGGTTTTCACGACGCTGTGATGACATCTCTCAACACCCTGCCTTTAATGTCAAATTACTGCATAAGGATTTGCGACTTGCTTTGAACATGGCTAAGGAGCGCAACATCGAAGTTCCTCACTTAAGCTTGAGTATCAAAGACTTTGAAGAAGCAGAGCAACGAGGCTGGAGCCAATATTCCACCACCAAAGTTTCCTGCCTGCAAGAAGAGCGAGCGGGAGTAACCGCGAAAGCAACTTTACCTTTAATATCGAATTCCACCGATACCCCCACAGCTACAGAAAATTCGACAATCGGCAAAGGTAGATTCTCTCTCTTTGCCGTGCTGATATTAGTGCTAGCGAGCAACCTTTTACAATTAGGATTGCACTGGCTATTCCATGTTTAGGTTGCTGATTACAAGTATGATTTGCCCCCAACCCCAATTTCGGGGAAGAACAGTAAATACAGCATATTTCACCTCTATAAGCTAGATTCGCACGGGCAGGGATGTCCGTGCCACAAGAAAATAAAGTATAAATAATTACTTTCTTTGTAAGGGAAATACTGTAATTTGCGTTTGGACTTCAGTTTCATTTATCAGCCGCTGACTAATTCAAAGCCCCGAAACCTCTCTTCCCCCCAAACGCTCTTGTTGCGCTGCTGGCAATACATCCACCGAAACCGTTGCATAAGAACCCAATTTTTGCCCAATAATTAAAAATCGAATCAAATTCCCCATCCCTTCCAACATACGCGCATTTCTTAAACCACCACAATCAACCGGGTTAAATCCAATATCTTCGGCGAGTTTCATTACTATATTTCTCGCTTCCTCATCATCCCCGGCGACAAAGCAAGAAACGTTGTAATCTTTTAACGGTGTCGGTGCGAGTTCAAATACCTCTTGAGCCATCGTATTAAATGCTTTGACTACCCTGACTTTGGCAACCTCCGACGCTAACTTTTCTGCTAAAGACTTTTCTATCGGCTCATAAGCAAAACCTTCGGGAATTTCAAAATTGTTGCAATCAATCAAAATCTTCCCCGATAACACTTCTATATCGGAAATAACTTCCTGTGGATTCACGCCACGAATCGTGTAAAGCAGCACCTCTCCAAAGGCAGCGGCTTCATCATTAGTACCACCTTGAGCGCTATTCCCAGCTAAATCTGCAACAGCTTTACCTTTCTCTACCGTTCTTGCCCCAAAGTATACTTGATGCCCTTGTTCTGCCCAAATAATACCTAGAGAACGCCCCATATTTCCACTGCCGATAATTCCGATTTTCATAGTTTTAAACTTAGTTTTAGACTTAATCTTTATAAAAAACAGACAGGTCTGTATTGCTTGATATTTGGAAAAATAACAGACAGGTCTGTATCATGTCAATAGTTGATTTGTTCTATAAAAATGCCAAGAAAAGCCAATAGTTTAGCGCGAGAGCGTATATTAGAAGTCGCGAGCGGATTGTTTTACCAGTATGGGATTCAAGCTGTGGGGATAGATAGAATAATTGCCGAATCCGGGGTTGCTAAAACCACGCTTTACCGTTATTTTCCATCAAAAGATGATTTGGTTGTGGCATTTTTAGAAGAGCGTAACCGACTTTTTTGGCAAGGCTTTGATATAGCAGTAGGTAAGCATTCCGATAATCCCAAAGCGCAATTGTTAGCAGTATTTGAGTGGATAGACGAACTATTGATCAAACCTGAGTGTTACGGCTGTCCGTTTTTGATAACTACCAGCGAATTTCCTCAGCTAGATTATCCAGGGCATCAAGTAGCAATTAACCATAAACTTCAAATGCGGTTGCGTTTGACAAAGCTGGCTGAAAATGCAGGTATTCCTAACTCGGAACAGTTAGGGAAATATTTATTGATGCTGGTGGATGGAGCATTTTCCCAAAGAAGATTATTTGGGTTGAGCGGGTTTGAAAGTAATTTAAAAGATGCAGCGGAAATTTTGATAAATGCTTAATTGTGATTTGAAGTACTCAAACCAGTTATCAAAAATAGTTTTAAATCTCTTCATGTTTACAGAGCTTGATTTGTATCGCTAATAACTCTTTTAACAAGGAGCAATTACCAATTCTCAATCCCCTGTAATTGAAGATTTATACTCATGCATATTTTACGGCATTACCTTAATATTTTACGCAATTGACAGTAATGGAATTGTAGTTATTAAAAATACGCGATCGCAAAATCCGTAATTTGTTAAGTTAGGCAGTTTGAATTACTCACGACAATTTCATTTATGGAAAAATTGAAAGAATTGATTCATAAGGAAAAGCCTCAAACCAAGAACATGAAAAAATATCAACCCAAAAGCCAGCGGGGATTTTGGGGAAAAATGGGTATAGTTGCCATCATCTCGGCTGTAGCTGGGGGTTTATTTGGGGTTTTCTTGACGGGGAAACCGTTTATGCAAGCTAATCTGAGTCCGGAGGAAGCGAATTTTTTTAAAGATAATGCTATTGATAAAGGGCAATTTTTAGAGTTGAATCGTCCCGTCAATATTTTAGTGATGGGAATGAGCGTACTTCCTCCAGATACAAGAAATGCACCGGAAGAGACAAAAGATTTGGGATATTTGCCCCAAGTAAATTCTTTCGATGGACTTTCCGACGTGATGTTATTGATTCGATTCGACCCAGAAAATAATAAAATAAATATGCTTTCTATTCCTAGGGATACCCGCACGGAAATAGAAGGTTATGGTTTGAGAAAAATTAATTCAGCCAATCGTTTGGGTGGTGCTTATTTAAGTGCTAAAAGCGTTAGTAATCTTTTAGGAAATATAGATATACATGGTTACGTTAGAATTAATGTTTTAGGGGTTGGTAAACTGATTGATGCTTTGGGGGGAGTAACAGTAAACGTTCCCAAAGACTTGAAATATCAAGATGATTCCCAACATTTATATATTAATTTAAAAGCCGGAGAGCAACATCTCAACGGCGACAAAGCATTACAACTATTGAGATTCCGTAATGATGCCAGGGGAGATATCGGCAGAATTGAACGCCAGCAAATGCTTATGCAAGCCTTGATACAACAAGCTTTAAATCCAGCAACATTAGCGCGATCGCCAGTAATTATCGGTACTATTAAAGACAATATTGATACTAATTTAAACCTTGATAGTTTATTAACTCTAGTTAATTTCGGCGTACAAACTAACCGCTCTGATATAGAAATGTTTACTTTACCGGGCAGAGTTAGCAATGGTAGAGAATTTGCAGCAAGTTACTGGCTACCAGATGAAGAAAAAATTTATGAAGTAATGGCTCGTTACTTTAACAATTAATAATTGGGGATTGGTAATTGGTAGTTGGTAGTTGGTATTAATTATTTATTCTCCCCATCCCCTTGTCTCCCCCTCTTCTCATCAATACATAATCCTTTATGCAAGCTTCCCTTAAATTAATTAGCATAGGAAAAATACTACTTTGGGGGAGCTTATGAAATTACCAAATGGTCCCAAAATTCCGGCATTTATCCAACAACTTCGATTTATTGTTTTTCCCATGTCGTTTTTGGAAGACTGTGCCAAGCGATATGGAGATATTTTTACACTACAATTCGTGAATATCCCTATTGTTATCGTCAGCAACGCCAAAGCATTACAGAAGTTGTTGAATAATAAAGAATTTGCGGCTCCCGGGGATGCGAATATAGTTATCGAACCTTTGGTGGGAAGTAATTCTGTAATTACTGTCAGTGGTGAAAAGCATCGTCGTCAACGTCAGTTGTTGATGCCGCCTTTTCACGGCGATAGAATGCGGACTTATAGTGAGACAATTAATAACATTACTAAAGAAATTATCAGCGATTGGGAAGTTGCTAAACCTTTTGATGTGCGCGAAGCAATGCAGAAAATTACTTTGAGAGTAATTATGCAGGCTGTATTCGGGCTTTATAAAGGAAAACGTGCCGAAGAAATCGAGAATCATATCAAACAGTTTTTGGAAGCTGGGGGTTCTCCTTTTGGTGCAATGGCGCTATTTTTCCCTAAATTACAGCGTAATTTAGGTTCGCTAACTCCTTGGGGAAGTTTTGTATATCATCGAGATAGAGCAGATAAACTTCTGTATCAAGAAATCGACGAGCGTCGAGAAAATCCCGATGATTCGCGTACCGATATCATGACTATGTTAATGGCTTCTAAGGATGAACAAGGTGAAGCTATGACTGATGTAGAATTACGCGATGAGTTGATGACGCTGTTATTTGCAGGGCATGAAACTACTGCTACAGCATTAACTTGGGCGTTGTACTGGATTCATAAGTTACCTGAAGTTAAACAAAAGCTATTAGCAGAGCTTGATAGTTTGGGTGAAAATCCCGATAGCAATGCTATTTTAAAATTGCCATATTTAAATGCTGTTTACTGCGAAACTTTACGGATTTATCCAGTAGCTATGCTGACATTTCGTAGGACTGTAGAAAGTCCGGTTTCCTTGTGCGGCCACGAACTTGAGCCAGGTACGGCAGTTATGGGTTCCATTTATTCGATACATCAAGACGAAGAATTATATCCCGAGCCAAAGAAATTTAAACCGGAACGCTTTTTAGAAAGACAGTATTCTCCTTATGAATTCATACCTTTTGGTGGTGGTGCAAGACGCTGTATTGGTATGGCGCTAGCTCAATTTGAAATGAAGTTAGTATTAGCAAGAATTCTTTCCGATTTGGACTTAGATTTAGTAACCGAAGGCGAAGTAAAACCAAAGCGGCGGGGTGTTGTAACCGGCCCAAATCGTCCGATTCAAATGGTTGTTAAAGGGAAGCGAGCGGTTAAGACTCGGAGTTTGGAAACTGTTGGTTGAGAGTGAGTAGTAAGTAGGAAGTAGCAAGTAGTGAGGGCGGAGGAGTTAGGAGTTAGGAGTTAAAAACTTTCTTCCCCTTCTTCCCACTCTCCCCCTCTACCAACTCTCCTCTCTCCATATCTACCTTCTCTGGGATGTGCAAAATTATCAAAATAATTACTATGAAAAAAGATAATTAATTAGAAGCTTATGAAATTACCCAACGGTCCGCAATACCCTTCATTTTTTCAAACCATGCAGTTTATTCTCGATCCTTTATCGATTATGGAAAAGGCTGCACAACGCTACGGAGATATTTTTACTTTACGCTTAAAATCTCCTGTTGTAGTTATTAGCAATCCCCAAGCCTTACAGCAAATATTAACTAACGATACTAAAGATTTTAGCGCCCCATCAGAAGCAAATAAGGCTTTTGAACCTTTGATGGGAAAAAATTCTGTAATCATGGCAAGCGGTGATGCACATCGCCGTCAACGCAAGTTATTAATGCCGACCTTTCATGGTGATAAAATACGCTGCTATGTGGAAGTAATAAATCAGGTTACATCGAAGGTAATGAATCGCTGGGAAGTTGGTAAAAACTTCGATGCAAGAGAGGGGATGCAGGCTATTACCATGCGGGTAATTATGCAAGCAGTGTTCGGAATTTATGAAGGCGATCGCGCTACCGAATTAGAAAATCTTTTGGGTTCGATGTTGGAAGCAGGAGGAAGTTCGCCTCTGAGAGCAGCTTTTTTGATTTTTCCCGTTTTGCAAAAAGATTTAGGTGAAAAAAGTTATTGGGGTAAATTTCTTCGCAATAAACAACGAGTTTATCAAATATTAAATAATGAAATAGAAGAAAGAAGAGCAAACCCTTCAGATTCCCGCACTGATGTCTTAAGTATGTTAATGGCTGCTAGGGATGAGCAAGGTGAAGCCATGAGCAATATGGAATTAAGCGATGAATTAATCACTCTATTAACAGCAGGACATGAAACTACCGCGACTGCTTTAGCTTGGGCTTTGTACTTGATTCATAAATATCCTCAAGTGCGAGAAAAGTTATTAGAAGAACTCGATAGCTTAGATGAAAATTACGATTTTAGTACTATTAATAAACTGCCATATTTAAATGCAGTTTGTAACGAAACCTTACGAATTTATCCAGTAGCAATACTTCAATTTCAGCGCCGAGTAGAAACTTCAGTTTCATTGTGCGGACATGATTTAGAACCAGGTACGTTATTATATGGTTCGGTTTATTTGACTCATCAACGAGAAGATTTGTATCCCGAACCCAAGAAATTTAAACCGGAACGTTTTTTAGAAAAACAGTTTTCACCTTATGAATTCATACCTTTTGGCGCTGGTGTGAGACGGTGTATTGGTGCAGCATTAGCTCAATGCGAAATGAAGTTAATTTTAACAAAGATTTTGAAAAACTTGGAGTTAGAATTAATTGATAATGGTGAAGTAAAACCCAAGCGTCGCGGTTTAGTAACTGGCCCAAATCGTCCCATTGAAATGCTTGTTAAAGGGAAGCGGATGGTTAAAAGTCACAGTTTGGAAACTGTTGGTTGAGAGTGAGTAGCAAGTAGCAAGTAGCAAGTAGCGAGTAGCAAGTAGTGAGGGCGGAGGAGTTAGGAGTTAGGAGTTAGGAGTTAAAAACTTTCTTCCCTTCTTCCCACTCTCCTCACACTCCCCCCTCTCCCTCTCCCTTATTAAGGAGAGGCGAAGGGGTGAGGTTTATCGAAATGTATAGCACTCAAATGGAAAACGCTATATAGTCCTTTTCGGTTGAGTGTATTACACTCAGCAAACCTCACCCCGCCCTCCGGGCACCCCTCTCCTTCCAAAATTAAACAACGGCGATAGAGGCAGCCTAGCTGAACGCTTTTGTTGCTCGTGCCGAAGGTTTCCTACGACATCAGTTATGGTGTAACACCTCAACGATTCGCCGTAAGCATTGCCGATGGATTGTAGATAAGCATTGAAATTAACCACTTTTATTAGTCATCTGCTGAATAGAAGAAGCGAAGACGGCGCAACTACGAACCAATTTAATTGAGATTATTGGGATTATAGCAATTTAAATTTGCAGCATTGTTGTTAAATCCAAATCCATATAAATCAAAATCTGATTTTTGTCAATACCTAATTTATGATTTATCTGCATCTAAATTTTCTGATATTTGACAGAAATTTAGTTACAAACAAATCAAAAATAATAGTTAATTTTACTGAGTAAAAATACCGTTTCAGTGTAAATTATTGGTAGGGTGCATGGATCGATTGCGAGAATAATTTTGTGTAAACTGCTTGCTAGATAGTCTTTTAAATCAAATAAGTTATCCCTTATTTAATGACTGTTACGGGATGAGGGTTCAGTACCAAATTTCATTACAGGTAAAAAAATATGCCATCTACCTTCAATCTTTCTGCACCATCTACTTTTAATTTACAAGAAGCGACAGTTAACGATATTCAAAAAGCGTACAGCTTCGGCGCTCTGAGTGTTGAGGAATTAACTCAACTTTATTTGAATAGAATAACAGCTTACGATGACCAAGGTCCGAATCTTTCTGCGGTGATTTCGGTTAATCCCGATGCTTTGGATAAAGCTAGGGAGTTAGATGCAAAGTTGAGAAATCAAGGTGCAGATGGAGCTTTATATGGAATTCCGGTACTTTTAAAAGATAATTACAATACTTTTGATTTACCGACTACTGCGGGTTCGGATGTTTTACATGGTTCGATTCCACCCGATGATGCTTTTACTACCAAGCAATTTCGCGATTCTGGAGCAATTATTTTGGGTAAAACCAATATGAGCGAATTTGCTCTTTCTTCTGGAAGGCTTGGTTACAGTTCTAAAGGAGGTTTAACCCTCAATCCTTATAATCTCAATCGCGATGCTAGCGGTTCGAGTAGCGGTACTGGTGCTGCAATTGCCGCGAATTTTGCCACTTTAGGTACTGGTACGGATACGGCGGGTTCGGTTAGGGGACCTTCTGCT
Source organism: Rivularia sp. MS3 (assembly GCA_019192545.1). Lineage (GTDB taxonomy): Bacteria > Cyanobacteriota > Cyanobacteriia > Cyanobacteriales > Nostocaceae > Rivularia. The sequence goes on along the minus strand of JAHCMI010000063.1, from coordinate 34,671 downwards.
GTTACCGGTTTGGTGGGAATCAAGCCGACGCGGGGATTGGTGAGTGCTGATGGTATAGTTCCCTTAGCGCTGACGGTAGATTATGCTGGTCCTATGGCTCTTTCTGTTGAAGATGCAGCGATCGCCTTGGGTGTAATGGCTGGTGTTGACGAAAACGATCCGGCGACGGAAGCTAGTCAGGGTAAAGGTTTTGATGACTATACGCAATTCTTAAATAAAGATGCTTTGCAGGGAGCAAGAATTGGTGTAGCTCGGGAATATTTCGGCGGCAACGATGAAGTTGATAAGTTGGTGGAAGCAGCTATTGATAATATGAGGGCTGCTGGTGCAACTATTATCGAGTTGGATCTTCCGGAAACGGTTGTAGACGCTTCTAATTACGGTACTTTATTAAATACGGTAGTTCAAGCTGAATTTAATCCCCAGATTGAGGAATACTTTAGTACTCTGGATGAGGAATATCCAAAGAATTTAGAGGAATTGATTGCAGCGAGTAAAGATCCAGAGTTAGTTAATTCGGAAACTCCAGTTAATCCCAATCGGATTGCTGTATACGAAGATTCATTGCAATTTGGCGGCTTGGATAATCCCGAATATCAAGCAGCGATTAATCAAGGTATTCCCCAATTGCAGCAAGAGTTAAATAATATTTTTGCTAGCAACAAGTTAGATGCCATAGTTTATCCCACAATTGCCACTCCAGCAACACCGATTACCGACTCCGATGGTAATGTAATAGAAGACCCAACTTATCAAGCTAATTTAGATAATATCGGCGGCGACCCCTATCGCGCAAATTATCTAGGAAATTTATCTGGTTTCCCCGATTTAACTTTACCAGTGGGATATACAGAACAAGGTTTACCCGTGGGTATGTCTTTATTTGGGCAGGAATTTACCGAGCCTACCTTAATAGGATTAGCATATGCCTACGAACAGCAAAATCCGGTTAGAATTCCCCCATCGAATACACCTGCTTTACCGGGAGAAAAGTTTGAATATGTCACCGAAGTGTTAGTCGTTGGCGATGCTGGTGATGATATTTTAGAAACGCAGTTAATTCCAGATTTTGACGGAAATAAAGATGTAGTATTTGCTGGAAAAGGTAACGATTTAGTAGATACCACTCAAAGTATTTCCGGTGGTAATCGAGTATTTGGCGGTAGCGGCGATGATGAATTATTCGCCGGTAAAAACGATACAGTTAATGCTGGTAAAGGTAATGATATTCTTGATGCTTCCCTGGGTAGAGGAGGAAATCGTTTAAATGGTGGCGATGGAGACGATACCTTCTTTGTTGGTGGCAACGATAGATTAATTGGCGGTAAAGGTAACGATAGATTTTTTATTACCGAAAAAGGTGGAAATACAATTAGTGGTGGTGCCGGTAAAGATCAATTTTGGATTGCGAATGCTCAATTACCAGAAGAAGTAAATACAATTACAGACTTTGAAAGTGGAATTGATGTAATTGGAATTTCAGGTATTGGTGATTTTGAAGATGTTAGTTTGCAAATGGATGGTAAGAATACTGTAATAAATGTTTTGGATCGAGATGTGGCTGTTGTATTAGGTATGCAAGGGCTTGGGGAAAGTGATTTTGCTTTTCTGATGTAAAGATTTTCTACCACACCCGCTTGGGGTTGCAAACCCCTAGTGGTGTTCAGTTGCGAACCTGAAGATTTACAACCCATTCCCAATCAAAACAAACGGTGCCCAATAATAAGGATGAGCAAAAGATTTTGCTGCGGATTTTTCATCCGCTAATGATGATGGTGAATCGAAGTTTACATCAGTTCTTTTAATATCATCTACAGCTACATCTTTGTTGTAAATTAACTTTAACTGAGCCAAAGGCATAGAGAGTAATATTCAACGTATAATGCAGTTGTTAAATGGAGATTACGGCGTTACATTTATTATTCATCCTGGAGCTTGAGAAATTACGCATTTCGTTCGTAGTTGCGCTTTAGCGCTCTTTAAGGACTAAAGTCCTTAGTGATAGTTAATATAGTCTTCGCCAAATACAGCATATTTCAGGTTGGTAAGGTACAACGGGCATCCCTGCCCGCCCGCTTTCATTTTAATTACAAATAATTAAGAGTCTTAGACATCGCTAAAGTGAGAAAATAAAGTATTGGAAAAAGAATTTAAACCTTTGACCTTTAACCTTTAACCTTTGACCTAATGCAAAACTCGTTAATCCAAACCCTGCAATTAATCGCCAATCCCATCAACTTTTTCGATAGCCACGCACAAAAATACGGTGATACCTTTAGTTTAAGAGTTTTAGGAATAAATTCTCCTCCCGTTGTCTTTTTCAGCAGCCCTGAAGCTATTAACGATTGTTTCGCAATTCCCGCGAATAAATTAGATTTTAAGAAAGCTACTCATGTATTCAAACCGTTATTCGGCAGCGATTCTATTGTCTTTCAGGAAGGTAAATCCCATAACCGGCAGCGACAATTATTGATGCCTCCATTTCATGGCGATCGCCTCAAATCTTATGGCGATACTATATGCAATATTACTAATAATGTAACTCGCGATTGGAAACCAGGTAATATCGTTTCGATGCAGCAAGTAATGCCAGATATTACTTTACAAATTATCCTTCAGGTGGTATTTGGAATTACTCCCGGAGAACGTTACGAAAAATTAATTAAGTTGTTAACCGCGCTATTAGATGATATTACTAAACCTTTGTTTTCTAGCTTATTTTTCTTTCCCCCTTTACAGCAAGATTTAGGAAAATGGAGTCCCTGGGGAAATTATCTCAAAAGAAGGGAAGAAATTGATAAGTTAATATATGCAGAGATTTCCGAACGTAGGTTAAGCAATGATAATTTAGGGGAAGATATTTTAAGTCTGTTGATGTCGGCGAGTGACGAAGATGGCGGTAAAATGACAGACAAGGAATTACGAGATCAATTAGTTTCCCTGTTGCTTCTGGGTTACGAAACCACCTCTGGAGTTTTGGCTTGGTTATTTTACATGATTCATTCTCATGTTGAAGTTTATAGTAAATTAATTGCAGAATTACAAACTTTGGATAATTTAGAAAATTTAAATAAAAAATCTCCAGAAAAAATTGCTCAACTACCATATCTTAGTGCAGTTTGCTCCGAAACCATGCGTCTTCACCCTATAGCTTTAATTTGTACTCCCAGGATGGCTGTAGATAAAGTAGAAGTTGCCGGAGAAAAGTTTGCAGAAGGTACTGTTTTAGTGCCCTGTATATATTTAGCTCATCGTCAGCAAACAACTTATCAACAACCAGATAAATTTATTCCCGAAAGATTTTTAGATAGAAAATTTTCTGCATTTGAATATTTACCTTTCGGTGGAGGCTATCGCGGCTGTATTGGCTCGGCTTTTGCCGTATATGAAATGAAGTTGATTTTAGCGACTATTATCCAAAAATTCCAACTAGAATTAATCGATAAAAAACCAGTCAAACCAGTGCGTCGGGGGATTACCATTGTTCCCAGTGGAGGTGTTTCAATGATGGTGAAGTCTTGCATTTGAGGGAATTAGAGAGGGGAGAGGGGGAAGAAAATTTTTAACTCATAACTCATAACTCGTAACTCATAACTCATAACTCATAACTCATAATTCCTAACTCGCTACTCACAACTCGCCTAAAAATTTAAGAAAATAATAGAATAATCACAACAATATCAAAGAAATATTATTTATGACAGAGCAACAATGGTTAATTGATGAAACTGCATTCCCCGAAAGTAGTTATCTTCAAGAAATAGAGCAAGAATTTGATCGAGGAAATACCCGTAGCTCTCGCGAATCAACAACTCAACCACAACCGGTTAATCTTGCCGTCAGACTTCAAGATATTATGATTTGGGATACCAAAAAGTGGTTTGGTGATGCACGGATGCGTTTGGATGCTTTGGTTATTCATGGTAGAGCTAACGACAGCGATTCATCGGGTTTTTATATGCCGCAAACCTTTCGCTTTGATGGAATTAAAGATAAGGATAAATTGCCCACCGGTGAAAATGGCTTATTGATATTTTATGGTGAAGCGGTACATTTCTTAGATATCTTTATTACCGTATCCCGAGACAGAAAAGACTCCGACGATTTAGCAACACTGCTCAATCAACAATTGCAATCCTCCGAAATTCAAGGTGCCGTTAGTACCATGTTAGGATTTACTGCGATCGCAACTCAAGCCGCTACTTTTGCCACAGCCCTGGGCGCTGCTTCAATTTTAGGTAATTTTGCATACAAAGCCCTAAGTAAGGCAACTGGTGATACCATAGGAGTTTATAGAACTTCTTGGCTGCAATATCGCGATAAATTCGGTATCGGCAGACATCCGCAAAATGGTTCTCATAAAGTTAGAGATATTTCTTTTTGGTATGAAATTATTCAAGAAGGTAATTGGTAATTGGTAATTGGTAATTGGTAACTGCTCACTGTTAACTGATATATGAAACTTGAAGGAAAACAATATCAAAAATTAAGAGATGCTTTGGTGGAAGCTTTTCCATCTCAGCCGAAACTAGCTGAATTTGTGAAATTTCAATTTGATAAAAGTCTGAATACTATTTCATCAGAAAATAATCCTATAGATAAAATTGCTTTTGATTTGATTGGTGCTTCCCAAGCCGAAGGGTGGACTGATAAATTAATTGCAGGTGCAAGGGAAGCAAATCCGGGAAATCCGAGCTTATTTATCATTGCACAAGAACTTAATTTAACTATATCTCTACCATCTCAACTATCGAAAGTCGGTGGTTTAGAAAAAATTGTTAAGAAAACAAATAGTTTTCTCGATGTAAATACATGGCGGGAGAAGTTGGGTACCATCGAAGCTCAAGTTTGTCGGATAGAGATTACCAAAAAGAATAATTTTCAATCTTTTGGTACGGGTTTTCTGATTGCGCCGAATGTTGTCATTACAAATTATCACGTTATTGAACCCGTAATCTCAGAAAACGCGACTCCCGAAAACGTAATTTTGCGCTTTGATTACAAACAATTAGAAGGGAAAGTAATAAACAAAGGTACCGAATACCGTTTAGATGTAGATGACTGGTTAATCGATAAAAGCCCCTATACCGATAATTCTTTACCAACTGCCGATGAATTAGATTATGCCTTGCTGCGAATAGATGCAGTTGCCGGAGAAGAATCTATAGCTAATAATTCTGTTCCCGATACTCCACACAGAGGATGGATTAAATTACCAGATTCGCTAGATTATCAGTTTTTACCAGAAACACCTTTATTAATAGTGCAGCATCCCGAGGCTCAACCGTTGAAGCTGGCTTTTGATACCGATGCAATTATCAGCGTCAACGAAAACGGCACGGTAGTAAAATATAAAACCAACACCGAAGGGGGTTCCTCCGGCTCGCCATGTTTCGATATTAACTGGAATTTAGTTGCATTACACCACAGCGGCGACCCCAATTACAACCCAGCTTACAATGCTGGAAGTCCTTTTACTGCAATTTGTGCCCGTTTGGAAAAGCAAGGTTTATTAGCAAAATTACGCAGCGGTGAGGCAATGTGGTAATTGATAAATTATCGTTCGTAGTTGCGCTTACTCTGCGAGAAAGCTCCGCTTACAGCGCCAAATATGTGGCATCCGAAGGCGAGTAGTCCAAATCATTAGTTTTGACGGGTTAGAAAATTAATTCGTAGTTGCTACGTAGCTACGTAGGTTGGGTGAAACGGAGTGTAACCCAACGTTGGTGTTGGGTTGCGCTTCGCTTCACCCAACCTACTTAACTACTTAACGACTTAACGACTTAACGACTTCAAAACCCATCAAAATTAATGTGGTGAAGTACTAATGGTTTGTCCCATTAGTTCTGATGGGCATATAGTAAATATAAAAAATATTTTCTTCCCCCACTCCCCCACTCCCCCCCTCCCTGCCCTTACCCGTCAATTTTAATGGGACAGACCACTAATACTCTGTAATTACGCCGTCTTTGTTTCGAGATGCCAAATATTTGCCGCTGTAAGCACAACTACGAACCTTAAAAACTTAAATTCGGATAAAAAGTAAACATTTTTACGGAAATGTATGCAAATATGTAGAAGTACTTAAGTGTCTATCAAGTATAAATTAATATCGTTTAAGGCATTTAAGCATTTACTAATGAATTCTGCAAATGTCCCTGGCTATCTTATCAACGATTTAAACCAAGCATTGCGTAGTGCTTTTCCCAGTAAAATTAAATTACAAATGATGGTGCAATTTGAATTTAGTCAAAATCTAGATGATATTGCTCTTGGCGAGGATTTAGAAGACATTGTTTATAAATTGGAGCAGCATTTTCAAAAAGAAGGCAAATTAAACAAACTTATAGATGGAGCGTTGGAAAAACAGCCTGATAATCTCCAATTGCAAGAAATAGCGCAAAAGTTTGAGATTACTATTAGTTTATTTAAAATTTTACAGCCCTTAGAAGATAGATATATCGAAACCATGCAGCAAGCTTATCAAGCTTGTGCCGATGAAAGTTTAGTTAATGATTGGGAAGAGGAAATTCCTGAAACTCCCGAAACTTTGATTGAAATATTTGACAGTATTGAGGAAACATCATCCCAAAATTATGATGAAAAGCTTTCTCAATTTGCAGTTAATTTATTAAACGATGGAGATATTCCCGAAAAAAAAGCCAGTCAGTTAAATAAATGGGGAGAAAAGTATATTGATAAATTTGATAAACAGTTTTCTCAACCAGAAAATGACGCACAAGATAAAGATGCAACAAGTCATCTGATAATTATATTTCACCCTTGCAAGCAATACAAAGCACGCTATTGGTTTGAAGCTTGGTTTATTCCCTACGGAGAAGCAGGTAAATTTAATTCTAAGACTGGTGAAGGGTATATCTCAATTAACCAAGATGGAGAAAATAACAAAAAAGTTAAATTTGAAGAAAAAGAAATTGCTGATTTATTAAAATTTTGCTTTGAAAAAATTTATCAGCAGCCGACTTTCTCCCGCCATCAAACCAGTATTGAGTTCATTTTACCCAACGAGCTTTTGAATCAACCAGTTGATAGCTGGACAATTTCACCAGATGAAGAGGAACACGATATTCCCAGCCCTATTGGTAATGAATATAAGGTAATTGTTCGCTCTTATAAACGATTGAAAAAATATTGGAATCAAAATGATTGGGAGCGGAAGTGGAATACCTTTGTAAATTGTGCTTGTGCTGAATGTTTCGTATCTGATGATGATTGCAATTCTGACGAGGAATTGGAAAAGCAATTATATTATATTTTACTCAGAGAAAATATAACTGCTTTAAAATTGATAAAATCGCCGTCACCGGAAGTTTTTCCGAAAATTTTGGCAGCGATAAATAAAAGTGCTATTCCTGTAGCTTTATGGATTAGAGAGGAATTACAACATTCAAATATTCGAGAGGAAATAGATGAACTTTTAAAATGTTCAATTATGAAATTACCGGAGCGAGTTAAAGAAAAACGTTTGCAGGCTTCTGTAGCTATAGATAAACAAACTCACATCGGAAATCACATTTCATTACTATGGGAAAATCCTTATATATTGCCACCATCACCTATTGAATATACAATGCCATGACATCTTGGAAAATCTTTCAAGGCACTCCCGATAACCCCCATGACGGTATAGATAAACTGCCGCCGCCTCCTAGCTGGCGTAAGTTTGACGAGGAAACGCGGGGAGCTACCTATCAAGCTAAGGGGGAAGAAATAGAGTTAGTTAATGCTGCCTTATATTTACGTCGCCCTTTATTGGTAACTGGTAAACCGGGAAGCGGAAAAACTTCTTTGGCTTATGCCGTGGCAAAGGAATTAAATTTAGGTGAAGTGCTGCGATGGAATATTACTACTCGCTCTAATTTACAGCAAGGTTTGTATAGTTATGATGCTATTGGTAGACTGCAAGATTCTAAATCGAGCAACCAAGATAATTTAGAGAAAATTGGTGACTATATTAAATTAGGTGCTTTGGGAACTGCTTTACTCGCTTCCGATAAACCCAAGGTGTTGTTAATTGATGAAATGGATAAAAGTGATATTGATTTACCCAATGATTTACTCAACATTTTTGAAGAAGGTAAATTTGAAATTCCCGAATTAACTCGAATCGCCGATAAATTTTCTGAAATCAACGTTCAAACCAACGATAACCAAATTGCGACAATTGTTAGGGGAAGAGTGCAATGTCAGGCTTTTCCTTTTGTGCTGCTGACTAGTAATGGTGAAAGGGAATTTCCACCCGCTTTTTTACGACGTTGTTTAAGACTAGATTTAAGGGAACCAAATCCTCAAGAATTGGAAACTATTGTCAAAGTGCATTTAGGAGATAGTATTATTGAACAAGCACAACCAATTATTAAAAAGTTTTTAGATAAGCGCAGTAAAGGAGATTTAGCAACTGACCAATTATTGAATGCAATATATATGTTGTGTCATACTGCTAATACTTTTGATTCTCCTATAGTTGAAGCCACAAGGCAACAGGTTGATGGCAAGAAAAGAGAGCTACAAAAACAGCAGTTAGTTGAAAGATTGCTGCAACACCTCAACAGTATGGAGGGAAATTGATGAGGTATGATTGAAAAAGTTTTAGAGCTTTTAGAAAATGCTGGATTTAACTTTACTGCTCGCGAGCTAGTAGATATTTTTTGGCTGGCGATTCATTTAGATGAAGAAAAACCTTCTGCTCCCCCTCAACAGCATCAGCAACTAAAATTACCAGATTCTCATCGGGAAAAACATCATCGAGAAAAGCAGCCAGATACTCATCCACAGCATCAGCAAGTTAATAAATCCGATAAACAAAAGTTAATCCACAAGCCGCAACCGGCAATCCAAAATCCACCTAAAACTCTTCCGGTTACCCTTCCATCAGTACAGAAACTTTTTTCCGAAGCCGAGCCAAATTTAAATATTCCAGTTAGAAAAAGCGTTTCTTTCAAGGTACCGGCAGCACCAGCCTTAAGAAATACTTTAGAATTAGGGCGGGCACTGCGTCCATTAATGCGGAAAGTACCATCCCCCACAGACAAAATATTAGACGAAGAAGCAACCGTCAAACAAATTGCCGAGCAAGATATTTGGGTTCCCGTTTTTGCACCAAAGCCTCAAAGGTGGTTAGAATTAGCTTTGGTAGTAGAAAAAAGCAACTCCACCGCAATTTGGGAACCAACTATCAGAGAATTACAAAAGCTTTTAAAACACCACGGTGCATTCCGAGATGTGAGAACTTGGGAATTAAAAGTTACACCCACAGCTTCCGAATTATTTCCCTTGAAGTTATCTTCTCAAGGTAGTTTAAAACAAAATTTTCATCACCAAATAAATTCAACTGCTTACACGCCCGATATATTAATAGATCCTAAAGAACGACGTTTAATTTTACTAGTAACTGACTGTATTTCCCATGCTTGGAGAAACAAATTTATTCATCCGACATTAAAACTTTGGGGAAACAAAGGATTATTAACTATTATGCAACTGCTTCCAGAAGAATTATGGGAGCGTACAGCTTTATCCGCAGCAACTCCCGTACATTTAAGCTCGCTTAAACCAGGAGTACCAAATTCGCAATTACTAACTACAATTTGGGAGGAAGATGAAATTGAAAATGATAATTCAACAGAATCAATTTCCATTCCCATTGTTACCTTAGAACCCCAGCCTTTATTTACATGGTCGCAGGTAATCGCCGGATTTGGAAATATCACCACAGCAGGATTTAAATTTTCTCTTCCAGAATTGCCGCAAACTAAAATAAACCCAAAACCATCTCAACTAAGTGCCAATACAATCGTCAGTAGATTCCGCGCTACAGCTTCCCCTACAGCCCGTCGTTTAGCTGGATTAATGGCAGCCGCACCGGTTAGCTTACCGGTAGTACAATTAATTCAAAAAACTTTATTGCCAGATTCCAGGCAAATTCATATAGCAGAAGTCTTCATGAGCGGATTGCTCAAATCAACAACAATCAAAGACAATCAAGTTGATTATATAGAATACGAATTTCTTCCCGGTGTCAGAAAATTACTTGTAGATTCAGTACCAAAAAGCAAAGCTATTTCCGTTATTGATGCAGTATCGGAATATATTGCTAAAAAACTTGGTTTATCGGTACAGCAATTTGAAGCCAGATTACTTTTACCTACCTACGAACAGGATAATTTAGCAATTAAAATTCGCCCCTTTGCCAAAATTAAAGCCGAAGTTTTTCGCCGTTTGGGAGGAATATACGCTCATATTGCTGAAGATTTAGAAAATAATTCTTTACAAGCATTGCAAGACTTTCCCCCCTTACAAACCTTGGAGTATGAAGTCGCAACCATATCTATCAAACACGACCATAAGCATACTATAAACTTAAAAGAATTTATATTTGAAGTTGCTACCATCGAACTGAACAAATCCAAATACACCACAGAAGTAACTATTAATCGCCAGCAACAACAAAACCAGTATTTTGCTGAAAACTTGGATAATTTAGAAAATAAAATTCAATTGGAAATGGTACAAATTCCTCATGGAACTTTTTTAATGGGCGCTCCACGAGGAGAAGATTACACCATGCATAATGAATTCCCTCAACATGAAGTAACAGTACCCACCTTTTTTATGAGTAAATATCCAATTACTCAAGCTCAATGGAAAGCCGTAGCAAATTTACCCCAAGTCAGCAAAAAATTAGAACTCGAACCATCTTACTTTAAAGGAGATAATTTACCCGTAGAGCAAATTTCTTGGTACGATGCAGTTGAATTTTGCGCTAGATTATCAAATCATACTCAAAAAGAATATCGTTTACCAACCGAAGCTGAATGGGAATACGCTTGTCGTGCCGGTACTACCACACCATTCCACTTCGGCGAAACAATTACATCCGAATTAGCTAACTACAACGCTCTGGAAATATACGCCACCGGAAGACAAGGGCAAAACCGCAGGCATACAACAGATGTAGGTCATTTTGCTGTAGCTAATGCCTTTGGTTTGTACGACATGCATGGCAACGTATGGGAATGGTGTATTGATGATTGGCACAATGGTTATGATGATGCACCTATAGATGGTACTGCATGGTTGCGTCGATTTGAAAATAATGACAAATATTCTGGAAAAGTATTGCGTGGTGGCTCTTGGTTTGATGTACCAGAAGAATGCCGTAGTGCTTGCCGCAGCACTTACTTTGCCGGTTATGAATATTACTTTTTTGGTTTTAGGGTTGTATGCAATGTTTTTTGATTTTTAATAAAAAAGTGAAATTATGGGATGTATAAATTACCTCACCCCGCCCTACGGGCACCCCTCTCCTTATTAAGGATACTGTTGGCGAATAGTAGGTCAGACCCCTCATCCCAACGAATTAATAGGGATTTTAAGTTATCAGCAGGAGTGCGATCGCACTCCTCAAACCCTCATTTTTTTGGTTATTCAGGGGTGTCACCCCTGAATAACCAGCAGTATCCTTATTAAGGAGAGGGGTATAAGGCTCTAAATTCTTTGCTCAAGGTATTAAAAAATGGGAAAAATAGTAATTAATCGTCAGCGAAAACAAGCAAAATATTATATAGAAGAATTAGGGAATGGAATCAACTTAGAAATGGTTTTAATTCCTAGCGGTGATTTTAAAATGGGCGCGCCGGAAACCGAAATAGGTAGCTCTGATAGAGAGCGCCCCCAGCATCAAGTCACAATTCCATTTTTCTTTATGGGCAGATATCAAATCACCCAAGCACAATGGCGAGCAGTTGCTAATTTACCTCAAATACAAAGAGAATTAAAATTAGCACCATCTTTCTTTAAAGGAGATAACTTACCGGTAGAGCAAATCTCTTGGTATGATGCCGTTGAATTTTGCGCTAGACTATCAAATCATACCGAACGAGAATACCGTTTACCCAGCGAAGCACAATGGGAATACGCTTGTCGTGCCGGTACAAATACACCATTCCACTTCGGCGAAACCATCACTACCGACTTAGCCAATTATCGAGGTATGGATAGTTCCTATGGTGACGGTACCAAAGGAATTTACCGTCAGCAAACAACTCCCGTAGGTAGTTTCAACGTTGCTAATAACTTTGGTTTATCAGATATGCATGGCAACGTTTGGGAATGGTGTTTTGACGATTGGCACAGTAATTATCAACAGATAAACGCAGATGGTAAAGCATGGATAGAAAAAAGCCATCAAAACAAAAACGATTATCGCTTCCGGCGCATATTGCGTGGTGGCTCCTGGGGCTACAGTGCCCAAAGCTGCCGCTCTGCCAATCGCCTCTATAACATTCCCGGCTACAATAACACTAATATTGGGCTGCGAGTAGTCTGCGGGATAGTACCGAAAAACAGCGAGGGAGTAGTGAGCAGTTAACAGTGAGCAGTTAATAATTACCAATTACCAATTATCAATTACCAACTACCAATCCCCAATCCCCCATGCCTAATTACGAATTACCAATTACCAATTCCCACCTTAAAATTACGCAATCTTAAAGCATTACTTACAACCGAAACCGAACTACAAGCCATTGCAGCACCGGCAATAATTGGATTAAGCAACCAGCCAAATATCGGAAACAAAATTCCGGCTGCGATGGGAATACCTAAAATATTGTAGAAAAAAGCAAAAAACAAATTCTGACGAATATTATTGATAGTAGCCCGAGATAGCTTGATAGCCGTGACAATTAAACGCAAATCCCCCGAAATTAAAGTAATATCAGAAGCAGCGATCGCCACATCAGTACCGCTACCAATTGCTATGCCTACATCGGCTTGAGCTAAGGCTGGAGCATCGTTTATCCCATCTCCTACCATTGCCACTGTTTTATATCGAGATTTTTTCTTCTCTGCCTGTAAAGATTTTACAATAGCTGCTTTCTGTTGCGGTCTAACTTCGGCAAATACTCTATCAATACCAACTTCAGCAGCAATTGCTTCTGCCGTAGCAAGATTGTCTCCCGTTAACATTACTACTTCTAAACCCATTTTTCGCAGCATTTGTACTGCCTGCATAGATGTAGGTTTCAAAGTATCGGCAATTCCCATTAAGCCTTCAACTTTACCATCTACAGCAATCCAAATTACAGTTTTACCTTCGGCTTCCCAAGTTTGTTCTTGCTCGTAAAATAAATTAGTATTAATACCAACTTCTTCCAGCCAGCGCTTAGTACCAGTTTGCACCCATTTATCTAAAACATATCCTTGAATGCCGCTGCCAGCAACAGCCTCAAAATCACGACTGTCTATTAACCCGACGCTCTGATTTTGGGCATATCTAACTACAGCCTCGGCTAATGGATGTTCTGAATTACGCTCTAATGCAGCAGCTAATTTAATTATTTCAAATTCATTATTATTAGCAGTACCGCGCACCGTAACAAAATTAGTCACCGTAGGCTTGCCTTCAGTCAAAGTGCCAGTTTTATCTAAAACAATAGTCTGGATTTTATGAGTGAGTTCCAAACTTTGGGCACCTCTAATCAAAATACCATGTTCGGCACCTTTACCAGTACCCACCATAATCGAGGTAGGAGTTGCTAAACCCAAAGCACAAGGGCAAGCAATAATCAAAACTCCCACGGTGGTAATTAAAGCCAGACTAATATTGCTCGTGGCATTAAACCAAATCGCAAAAGTAAACATTGCAATTATTATCACCACCGGCACAAACCACCCGGTTACTTTGTCTGCTAACTTTTGAATAGGGGCTTTACTTGCTTGGGCTTGTCTAACCAACTGCACGATTTGCCATAGTACGGTATCTTTCCCTACCCTAGAAACTCGAAACTTAAAGCTACCGGTTTTATTTATCGTTGCGCCGATAACCTCATCACCAAGCTGTTTTTTGACAGGTAAACTTTCCCCCGTCACCATAGCTTCATCAATCGTAGAGTTACCTTGAATCACTTCTCCATCAACGGGTATTTTTTCACCGGGACGCACTAAAATAATTTCATCAACCCCAACTTCTTGAATGGGAACATCTATTTCCTTACCATCACGAATCACCCGCGCATCCTTAGCCTGCAAACCGATTAACTGACGAATTGCTTCGCTGGTTTTTGCCCTAGCCCGACTTTCAAACAATTTTCCTAACAGAATTAAAGTAATCACCACCGCAGCAGTTTCGTAATACACCTCCACCCTCAAACCTTGATTAATAAAATCATCGGGAAATACAGTTGCAAACACAGAATAGAAAAATGCCGCCGAAGTACCCAAAGCAATCAGAGTATCCATTGTGGCAGTGCGGCGTTTAATCGCTTTCCAAGCTCCGGTATAAAATCCATAGCCACACCAAAACTGTACCGGTGCGGTGATTGCTAGCTGCAACCAAGGATTGTGCAACCATGCAGGGATGAAAGATAACTCTAATCCAGTCATCATCGGTAAAGAGCCGATTATTAAGATGATACTAATTACACCACCTACTATTACCTTAGCAATTAAACTGTTTGTTTCTGCTTTTCTAGCTGCAATATCAGCATCATCTTCCCCCATGATTTCTTGCTCTTGCAAAGGAGTTGCACCGTATCCAGCAGCATCAACAGCGTTTTGAATTTGTTGAATATTAGTTTTTCGAGGATTATATTTAACAGTAGCTTCTTCAACACCAAAATTAACATTGCATTCCCTAACACCGGGAACCGAATTAATCACTTTTTCTATGCTATTAGCACAAGCAGCACAACTCATGCCTCGTAATTTCAATGATAAAGTTTTCATAATTAATATTTAATTAGTAAGACAATAAACTAACTTTTTATACTATGTTGATGTTGATTTTGCTGTGTAACTTGAAATAAAACAATTAAGTAGTTTAGTTTAAATACCACTATTTACATTTTTACAGGACTTACGCACAAGTAACGTAATTACGTCATTACGAGCGACAGCGAAGTATTCAGCGAAGCTGCGGATCATCGCCAAAATGCTGGGATTGCTTCGCTACACTACGTTTCGCTTGCAATGACAAATAGAGCTTGCGAAAGTCCTATTTTAATATCATAAACCTTCTACAAACGGTTATAAAAACTTATTTAGTAATCAATAATGCATTATCTTCAGATGAAATGTAATATCAAAACTTTTTTTCATTTTGTATCTAATAATATTAAATTAATGTTTATTGCAATTAATCTTCATTAAAAAGTCATTATTCAATTTAAATCTTGTAGCAGTGCTAGAAACCCGGTTTCTTTGTGATTTCACAATTACATAATCGTGCTTTCATGACAAGAAACCGAGTTTCTTTAAACTTCTTGAGAATGTTACAAGATATCAGGATAGTTGATTTATTTAATCAAGATAATTGCATTTTGGGGCAATGCGTTTATTGATAATAGTTCTTAATTGTTGATGTAATATTGCTTTGAAGGAGTTGGTATGTCTATATACGGTGATGTTGTTTGGGTAAGCGCTAGTCCTTCTTTAAGGTTTTTAAGTACACCTTTAATAAATAAGCTAATAAAGTATACAAATATTTCAGGATGGGAATATATTCAATCTTTGGATGAGCCAGCTTGTATAGATACAGCAGTTGAATTATTACATCATTATCTTAAAACAAAAGACGTTCCTATTCATTTGATTGGACATGGAATCGGTGGAACTATTGCCTTAATGTTTGCTCGTCAATATCCTCATTTAGTTAAGTCTTTAACTTTACTTTCTGTTGCAGCACAACCAGCAAAAACTTGGCATGTTAATTATTATCAGCAGCGTCAAATATATACTCTAAGTAAAACAGAAGCTTTATTTAATACTCTTGAGAATGTATTTAAAGATAAATACCCCTGTTGCCCGCAAACTTTAATTGATAAATTTTATCGAAATTTGGACAATCTACCCTTGATGCATTCTTTGCTGCAAATAGAAAAACTACCTGTTTCAGGTGTTTCAATGCCTTTAATGGTGTGCGGCGGGCAAATTGACATGATTTTAGGTTATCCCGATTTGTATGAATGGAAGAAATGCCTCAAACCGGAAGATACCTTATGGAAATGTCCTCAAGGGGGTCATTTTTTCCACTATTTTTATCCTGAAATCGTCAGCCAGCAGATATTACATTTTTGGCGTTCGTATCAGTTAGAAGTAGTACAAAAGCAAGTTATAACTACTCAGGTAAATAATATTTGGTTGGGGTGAAGGTTATTTAAGGTTAGAGGTTAGAGGTTAAAGGTCAAAGGTTAGAGGTTAAAGGTTTATTAATTATGGGTTTTAGCCTTTATTAATTTCCTCAGCCAATTACGTAATGCTATGACATTTTTCCTGCAATACAATAGAGTATTAACAGATTTAGTCATATCTGTTACAACATTGCAACAAATCTAAATGTAATTTGGAATAGTATTGTAATTATTGGAGTCAACTTCTAATTAACACATTCTAAAACCCTTCCCTGTAAGGATTTTATATTTTTGATCGAAATGTGTTAGTTCCATTCGTTGCGAGGGGGTTAATAGCTTTAACCTTTGACTTTTAACCTTTAACCTTCTATGAATCGCGACTGTTTAAACTCTGGGAATCTCTGGAAATACAAATCCTAAATATCGCAGCAAAAAAAGTTTATTGCTTAAATCCAGAGGAGCTTTAATTATGGCAAAGATGGCTATTTTTTATGGCAGTACTTCCGGTATAACTGAAGAAATCGCTACAAAAATACACGAGCATTTTGGTGAAGAACTATGCGAACTTTTTAGCATGGAAGAAGATTTTACCAGCGTTGATGAAATGCTTGAGTACGATCATTTGCTATTCGGTTGTTCCACCTGGGGTTCTGGAGAAGTCCAAAATGACTGGCGCGATCCATTATTTGAAATGGAAATGGATAAGCCAGATTTTACAGGTAAAACTATTGCATTGTTCGGTGCTGGAGATTATAAGAATCACGGCGAACAGTTTGTCAGTGCATTAGGAACCTTATACGATCACTTTAAAAAATTGGGTGCAACCCTCGTTGGGGAAATTCCTACCGATGGTTACACCTATGAATATTCCTTTGCAGTGCGTGACGGTAAATTTATCGGTTTACCCATTGATGAAGTTAATGAAAGCGACAAAACTGACGATCGCATTGCAACTTGGCTCGAATCAGTAAAGCCGCATTTTCCATCTTTGGAAACAGCTTAGATTTTTATCGTATTTGTGGGATTTGGTAATGGGTATAGTGGTTTTCAGTTGAATAAGATACACAATGACTCAACCAATTTTTCTTTAACCCCTCTCCCTTACCAAGGAGAGGGGAAGGGGTGAGGTTGAGAATGTTGGGTTACACTCCGTTGCACCCAACCTACGAATACCAATTATCCATTACCAATACCCAATTACCAATACCCTACAACCAATTCCCAACCAATACATAAGGTGCCCAAAAACCGGGAAGCTTGTAGTTGGGATATTTCAACAGCTTGACTTGGGCACGACGTAAGGCTTCTGCTTTGGTTACTTTGGTATTAGCTAACTCCTGATAAAATTCACCCATCAAAATCGCGGTGGATTTATCGTTGACATGCCACAGTGAAGCTAAGGTACTCCGCGCTCCTGCTTTGACGGATACCCCCGCTAAGCCTAGTGTGGCGCGATTGTCGCCAGCAGCAGTTTGACAAGCGCTTAACACCAACATTTCCAAGGCTTGCGAGCGAACTTCACCCCGACGACGCAGCAAACTATCGAATTGGGTAACGTTAATTGCACCATCTGCGGCTAAAATAAAAGTGTTTTCAGGCTGAGAACTAAATTGACCGTGAGTTGCTAAATGCAGCACGTTAAATGGAGTTTTATTAACGTTTTTCTCTAAGGTTGTGCTGGTGAATTCGTTGTTTAAAAGCTGTTTTGTCGCTACTCCAGCTTTATCAATCAAATTAAACTCGGATTTAATTTCTGGCAAAGAAGGAAACTTCTGAAAATCTTCTGGTGGCTCTACTAAACCAGCCGCTAAAACGTTGAGTGGCTGCTGTGCTAAGGGTTTTGGTGCCAACAACTGAAGCCCCAAACTTAGCGACACTGCATATTTTTCAACTAAATACTGCTCGCCATCGTATAAAGTAGCCATTGGAATATTACGTAATGCCCCATCCAAGACGAATACGAGGGTATTAACTTTACTATTCTGTAAATCTGACTCAATATCTTTAATTAACCAACCGTATACTTGCTGCGATAGCTGCTGCACTTCATCGGCTCTATCTGGCTCTAAAATATACTGGCGCAACTGTGTCAGAGTTGTTTCAACTTCATCTTGGTTTTTATCAACAGCATAGTTACGCAACGGCTGATTGGGAATTTTAACAATTACCTGTAGTTGCTCGGGTAAAATAATCGGGTAAATAATAGCGGCGGTAGGATTATCTTCGTCTACCACTTTATCCAAGACTACCGTTTGAGTATCTATACAAGCTTGACGAAAGTAATCGTCTAATTCCGCTAGCTGCAAGGATTCAATTCTTTGTCTGGCTTTATCTAAAGTTTTTTCACTCTTGTTAATTTTCTGCGACTCTAGCAGCAATGCCACCGATTCCCGATATACTGGTTCTACACTTTCTTTGAAAGAATACTGTACGTCTCGATTTACTGCCACTAAATCGCTGCGAAGAGTTTGTAAATCATCTACGGCAGTATCGTAAGATGCGATCGCGCTGGCAATATTTCCTTGTTTTTTCAATAATCTTCCTAGTTGCCAATGCCACCGGTAAGATATATCCGGAGCATTAATAGTTTGAGCAATGGCAAGTGCTTGTTGGGTAAGTTTGCGTGCATTTGCATATTGCTGGGTTTGCTCGTATACGCTGCCCAAAGTTCCCAAAGCAAAGCTTTCTGCTCTTTTATCTGCTAATTTTTTAGCTTGCTCTACGGCAGTAGCAGAAATTTTAGCAAGCATTTGTGGTTGAGTTTTCAATTTGAGCAAACTTTGCACCAAATGCAGTCGAGCATAGATATTTGATTGCGAAGCCGGTAATTTATCAAGTTGAGTTTGAATTTGTGGTAATAAAGTTCGTGCTGTTTCTGCTTGCTCTTGATTAACCAGCAAACTAAATTGATTAATTTGAGCTTGTACTTGAGTTGTAGGGTTAGCTGTAGCTGCGGCAGCTTGCTGATAAAACTTAATTGCTGCGGGAAAATCTTGCTCGATTCGGGCTGTATTACCCAAACTAAATAAAGCAGCGCTGACATTTTGGGGAGAATCCAATTTTTGAGCAATTTGCAAACTTTGCTGCAATACCTGACGAGATTGCTTCAAGTCTCCCGCTAATTGTAAAGCATCTCCTAAAGAACGTAATTCTACTGCTTTAATAATAGAATCTGGTTGCGATTTTAACTCTGTTTGCAGTGCAGTCAAAGTTGTTAAACTCCGACGGTAAAACCCCAATACCTGCAACGCTTGAGCTTGATTGATACGATTGCTAACAATACTACTTTGATTATTAACTTGTTTATAAATTGCTTCCCCGCGCTGCCAAGTTTTCAGCGCTGCTTCTGCTTGCCCTAAATCTAGCTGAATGCTGCCTTGGATATCGAGAATTGCAGCTAAAACCTGGGGATTTTGAATTGAGTTTTGTTTCGCATCAAATAATTTTACGCTTTCAGTAATTGCCGTTTGGGCTTGATTTAAATTACCCAATTTTTTGTAAGCTAAAGCCAAATTACTTAATGCAACGGCTTGTTTTAATGTATCTCCTTGACTGCGATAGTTTGTAACAGCTTGTTGCAATACGTTGACAGAATCAGCAAATCGTTCGGCTTCATATAGTTGTTTTCCTTGTTGCAGGGATGCTATATGCTGGGTTTTGACTATATTTGCAGTTACGGGGAAACTAATCGTACACAACGCCGTAATTAAAACTAAAGCAAGGAAAGTAGGGAAATAACGGATTTTTATATTAATTTTGAATTTCATAATAGTTATATATTTTTTAACGCAGAGGAAAATGAGGTAAGCGCAAAGGTACGCGGAGTTTTTTGGGAAAGGTAAATAGATTAACTACAGGAGATAGTAGAGGAAGTGTGGGAATTTTGGGCAGATTCGGCGACGAGGAAGGTATCGCCATTTTTATCTACTAGGATTTTCTGGGCTTCAACGATTTTACGAGGATATTTAGTAGCGGATGTTTTGGGTAATTTATCTACTCTTGTATCAGCAGTTTGCGACGGTAAATCAACCCAGTTTGTAATTACCGCAGCTTTCCTTACAGGTTGATTAGGATTGAGCGGTAAACCTCCCCTTCCAGTGGCGACAAAAGTACCGGCATTTTGTCTGCCTCCGGGAGTGCAAGCTTGAGCAACTTGCTCTGATGCATCAACTAGGTTTGATGGTAGTTCAATTACACCACGATTCGGGTCAATATCTAATCCATCAATATTTATTTCACCATTAATACCCGTTTGGGAACTGGCTGTAATGTCACTGTTATTTGTAGGACTATCTTGGGGAAATATTCCGAAAATACCCCTAGTATTAATATTAATTTCACCTCCGTTACCGCTAAATGCATTTGCTGTGATATCGCTATTTTCTTGGGGTAAAGCAACGATGAATGGTGAATTGATGTTAATGTTACCACCATCACCACCAAACTGTTCGTCTCCCGCTGTGGTGGAGATTTGACTGTTGTTGCGGAGTAATAATAAATCTTGAATATTTAAAGTTATATCACCACCAATATTGCTACGGGTTTCGGCTGTAATTTTACCGTTGTCGAGGTTGAGTTTACCTGCTGCTAGTTCGATGTCTCCACCAATTCCTTCACCGCTACTGTTAACTGAAATTAAAGCACCATCGAAGATGTTGACAACTTCAGGGTCGATAAATATACTACCACCGTTTCCTGTAGAGTTTTTTTCAGTGTCAGCGAAGATTCCGGTTTCGGAGCCGTTGAGGGTGAGGTTGTCTTTGATGTTTAGGGTGATGTTACCAGCTTTTTTACTACCGTTCGTTGCTGTACGCAGTTTGCTACCACTGTCAGCTTCAAAATTATTAGCTGTAACTATGATATTTCCTGCATTTCCTTTACTTGTGGTTCCTGCTGAAATATCGGCTTGATTGCTCAGAGAAATTTTATCGGCTTGAATATTTATATCATTACCATTTCCTGTTGCATTATTAAAAGTATCGGCTCTTATTTGTCCTGTATCTTTAACTAAGACAGTAGGAGCAGTTATTGTTAGTTTTCCTGCATTTCCCGTACCGAAAGTTGTTGAAGCTAAAAAACTTTCAATTCCTTCGCTACTTGTTCCACGTAATTCAAATAGCTTTGTTGCATTGATAGTTAACGAACCTCCTTTTCCAGATATATTAGTAGCAGATAATATCTGTCCTCCATTTAAAACTTTGACTATAGGAGCATTAAGAATTAAATCACCTGCATCACCTATTCCATTACTACCACTGCTGATAAGTCCAGAATTTGTAACTTCTATAAATTCAGTCGCATCTATTCTGAGATTTGCTCCTTTTCCCAAACCTAATGTACCTGTTGTAATTTGTGCTTCTTCAGATACAGATAAGCGTTCGGTTGTAATTGTTAAATTTCCTGCTTTTCCATCGACAGCTGATGCTGTTCCAGAACTCAAAAGAGTAGGAACAAATTTTTCTGATGTACCAATCAGTTCGATTTCTTTGGCTTTGACATCAATTTTTCCACTATCCCCACCTCCTAATGTTTGAGCTGTTACTTGTCCGCTATCTGTAATTAATAAGTTGTCGGTGTTAATAGTTATATTTCCCGCATTTCCTGTAGAACCGGGATTAGTTTGAGTAGATAAACCAGTTGGTACACTTGTTGAAAGAGGATTGAGAACAAAAGTACCCAGTGGCAAATTATTTGCTTCTCGATTGTAAATCTCTATAGATTTTGCAGTAATATCAATATTT
This sequence comes from Rivularia sp. MS3, assembly GCA_019192545.1. Taxonomy (GTDB): domain Bacteria; phylum Cyanobacteriota; class Cyanobacteriia; order Cyanobacteriales; family Nostocaceae; genus Rivularia. Next base: position 12,779 of record JAHCMI010000063.1, on the reverse strand, counting down.
CCAGCATCACCTTCACCCCTAGTACTAACTGATATTCCACCACCATCTCGGAGAATCAGCTTGCCCGTATTAATACTTACATTTCCTGCTTTATCTATACCACTTGCTTGGGATGAAATTCCACTACCTGCAACACGAGAAAAGCCAACTATTTCGATTAAATCTGTTGCATTTACTGTAATGTCTCCTCCTTTTCCAGCACCACCAGAAGCACTAATAATGTCCGAACCTTCATCAATTTTTAAGCTATCAACATAAATATTAATATTTCCACCATTACCGGAACTTCTAGAAGAAGTACTAGCACTAATTACAGAAGAACCTTTTAGCTCTAATTGTGGAGTTTTAATGGATATATCACCAGCATTTTTTTCTCCTCCGACAGTAGCACTATTAATAAGACTGCGTTCTAATTGAATTGAATTCTTGGCAAAAATATTTACATTACCACTCCTTCCAAAAGATGAAGATGAATTTATATTAGTCCGTTGAAGTTGAATTGAATTATCAGCAAGAATATTTATATCACCACCGTTTCCAGAACCTGAAGATGTGTAAATAGCACGAACATTAATATCTCCAGCAGAATCAATAAAAACTGAACCAGCATTTCCTATAAACGAATAAGCATCTACAAAAATCTGTGTCAGTTCGATAGAACCATCTTTTTTAGATTCGTCTGATTGATACTTATTACTCAAAAAAACCAAACCATCTGCTGATTCAACAGAAACACTTCTAATATTAATATCCCCAATTTCTTTACTACCAACAATTCCCACTCTAATATCTAAAGTTGGTTTACTACTCCCATCAATATCAACTAAAGTTTTCCCGTCGGAAAGGGTTACTTGCTCTCGAATTGAATTTTCTGCTGTACCCGTAATCTTGATTTCTTCGGGAACATTGACGCTTCCACCTGCGAAGATATGTAAAGATGCTCCGGTATAACTATCGAAGCTGACATCACCACCAGCACGAATTATCGCACCATTAGGACTAAACAAACTCCCCAAGCTATCATCTAATTTCTCAACCCGGAAACTTCCACCACTGTGGAAATGTGCATCCCCATTAATTGCGATCGCGCTCTGTAAAACCATATCCCCACGAGAAAACAAGCCGCTCTCGGAATGATTCAAAGCAAAGATATCAACGCTTTCTCTACCTAAAACTGATAGCTTATTGCCAGCAGCAGCAATAAAAGGTTTATCTACACTATCCCTAATCTTGACATTATCACCTTGTAAAATTAAATCCTTCCCTGCTTGCAGTTGTCCCCGTAAATCCAAGTTACCTGCATCTAACTTTAAATCTTGTCCTGCTGCTAAATTACCAGTACTTTTAATAGTTGTAGAGGCATGATTTTCACCGTACTGCAATCCTGGAGTTATATTAACTTTTAATAACGGTGCAGCTTGGGGATTAATTGCACTAAATTCGCTTCCATCATTGAATACAAAAGCATCCGCCGTACTCGCAACAAACGAACCTCCCACATCCAAACGGGCATTTTCTCCGAACACAATACCGTTAGGATTAATTAAGAAAAAATTAACATCTTTATTTAGAGTACGAATCAATCCATCAATAGAAGAAGCATTACCACCAGTCACCCGCGATAAAATATTTTGGATATTATCGTTACTTTGAAAAATAGCCGCTTCATTAGCGTTTAAATTAAACTTCTCAAAGCTATGAAACAAATTATTACCAGCAGTTTGTCCCATAGATTGAGGAATATTGTAATCGGCACCTTGTAAAGTTTGCTGTTTGCCCAGCGAACCATCTAAGGTAATATTTTGAGCCTTTACAGGATTAGTAGACGATATAAATGCAGCACCAAATATTGCAGTAGCTGCTAGTATGATTCGTAAATTAGCAGACATTTGTTAACTAATAATATTTTAAATATGTAGTGTTTTATTTATATCAATGAGAGATATTTTAAGGGAAAATACAGTTATAAATAGTGAAGATTCTGTATCAAAATATTAAAATTTATGAATCATCAAGTTGATAAATAGCAGTTTTCACTTCAATAGAATACAAATCAAATTTATTCTTTCCCCTCTTCTTTGGTAAGGATACTGTTGGCGAATAGTAGGTCAGACCCCTCATCCCAACGAATTAATAGGGATTTTAAGTTATCAGCAGGAGTGCGATCGCACTCCTCAAACCCTCATTTTTTTGGTTATTCAGGGGTGTCACCCCTGAATAACCAGCAGTATCCTTTGGTAAGGAGAGGGGTGCGCGTCAGCGCGGGGTGAGGTTTGAGTGTATTCGACTCAACCGAAAAGCGCTGTATTAAGGAACATACTGATTGGTGCGTGACGGTAATTTCCTGCTTTGTAGTCAAAGTTTAGAAGTTATCGTAACCGTCACAGCACCCTACGAATAAGCGTGACGGTAATTTCCTGCTTTGTAGTCAAAGTTTAGAAGTTATCGTAACCGTCACAGCACCCTACGAATAAGCGTGACGGTAATTTCCTGCTTTGTAGTCAAAGTTTAGAAGTTATCGTAACCGCCACAGCACCCTACGAATAAGGTTTAAACAATCAAAATTGGGAGCATCCGAGTTTTGTAAATTTAATAGTATTTTAATTGTCCGAAGCAAATGTAGCGAAGCATTCACCGAAGGTGTGGATCATCCCAATAAATCCCAATATGTAGGGTGCTGTGACACTTCGACTAATTCTGAACCTGATAACAAAGTTGATAATAGTGTCACGCACCACCAGAGTTTTGCACAACTTACAAAATACCTGTAAAAGCAAATATTTACCCTTAAAATAAATTAATCAAGATTTCGCTAATAGCAAAATTAAACTTTATCAACCGCAATTTAACCCCGAATCACGATAACCGCTTTCCTCGGATTCCGCTACGAGCAAAACACCCCCATTCTCATCCACAGCAAACTTCTGAGCTTCCACAATTGTTTTCCTTTCTACTCCCTGTTCCCTATTCCCTATTCCCTGACTTACAGTTTGCGACGGTAAATCAACCCAGTTTGCAATTACCGCTCGTTTCCTTACAGGTTGATTAGGATTCAGCGGTAATCCTCCCCTTCCTGTAGCTATAAAAGTACTTTGCTGTTGTCTGCCTCCGGGAGTGCAAGCTTGAGCAATTTTGGATTCTACCGGTACTTCTGACAATTCAATCGAATTAATATTAAGGTCAGTATCGGGAGTAATAATTTCTACATTACCATTTGCTTCTTCAGTTGCACCTGTAGCAGTAATATCGCTGTTCAAAGTTGACTGAAGTCGGAATTGCGTACCAAATATACCTTGAGTTTTGATTCTGACATTACCACCACGAAAGTTTTCAGAATTGGCGCTGATATCACTATTTTCTAAAGCAGCGATAATATCAGTCTCAATGTTAATGTTACCACCAATAACATTTTCTCCTTTAGCATTAGTTGTAATATTACTACCACGACGCATTATCAATTGCTCGGAATTTAGATTAATTGTCGCTTGTTCGATTTTGGAATCAACTTTAGCGCTTTGAGTATTAGCTGTGAGTAAAGCATTATTATTCAAACCTATAAAACGAGCATTTACATTTATATTTCCAGCATTTCCAGTTCCGTTACTGCTGACTGCAACTTGAGCGTTATTTTCAATATTTAGTTTGCCAACATTAAATACAATACTGCCTCCACTACCAGTAGATTTTATAGAAGTAGAAGCTGCTATTTCTGCTTGATTAGCAATTTTTAATTTTTGAGCATTGAGAGTTAAACTTCCAGCACTTCCACTACCTTGGGTTTTCGCGAGTAAAGCACTATTAGAAGTATCATTAGGGATAATTTGATTAATTTCGTCAAAAACTCCTTGCTCGACTAATTCACTAGCTTGAGTAAATTTTTGCAGATAATTAGGATCGCTACCAGAAATTAAAATTTCAGTGGCATCTGTTTTATCCGCGTTCAATATTATATTTCCAGCATTTCCACTATTTTTACTATTAGTAATTATTTGTCCTCCATTAATTAATTCAATAAAATTAGCGTCAATTTTTATATTTCCTGAATTACCTTTTCCGATACTTTCACTGCTCAATACTCCTCCATCCCGAACAGTGATTTTTTCTGTATTTATCAATATCTTCCCACCATCACTATTACCAGTATTTCGAGCTAGCAATCCACTAGAAGGAGTATCGTTAGCAACTAAGCTGTCAGCATTACGTTTTTGCTTAAAAAGTTTAATTTGTCGCTTAAAGTAAGAAGAATCGCTACCAGAAATAGAAATATTCTCTCGGGCATTAATTTCAATATTACCTGCATTCCCTTCTGCAAAAGCTGTGGTCAAAATTTGACCCCCATCAGTCATTTCTAAACTGTCAACTTCAACTGTAATATTACCGCCTGGAAAACTGCTTCGACTACGAGCATTTAATACCGCATTATCAGATATTTTTAATTTATTAGCTATAAGATTAATATTTCCACCTTCTCCGCCAGCAGTTGCTTCGCTGGATGTATATATACCAGCAGAACTTGTATATTGAGGATTTCCAGAAATCGAAATTAACTCATCTGCTCGCACATCAATGTTACCAGCTTGTCCGTTACCTTTCGTTAAAGCCTGTATCCTTCCTCCCCTTTCTAGAAAGAGTAATCGCGCATTAATAAAAATATTACCACCACTTCCATCCCCTTTTTTTTCTAAATTACTAACAATTCTGCCACCATTTATTAACTTAATTTTATCTTCAACATCAATGAAAATTGTTCCCGCCGTTCCGCTTCCTTTAGCTTTGACGTTAGTATTAATTAATGCTCGATTACCATCTCCACCATCTAATGTTAACGAGTTAGCTTTAATATTAATATTGCCGCTATTTCCGATTCCCCTATTATCTACCTGACTAAAAATATCACCTTCTAAAAGTTCGATTGCATCGCTAGCATTTATAGAAACACTACCAGCATTACCTTTTCCTCTTGTTCCAGCATAAATTCTAGCTTTATTGGCGATTAAAAGTGAATCTGTTGTAATGTCAATATCACCACCATTACCTTTAGCATTTGTTAAAACTTGACTGGAAATCCGGGTACTACCTCTTTGATTTCGAGTATCCGTAATCTTGATTAATTCAGCTAAAATAGATATATCACCACCGTCATCATTAACTTTAGAATTTATAGCAGTTTCTATAATGCTATCAATTACTGATAATTTTTTTGCTTGCAAATTAATATCGCTGCCATTACTACTTTTGATAGAAGTTCTGATAATTTCTAAAGAATCTTCAGCTTGGATAATAATTTTTCCAGTATTACCCGCTTTATCTTTTTTTACTTTAATGGGGTTTTTAATAAGAATAGTTCCAGCATCGGATTGAAGATTATTAATATTATTTAATTGATATTCAAAACCTAAAAATTCTCCATTTTTAGCTAAATTAGCTAATCCTTCCGAAGCAATAGCTGCAAGAGAAATTTGTCCCCCATTTAGTTCTAATGACCTTCTATTTTCAATTCGATTACTAATTAACGTAATATTCTTCCCAGAATCAACTTTGAGCCTACCAAAATTACTAATTTTACCCATTTGATTGCTGCCAAATTGCAAACCTATGGGAACATTAATTTTTAACAAAGGTGGAGATTCTGGGGATATCGCACTAAAAAAACTGCCATCACTAAACTTGATACTATCAGCAGTGCTGCCTATAAACGAACCGCCAATATCTAATCTAGCACCCTTATCAAATATAATTCCATTAGGATTAATTAAAAATAAATTGGCGCTACCATTAGCACGGATATATCCATTAATATTAGAAATAGAATTACCTGTAACCCGAGTAATTATATTATTAATATCAACTGCATTATTAAAAAAAGCTTTTTTACCCTTTGGAATAGAAAACTCTTTAAAACTATGAAATAAATTACCACCGGCAGTAGTTCCACCTTCAATTCTATTAATTTTTCCCTTTACTTTTACACGAGAATTGTTCGGTAAAGTAGCGTCGGGAATAATTTGAGAGTTTACATGACTGTTAGGATATATCAATGCAGAACCAATTGTAATAGCACTTATCAGTCCTACTTGCCAGTTATTATACATGCTTTGTATATGCCAAAATTTCGGTTGAATTTTAATATATTGACATACACCTAATTCAATTTAAATAAAAATACTGTTATCAATCGTGAAGAGAATGTATAATTATATTAATTACTTACGTAAAAGTGACAAAACGTAGGTAGTGCGTAGCACTAAAAACCGATGATATTAGATTCCGGTATTAATCAAAGTGTTACAGGGTTTTCCATTAAAAATATTTTGAGAGCTAATTGAGAATGGTGCAAGATGTCAGAAATTAAATTTGTAGGGTGCTGTGACACTTCGACTAATTCCGAACCTGATAACAAAGTTGATAATAGTGTCACGCACCACCAGAGTTTTGCAATACTTACAAAATGCCTGTAAAAGCAAATATTTACCCTTAAGATAAATTAATTAAGATTTCGCTACTAGCAAAATTAAACTTTATCAACCACAACTCAACCCAGTTTTACCCATACCACCTTCCTTAGACTCCGCTACCAGCAAAACATCCCCATTCTTATCCACAGCAAACTTCTGAGCTTCCACAATTCTTTGTCTTTCTACTCCCTGTTGCCTATTCCCTATTCCCTGACTTACATTTTGCGACGGTAAGTCAACCCAATTTGTAATTACCGCAGGTTTCCTTACAGGTTGATTGGGATTCAGCGGTAATCCTCCCCTTCCTGTTGCGATAAAGGTGCTTTGCTGTTGTCTTCCTCCGGGAGTGCAAGCTTGAGAAACTTGCTCGGAAGCATCAACCAGATTTTCGGGTAGCTCGATGACACCACGATTCGGATCGATATCTGGATCTGTAATGGTAAAATCACCGTCTAAATTGGGGTTTTGTTGAGATATCGCCGTAATGTTGCTGCTGGGTAAATTGCTCGGATTTAGTTCTTCTGGGTTATCAGTTCCCAGTTGTTGAACTAATTCGTCTCTAGTTAAAGGTGTAATTCCAAAGATATTATTTGCATTAACTGTAATTTGTCCGCCTTCACCACTAAAGGCATTGGCTGTAATATCGCTGTTTTCATCGGGAGCCGCAACAACAAAGCCATCGGGAGCATCAATCGTAATGTTGCCACCATTTCCCGGAGCCGCAGCCGTACCCGCAGAGGTGGAAATTTGACTTTGATTGCGTAACAGTAAATAATCTTCCAAATTAAGCTTGATATTACCTGCATCCGCTGTCGCTAGGGTTTCACCAACTAGTTTGGCTTGGTTGTTTAACTCGATTTTATCGGCAGTGATTTCTAAGTCACCGGCTTTACCAGTACCGATGCTGCTGACGGTGACTTCTCCGCTGTCTTTTACGAGTAAGCTGGGTGTGGTGATGGATAGGTTTCCGGCGTTTCCGGTGCCTTCGGCGCGAGTGAATAGGGTGCTGTTGACGGGGATATTTTCACCGATTACACCGGTGCCGGTAACTTGTACGGATTCGGTGGCGTTGACTGTTAAAATACCACCAGGACCTCGATTATTATTTATAGGATTTTGTTCTACCCTAGAACCCGCTCCTACTTGCCCTCCATTGCGAATTATTAACTGTCCGACATTTAAAGTTGCATTACCACCTTTACCAGTTCCAAAGTTATCGGCAGAAATTCTTGCGCCGTTTTCAACTATTAGCTGTCTAGTTTGAATATTTAATTTTCCAGAATCCGCATTAGTAAATATAGTTTCACCTGTTATTAACTCATCTATAAATGGTTTTTCTGCTGATGCAAAAATTCCACTACTACCTTCTTCTAAATCGGCTTTGGGTGCTGTTCCGCTCAGTTGAATCAAATTTACAGCGTTAATATTAATTGTTCCTCCGTTACCAGTATTTCTGGCAGCACTTGATATTTGCGCTCCATTTTTCAGAACTAGTTCTCCGGTATCAATAGTCATATTTCCAGCATTACCGGTAGCAGTAGAAAAGTTTTCTACTTGAGTTAAAAAGGCACTAGGAGTAATTTCATCCGGTGCAGTTCCCTCAATTGTTACTGACGACGAATTTACTTGGATATCTCCTGCATTACCTGCACCAGCAGTGCTAGCTCTGACTTGCGCTCCATCTTTAAGAGTTAATTTTCCAGTTTCAATAGTTATATTTCCACCGTTACCGGTTGCAAATGGAGCAACTGGAGCCAAAATTGCACTAGGTAAATCTTGTTCGGCTGGAAAAATACCTATTAATTCGACTGACTCAGAAGCATTTACTTTTAAATTTGCTGCATTACCATTACCACGAGTACCAGTTGATATTTGTCCTCCGTCTTTAGCAATTAGTTGTCTGGTGTTAATTGTTAGGGTTTTTCCTTCACCTGTAGCATCTTGGAAAATAACTTCAGATATAGTACTAGGAGAACCGAAGGGTGAGACACCTAGCACTTCTACTGATTCAGATGCATTAACTGTCAAATTTCCTAATGTACCTTGAGCTTGAGCAATAGAAAAAACCTGACTACCTTCTGTTAAACTAATACGTTTTCCTTGAAGATTTATATCACCACCAATATTACTGGTAGTAATAGTAGCGACTAATGCTCCTTGAGTTAAATTGATATCTTTAAAATTTTGAATTCCTTGATAATTAAAGCTAAAACCTTGGTCATTAAAATCTAAACCAACTACTTCATTACCTGCAACGCTACCTAATTCTATCTGTCCTTCCGGTGCAAATAAGATTCCTCCTTCTATAGAAATATCACCACCAAGCAACCCTAATGTATTTCCTGGTTGTGTTTGTAATCCTGAAGGTTGCCCAGCACTATCAGTTGCTATAGAACGATTGGTTATATTTCCTGGTATTTCCCCTAAACCCAAACCAATAGGAGCAGTAATGGTTAGTAAAGGTTGAGTTTGTATATTCTTGCTGCTAAATTGAATTCCGTCTGCAAAGTTTATTTTTTCTGCGGTGGTAGCTAAAAAAGAACCGTTGACATCCAAACGTGCATCTTTGCCAAAGACAATACCATTAGGATTCATCAAAAACAGATTTGCATTGCCATCAACCCCTAAAGTGCCAAAAATTTGAGAGATATTACTACCAGTAATACGAGTTAGGATATTTGTTACACCATTCGGATTTTTAAAGAAAACTCTTTGTCCTTCTCCTACATTAAATTCCTGGAAACTATGAAAAAGGTTGCTATCTCGAATTGCTCCTCCTTCAATTAAATCAGCAGTAGCTTGTTTGATATTTACATTGGGGTTAATTGTAGAGCTTTCACTACCCAAACTTGTATCGGGAGTAATTTGCGCCAAACTAGCTTGGGAAATCAATAGATTAACTAGTATTCCACTAGCAATAAAGCAAAATTGAGGAGGAGACAATTTCATAGCTGAATTTAACTTTGAAGATAGAAGTCATTTTATTATGTAAAACGATTATGTCTCTAAAACTGCAACAAATATCAATTTTATAAAGCTACATGAAAAGTTTTATTTATAACTTTTTATTTTTGTAAGCTAAACCTCCAGCCCATTATTATAACAAGGAATGGAGGTTTATAAAAATTTACTTTTAAGGTGTAGGAAATTTACACCTAAGAAGTTACTTTATTGTAATTTCAGTTTATTTGTTAGAGTTAATTCTAACTCTACGTCTGTTTAATACTCCCGCACCTAAAGTACCTAAAGCTAATAAACTAACTATATTTCCAGGTTCGGGGGTTGTTTTTACAGGCGGCGTTGCGACAAATTCTTTAATTACAAAAGTACCTTTATCTCCTTCAAATTCACCATTACTTAATACTGGTCCACTTGCTCCTATTAAGGATTGAACATTTCCAAAATTAATAGGTATGTCTTTTACAAAAATCTTTGGTGGATTTTGATTAATTACTCTTCTGAATTTTCCGTCATCATTTTCGTCTGGATCTGGATTTTCTGCTATCTTAGGTTCATCATTTTCGATAACAAAAAATTGCTTGAAAGATTCCTGTATTATAGTGTCTAAGTCTTCAATAAATGAATTATTTACATTCTCTCTTAGCTCAAAAGAAGCAAATACAAGAGGTTCGGGTTCGCTAAAGCTTTTATTGCCATTATCTCCCAGTTCTTCATTATCTGTTTCGAGAACGAAGTTATTAGACAAAATTTCGTAAGTAGCAACTGTCTTGTCGTCATTCAATGAAGCTCTTAAATCTCCGACATCAAAGCCTACTTTAAATTCATTAAACTGTTCATTATTATTAGCCGAATTACACGTATCAAAATTTCCATTGTCACAGAAATCTGTATAAAAAAAGTTCTCAATAGCTCCCTTAAAAATAAAAGAACCATTATCTGATATTCGTGTCTTTCCCGTTAATAATTCAAAACCAATATTTTGCTCTTTGGCTTCATCAGGGTCATTTCCTGCATTTGAGACTGTGCCCATTCCCCAACCACTTAATGGTGCTAAAGCTTCCGCAGACTCTACAACAGTCCCTATTGTCAACCCTGCGGTTACAGCTGTAAGCATCGAGAGTTTAACTATATTTACAAATTTATTCATCCTATTTCCTTGGTTTTTTGAATTAATGGAGTGATATTCTACTGAGTTCCATACAAAAGAAAATGAGAGTAATGCATATACATTAATACTCCAGCTAGAAAAATTAGATATGATTCAAGTGAAAGCAATTTTATTTAAGATTATCTGAATGTTAATCTTCATCAAAATGCCGTGAAAACTACTTGAAATATTTGTTATTCCCTAAATTAAACACAGTAAAATATCATCTGAAATAAGTCACTTTTTCATCTGATTAAGTAATAATACTGTTGTCACCGGAATTACTTAATTTGTATTAAATCATGGAACACAGGATAATCTATACACCTTTACAGTATCTTTACTATAAAATTTAAAAAAGTCGGTGTAAATACTAACGTTTAATAAAGATATTTAGGCTATGCAGAGAATATGGTGCGTGACGGTAGTTTCAAACTTTTCTGTAACAGTTTATAAATTATCGTAACCGTCACAGCACCCTACGTAAGAACAAATCAAATCGATTTTTCCCCTCTCCCTTGATAAGGAGAGGGGTGCGCCGAGGCGCGGGGTGAGGTATTCGACTCAACCCAAAAGCGCTGTATTAAGCAACATATTGATTGGTGCGTGACGGTAGTTTAGAAGTTATCGTAACCGTCACAGCACCCTACGTAAGAACAAATCAAATCGATTTTTCCCCTCTCCCTTGATAAGGAGAGGGGTGCCCGGAGGGCGGGGTGAGGTATTCGACTCAACCGAAAATGCTGTTTTAAATAACATATTGATTGGTGCGTGACGGTATTTTCAAATTTTTATGTGAAAGTTGATAAGTTATCGTAACCGTCACAGCACCCTACATAAGAACAAATCAAATTGATTTTTCCCCTCTCCCTTGATAAGGAGAGGGGTGCCCGGAGGGCGGGGTGAGGTATTCGACTCAACCGAAAATGCTGTTTTAAATAACATATTGATTGGTGCGTGACGGTATTTTCAAATTTTTATGTGAAAGTTGATAAGTTATCGTAACCGTCACAGCACCCTACATAAGAACAAATCAAATTGATTTTTCCCCTCTCCCTTGATAAGGAGAGGGGTGCCCGGAGGGCGGGGTGAGGTTCGAGTCTATTCTACTCAACCCAAAAGCGCTGTATTAAGCAACATATTGATTGATGCGTGACGGTATTTTCAAGTTATTGTGTGAAAGTTTAGAAGTTATCGTAACCGTCACAGCACCCTACATAAGAACAAATCAAATTTATTTTTCCCCTCTCCCTTGATAAGGAGAGGGGTGCCCGGAGGGCGGGGTGAGGTTCGAGTGTATTCGACTCAACCCAAAAGTACTGTATTAAGCAACATCTTGATTGATGCGTGACGGTAGTTTCAAATTATTGTGTGAAAGTTTAGAAGTTATCTTAACCGTCACAGCACCTTACGAATAAGGGTTAAATAGTTAGAAATTAAACCAATAATCGGTGGTGAATCCGATCAATAATCAATGCTTTAACATGAGAGAATCAAATTACAATCGGGAGAAGTTAGTGGTATGACTTCTATTACAGCGAAGTGGACGGTTGAAGATTATCACCAGATGATTGCTGCTGGGATTTTGCGCGATCGCAAAGTTGAATTATTGAAAGGGGAAATTGTCGTAATGTCACCGGAAGGAGTACCCCATGCTTACTGTAGTCATGAAGCAGGAGAGTATTTAAGTGAATTATTAGGTAATCGTGCTAAAGTTCGTCAAGCGAAACCAATTACTTTACCCAACGATTCGGAACCAGAACCAGATTTAGCTATTGTCCAACCTTTAGGAAGGGATTACCGAGAACATCATCCTTACGTTGAAAATATTTTTTGGGTAATTGAGTATTCTAATACTAGTTTAGAAAAAGATTTGGAGACGAAAAGTAAAATTTATGCTGAAGCGGGAATTCAAGAATATTGGGTTGTGAATCTAAAAAAGTTACATATAGTAGTGTTTAGAGAACCGTTAGATGGGGATTATTCTACTAAATTTACTCTTACTTCTGGAACAATTCAACCAATTGCTTTTGATGATGTTTCGGTTTTGGTTGAGCGGATTATTAATAAGTAGGTAGTTGGTAATTGGTAATTGGTAAAACGTCAGTTTGGTGCGTGACGGTATTTTCCTGCTTTGTATGTAAAAGTTGATAAGTTATCTTAACCGTCACAGCACCCTACATGATATATAAATTAAATTTATTTTCCCCTCTCCC
>JAHCMI010000062.1 GCA_019192545.1 Rivularia sp. MS3 | reverse complement strand
ATAAAGGGCGAATATTCCAATTAGAAGGTAAAGATAACTTCGGTATTACTGACTTTAAGCAAGATGTTACCGGTAAAGGTTGGCAAACTTATAAAATCAATGTTGGAGATTACTTCAACGGCAATATCAACCATCTTCTATTCACTAACGATCATGATAACGGTAGCAAGAATGCCCACAGTCAATTTCGCAGCATCAAAATTTATGAAGGTAGTGTAAATAAATTCAATCTAGCTAAATCTAATAATGACTTAAATTCCGATGTCTTATTAACCGTGAAAGATAGTATCAACAATTACAATCTTTCCTCCTACGGTGGTAAAAATCAAGATAAAGGAACATTTGATATTTCTGACGATAAAACCGAAGTGCAATTAACAGGTAACAGTTGGAAGAAGCTAGATATTACTAACTACAACATCACCAACAATACAGTTCTCAAATTTGAATTTCAAAGTAATACTCAAGGAGAAGTTCAGGGTATTGGTTTTGACAACGACAATATTATCAACGGCGGCGATCGCGCCCACTTTCTCCAAGTCTCGGGGACTCAAGATTGGGGAATAGAACTAGATGAATACACTATCGGCTCCGAATGGCAAACCTATGAAGTTAGACTCGGAGATTATGATATAAGCGGTAATTTTAATTACTTAACTCTCGGTAACGACCATGATGTCAGTAATGCGAATGCTCACAGTCAATTCCGCAATATTTCTTTGTATGAAATGTAAAGATTGGGAATTGGTTGAAATACTACAACAGCCTACAATTTTTCGGTAATCTAATAGGGATAGGAGTAATTGATTTTTTCGTCGTCTCCTATCCCTTAATTGTTTCTTACTTATTTGCAGCAGCAGACATTAAACTTTCTTCGAGTTGTTTCAACTGAGGCGTTAATCTTCCTCTAGGAATTTTTAGAAGTACGTGATTCTTTGCTTGAAAAGCTTTTACTAAGTATTTGCAGGCTTTTTCGGGTTCTGCATGTTCCCCACAGGTAAACATATCAACAGCAATATAACCAATTTCGGGCCAAGTATGCACTGATACATGAGACTCTGCTAACAATGCTAAAGCCGTAACTCCATAAGGTTCAAACTGATGAGTCAATTCTCGAAGCAAAGTTGAGTCGGCTTCCTTGACTCCTGCCTCCAAAGTTTTTTTAATAAAATCAACATCGTTGAGTAAATCTTTGGGACAGTCATACAGTTCCAAAATACAATGACTGCCTACCGGAACCAAAGGAGTGTCTTTCTCTAAATATGATTGATTTGCCAAAATATTCCCCACCGATTTACAACAAACCTGTCATTATATCAGTTATCAGCGACCGGTGACCAGTAAGAAGTAATAAGTAACTGATATCTTGCAGCATTCGCAATTACCCAAAAGAAACCCGGTTTCTATTCGTAAAAAGATTGTTATCTCGTTATCCAATAAATAAACTTACTACTTTCCCTTTAAGATTCCTCAGTGGGCGTTGCTGTAGGCGTTGGGGTTGGTGTTGGTGTTGGTGTTGGTGTCACTTTTGGGGTTGGGGTTGGTGTTGGGGTTGGTGTTGGGGTTGTTGTAGGTTCTGGCGGTGGTGCGGGGTTTTCTACCTGTAAGCGCATCCGATAATCTTGAGATTCTGATGATGTGGAAACGATAACGAATTCATAATACCCGTTTTCTCTAAGAGTACCCGACCACGAGCGTCTTGTAGAATCTTCTAGCAATACTCTTTTACCAGAAGGTGAATATATAGAAAATAATACTTTCGGAGAAGCTGTTAAATTAACCCGCATTTCTTGCCCTTTACCAAGTTGAGCGATAAAAATTTTACCTTGGAGGTTTCTTAAATTACCGCTTCTGGTAACTGTTGTATCGCCAGTTTGAAATCTGAGTCTTTCAAAAGCACTGCGAGCAAACACGGCATTTACTTTGTCGAATACCAATCCATGCCAAACTTGTCCTACGGGTTTATTGATAAAATTTTTATTTCTTTGCTCGGGGAATTCTCGGTAAAATGGGACATCGGCTAAATCGTATACCGAACGGCTGCCGACATTAATATTGTTAACTCGAACTTTCCAGCGATCGCGGTCTGCTGTGGTGAAGGTTCCAAGTCTGCGACGAGCGTCGGAACTCAGTTGTGACATTTTGTTGAGCAATTGGCTTGCTGTTTCATCCCATTTTTGGCGCAAGTCTTCGTCTTGGGGTTCGTCGCTCAAGGTGCGTCCGTTTAAGCTGGGGTTTTGCTCCCAAAATCTTTGATTAACAAGTTTGACATAAAAGTTATAGTCTATACCTAGTTGCTCGCGGCGTGCTTTGAGTCGTTCTTTACGTCGCCGTTCCTGTGCGGAAAATTTGGGGGGAACTGGTGGTTCTGATGATGTGGGAGTAGGTGTAGGTGTATTACCGGAATCTGATGTTAGCTGAGAAAGACCAAAGTAAGCTAAACCTCCTAAAATCACCATTGCAAAAAATAGCATTCCAATTTTTGCAGGTGTCCACCAAGCTGTAGATTGAGGTTGAGATTCCGAGAACCCAGGAGAAACGGTTTTAGGTTGAGGGCTAGGGGGAGACGATTCTACGGCAGGTGCAGCGGCGAAAGTTTTTTGTGTTAGCTGTAATGGTACTGATGGTTGTGGCTGGTTGTTTGCAGGTGCGGGGGGATTAAGTGCTTGTAAAACTTGATTCGCACTTTGATAGCGTTCCCCCGGCACGGCAGACAGCATTTTATCTAAAATTACGCCAAATTCGGGACTAACATGAGTGAATCTTCGCCACTGCCATTGTAAATTGTAGTTATCAATTAGCTCGGCTGGCTGTTTGCCTGTAAGTAAAACTAATGCTGTTGCAGCCAAAGCATATAAATCGCTGTGGGGTTCGACTGAGCCGGTTTGCATTTGTTCTGCTGGAGCATAACCGACTTTCCCTAATAAAGTTGGGATTGGGGTTGCCGGAGGATTCCCAGGTGCATAATATTGAGAAGCTACGGTTGCTACTACTTGTTTAACTCCGCCAAAGTCTATTAATACCGGTAATTGGTCAGTTTTGCGAAGAATTAAGTTATCGGGCGAAATATCGCGGTGAATCACACCCATAGAATGAATGTAGTCCAATACCGGTAATATTTGCTCTAATAACTGTTTTACCTCGGTTTCGCTAAATTTCATTCTTTGCTGTACGCGATTAGCTAACAAGGAGCTATAGTTTTCCCCTTCCACATAATCTTGAACCAAAAATAAATACTCTTTATCATCAATGGTGAGGCGCAGAAATTCGCGAAAACGCGGGATTTGAGGATGCTGTAATTTATAAAGAACGCTGGCTTCTCTTTCAAAAAGCTCTTCTGATTTTTGTAAAACGTATTCGGTTTGAACTTGAGGAGAAAATTCTTTTAAAACGCAAGGTTCCCGAAAACGGTTGATGTCTTCTGCTAAATAAGTCCGTCCGAATCCCCCTTGTCCCAATTGACGTACTACTAAATAACGTTCGCCTAAAGTTAATCCGGGTTGAATACCAATATTAACTGGAGTATCAACCAACATTTCACCGCAGTGCAAACAAAAGCGACTAGCAGCAGGATTTTCATGTCCTTTGGAGCATTTTAGGGATGTCATGGGAGGGTATTAAGTTAAGAGTTATAAGTTAGAAGTTATGAGTTAAAAGCAAAAATTTATAGCAATCAAACCTTAATCCTCTTGAGAGAACTTTAGCTTAAAGGCGGGGAACGAAAATTTCCCCAGATAAGAAGAAAGACAAAGAATTTGCAACCACAATCGGGAATATCAATTCTTTTTATCTTTTAGAATAATTTATGCATGGTATAAACAAATATACTATTCAATAATTAAGTTAGTTTTGAAGATTAGTTTAAGACTTACTGATTAGGAAATAAAATGGCACAGTTTAAACTCTTAGCTTTATACATAAAACTACAGTCGCAGCCATAAAATTTCGTTTAACCTGCTCGGTTAAAATCATAAATTGTTATTACAATTGATTGACGAAAATAAAACTGGTAACTGGTAACTGACAATTAGTTTACTCGTTTGCTAACTTCCTCCGAAGCTAATGCATACCAAATTTGACCAAAAGTTTGTTGCTTGAGGTTCCCTTGTCGTTTGCCAGGAAACAATTTGTCAAATTTACGATTGGTATCTCTATTTAAATCTTTAATCGTATAATTACCTAACTCTCCCGCCTCTATCTGTCGCTCCCAATTTGCATAATCTCGGCCGCTATAGCTGCCTAATCTTTCTCTACTTTGCTGACTCAGATCATCTTGATCTAATTTGTCGAGCAATTCTTGGGCAATATCGTACCACTTCTTCCTTAAAGCTTCGTCTTCTCGGCTTCCAGTTAAAGTTCGACCGCGAGCTTGGGAATTTTGAGTATAAAAAATTTCATTAACTGTGCTATTAAAAAACGATTCCGAAATGTTCAACCGCTGACGCTGACTGAAAATTTTACTAATATTATTTGTTTCTTCACGGCTTAATCCCCCTTCAGAATTATTATCGTTACCAGGCAAACTAGGTAATTCAACTTTGGGAAGCTCTGGCAAAGAAAAGGAAGTCACCGCGTTGATAACTCCACTAATCAAGGCCCAAGTACCAGCGAAAACCAAAACAACAACGCTAGTACTTACCAAACTCACGAAAAAAGGACGTAGCCAAATAGGCAAGTGAATTGCTTGAGCAAAAGCTTGAGTCTTGTTGTGAAATTGAGTTGCAACTGCACCAGCACCTTTGCGCCCAGGAGCTACTACAGCCGTATGAATTTTACTTATATTAGGATTTACGGTTTTAGCAGGAGACGAAACAGGGGTAGTAGACTGTAAATCTTTTAATACCTGCTCGGCACTTTGGTATCTATCGTTGGGTTTATGAGCAACCATCTTCTTTAATACTGCTTCAAAATTACCGCTAATTTTTATACTTTCTCCCCAACGCCATGTACCTTGATAGCTGTCGTAAAGTTTCTGGGGCTCCTGCCCGGTAAGTAACACCAAAGCCGATACTCCCAAAGAATATAAATCGCTGCTGTGAAAGGCTTTGCCTTGACGCAACTGTTCTTCGGGAGCGTAACCTTTTTTACCTAATAAAGTACGATTTGCCGGAAGTTGGGTAAACCACAATCCTTGAGAAGCCGGTAATTGTTTAACACCGCCAAAATCAATTAAAACTGGCAGATTATCAGATGTACGTAAAATTAAATTATCTGGAGAAATATCGCGATGAACAACATCTTTGGAATGGATGTAGCTTAATACTGGTAAAATTTTCGTTAATAAATGAAATACTTCTTGTTCGCTAAAACATCGTCTTTCATTAACACGCTTTTCTAATAAATCCTGATAGTTCTCACCTTCAACATAATCTTGAATCAAAAAGAAAAAATCTTTGTTGCGTAACTTTACCTGTAGCGAACAATGCAAGCGGGGAATTTGTGGATGCTGAAGCTGTTTAAGCACGTTGGCTTCTCTTTCAAATAATTCCTTGGCTTTAATTAAATCTTTATCTGCTTCTACTTGGGGTGCAAACTCTTTGAGTACGCACTTTTGATTAGAATTGTGCATATCTTCCGCTAAATAAGTACGTCCGAAACCTCCTTGACCAAGTTGACGTACAATTTTATAGCGGTCGATAATAACCTCTTCAGAAGGAAGAGGCAAAGGTTCGCCACATATAGTACAAAAGCGGTTATTTGAAGAGTTAACGTGGTTTCGAGTGCAATAAACCTGCATAATGCCCAAAATTTAAAGGGTTTTTGCTAATAACTACAAGATAGCGAACAGAATTTACGTATAATTTCTAAGAATTAATAATGGGCATAGGGCATAGGGCATGGGGCATGGGAATTAGTTAGGAGTTAGGAGTTAGGAGTTAGGAGTTAGGAGTAGCAAGTAGAAAATTACTAATTATTCTTTTCCAATACCTATTCCCAATTACCAATTACCCATCCAATAACTGGTCATAATAATCCGTTTTTTCGACTTCAACAAGCGTTATGAACTACCAACAGCAAATTCAACGTGCAATTAAGGGGTTTGAGAACTTTTTAAATACTCCTCTGGAAAATGTATTACAAGAGCATGTTAATAAAAACCCTGCTAGTGAAATTATCAGTTTATTCCAGGATGTGGCTGCAAATGTACCGGCATATAAAGATTTTCTGACGCAACAGCAAATTAATCCCCAGAAAATTCAAACTTTTGATGATTTTCAAAAATTACCACCACTTACCAAAGATAATTATCTCAGATGTTATCCTTTAGCGGATTTTTGCCGTCAAGGAAAAATCGCAAGCTGCGATACCATAGCGGCTTCATCTGGCTCTACAGGTAAACCTACCTTCTGGTTGCGCTTCTTTACGGATGAGTTGGCGATCGCGACTCGATTCGAGCAAATATTTTACGATAGTTTCTTTGCGGATGATAAACCAACTTTAGCTGTAGTCTGCTTTGCATTAGGAACTTGGGTAGGGGGAATGTTTACTTATAATTGCTGTCGCTATCTTGCTAGCAAAGGTTATCCGGTAACTGTAATCTCTCCGGGAACAAATAAAGCTGAAATTTTACGAGTAGTAGAAGAATTAAGTCCAAATTTTGAGCAAACTGTTTTATTAGGATATCCGCCTTTTCTCAAAGATGTAATTGATACGGCGATTGCGAAGGGTATGGAATTGAAACCCCGTAAGCTCAAATTTGTTATGGCTGGAGAAGTATTTAGTGAAGAATGGCGGAATTTAGTCGGGGAAAGAGTTGGCTCCCAAAACCCATGTTACGATTTTGCATCTTTATACGGCACTGCTGATGCTGGGGTTTTAGGCAATGAAACACCTTTAAGTATTCGTATCCGCCAATTTTTGGCACAAAATCCTGAAGCTGCACGCAATTTATTTGGAGAATCCCGTTTACCAACTTTAGTTCAGTATGACCCCCTGAATCGGTTTTTTGAAGTAATTCCAAATGATTCTAATTCCGATCCTCAAGGCATTTCCAGAGGTACGCTGCTGTTTTCTGGAGATAATGGCATTCCCTTGATACGCTACAACATTTTAGATAACGGCGGAATAATTACTTATGATGCCATGATGGAGTTTTTATCTGAATATGGATTTAATCCTGTAGAAGCGCTATCAAATAACAGAGGAAATCGTAATCTACCTTTCGTTTTCGTTTTCGGACGCTCGAATTTCACAATTTCCTACTTTGGAGCAAATATCTATCCAGAAAATATCAAAGTTGGTTTAGAGCAAGCTGTAATCAGAGATTGGGTAACAGGCAAATTTGTAATGCAAATACAAGAAGATGCCGATAAAAATCGTTTCTTGTTTATTGCTGTAGAATTAGCACCTGAAATTAAAGCAAGTGAAGAGAAAAAACAAGCTGTAACGGATTCAATTTTAACTCAACTCAAAAGACTCAACAGCGAATTTGCAAATTACGTACCCCCAGACTATCAAACACCGCAAGTGCAACTATTACCAATGGGAGAACCAAATTATTTTCCTCAAGGCGTAAAGCATCGCTATACGCGCAATTGAGGAAATAGGTAATGGGTAATAGGTAATAGGTTAAAGATTTTAACTTTGTCCCCACTCACCAATTACCAACTACCAATTACCAACTTTTTACAAATCAGGAGGCAAAATAACGTTGTCGATGACGTGAATTACACCGTTGCTAGCTTTAACGTCAGGCTGAACTACGGTAGCATCGTTTACCTGTACGCCAGTTGCTGGGTCAACTTTAACGCTAATTGGTCCGCCTTCGACACTTTTAACTTCGCCAGATTTTAAATCAGTGGAAAGCACTTGCCCCGGTACTACGTGATAAGTGAGAATTTTTACCAGTACCTCTTTATTTTCTGGCTTTAATAAATCTTGTACGGCATCTTGCGGTAACTTCGCAAATGCTGCATCGCTAGGAGCAAACACCGTAAACGGGCCATCTCCTTTGAGAGTATCTACCAATCCTGCTGCTTCCAAAGCTTTGGTGAGCATTGTAAAGGAAGGATTTGACTGTGCAACACCTATAATATCTTCACTTTCTGTCTCAGCTGAAGGCTGGGGTGTTTCCTCTGTTCCCGAATCCGGTATCGTTGCGGGGGGTACAGTGGGAACTTCCGTACCTGGTAATGGAGGCACGGTTCCAGGCACTGGTGCTGGTACTGGTGCTGGTACTGTTGATGGTGGTAGCGGTGCGGGTGAAGTTGAAGGCGTATTATTTCCACAAGCCGCACGGTTATAAGGACATTCATCCAAAATACTTGGTCTGGGATTTAGTACACCACCGCTTTGCGCTAATAAAGTTTTATTCGGTTTGTTACTCTTAGAAGTCCGTATAACCGATGAATCTGTGTTATCGGCACTTACGGTTGCTGCTTGAGAGCGATTGTAGGGAGCTTCTGTAAAAACACTGGGGTTAGGATTAAGCGCGCTGTTCGCCTTAACTGGCAAACCCATCAGTAAACCGATGCTTGTCACTCCCACAATGCCAGTTAATTTAGTCAGCAAATTGCTGTAGTATACCTTCATAACGATTTTATCTGGCTTTTATTCCACACTTTACATAAAAAACTTATACCATTTTCTTAGGCAAAAAATCTAACTCGCAAAGTTAGATTTTTATCCTATTATGGCAATACTGTTGATATCGCCTCTAAGCAAAAATTGTCCAATTAACTTTACTTATCTGGGTATAAACATAATTTAACAGCCATCATCCTCAATTCGTATTTTATTCACGTAGAGTATTTTTGTAATTGATTGTAGCACAATAATATTATAAGCAAATATTTTTGACTTTAACTGAAGCCGACTTTGAGCGAATCAAAAAAAAGTACAAATATTTATTCTCTATTTTGGGAAATATCTGATTAATTTATAATTTTCAACTTATAAATTTGACTATAATAGTCGTACCTACTGCTGTAGAAGGATTTGCGCTTTTTAAGCCAAAACTCGTAGTCAAGCGACTGTTATTAAGAAATAATTAACTTTGCTGCTGCTAAGATTGTATTAAAGGCAGTCGTTCTCGGGCGTTTTAACCTAATTCTCTGGTTATAATTTATTATATTCAAAATTCAATAATCCTTGTATTGAAGCATTCAGAAATTTATCGCTCTACAGACATAATCCGCAAGTAATAAATTTTCCACCTGTAGCTCGAATATATTATTAACAAAAATAAAGTTGTAGAATTTATAGGTCAACAAATTACCGATAAACTAACCATGTTAGAGTTGTACCAATTTGAACTTTCTCAATACTCAGAAAAAGTACGTTTGATTCTAGACTATAAAGGTCTGGAATATCGCAAAATAGAAGTAACACCCGGAATCGGTCAAGTTGAGCTATTCCAAAAAACAGGGCAACGTCAAGTACCGGTACTTAAAGATGGCAACAAGTATATAGCTGATTCTACTGAAATAGCTAAGTATATAGATGCACAGCATCCCGAGCGTCCTTTGATTCCTCAAGACCCCAAAACTCGGGGATTATGCTTAATGATGGAAGAATGGGCGGATGAATCTATCGGTACAAAAAGTAGAAAAGCTTTATTTTCTGCCATCAGTAAAGACCAGTATCTTCGTAAATCTTTATTACCTAACTCCACACCAGATGTACTGAAAACCTTGGTAGAAGGAGTTCCTGCTGATATCTTAAAAGTGTTGGGTGTAGGCGTAGGTTATAGTCCCGATGTAGTAAAAGGGGCAATGAGAGACTTAGAGCAAGATTTGGAAGCTTTGACATTAATATTAGAAAGCAGCCCCTATTTATTAGGAGATGAACCTTGTTTGGCTGATTTTGCAGTAGCTGGTTTATCTGTCTTATTGAAATTTCCAGATGGTAATTATTTAGATTTACCAGACACAATTAAAGGTAAAGGAGTACCCGGTTTAGCAGACAATCCGATTTATCAACCGTTCTTTGACTGGCGCGATAGACTTTACGTTCAATTCCGCAAACCTATAATTGGTTCTACAATCAATAGCCCCAGTGCCCCAACATCTATTCAAATTGATTAAGTAGTTGGGAATTGGGAATGGGGGATTGGGTATGGTAAGCCACTGCGTTGGGCGGGTTCCCGCAGTACGAGAGAGGTGGCGTTAGCCTTACCCTTTATGAGTAATTGGGTAATTCACACTTATCAATCAATAAAGAACTAGCAACAATTGATAATTAGGTTGAGATAGAAGCGAACGGTTAAAGGTTACAGCTTTGCAGTCTTCAAAAAAGATTAATTGTTATCCGGTTGACTTTTACATGTTTGGGTAATCAATTCAGATATTTCAAGCTAATTCCCAATTACCTATTACCAATTACCCATTCTCAATTCCCAACTTTATTAAAATTTGTTCGTACAATTGTTCGCATTATTAATACAGTGCAATTAAAATTCTTTAAAGAACAAAGAAAAAAATTATGCGTTGATTTGTATGAATTCTCTTAGCAGACAGCCATTAGGTTCGGTTACTCAAGGTTCTTTAACTGGGGGATTAGAAGTTAGGTTGCACCCAGATATTTTAGTTGAAGATATGCGAGTGGGTAAGTTTCTGGTTGTCCAAGGTATGCGATCGCGCTTCTTCTGTATGCTAACGGATGTAGCTTTGGGAATAGCTAACCCGAGGATTGTGGCTTATCCTCCGAGTTGGGAAGATACTTTTATGCGCGACATTTTGGCAGGAAGCGGTACTTACGGTACCATCAATCTCGCGCCGATGTTAATGTTTACCCCCGAATCAAATGAAGATAATTCCAATGTAGATGGTAAATCTGCAAAGTTAAAAGAAGCTGTAAATACTAGTTTGGCATCGTTTCAGGCACAAACTAGCACTACGATGGAATTAATGCCAGTTAAAACAATTCCGACTCATTTTAGTCAGGTGTACGAAGCTTCCCAAGATGATTTTCGTCGAGTATTTGGTTGGGAAGACGATCCACAAAGAAAGAATTTTTCCATTGGTAAACCTTTAGATATGGATGTACCTGTCTGTATCGATTTAAATAAGTTTGTTGAAAGAAGTAATGGCGTTTTTGGTAAATCTGGAACCGGTAAATCTTTTTTAACTCGTTTACTTTTAGCTGGAACTATTCGTAAGAATGCAGCGGTAAATTTAATTTTCGATATGCACTCGGAATATGGTTGGGAAGCAGTTTCCGAAGGTAAAAATCTGAGTACTGTCAAAGGCTTAAAACAGTTATTTCCCAACAAAATAGAAGTTTACACTCTTGACCCAGAATCTACAAAACGCCGAGGAGTTCCTCACGCTCAAGACCTTTATTTAAGTTACGATCAAATTGAAGTTGAAGATATTAAGTTATGTTCTCGTGACTTAGGACTTTCCGATGCCAGTATCGATAATGCCAATATTTTGTATGCTGAATTCGGTAAATCTTGGATTGTTCAATTGTTGAACATGACAAACGAAGAAATCAAGATGTTTTGCGAAGAAAAACGAGGACATCAAGGTTCTATTACTGCCCTACAGCGCAAGTTACTGCGAATGGACAATTTAAAGTACATGCGTGCAGCTTGTCCTCACAACTATATTAATCAAATTATGCGTTCCCTCGAAGCTGGGAAAAATGTTGTAGTAGAATTTGGTTCTCAATCTGATATGCTTTCCTACATGTTGGTGACAAACATGATTACTCGCCGCATTCACCAGCAATATGTTCGTAAAGCTGAAAAATTCCTCCAAACAAAAAATCCCGTCGATAAACCATTACAACTAATGATTACTATCGAAGAAGCACACCGTTTCCTCGATTCGGCAATCGTCCAAAGTACAATTTTTGGTACTATTGCTCGTGAAATGCGGAAATATTTCGTTACTTTATTAGTAGTAGACCAAAGACCTTCAGGGATAGATAATGAAGTTATGTCCCAGGTTGGTACCCGTATCACGGCTTTACTCAATGACGAGAAAGACATCGACGCAATTTTTACAGGAGTTTCCGGCGCTGGTGGCTTGAAATCGGTATTAGCGAAATTAGATTCCAAACAGCAAGCATTAATTTTAGGTCATGCTGTCCCCATGCCTGTAGTAGTGCGTACTCGTCCCTACGATACCGCCTTTTATCAAGAAATTGGCGATCCAGATTGGGAAGGAAAACCAGATGAAGAAGTTTTTGCAGCAGCAGAATTAGCAAAAGCAGATTTGGGATTTTAGTCAGTGAACAGCGAACAGTTAACAGTTACTATTTATAACTCCCAACTCATAACTCATAACTCCTAACTCTCCTCCTTACCCCAAATGTAATCTAGTTTACTTGACCTTGCTTCTGAATGGTGGCAGGGTAATATAATTCATTTCTTTCCCAAACTGAAATTTAATTCATGGTACTCGTTAATTTATTGAAGCAAACGATACATTGTAATTAATCGCTTTTCTTAAATCCAAAACTAACCTTCAGATAGAGCAGCTTAAGAGTTGATTAGCGCGAAAATACTGAGAACAGCTAAATTTATTAACTACAAATCCACAATTATTGATTCCGCAACAAATTAATTTAGTAACATCCACCCATGACAAATCCCCTTAAGTTCGGTTATCTGGCTATTTCAAGAGAACCGGATTAGCGATTTTCGCGTCACTATATATATATCACCTGCCGAAGAATAGACATGATTCCGGTTTTTTGGCAAATGAACCCTTAATACACTATAATGGAAAGATTTATATAATGGCTCTTTACTATCGACAAAATTTGTCGTAATATTAGATTAAGTAAAACTCATACTGACTTCATATTTTGCTATCGCCATTGGCGGTTCGCCGAAAACGAATAAATTGTTGAAACTATAAAAGTTTACTTCTAGGGGATTGATAAATAGGGGGAGGCAGAGGAACTAATGGGGAAGTTTCGCCGTCTACAAAATCTCTGTATGAGTAGGGATTTAAAGAAGGTATTTCCATCAGTTCTATCGATAGTATTTTCCATACCCTCCCTGAGTAATTAAATACTCATAGTATTTACGGAGTAGAGGAAAACGCACCAATGCCCATTGAAAACACTGTAACTGAAAAAACCAATACCAAGTTTACGGCTGATATGGTGCGAACCTATCTGCGCGAGATTGGTAGAGTACCGTTGCTTACCCGCGAGCAAGAAATTATTTTCGGGAAGCAAGTGCAACAGATGATGAAACTTGTTGAAGCTAAAGAAGCTTTAGCTAAAAAGCTCGATCGTGAGGTTAGCTTAGAAGAATGGACTCAAGAAGTTGGCTTAACTGAAACTGAACTCAAGAAGATAGTTTTAGAGGGTAAACGAGCCAAGCAGAAGATGATTGAAGCTAATTTACGCTTGGTTGTAGCGATCGCCAAGAAGTACCAGAAGCGAAATATGGAGTTTCTGGATTTAATTCAGGAAGGAGCTTTAGGTTTGGAGAGGGGTGTTGAAAAATTTGACCCTACTCGTGGCTATAAGTTCTCTACCTATGCTTATTGGTGGATTCGTCAAGCGATTACTCGTGCCATTGCACAGCAGGGTAGAACTATTCGCTTACCGATTCATATAACTGAGAAGCTGAACAAAATCAAAAAAGTACAGCGCGAACTTGCTCAGAAATTAGGGCGTTCTCCAACTCCAACAGAAATTGCTAAAGAGTTGGCTTTGGAACCCGCACAGATTCGCGAGTATTTGAACATGGCTCGTCAGCCAGTTTCTTTAGATGTAAGAGTTGGTGACAATCAGGACACAGAGTTGCAAGAAATGCTTGAAGATGATGGTCCATCACCAGAGTATTACACAACTCAGGAATTTTTACGTCAAGATTTGAATAATTTATTAGCTGAACTTACTCCTCAGCAAAGGCAAGTTTTGGCTTTACGCTTCGGATTAAATGATGGAAATGAAATGTCCTTGGCAAAAGTCGGCGAACGTTTAAGTCTTAGTCGCGAAAGAGTTCGTCAATTAGAACATCAAGCACTTGCTCATTTGCGTCGTCGTCGCGCCAACGTCAAGGAATATGTTGCAAGCTAACGATAGTTAGATACGTTGCAAATAGTTCACAAGCTTGAAAAGTTAAAAACAGTAAGACGCTTCCTGTAAGGAGGCGTTTTTTTTACTTTGCCTAAAAAAGCATTTTCATTCTTCTTCCCTTTCTCCGATTCTTTAGCTCTGCGGGGTGTAGCCAAGCCAAAGACGCGAGACAAAGCCTTGTTGCTAATTTGACCAATTTCCATTTATGGCTTCTAAACATTACATATAACATTCAAACTTTTAATTTATTTAAATCATTTGTGAAGTTTAAAAAGCTTGATTACCGCGCTTATTAAAATTTCATAACAGAATACTTGTCAGAAAATATAAAACTTCTATGTATATTTTTAAATTCTTAGCAAAAAGATATACATATAAATAAAAAAACTTCAATATAAATTTATGAAGATGCTTTAAATATTAAAAAAAATTATATTCTTCAAGATTAATAATTAATAAAATCTTTGTTAATGGCGAACAAAAATTTATGAATATTTCAAATACATATTTTTGTTCAAAGCCTAAATATATAAGCTTTACAGCCGAGAAATCATGAATAAATATGAAAAATATTTGTAATTAAAGATATGCAAAGCGAAGGATGACAAATTTTAATTTTTGAAAACTTTATTTTGAAAACAATATTTTTATAATTATTTTAGATTTGATTATATTTGAAATTTTATTCCTTTTGAGTAGACCTTTTGGACGACCTACGAACACTTACACTGATGCTAATATAAAGTCGATGCACAAAAGTTCAACAAAAGTTTGAATATCTTACGGTTTTTTTACCGGACAATATAAACTAAAGTTTTAATAGTGCGATTACATCCAACACTTAGTTTTAATTGAGACTTAATACTGATAAAAACATATTATTTATAGGAGAAGTAGGGTGTTAAAAAATATTCAAAAGATTGTTCCACCCCGTCGTTTTGCAGTTCCTCTGTTAGGTATAGTCGTAGCTATTGCTGCAATAGCTCAACGCGCTCAACCTGTTTTTTCCAAACAAATTGCTTTACTGCAAACAGCATCTCCATCAAAAGTTGTGGAAGAAGAAGCAGTACAAAATAGTTGGATAGAAAAGAATCCTACTCATAATATAGATTCCGAATCCGTTTCCAAAGCAGCCCGATTGCGGAGGGTACTAAATAATTCTAGTTCTCAATCGCAATCTGCTGGTAATGCTGTATCTCCGGGGAAAACCTATACTTGGATACAGCGAAAAAATTCTTCAAGTTATGAAAACGTATCCCAAGAATTAGAAAACCTATCAACTACTCAAGCAAAAATTTCTGAAGACAAAGCTTCTATTAAAGGAGTAGCCCCCGCGATTAATTTTCCTAATGGTGATGGCGTGTTTCTTTACGGTAGTTCCAGACAAATGGGGCAACTTGGGCATGGATATATAGTCTTTGAAAAACGAGCCGGAAAAGTTGTAGGTGGAATGTATATGCCTTCTTCGGAGTTCAATTGTTTCCAAGGGAATCTTGATAGCTCTGGAGAAATTGCGATGACAGTTAAGGGTTATGTCGGTGATATTAGCCCAACTCAGGTAGCTTCAAATAATGTACTGTTTAGATTGAACGAAAATGAACCAGCAAATTACCCTTACTCAGTAACTTTGCAAGATTATTATCAACTTGAAGCTGTTGGTGACAACGATAGACGTATCCTCGAAACCTGCAAAGCTAATTTCTGATGGAATGAGTTATTAGATAGATACTATTACTCAACCACATAAGTTTTGATGGGTAATACCAGTTATTCTGTTAGTAAGATTAATCCTCTGACTTGTTTCCTCTACGCCCTCTAGCCTAGAAGGGTTTTTTAAGAGAGTTTATAATCCCTGATAGATTGGATACACACCCCCCAGAATTAATGTGGAGAACTATTAGATAGTTGATGGTTGATAAACCGCAATTTTCTGGTAAAAATTGTTCAATATTTGCGCTTGCGTTAACCACCAACTACCAAACACTGACTAATATTAATACTCAATTCCTGGCTGGGCTTTTATGGATTGATCGCGGAAAGGATGTTTAATTAGACTCATTTCGGTTACTAAATCGGCTTTCTCGATTAGCGATTGGGGTGCGCCCCTACCTGTGAGTATGACATGATTTCTTTGGGGCTTTTCTTCTAATCCAGCTAAAACCTCTTCAACTCTCAAATAACCGAGTTTCATCGCTATATTAATCTCATCCAGAAGTACCAACTTATACTCAGGATTGCGGATATATTCTAACCCTTTATTCCAAGCAGAACAGGCTTTTTCAATATCGCGATCGCGATCTTGGGTTTCCCAGGTAAATCCTTCACCCATTGCATGAAATTGTAGCTGCCCGTTCTCCTTCCAAGTACTAAATGCTTTTTTTTCAGAAGGCTCCCAAGCACCTTTAATAAACTGAATAATTGCTACTTTGTACCCGTGTCCTAGGGAACGTAATACCATTCCTAAAGATGCTGTAGTTTTTCCCTTGCCATTACCGGTATTAACAACAATTAAACCTTTTTCAAGAGAAGCATCGGCGATTCTTTGGTCTTGCACTTGTTTACGTCGCTGCATTTTTTTGCGATACTGCTCGGGCGTTAGCGACTTACTTTGTGCAACGCTTGTATCGGATGTGGTTTGATACGACTGATTATCCATTATAGTACCCTGTATTTTCAGATAAGAGCTTTATAACCTTTTTTTGATAACCACAGTCGTTTAAGTAAAAGAACTTATTTTTAGAAAGCACCTTTAAATAATATCTTTACAAAAAAAATACTATTAATTCAAGGTTATTCACTGGTTTTTATCGTAAGTTTTAAAGTAAGTTAAAAACAATTACCAATTTGCATTATTTTTGACAAAAATATGTGACATTTATGACAATATAGATGTCAAAAATATAAAGGTTTTTTGTCAAAACCAATGTATAAAGCGTTATTTAAATTCAGGCAAATAGTTTTTTTATGAAATTAAGTGTTATCGTTCCATGTTTTAATGCTGCTGATACTATTGCCGCTCAATTAGAAGCTTTAACTAAACAGCAATGCCTTGAACCTTGGGAAATTATTATCGCTGATAACGGTTCAACTGATGAGACTTTAAACATTGTAAAACAGTATCAGCAAATTTTTACTAACTTACGTATAGTTGATGCATCAGCAGTTAAAGGCTCTGCTCATGCTCGTAATACAGGTGCAAGTGTAGCCTTATCAGAAAATTTAGCATTTTGCGATGCTGACGATGAAGTTACTCCAGGATGGATAGCAGCCATGATCGAAGCGCTATCAAAACATGACTTCGTTGCAGGTTGTAGCGATTATTCAAAATTAAATGAACCTTGGATAGTAAAAAGTTGCGGAGTCAGAGAAGCTAACGGAGTCAAGGATTATGTATATTTTCCTTATGCAGCAGGAAATAACCTTGGTATTAAACGTTCGATTCACAATCGAGTCGGTGGTTTCGATGAGAAAATGCTGTTACTCCAAGATATAGATTACTGCTGGAGAGTGCAAAAGACGGGTATTAAGCTTGAATCTGTATCAAATGCAGTCATTTATTTTCGCTTTCGTAATACGGTTAAAGGTATGTACCGTCGATGTTGGAGATTAGCTTGTTACGATATTTTGCTGCATCAGAAACATCAACAGATGGGAATGCCTAAATTAATCCGGTGGAGACATTTATCTAAAGATGCTGCAATTCTTCCTTTAAAATTTCTATTCAAAGTCCGCAACAAAGAAACTTTGGTGAGATGGTTGTTGGATTTAGCTTGGCTAGGAGGGCACGTGCAAGGTTGTATTAAGTATAATTACTTGATTATTTAGATTTAAATTAGATCGAATTCGATTCATTAAAAATCAGATTCATCAAAATGGTGGCGATAATAAGTTAGCAGATTGACAATCGGGTAATGGTTTCATGTGTTTTTTGATAATACTGCATACTTAAAAGCATGAGTATCAATATAAACATTTTTTATTTTCGGAAAATTACTAAAATGAAACCATAATACTAAATCTGTTTATATTATCTGCTTATATTCATAGTTACAAACTTACTTTCTTATTATCTCCCCATAACTTGACCCTTATGTTATACTTACCGAGGAGAATAGAATTCGGTAGACAGCGTTTGTTTAAGTATCCACAGACTTATCTCCGAAATGTAAATCTCTACACACTAATGATTTCGGAGACGATCCATGTCCATTTACGTAGGTAACCTTTCTTACGACGTTACAGAGGAAAATTTGAATGCTGTTTTTGCAGAATATGGTTCTGTAAGACGGGTTCAAATTCCTACTGACCGCGAAACAGGTAGAGTGCGCGGGTTTGGCTTTGTAGAAATGAGTTCAGAAGAGGAAGAAGCAGCAGCTATCGAAGCTCTTGATGGTGCTGAATGGATGGGACGCGACCTTAAAGTTAATAAGGCAAGACCCAGAGAAGAAAGAAATTCCTTCGGAGGCAATCGTAGAAATAACAATTTCCGCAACCGCTACTAAGGTTAATCTTATAGCTTAAATAGCTAAACTACCTAAACTTAGTCAATAATTTAGTCCAAAAATTTGATTTAATTCTTACTCAGGCAAAAATGCTTGAGTTTTTTGGTTTAATTTAATCTAAAAAGTAACGAACCCGAGTCTTCCCGAAGCCCGGTTTCGTTTTTTGTTAAAAAAATTATTGAGATAAATTCTCTACTATCGTTTTTGTCTGTACCAAAGTCGCTTCTAGTAAAGGCTGCCCAAATTGTTTAATTTGCTCAACTAAAACATCTCCAGCATTATCCGGGGAGCCTGCATTGAAAGGAGGTTCGGGGTTATATTCCAACAAAAGCTGAATTCTTTTTGCAGTTTCCTCCGTGCAAAGTTGGCTAACAACCACTAACCCAAAATCAATCCCAGCAGTTATACCACCACCGGTGATTCTATTCTTATCTATAACAACTCTTTGATTTTTAACTTCAACTCCGAGCATTGCTAGATATTCGCGAAATAGCCAATGACAACCGGCGCGATAGCCTTTGAGCAAACCAGCAGCAGCAAGAATCAGAGAACCAGTACATACAGAAGTGATGTATTTTGCGGTTTTAGCTTGCTGTTGCAAAAATTCCAAAACTTGGGAATCTGTCATTGTTTCCACGGTTCCTATACCACCACCGGGAACGCAAATCACATCTAGCTCGGGGCATTTATCGAAAGTGGTTGTCGGTAAAATTGTTAATCCTTCTGTGCTAGTTACAGGTTCTAAATTTTTCCATAACATATGCACCTTTGCTTCGGGAATAAAAGAAAATACCTGATGCGGTGCGGTTATATCAAGCTGAGTCATACCGGGGTAAATAATTAAGCCAATGTGATATTTAGGTTGATTAGTCACGATTCTATTTGCCTCAACTTCGATATTTACTATGCTAAAAATGACTTGAAAATTTGCATAGTCCCCAACTGGGTACAGTTTTAATTAATTGATGGCATGACTAATTCTTTACACAGTTTATTTCACGCTGTAGCTACAGCAAAAAACGAGCATCAGCTACGGATGCGGTTTATGGATAACATTAGCCAGCATTTTGGCGTACAGCGCTGGGGAATCTATATGTTTAATGAAAATAATTCCTATAGTGCAGTTGAAGTTCGCGGTATGCCTAATTTAGAAAATTTTATCGAACTTTACGCTCAAGTTGGTCGTAATGTTGACCCGGTACTTCGTTATATTACCGAGCGTCATGCACCAGCCCATGAAGAAATGGTTTTACCTATAGGTGGTTGGAAGCAATCCCAACTTTATCAAAATTGTTGTGCTTATTACGACCACGAGCATATCATGACCGGGCCTATAGTTGGCGAAGGAAAACTGATTGGTGCGATTCATTTTGCTCGGATTGGGGAAACTCCGGCATTTAACTATCAAAATATTGCCGATTTAAGCAGTGTCTGTATTCATCTCTCAGCTAGTATCGCGGCTTTGCAAGCTCGACAAAGTTCTCATATATTTAGTTCATCATTGAGCGATCGCCTGACATGCCGCGAAATTCAAATAGCCGAACTTGTAGCAAAAGGATTAACTAATAAACAAATAGGTGTAGAACTTTGGATTACACAAAATTCTGTCAAACAAGCCTTGAAGCGGATGTTTAGGAAATTAGAAGTATCTTCGCGTACAGAAATGGTAGTAAATTTGCAAGATATCCTGAATTCGGATTCTTGAGGCTGTAGGCATTAAGTGATACTTATAGAAGAAATATCGGTCGTTATAAATTTGTATTTTAGTTTACTTGTTATCGATTTTCCATTCTGTGAAAATCATCAAGCTTGAGAATTATATCCGGTGTGGAATAGGTATTATAGTTTCTCTGCGTAGTCCAAATTAACGAATTTATTGATTATGCCAACTGAATTAATTGTTTTAATTGCTGCATTAATTGTTGCTTGGTTAGTATTTCAGGCTTTGATTAAAGTTCTGAAAACTACTCTTAGTACTGCTGTTGCTGTTTTTATTATCGTTGTATTTTTAGGAATTTTTGGTATCGGTTCTGAAGACTTAATTCAACAAATTACCAATTTACCCGAAACTTTGATGCGCCTATTCACGAATACACAATCGCAAATGTAGTTAATTTCAGTTGAATAGAATATGTACTACACCTCACCCCGCCCTTTGGGCACCCCTCTCCTTGTGAAGGAGAAGGGAAAAGTCAGTAAAAATTATTTTTTGATTAAGATATATGCTTTAGCATAAGTCGGCAACTTCTTAATATATCGATTGAAACTGGCTTTACTCTTGAAAATACCCGCTAGATAATCTAGTTGGTGGAAGTTAGGTAAAAACGCGCCGCCGGTATCAGCAACTACTCCCATTCTTAAATGCCTGCGTCCATTTTTCATATACTCGATCACAATCATTCGACCTAAACCAACATTGAGTACGTCGCCAGCAAAAGTGACTCCCGATTTGATAGATATCTTCTCATCAATTTTATAGCCGTAGCCTTTGATATCCTTAACTTCTCTAAAATACCAATAGCGCTTTTGCAAACGTCTATTTATACCTCTTACATAAGGAATTTCATTACTTCTATCAACATTGAAATAAGCAGAAGAACCACCACCTAAATCAACAAGTATCGTTCCTTCCATTAATGCTTCTTCTAAACCCTCCCGAGTCATATAAACTATGGGTTTAACTTTGCCAAATTCCTTGCCACCTGGTTCGTAAATACCCGATAAAACATCTTGCTTGGTGTATTTAGTGTAGAATTTATCCGTTTTGGCAGTATCAGTAAGGCTGTAAAGAGGAACATTAAATTTAGCAGTTTTCTTACGAGAGCCAGGATGAACGAAGACAGCGTATTTGGTAATTCGTAGATTCTTGCGTCGGGGTTGTTTGGGGTTATAAGCAGACCATCTAATTACTCGAAAATTAGAGTTGATAAAATTAGGATCTTGTAAACGAGTTGGACGATTATTAGCTATATCTTCTTGTAATACAGCAATCATAAAATCAAGAGTCTTGACAACATCTTCTACAGATACATTTTGAGTACCGAGTACCCCCGGACGTAAAATATTAGGGTCATCATCAGCATGGTCTTGATAATATTGTCTGGTATTAACCAAAGTAGACAATAAATCTTTTTGGTTAAAACTGACTCTATTACTGCTAGGTAATTTCGCGGGACTAAAAAGCTTATTACCATTGATGGTGTATTGAAATTTCTTTAATTCGTCAATAACTTTATAAGCTTGGGATAGTAGCTGAGGTTGATAAAGATTATTTGTTGATGGGATAGTTTGACAAGGAACAGAAGAAAACTGAATGCAGGATGCTGTTTTGGATGAAAAGTTTGGAGTTAGTCTAAGACTTGTATTTATTAAACTTTGCTGTTTGAAATTTTGCTGTTTATGCGATACTTTTTTTATCTTTGCGAGAAAATTATTATTTTGAGCTAACTGTTGATTCTGCGACTGAGCATAAGCATAGCTGCTCAGACTTCCAGTTAACAGCAAACTAGCAAAACCGACTACAAAACGCATTTTGGAAATTAACATCTCGATCACATTCTGTGGTTGACTAAATTGATATACCAGGAAAAATAAAATCGGTCAAAGGTTAGAGGTTAGAGGTTAAAAGCAAAAATTTTCTCTTTCCTCCGATGAGTAAATATACTTCATAATTAAAATATTGACTGATTCTTACAAGAACAATGTATTTAACTTATTTAGACAGCAATAGCTGGTTAATTGAAATGGGCGGTCAAAGTATACTGATTGACCCTTGGCTGATTGGTTCCCTGACTTTTGCTAATTTAGATTGGCTTTTCAAAGGTTCGCGTCCTCAAGAACGTCCTATCCCTGAAAAAATTGACCTGATTTTACTGTCTCAAGGTTTGGAAGACCACGCCCATCCACCAACTCTAAAGGAACTCGACCGCAATATCCCAGTTGTAGCTTCAGAAAATGCTGCTAAAGTTGTAAATCAATTCGATTACCAGCAAGTAAATTCCCTTGCCCACGGTGAAACTTTCACTCTTAACGGCACCGTCGAAATTACAGCTACTCCCGGCTCTCCCATTGGCCCAACCTTAGTAGAAAACGGGTATCTTCTCAAAGAATTAGAAACTGGCTTCACTCTTTATTACGAACCCCACGGATATCATTCTGAATCGCTAAAAAAATATACTCCTATCGATGTTGTCATCACCCCATTGATAGATTTAGGCTTACCCTTGATTGGGTCAATTATCAAAGGTAAACAAAAAGCTCTAGAAGTTGCTCAATGGCTGCAACCTCAAGTTATGTTACCAACTGCTGCTGGTGGTGATGTCATGTTTGAAGGGTTGCTGATGAACTTGATTAAACCAGAAGGAACTGTCGAAGAGTTTCGCTCCTTACTGCAACAGCATAATATATCAGCCCAAGTACTCGAACCAAAAAGTGGAGAGCGCACTCTATTAGATTTGCAAAAGCGAACGGTTTCGGGAGTTTCCGCTTAAAAGCAAATATTAGCCGGAACTA
Source organism: Rivularia sp. MS3 (assembly GCA_019192545.1). GTDB lineage: Bacteria > Cyanobacteriota > Cyanobacteriia > Cyanobacteriales > Nostocaceae > Rivularia. Next base: position 34,200 of record JAHCMI010000062.1, on the reverse strand, counting down.
ATACTCAAGTACTAAATATAAAATTGATTAACGGCCAAATTAACTATTTGGTCTATTTTTATGATTTTATAGCAGTAGCTACAATAGGTTAAATCATCTATTTTCCGCTATTTTTTTAATTGTTTTGATAATTTGATATTGTGATTGTTTTAGAATACAAATGTTTAAGGATAAATCTGTTAAATATTTATACATCTATATTTATTTCAAACTATTCGTAATTGTTACAGGAATCTCTTATGAAGTTAAATTTAGTACGCCCGATGGCATTTATTGACTTAGAAACAACTGGAATCGATATTGTCAAAGATAGAATTATACAAATTGCCGTATTAAAAGTATTTCCTGATGGCAACGAAGAAATGAAAACTTGGATAATTAATCCTACCATTCCGATTCCAAATGCATCATCAGAAATACATGGAATTTATGACGAAGATGTAAAAGATAAACCGACTTTTGCAAAAATAGCCGATAGTTTGGCAAACTATATTAATGATAGCGATTTAGCCGGGTATAACTCGAATAGATTTGATATTCCCGTATTAGTAGCAGAATTTTCTCGCGTTGATATCGATTTTAAACTTGAAGGCAGAAGAATTATCGACGTACAAACTATTTTCCATAAAATGGAACCTCGGACTTTAAAAGCAGCTTATAGATATTATTGTGGAGAAAAATTGGAAGGCGCTCACGATGCAGCAAATGATATCCGCGCTACCTATGAAGTATTTAAAGCACAATTAGAACGTTACGAAAATGAAGAGTATGAGGATAGAGATGGGAATATATCTTATCCTGTAAAAAATAACATGGACGAGCTACAAGAATTCGTACCTTTTGATTTTCTTGACCCCACAAAAAGAGTTGTTTACGACGAAAACAATCAGGTAATATTTAACTTTGGTAAATATAAAGGTAAATCCGTAGCTGAATCATTTAAGAAAGAACCAAATTATTATAAGTGGATGATGGAAAAGGAGTTTTCTGTGTTTACAAAAAAAGCAGTAACTAAAATTTGGGAATCGATTAATTCTGATGGGGAGTAGTAAGTAGTAAGTAGCGAGTAGTAAGTAGCGAGTTGTAGTTAAAACTTCTGTGGCAATGCTTCTATTGCTCGCTAACTGTTACTAATGCTGTTTAATTAAAACTAAAGATACCGGTTAAAGTTTTTTAAATGTTAGTATGTCCGAAATTGAAGCTATAGATCAACTAAAAAATGCAGGTTTGTTTGTAGAACCAGTAGGAGAAATAGGTCCCTTTGCAAATGGCTATTTTATTGCAAAATTGAAAGAAACTCCTGGTAATACAAGGGAAGATTGTGAAAGTTTCATCGATATCAAGGTTGGAGATACAGTAAAGGAGATTCCATCTGATGCTCCAATTTCTCACCTTTTCCCAAAAAATTATAAATGGATTTTTAGAATTTGGGAATATATGCCAGGACCTGGTCCTGGTGATTTTGAGGAAGAATTTGCATTAATTGATGATGCTATTCCTGTTATCTTAGATTACTACTTTGGTAACCCGTCTAAGATGAATCCACCTGAATTATCTGAAGAAGAATAAACTAATTAAAATTATCCTAGAGAACTATCAATTAAAGTTGACAAAACTTTTTGAGCATAATTTGCACTTCCAGGAACTCCTTCAATGGTAGCCATTAAACTAGCTCCTCCAATTAACAATAAATATTGCTGAGAAAATGATTCTGAATCTTTGACTCCGGCTTCTTCTGCTAGCTGCTTAATATGCAGACGAATTGATTCTCTGACTCCTACAGAAACAGCATGAGCCGGATGGGAAGCATCAGATATTTCTAATACAGCATTAATAAAAGGACAACCGCGAAAATTAGGACTAGCGTACCAATCCCGCATCACATCAAAGGTAGCTAGCAATCTTTCTTTGGGCGTATTGCCGCTGTCTTGTACGGCAACTTCAAACCATTGCAGCCATTCTAAGGCTCGATGTTTCATTACTTCTTCAATTAGCTGTTTTTTAGAAGCAAAATACCGATATAGAGTCTTTTTCGCTACGCCGCTAGTAGCAATAATCTCGTTAATACCTACGTTTTGAATTCCCTTTTGATAAAAGAGTTCGGAAGCTGTTTCTAAAATTTTTTGATGAGGATTAATATTTGACTTCATTCTTCTCGGAGTAGACAGACTTGTCTCCATAAAGATATACTATCACCAAATCTGGGAGACAAAGTTGTCTCCTAGTTTGTCAACGAGGAGATTTAAATAATGGAATTTACAATTCATACATTAGAAACAGCGCCAAATGACTCTAAAGAATCATTAGCTCATGCAAAAGAAACTTTTGGTTTCATTCCTAACTTAGAAGGAATTTTTGCAGAAGCTCCAGCATTGTTAAAAGGTTCGATGACGCTGTGGGATTTGTTTGAAACCACAAGTTTTACTGCGATCGAGCAACAAATTATTTATTTAACTGCAAATTATGAAAACTCTTGTAACTACTGCATGGCAGCACATTCGGGATTAGCGAAAATGGTTGGCATGTCTGACGAGAATATCGAAGCACTGAGGAATGGCACGCCTATATCAGACAGTAAATTACAAGCCCTGCGTCACTTTACACAGCAAATGGTAAAGCAACGTGGCTGGGTTGAAGACAATGATATTAAAGCGTTTATGGCTGCTGGATATGAAAAACAGCAGGTATTAGAAGTAATTTTAGGTATCGCTATAAAAGTTATGCATAATTACACTAATCATATTGCCCATACTCCTTTAGACAAGCAATTTAGCAAAAATATCTGGTCAAAACCGAATGTCACTTAAAGTTATATAACCATTTTCACGATCGAAAAAGCTAGTACTCCGCCACATTAATTTTAATGGGTTAAGACTTGCTCGCTCCGGTTGGGTTAAGCGAACCTAACTTCTTACTTTTGAATAAAGTGTTTACTTGCCACTTGCCACTCGCTACTTGCCACTCGCTACTTGCTACTTGCTACTTGCTACTTGCTACTCGCTACTCAACGATTGGAAGGTGGAATTTTTTCAATACTAATTAAAGATTCCATCACCTTTTTTGCAATTGGTGCTGCAACATTACTACCGTAGGTATGTTCTCCTTGCGGTTCATCTACTAATGTTAAAACTACATAACGAGGTGTTTCTACCGGCAAGATACTCACAAAGCTAGTAATCTTTGAACCTTCAATATAGCCCCCACTAGCTCCAGCTTTCTCAGCAGTACCGGTTTTACCTGCAATGCGATATCCCGGAATTTTTGCAGCTTCACCGGAACCTTTGTTAACCACACTTTCCATCATTCGCAATACTGTTTGAGTTGTTGTAGGAGAAAATATTTGACGCGATGGTGGTAGATTTTTCTCTTTGTGAATTTGATCTTTATCGTCAATCAAACCTTTTACAACGTGGGGAGTCACCAATCTACCACCGTTAGCTAATGCTCCATGCATTTGAACTAACTGCAACGGTGTTAGCGAAAAACCTTGTCCAAAAGAAGCTGCTGCTGGTTCAATCGGTGAATTAATAAATTCTTCTTGAGGCTTAAGCCGACTGGTGGTTTCAAAGGGTAAATCTGTTTCGGATTTCTGTCTCAATCCCAATCTTTCTAACCAACCGTAGTAAATACTTGGCTGCAACCGCTGGATAATTTTGACCATACCAATGTTGCTGGAAGTTTGTAAAATTTGAGCAACATTGATTCTTCCATTGGCATTTTTTTCTGCATTTTGAATCTCGCGATCTGCAACTTGAATCTTTCCTGTATCATTAAATACTTCACCTGGTCGAATTCGACCAGTTTCTAAAGCTATAGCTACATTTAAAGGTTTAAAAGTAGAACCGGGTTCGTACAAATCGGCTACAGCCCAATTTCTAAATAGAGAATAATCTTCTTTAGTAAATTTTCGATTGGGGTTGTAAGTCGGGGAACAGGCAAGGGCTAGGATGGAACCATCCCATGAATCCATAACAATTACTGCCCCGCGTTTGGCTTTAAATTTTTTTATTTGTTCTTTGAGTGCCAATCTTGAATCTCGTTGCAAGCGGCTGTCAATAGTTAGCTGCATTCGCAGTTTGTCGAAATTAAGGAATCCATCCGGAGCATGATCCGGCATTAATGCACCGTTTCCTGCTCTTGACAAACGTACCGTTTTCATGGAACGCTCTAAGAACTTTTCTTGAGAATATTCTATTCCTGCTTTACCACGACGATCTGAATTGACAAATCCAACTATATCGGCAACTAAATCGTCAGGAGGATAGTAGCGGTTAAATTTTTTTCTTAAATCTATACCGTTAAGTTTCAAACTACTAATTTGGTCTGCGACTTCTTCTTGTAAATTAGAAGAAATAAAAATTCCGCTTTTGTTTTTGTTAAATTTTGCCTCTAATTCATCAGCGTCTTTATTTAAAATTGTTGCGAGCTTTCGTGCAATACTAGATGCAGATTTATTTTTGTCAAACATCTTCGGATGCACGTACAAAGTATAAATAGGAAGGTCTATAGCCACAACTCTTTTATTCCGATCTACAATTTGACGGCGAGGAATAAAAGGACGCATACTAAACATCTGCTGATTGCGCGCTTTTTTAGTTAGTTTTGCACCGTCAACAATCTGTAAACGATATAAGTTTATTCCCAAACCCAAGCAAGCAGCTATTAATACACCCCAAACCATAAACAATCTTCTTTTCGGGTTTGGTGCAACTTTTGGGGATTTGGCGATGAATTTCCGCTGATTTCTAACTTTGGGAGTATTATTACCATTTAGAGGGGCTTGTTTGTAATTTCTTCTGGAAATTCTGCTGTTTTTACCTGAAAATTTTTGCATAAAGCTGCTCCTTCATGAGGTTTTTGGGGCAAACAAAGCACTAATAATCCTTCAGATTTTCTTCACTCATCCAAAGGTATTCTGTTTTAACATTCAAACAGGAGAACTGCATCTTTGCTAAACAGGACTTAGATTGTTGTCACAGTTTCTCATTGATGGTTGATGCTACAAGCTTTATGATTGCGTTCAATTTTCTTCATAGCCTCAGACTCTCTACAATCAAAATGCGCTAGTTGCGTTTCTTATTACTCAAAACTAAACTACTAAAAACTAAATTAAGAATGGGAATAGCATTAGCCTATTGAATTAATAGTTTCAATATCCCATTGCATTTGAAGGTTGTTCCACTGTTTCCTTCAAATCTTTGTCAACTGGTTGAGAACTCGATGATGTAGTTTCTTCTTCCAAGAAAATGGTATTTGCTGGAGTTGGTGACACAAATCCAGAATGTGGCTGTTCGGCTTCTACTGCCATTCTATTTTTAAGTATTTCGTCATGTTTTGTCAGCTGGCGCTCATCTCGCTGTAATTCTTGTAGTTGTTTGTAAGAGCGGCTCCAAAGATGTTGGGAGTATACCGTCCAACCATAAACCACTAAGGTTGCGCTGACTAATAAAAAAGTTATAACCGCACTGTGACGGTGAAGTGAATTCCAACGCATTAACCATACTGGAACTTTAGAGCCATCCGGCATTACAGGTATAGCTCTACGATCTCGATTTACAGAATTTCTATTATTTTTACTGTGCTGGGGTTTGGCTTTTGTCGATGCCCGACTTTGAACTACACTCGAACCAGTTTTTGACCAGAAAGATGGAGTGGGGCGTTTTTTTCTGTTTACAAGTCCTGAAGACGACTTTGGTAAAGGTGGAAGATTGGTACGTTCATTCGCTCTATAACTTCTGAAATTGTTTTCTCTGCTATGAGAATCTCGTCCCAACCAACGCTTTTTGCCTCTTAGATTTGATTTGCGAATAGCAGCCATAAGTTTTTATTTTAGAAATACTGTACTTTAGATAGAGTTAAAAGGTTAGCGTCACCTTAGTTCTTTTTGTTACAAACTATTACCTTAGTATCTTACTCTCTTCTTTAGTTGCTTAAAGAAATGACACTAATTAACTCGAATGTAACGAAAGCTATGATTTTATAATTATGTCGCCGCATCATAGCATCTAAAGTATAAGAATATCCATAGCTCGTAGACATAATACTTCCGTAATATCATAATTTCTGGTATGATAGCCTTTTTTGTAATCAAAATAACTAAAAAAGTCAATTAAGTAATAAATTGACAAAAAATTAGCCTTTGCATTAATTACAAAAACAACTTTCCTAAGTAATGGTCAGTATAAAAATGAATAATTTTGTTTATAAAAGCTAATTAAAACTACAATATTTAAAAAAATCAACTTTTAAGGTATCTTATTCAACAGGCTATGAATAGTTCTTGACTAAATTGGTGAAAGAGGAGTTATGAAAATAAAAGTCTTTGGTTTTGCTTTACTCTTAGGTTTAGCTGCTGCTCTCGGAGCTTGCGAAAATACAGATGAACCAGCAACTACAGAAACCCCAGCTGGAGAGCCTACAGATGCTCCTGCTGCAACCCCCGAACCGACTGCTACTCCGTAGTAAGCAGTAATGATTTAAACTACTGTCACTTTGTTTTGAGGTTCGCTTCTCACTTGCTTTTGATTAATTATCCAGAGGCAGTTTTACCCGAGTAAACTGTTACTAACTGAACAATTTAAGAATAGGGTATCGTGCTTTGGGACTAATATCTTTAGTTTCCCTTTTATAGCTTCGGTAACTAAAGATAGACCTGGTGATGATTATCGAGATTGCCAGGTTTTTATGTTTATATTTTTGGTAATAGAGTTTTTTATAGTATCTATTGTAGAAGCCTAAAAATCGATAATTATTTTCTCAAAAAGATAATAGGAAATGCACCTCTAGAATGCTTATTGATTCAAACTTATATTATCAAAACTCTCAATAGTTAAATTAAACTTAAATATTCATCCCTTCAAAGTTTTTTAGTATTGTTGAACTACATATGACAAAGTGAGAAATGAAAAGAACACTAACTTATCAAGCAGTTTTATTGATATTTATAGCTGCTGCATTACCGATATTTTTCCATTTACTTTCATATCATAAAATGTCTGTAAGTGCATTACCCCCAAAGGAAGATATTCCAGAAGAAGTATTGCGAACGGAGATTATTATCGAAGCGCGATCGCCGATTGACGGTAAACCTCTAAGTGCCGCAGAATATGCTCAGTTGCAAGCGCAATTAAAAACACGCCCCTATCCTCCCAAGCTCAGTCCTAAAGTCCGGGAAACAGTTTTCTTGCTACGTTTACGCAAAATACTAAAAACACTTTTTCCCTTTGTGGATTTTTAATTAGATAATGAAATATAGAGTTAGGAGTTGCTCGTGCTAAGTAGCAAGTCTTGCATAAATTTTCCTTATTCCTTTCGCCATTTCCCCATCTTTCTTCCTCAAGAGGCGGGCGAAAATTGCAAATAAATGTAAAGAATATATGTAGATATACAAAAAGTAAATTCATTAATTCATAATATCCAACGTAATTAGCTCCATGACTATGACCACTATTGCCCCAGAACAGGTTAACAGCATCATCAAGAACCAGCATAGCGACCCTTTTGAAATACTTGGTTCCCATAAAATAGAGAAGGATGGCCGCATGGTCTGGGTTGTGCGAGCTTATTTGCCTACCGCAAGTGCTGCGTGGGTTGTTCTTCCAGAAGAGCGTAAGGAAGAACCGATGCAAAGCGTGCATGACCCTCATTTCTTTGAATGCACGGTAGATGCTGAAGAATTAGCCAACTATCAACTTAAGATTAAAGAAAAAGACCAAGAACGAGTATTCTATGACGCTTATGCTTTCAATTCTCCCAAACTAACAGAATTCGACCTGCACTTGTTTAATGAAGGAAATCACCACCGAATTTATGAGAAATTAGGAGCGCATTTCACTGAAATTAAAGGTGTAAAAGGCGTTTATTTTGCGGTTTGGGCACCGAATGCGCGTAATGTTTCGGTTCTGGGAGATTTTAATAAATGGGACGGACGCAATCATCAGATGCGTAAAGGACCTACTGGAGTGTGGGAGCTATTTATTCCCGCATTAACAGTAGGAGAACACTACAAATACGAAATCAAAAATACCGCAGGACACATTTACGAAAAATCTGACCCCTACGGTTTCGCTCAGGAAGTTCGTCCTAAAACCGCTTCTATTGTTACTGACTTAGACACTTATAAGTGGAATGACAGCGAATGGATGGAAAAACGTCGTCATAGCGATCCACTTTCCGAACCAATTTCGGTTTATGAAGTACATTTAGGTTCGTGGCTGCATGCCGGTACTGACGAACCATCTAAACGAGCAGATGGTTCGTCTGAGCCTGTAGTCCAGGTTTCCGAACTCAAAACTGGTGCGCGTTTTCTAACTTATCGGGAACTAGCGGCAAAACTGATTCCTTATGTTAAAGAATTAGGCTATACCCATATTGAAATGCTACCAATAGCCGAACATCCATTTGATGGCTCTTGGGGATATCAAGTAACTGGTTATTACGCTCCTACATCTCGTTTTGGTTCTCCTGAAGACTTTATGTACTTTGTGGATGAATGTCATAAAAACGGCATTGGCGTGCTTGTAGATTGGGTTCCCGGTCATTTTCCTAAAGATGGGCATGGTTTAGCCTTCTTTGACGGTACCCATCTTTACGAACATGCAGATCCTCGTAAAGGCGAACATAAAGAGTGGGGAACTCTAGTATTTAATTATTCGCGTCATGAAGTACGCAATTTTCTCACGGCCAACGCTTTATTTTGGTTTGATAAATATCATATTGATGGAATTCGGGTTGATGCAGTAGCTTCAATGCTTTATCTTGATTATTGTCGCGAACCTGGTACATGGGTTGCAAACGAATATGGCGGTAGAGAAAATCTAGAAGCGGTAGAATTTATCCGCAGTTTTAACCATCTTATCTTTAGTTATTTCCCCGGTTCGCTGTCGATTGCCGAAGAATCAACATCATGGCCTATGGTATCTTGGCCTACATACACCGGAGGTTTGGGTTTTAACTTGAAGTGGAACATGGGTTGGATGCATGACATGCTCGATTACTTCAGCATGGACCCCTGGTTCCGTCAATTCCATCAAAATAATCTTACTTTTAGTATGTGGTATCACCACAGCGAAAACTTTATGTTAGCGCTGTCTCATGACGAAGTGGTGCATGGTAAAAGTAATATTATTGGTAAAATGCCTGGAGACAGATGGCAAAAATTCGCTAATGTGCGTTGTTTGTTTGCCTATATGTTTGCTCACCCCGGTAAGAAAACCATGTTTATGAGCATGGAATTTGGGCAATGGAGCGAATGGAATGTTTGGGCAGATTTGGAATGGAGCTTAATGCAGTTTGAGCCACATCAGCAGCTGAAAATATTCTTCCAAGATTTAAATAAACTTTACCGCAACGAACCGGCTTTATATACCCAGGACTTTGAGGAAGCAGGGTTTCAGTGGATTGACTGTAGCGACAACCGCCATAGTGTAGTTTCATTTATCCGTCGCGATAAAGATTCGGATGACTTCGTTGTGGCTATTTGTAATTTCACTCCGCAACCCCATTCCCACTACCGTATCGGCGTACCCGAGCCTGGATTCTACACTGAATTATTCAACAGCGATGCGCGGGAATACGGTGGAAGTAACATGGGTAATTTAGGCGGTAAGTGGACTGATAGCTGGTCAATGCACAATCAAGAACACTCTTTGGATTTATGTCTACCACCTTTAGGAGTATTAGTTTTGAAATTGGATAGAAATAAAACTGGTGAGGTGATGGAAGAAGAGTAAAAGGTAGACTGGTTTGATTGAGGGGAGACGTAGCATTGCTGCGTCTCTAAGTTTTTGGTTTGGAATTTGGGATTTAATTTAGAACTGGTAAGTAGGTTGGCGTTGAAAATTGTAATTAGGACAAGGCAGTAGGCAGGGAACCCTTAAAAGTTTTTTCTTCTAAAAACTTTTAAGGGAACCCGTAGCAGTGGGCAGATTTGCTGTAGGGGTAAGGGTTTAAAGCTAATTTACCCGAATGTCAATCTAGATATTTTACTGAGGCTCTAGGAAATATAGCGGTTTGGCCGTTGGATGCAATACACGAAACTACCCTCTTCCCCTCTCCCTTATCAAGGAGAGGGGAGCAATACGGCGGGGTGAGGTTTGCCGAATGTATTACACTCAACCAAAAAGGGCTATAAATTGTTTTAGTCGTCAGTGCATCATTGTCATCCAGTTGGTGCGTGACGGCATTATGATAATTGTTAATTAATTGAGATAAATTGTTTTAGCCGTCACAGCACCCTACAAAAATTAATATGGTGCAATAGAAGTAAAGATACAAATTTGATTTGAACTGATAACTGCTCACTGCTCACTGTTCACTGCTTTAGCAATCACTTCATTCCCATCAATCCCAATCTTTTCTTTACAACAAGGTTCTTTCAATGGCTGTTTCAAAAATTCCCAAGAACTTTCAAATAATTCGGCGGGAGTTAGTATTTGATGATAGTTGTAATTTTTGATTCCTTCTAAAAGAAAAGTTGCTTCTGCAAAATTATCTCTAGTAACTGAAATAATCGGCACTCCTAATTTAGTTGCTTCCGCAAAAGTACCGAATCCAGGTTTTGAAACTACTTTCCCGCAAACTGGCATAAAATCAACGGGACGAATATTTATATCATTTACTTTGATTAAGTTTGGTAAATCTGGTGCCGATTTATCGAAGGTGATGAATTGCCAGTCTGGAAAATTAACTAAATTTTGATAAGGTATCTGCTGTAAACCTAAGCCGCCAAAAGTAAGCAATATAGTCTTTTCGCGGGGTGCGGTTATCTGCCACTTAGATTTTATTTCCTCTGCATCAATAAAAGGAGAACCACCAATTAAACCGATATCAGTTATGTTATTAAATGCTTGCATCGGTTCGTGAAAAGGAAGACGAAACAGGCGATCGCACTTTTGATAACATTCGCCAATCCAGTCGGCTATATCAATAAAATCACCACCCCAATCTCGGTAAATAAAATCCCAGCCAAAGTTACTAATTGCCCAACAGGGGACGTTGGCAGCTTTGCCAATTTCTGCGGCTAAGAAAGGAATATCTGTCAAAATTAAATTAACGCGATTCTGATGAATAAAATCAACTTCAGAAGCGATGATAGAAGATTGCTTTTTCTTAATTTCTAATAATTTTTCTAAGGTAGCTTGCTTATCCATGCTGAAACTATCAGCTTGGATAACTCCCACATCATAAGCACGGGGACGATGGATAAAATCACCTTTGATATAACATTCCAATAACCAACGGGGTGCGGCTGTCACCATAATTAGCAAGGCTTCCGGACATAGTTTTTGAATAGTCGCCGCTACCGCAGCACTACGAGTAGCATGTCCGAAACCATGACTTGTAATTGCAAAATATATAATAGGACGTTGCATATTTGGGAATAGGGCATTGGGCATTGGGCATAGTAATAAATTTGTTATTTGATCTATCCCCTCTACCGCTTAACACCTAACACTTTATATGAAGAATGTATAATTAGCATCTCAGCTTGTGTGACACATTGCTAATAGGTTCGTAGTTGCGCTACTCTGCGAGAAAGCTCCGCTTACAGCGCCAAAATACTTTATCCGGAGACGAAGACGGTCCAACTACAAATCTTTTACCCATTAAAATTAATGTGGTGGAGTATTAGTAACCTATGCCCAATGCCCCATGCCCAATTACCAATTCCCTAATTACAAAACTTCTGAATCTCCTCAACTAACTGGTCAATTTCCGATTCTAAAGTAAAGTAATGAACGCAAGCACGGACACAATCGGGGTCAGCAATTGTACGTGTTAATATTGCTTTTGATTCCAGATACTTAACTAAGTCTACGCTTCTCTGAGATTGACTGCTTTCTATTTGAAAGGAAACTAAACCAGATTCGGGGGGAGAACTCCGCAAACATTTTATACCCGATACTTTCATCAATTTTTGCCACAGATACTCGCTATTGTGACAAATTTGCTCGTAACGTTCTTGCGGTGTTCCCCATTTTTGATGTAATGAAATGGCTTCGGTTAAACCAGCGTAGAAAGGATAAGCGGAGGTTGCAATTTCATATCTTTCGCCACTGTCTTGCCATTCTCGGGGTCGAGCTTGACCGTCAACAACTACGCTACGCCAGCCTATAAAGGTAGGATAAAGGCTTTCTCTAATTTGAGGACGCACGTACAAACCGCCAACACCAGGAGGTCCGCACAACCATTTGTGACCTGTAAAAGCGTAAAAATCTACACCCAATTCTGTCAAATTTAATGGTAATAATCCTACAGATTGGGCTGCATCCACCATTAATTTTGTATCGTTGTTTCTACAAACTGCGGATATTTTGTCCAAAGGTAAAACTTGTCCGGTGTTCCAAAGTACGTGACTTAATACCACCATACGGGTAGACGGACGCAAATGTTGAGCGATTACTGCGACTGAATCGCCATCATTTAAAGTCGCCATAATTGGGCAGGTACTAACTTCAACAGAAAATCTCCGGGCAATTTCCCTCGCTATGGCAATAATCCCTGGATGCTCGCAGTCTGTAAGAAGTATATGGTCTCCTGCTTGCCACTCAATACCCCACATGGCAATATTGCAACCAACGGTGACATCTTCTGTAAGGGTAATGGTTTCCGATGGTACATTCAGTTCGGTTGCAATTGCTACTCTTGTTGCTTTAGTCTGTTGTGTGAGCCAGCTATTAACTTCATTTCCAAAAGGACCTAGTCGTTGAATCTCATCTTGGGCTTGAATTACAGCATTCATAGCCGAAGCAGGCATTGGTCCTTGACCTCCGAAGTTAAAATAAGCTTTATTGGCTAAAGCTCGAAATTCTTGGCGATACTGATGTAAGGTTGTTTGCGTAGCAGATATACTCGTCATACAGATTTTAGATTTTGGATTAGGAAACAAGTTTTCATGTTAGGGATTTTTTACTTTGTAAAGCTTTATAAAATAGCTTTATTAAAGATTTTGTCTATTATTCCTCAAACGAAAATTTTTTTGATTTTAGCCCAAATGCTTGCAAATTGAATATTTTCAATTGATGTAGGAAGTTTTGATTTTGAATAAAACTTCAACCCGAAGGGCGTAGATGTTTTTCCCGCATTATTGCCGTTGTGCGACATTTAGTAAAATCCCGAACGTAATTATAAAGTTTGCAGTGTGGCGTATCAATCAAGTATTTGTGAGAATTATGCACGCATTTCCGATTGAATTTTTGATTCGGTTCGTACAAGAAAATTAAATTTTGAGTCAGATTACGACATGTTTATTGCTTCTTCAACCGAGGTATTTTGTATAGCTATCACTGAAATTTATCTCGATTGCTCCCCGCAAAACGCTAATTATTGTTAGTTTAAAAGAATGTTAATTAATGCCGAACTGCTGCTGCAATATCTAAAGTGTAAACGCCGCCCTTTTTTGAACGTTCGCGGCGACAAAGCCGAGCAGGATGCTCCTAGTGACTTGCTTTTAAAGCTTTATCAAGATAAATTTGCTCATAAAAAAAAGGTTTTGGCAAAGTTGGATTATCAACGTCCAAGATTTTCCAGGGGGGAAGCTAAAACCGGTGAAGCAGCAACTTTAGAATTGATGCAGCAGGGTGTTGAATGTATTTATCAAGGATTGCTTACAATTGAGTACGCAAACGATAATACTTTATCAGCACGTCCGGATTTACTGATTAAGCAGCCAGGAAAATCTTGTTTCGGAGATTGGAAATACGTTCCCGCGAGGGTTGAATTAGGTAAGCGTCCCAAACAAGAATACCAAGTTATTGCCGCTTTTTACGCTTTTGTCTTAGCAGCAGTACAGCAAGTTGAATCGGAAACAGCTTGGTTAATGCTGCGGGGAAAAGAAACTAGGTATAGTGTTGATTTGCTGAAATGGATGCCTCGGATGCAGGAGATTCTAGACGAATGCATCCAAATGCTTCATTTACCTACGGCTCCGGAAGTATTTATCTCGCGTCAGAAATGCAGTCTCTGTAACTGGTATAGTAGCTGTCATCAAACTGCTGTCGAGCAAAAACATCTTTCGCTGGTACCTGGGGTAACACCAGGGCGTTACAATCAGCTGAAAATTCTTGATATTACTACTTTAGAAACCTTGGCTCAAACGGTACCTTCGCTATTAGAAGATTTACCTGGTTTTGACGCTGAAGTCGCAACTAAAATTGTTTTACAAGCAACATCTTTACTTGTAAATCGTCCGCTGTTTTTACCCCAAACTTTAGGTGAATCAACAATTAGCGAAAATCAACATTTTTCATATCAAGAATTTTTGCTCGGTTTACCAAATAACGAAAATACTATCGCTCAATACCCTGTTTCCGTAGAAATAGATCCAGTAGTGTATGAAACTATCACTTACAGTGCCCCTATCGAAATTTATTTTGATATAGAAGCCCAGCCAGATTTAAATTTAAATTATTTGTTAGGAGTGTTGGTTGTTGACAGGGAAAGTAACACCGAGAATTTTTATTCTTTTCTGGCGGAAAAACCAGATGAGGAAGGTTTAATTTGGCAGCAGTTTCTAGAATTAGTTTGGCAATACCCTGATGCACCAATTTATCACTTTTGCGTTTATGAGTTCGATACAGTGCAAAGGCTAGCAAAGCTTTACCGTACTCCTTCCAAAAAAGTACTGCCAGTTTTAGATCGTTTTGTTGATATCTACGAACAAATTACTCAAACATTAGTATTACCATTAGAAAGCTATGCTTTAAAATCTATTGCTCGGTGGTTAGGATTTGAATGGCGAGATAAAGAAGCTACAGGGGCTAAGTGTATTTACTGGTATGATAGATGGTTGAAAAATGGCGATCGCACCTTATTAGAAATTATCAGACGCTATAACGAAGACGACTGTCGTGCAACTTACGCTGTGAAAGATTGGCTTGTCAAATATATGATAAGTCAATACGAAAACGAAACAATTAAGAGTTAGAAAGTCTTTGTCTCCCTATAGCTCTGCTGTTGTGATATCGTATTTGTGGCTTCTAGCGATGAGTAATATGTGCCGTGGGACTTAGAAATATATTTAAATTACCGCTAATTATTTTATTTTTGCTTACAGTTGCAATTGTTACACTTGCCTTCACGAAATTGACTCCTACTGTTGTTGAAGTTACGGATATAAATTTTATCGGCAACGCAACTTTACCTACAGGTACAGAGTTTGAAAATACTGAATTAGGTGGCTTGTCGGGAATAACTTACGATAATCCAAACCAGCTTTATTATGCTATATCTGACGACCGCTCGGCAAAGTCACCGGCAAGATTCTATACTTTTAAAATTAATCTTAAAGAAGATTCTTTTCAAAAAAGCGATATTGAAGTTGTTAGAGTCGCAACCTTAAAGGATGAAAGCGGTAAAACTTTTACTACTGGTACTATAGATCCAGAAGGAATTGCCCTTAATAATTCATCTATATTTGTATCTTCTGAAGGGGATGTCAGCAGAGGAATAAATCCATTTATTAAAGAATTTGCTTTAGATTCGGGAAAAGAAATTTCTAGTTTAGCAATTCCCCAAAAATATTTACCATCTCAAGACAAAAAGCAGGGCATTCGCAATAATTTAGCATTTGAAAGCTTGACGATAACACCCGATAGAAAGCATTTATTTACAGCAACCGAAAACGCATTGATGCAAGATGGCGATAAAGCTAAACCAAATCAAGGTACTTTATCTAGAATATTGCAATACAATTTGCTTACTAAAAAAGTAGAAAAAGAATTTCTTTATCCAACTACAAAAGTTAAGCCCTTTTTCAAGCTTAATGGAAAATTCGCTAGCGGTTTGACTGATTTAATTGCACTGGATAATCAAGGACACTTTTTAAGTATAGAAAGAACTTTTACTGGTTTTGGCTTTGTAAATTCATTATTTAAAATATCTTTGTCTAATGCTGACGATATTAAAAATATTGATAGCCTCAAACAAGTTGATACCCAAACTATTAAACCGGTTAAAAAAGAATTACTAATGGACTTAGGAAAATTAGATGTTGCATTAGACAATACCGAAGGATTAACAATTGGTGCAGTTTTACCCAATGGACAACCTTCGCTAATTTTAGTTAGCGATAATAATTTTAATAATTTGCAGCGCACTCAATTTCTAGCATTTAAACTCAAGATAGAATCTCGTTTAGAAAGAATTTTACGTTTAATTCGCGAGCGTATTTCTTAAATGTAAATTCATGATTTACCTCAAAGCGATGCATTTGCGCTAAATCAGGTTAATTTAGCGCATCTTGACAATCAATTGCTAGTGAATAGTCTGTCCCATTGAAGCCCGTAGTTGCGTGTCTTTGCGCCAAACATGTAGCATTTGCGGGGTAATAACTTAGTTTTCTGAAAAGGACTTTTGCTATAAGACAGGGGTTTTCAACCCCTGACGGGTTGGATGCACACCCCTCATAACTCTGTATGTCACATATTGGCGCTGTAAGCGCAACTACGAACCTTTATTCAACCCCATCTTTCCCTGTTCTTGTCATCACTCATCATAAATACTTAATCAAATGTGATGTTGAATCTGGTGTCTGTTTGCGTATATTTGCTTTGATATCTTCAAAAAAACATTTCTATCTTCAAATATTTATTTAAAATTAGAGAAAATATCTAATTAGCTATATGTATTGCTATATATGCTTCTCAGCTTATACAGACTATTTAACTTGGGCGCTGTCGCAGTATATTCACTGATAATAATTCTTGAATTCCACGTAACGTTCAGAAACGTTTCAGTGAAATTCCTCATAGGCATCCCTAGTTGCTTGTGTTACATAATGTTTAGTGTCTCTGCTAGAAATCTCGGAATGCTGCCCATACTTTACAAAGAAAAGCACAAAACTGACTTTTACTAGTAAATGCCAACCTCTTTCTCAATTAAAACTTTATAAATTTATTGATTTATGTTGAAGCAAGAAATCGATAAGATGTTACATCAAAAATATAAAACAGAATTAGACCAATATATTGGTAAATTTGTCAATCACCGCTATTTGATTAGAGATTTAATTGGTAAAGGAGGAGGAGGGAAAGTATATTTAGCAGAAGATTGTACTAATGGAGGAATGCCAGTTGCGGTAAAAATATTATCTTTAAAATTAGATAATCAAACAATATCTCAACGCTTTGCTAGAGAAATTTTTATTAGTACTCAGTTAGGGCGTAAAAGCAAGCATATTGTCAGAGTTTTAGGCTACGGTATTACTGATGATAAAATTCCATTTTATGTGATGGAATATCTTCAAGGTAAGAATTTGCTAGAAGTAATCAACAACCAGCCTTTATCTTTAGAAAAATTTTTTGATATTACCTATCAAATTTGCCAAGGTTTACAATGCGCCCATGAAGGTATCAGTGTTAAAGGTAAAAATCATCCAGTTATTCATCGAGATATAAAACCGCAAAATATATTTATTACTCAAGATGTTAAAAAAGGAGAAATAGCCAAAATATTAGACTTTGGAATCGCAAAGTTTTTAAAAGAAAGGGCGGGAGCAACACTTTCAAAATCTTTTTTTAGTAGCTTACCCTATTGTTCCCCAGAGCATATGGAAGGGCGTAAACTACTAGATATACGCTCTGATATTTATAGTTTAGGAATTATCATGTATCAGATGCTTTATGGTAAGCATCCTTTTCAATTAAAAAGCGATTCTTTTGGTGAGTGGTATCAAGCCCATCGTTTTGAAACACCATCTTTATTCAGCGAGGTTATACCAGAAGCAAAAATTCCTCTGGACTTAGAAGCTCTGATAATTAGTTGTTTATCTAAAGATATCAAAAATCGACCTCAAAATATTACACAAATATTAGAAACATTACAATTAGTTCAAAACAAGTGTAATAAATATCAAGAAAAAAATGATATTGCTTTTAATCATGAATATGAAACAAATTTGACACCAGCAACATTAATTTCTAAACATATCTGTTTACAAAAGAAATGGCCTGACAATAAGCCAATTGCGCCGGTTGTTTTTCCTCATCTTCTTTATGCTGTGGAAGGTAAAATACCCACTTTTTGGGCAATGTTACCCCAGGCAGAAATTGCTCAATTCTTAGAACAAAAGAACACCACAGAATTTGTTCAAAAAATCAATATTTACCCAATGATTATGTGGGTAGCAGTTTTGCACGATACTAATTATTCTTTAACTCGCTGGCTATCTTGCTTCTTAGATATTACAGATAAAAAAGGCGAAAGAATGGTAAAATATTTAGCGGAAAAAGGCTACTATCATTTACTTTTGTTTGCGCTAGAAAAACCAGAAAAATGCGCTCATGTCATCACAATTACTATCACTCCACATCAACGCGAGCAACTATTTAGCTGGTTGGAAATCAGCCGTAATTCTAAAAGCTTTATCTCACCCAATCAAAGTCAAACTATTCTTAAAGCTCAATATGAAAAAATTAAACCTAAAATTTTACAAAAAATAGCAGACAATCGAGATGGAAAATCAGATATTAAAGCTTTGTTATGCAAATTTTTGAATCATTTAAATAAATTTTTTCAATTTTAGTTGCATCTTAATTAGTAGCTATAGGCACTTACAGATAATCAAATTTCCCGTCGTAGGTACCCTACCAAAGGAAATCGCAGTATATCTGTTCAAAATTGGATATTTGTAAAACTAGTGACACCTAAAGTAACCTTGGGTTGTACCGTTCAGCGTTGCTACGGTTTGGGCACCCCTAGCGATGTTACGACTTTTAACCCATCTGAGAATTTTTAGGCAATCGCTACCATCGTGACGGCAGTAAACGAAATAGTCAACGCTTCAGACTTTTTCTAACTATGCTTTTAACAGCTTTCCATTTAGCGATAATAAAAGCGAAAAATCCAGCACCCCCAAGTGCAATCGCAATTTCTATCACTGATATCCAATTTTGTTTAAACCAACTACTTTTACTAACTGTAACTTTGATTTTACGTTGAAATGTCTTTAAATCCACTAATTCTTCTGATTCATCCGAAAGCTTTACTCTGGCATAAACTGTTAAAAATAATTTTTGCTCGCCAGATTTTCTTGGTGTCACACTCCAGCGCCACTTAACCAAGTTACCGTCGAATATAACTCGATTTTCTTCATTAAGAGACTCTATATCAAAGTTAATTCCATCAAGTCGTGCTTTGACAAAATCACTGACTTTAGTTTGAGCAACTTCAGCCTTATCGCCCAATTCTAACTTCAAATCCCGTTGCAAATCATCGCTGAGGTGTACCTCAACTAATTCAGCTTCATCAACCTTCATTTGAGTCGGTGTTTTAAATCCAATTTGCCCTACTCTAAGTTCTGTAAACACCTTTCTTAAGTCAGCTGCGGTGTCACTAGATGGAAGTTTAGGAATTACCCCACTCTTTGGTGTACCATTGGGAAATTCTTTTCTAGATGGAATACCATAATCGGGAACTCTGCTTCTATTTGGTCTGCTATCTGCTGGTTGTTCCGAACTCATTAGTGTTTCTGTTATTTGAAATGTCTGTGAGAATAAGACGACAAAACAAACAACAATCGCAAAAAGTCCTAAAGTAACTAATATTGAACGGCGTTTCATAATTGTCAAAATACATTTCCGTAATATTACTGTTATTAAAATCACTTTCTTAATAAGTGATTCCGCTTTTTTAAGATTAAGAAAATATGATTATGAGTAAAGACTAAAAAATCAACCAGCGCTGCGATCGCGAATCGTCTGTAATACCTTCGGGATTAAGCGATGCCAATAGTTTAGAAAAGACAAGCAAAATAATTCAAATTACCCCTTGACAAATTGCGAAATAAAAGACATACTTAGAAAGTCGAAAAAACAAGGGACCGTAGTTCAACTGGTTAGAGCACCGCCCTGTCACGGCGGAAGTTGCGGGTTCGAATCCCGTCGGTCCCGTTCAAGAAGCGGAATATATTATAAGTTAACCTTGAGAGTTGGGTTTTTGAATTCTATGGCTTTTATGCAAGCAGTAGAATTTCATACTTGATAGCTAACCTCGAAGGTTTTTTAAAATGGTGAAGGCTAAAATTCGCTTTAGCTATTGCAATTGTGAAGCAGATAAATCAAAATCAAAAATCGCGCCATTTGAATTATCGAGTCAGTCTCAACGGACAGTTTTCTTGGAATTGCTTGTGGTGATGCGATCAAATTCAAAATATTACGGAATATATGACTTTCAGAGTACGTATAGCTCCCAGTCCAACTGGGAATTTACATATTGGTACGGCGAGAACTGCTGTATTTAACTGGTTGTTTGCTCGCCATCATGGCGGAAAATTTGTTTTACGAATCGAAGATACCGATACAGAACGTTCGCGCCCCGAATATACCGATAATATCCTTGAGGGATTGCGCTGGCTGGGAATGGATTGGGATGAAGGCCCATTTTTTCAAACCAAGCGCTTGGAAATGTATAAGCAAGCAGTGCAAAGTCTTTTAGATAAGGGATTGGCTTATCGCTGTTACACCACCTCAGAGGAGTTAGAAGCTTTACGGGAATCTCAAAAAGCTAGAAACCAAGCACCTCGTTACGATAATCGTCACCGCGATTTAACACCGGAGCAAGAAGCGGAATTTAAAGCCGAAGGACGCAGCTTCGTGATTCGTTTTAAAATTGATGATAGTCGCGAGATTAAATGGAATGACTTGGTAAGAGGAGAAATGAGTTGGCAAGGTAGCGATTTGGGTGGTGATATGGTTATCGCTCGTGCTGCTGATGATGGTATCGGTCAACCGCTGTATAATTTTGCCGTGGTGGTGGATGACATGGATATGCAAATTACCCATGTAATTCGTGGAGAAGACCATATTGCCAATACTGCCAAACAAATTTTACTGTATGAGGCATTCGACGCAAAACTTCCAGAATTTGCTCATACACCGTTAATTTTGAATGAGAAAGGACAGAAACTTTCTAAGCGAGACAACGTTACCTCAATTTCTGACTTTCAGAAAATGGGTTTTACTGCCGAGGGCTTGGTTAACTATATGACCTTGCTGGGATGGTCTCCCCCGGATTCTACTCAGGAACTTTTTACTCTACAAGAAGCAGCCAAAGAGTTTACTTTTGAGCGCGTTAATAAAGCCGGTGCAAAATTCGATTGGGACAAATTAGATTGGATTAACAGCCAGTATATTCATAGTATGCCGGTAGATAAACTTACTGATATGCTAATGCCTTTCTGGGAAGAAGCAGGGTATAAATTTACGCAAACCAAAGAACGTCCTTGGCTCGAAAAGTTAACTGCTTTAATTCAACCCGGTATATCTCGTTTAACTGAAGCTGTAGAGGTAGCTAAAATATTTGCTACTGAAACTGTAGAGTTTAATTCTGAGGCACAAGAACAACTGCAAAAAGAAGGAGTTAAAAGTGCCCTTCAAGGAGTTTTTGGCGCTTTAGACAGTGAAATTAATAGTGCAAATGCCAAAGACATCATTAAACAGGTAGTTAAAGAGCAAAACGTCAAAAAAGGCTTGTTGATGAGGAGTTTGCGGGCTGCTTTAACCGGAGAAATGAGCGGCCCCGACGTTGTAGACTCCTGGGTACTGCTTAACAACAGTGGTTTAGATAAACTGCGTTTAGAAAAGGCGATCGCTCAAAGTGGTGATTAAATTTGCATAAATAAAAGCATTTTTACCCGTCAAGTAAGTCAAAATCTTGAATAATTACCTTGGGGCACATTTTATGTGCCCTTATTTATTCTGCTTTAGTTCCAAGCAAATAGGAGATTGACTACTTAAAATTGTTGCGATTGCAGCAGCCATAGCAAAACCAAAATTTTATATTCTCTACTTAGATGTTACCCAGATATTAGTTAATTTATGCAGCTTTAATTTCTCCGAATAATAGTTAATTACTCTGAGGCTATGGGAACAATATATGTAAACTTAATGTCATCTCAAACACTTAGAAAAATATAATCAAAATGTCTAATAAATTATTAAGTAGAGCAATAAAGCTATCAATTTTTTTCTTATCGCTAACTACAGCATCCGGAATAAACACGGCAGTAAAAGCCCAAGAAACTCCTCCACCGATATTCGGAGATATAAGCATAAAGCGTCCTTTATCAAAAGATCCGCTGACAGTTAGGGGAATGAGCGGCGGTACGATATCGGGGAAAAAAATTTCTGGAAGAAATGACACTCCCACAGGAGCATGTACCGGTTATATGGATAGAGAACCAGATCATACCCTAAAGTTAAAAAATAAATTTGATTACATGAAGCTGGTAATAGAAAGTCCTGAAGATACCACTTTAATAATTAAAGGTCCTGGTGGAACTTGGTGTAATGACGAATTTGAAGGTAAAAACCCCGGTATCGTCGGTGAATGGCTCCAAGGAGACTATCAAGTATGGATAGGTTCTTACAAAAAAGAACATTATTTCCCCTATACCTTGAAAATAACAGAAGCTAAGTAACACTTAGCAGTGAACAGTGAACAGTGAACGGCAAGTAGTGAAGAATAGTTTAGCTCCGTATCAGTAAGTAAACCAGATTATGATTTTCTAGCCTCTCTCCTGGTAGGAGAAAGGCTTTTATGTTTTGAGGAAATGAAAATCGTGAGACAGTTTTATGAGGCGATCGCCTATCTGGTTTTAGCTCTTTCCTCTGCGCTCTTTACACTCTCTGCGGTTTTTTATCGGAAATCTTTTACCGGGAAGGGAGTAGTACTCGTTTTCATTAAATATGATGGGTGAGGGTTGGGAGTGGGGGTTTTGGAGTCATCAAAACTTATGGGACAAACCACTAGTAGCATATTTAAATTATTTACTGTTCACTGCTAACTGCTAACTGCTCGCTGCTAACTGTTCGCTGCTAACTATTCCCTTATATGGTAAAAAGTCTTAAAATTAAGTTACATTTGATTAAGAATAATAAGAATGTCGTGGCAAATGTCGTATAGCTCAAACGAGAAAATATGACAAGTCATACATAAAGATGCAAATTAAACAAATCGGGATTTAAATACATCCGTTTCACATTAATTATGTTAACGGGGTGATGCATCCCAGTGGTATCTAGAGGCGAAATAAAATGAAATTCTCTTGGAGAGTCCTGGTTCTTTGGACCTTGCCTGCTTTAGTGATAGGCTTTTTCTTTTGGCAGGGAGCATTTGCGAATACTCCTGCTGATATGGGTAAAAATGCAGCTAGCACTCGCATGACCTACGGTCGTTTTCTCGAATATTTAGATAACGATCGCGTAGCGATGGTCGATTTATATGAAGGTGGTAGAACGGCGATCGTTGAAGCTGTAGATCCAGACCTTGATAATCGAGTTCAGCGCGTCCGCGTTGATTTACCTGCTAATGCTCCGGAATTAATTACTAAGCTTAAAGAAAAAAATGTCAGTTTTGACGCTCATCCAGTTAGAAATGATGGAGCTATCTGGGGTTTATTAGGTAATCTAGTTTTTCCAATCTTATTGATAACCGGATTGTTCCTTTTGTTCCGTCGTTCTAGCAATCTTCCTGGTGGCCCCGGACAAGCCATGAATTTTGGTAAATCTCGGGCACGTTTCCAAATGGAAGCAAAAACCGGAGTCATGTTCGACGATGTAGCTGGGATTGAAGAAGCGAAAGAAGAACTCGGTGAAGTTGTTACTTTCCTTAAGCAGCCTGAGAAGTTTACCGCTGTAGGCGCACGCATTCCTAAAGGTGTATTGTTAGTAGGACCTCCAGGAACTGGTAAAACTTTATTAGCAAAAGCAATTGCTGGAGAAGCTGGCGTACCTTTCTTTAGTATTTCAGGTTCCGAGTTCGTGGAGATGTTTGTGGGTGTGGGTGCTTCCCGCGTTCGCGATTTATTCAAGAAAGCTAAAGATAACGCTCCTTGTATCATCTTTATTGATGAAATTGATGCTGTGGGAAGACAGCGTGGTGCGGGTATCGGCGGCGGTAACGACGAGCGCGAACAAACCCTAAACCAGTTGCTGACTGAGATGGACGGTTTTGAAGGTAATACCGGCATTATTATTATTGCTGCTACCAACCGTCCCGATGTATTAGATGCAGCGCTGTTACGTCCCGGACGTTTTGATAGACAGGTGATTGTTGATGCACCAGATATCAAGGGACGTTTAGAAATTTTAGAAGTCCACGCACGCAACAAGAAATTAGATAAAGGCGTATCTTTAGAAGCAATTGCTCGCCGTACTCCTGGTTTTACCGGTGCCGATTTAGCTAACTTACTTAATGAAGCGGCAATTCTGACTGCCAGAAGACGTAAAGAAGGTATTACGCTCGCGGAAATTGACGATGCTGTAGATCGGGTTGTTGCTGGTATGGAAGGCACGCCTTTGGTAGATAGCAAGAGCAAGCGTTTGATTGCTTACCATGAAGTTGGTCACGCTTTGGTGGGAACTTTGGTTAAAGACCACGACCCGGTACAAAAAGTTACCTTGATTCCTCGCGGGCAGGCTCAGGGTTTGACCTGGTTTACTCCGAGTGAAGACCAAGGTTTAATCAGCCGTTCTCAGTTGAAAGCGAGAATTTCCGGGGCTTTGGGCGGACGTGCTGCTGAAGAAGTAATTTTTGGTAGAGATGAAATTACTACTGGTGCTGGAAATGACTTGCAGCAGGTAACTGGCATGGCTCGTCAAATGGTAACTCGATTCGGGATGTCCGATTTAGGTCCATTATCATTAGAAAGTCAGCAGGGAGAAGTATTCTTAGGACGTGACTGGACAACACGCTCCGAATATTCTGAATCTATTGCATCTCGTATTGATTCTCAAGTTCGTGAAATTGTTGAAGAGCAATATCAAGCAACTTTACAGATGATGCGCGATCATCGCAGCTTGATGGATAGGTTAGTTGACTTACTAATTGAAAAAGAAACCATTGATGGTGATGAGTTCCGTCAAATAGTAGCTGAGTATGCAGAAGTACCAGAAAAGCCACAATACGTTCCATCTTTGTAATATTTCGCAATCATAATTTCTCGAAATTGAGAAGTTTGTAGAAGTTTGTATATAAAAAGGGATGCGATAATACCGCGTCCCTTTTTTGTATAAGGATTTTAATTTAATTATCTTTTCCCCTTCTCCAGCGCTCTGTGCGCTCTAGAAGAGTTTTATGATTTTCTCCCTCTGCTCCCTCTGCTTGCCCTAACCCATGATATTGAATGAAAACGAGTACTAATACGGCGTGCCGTCTCTATATTTTTGATGAAAATGTTATTAAAAATATGAAAATGGGAACAATATCTGTAACTTAATTAAACCTTCATCTAATAGCTTGCCCTTGCTTTAACTTTTCATGCCACTGTCAAAAAAAAATCTTAACATACCATTTAAATTTAAATTTAAATTTGACCGCACGCTGTTAATTGCAATGGTTGTGCTGCCAATCATTCATTACTGCTTGTGTCTGCTAGCTACTTCTATGGCTCTGGAGGGAGGTATAACACCTATATGGCCAACTACTGGTGTCTATTTAGCAGCAGTTCTATTATTTGGCTATCAAATTATTCCAGCAATTCTCGTCAGCGAAGTAGTAGTAAACTTTACTTTATTTCGAGAGCTTTATCCTCAAAATACCATAGCAGTTCTGGTATTAATGTCATTTTGTGTGTTTTCAGATATCCTAATCATTCCTTTTCTATATCAACTTTGGATTCCCCAAAATCAGTTTTTCTTACGAGTAAATAATATTTTTAAATACGTACTGATTATTTTACCAACTCCATTAATAAATACCACAATTGGGGTTACGCTTACTTTTTGGTCGGGTGCTGCATCTTGGGAATATTATTGGGATTACTGGCAAACATGGTATTTAATGGCAGTAACAACTATCCTGACATTAACCCCGATTCTACTTGCTTGGGCACCGCAGACAAAACGTTTATCGCGATTTGAAAAGAAACAATTACCGGAGTTAGGATTAACTGTTTTAGTTTTAGTTTTAATTTGTCAAATTATATTTGTAACTAAATCTCCCCTGGAATATTTATTACTATTACCTTTGCTATGGTCAGCTTTTCGTATGGGAGCAAGGATAGCAACCGGACTGTTGTTGCTAGTTGAAATTACGGTTTTGATAGCTGCTAAATTTCATATGGGTTCCTTTGCTGACAATGTTTCCGTGTATGAATCAGCACTGTTATTACAGTCATTTATGGGGGTAGCAGCAGTAATTACTTTTGCTACTTTGGCAATGGTAAATGAAAATAAACAAGCTGAGTTAAATCTTTTAAAAGCTAATAATGAGTTAGAACAGCGAGTGGAGGAACGTACTACAGAGTTAAGTAGGGCTAAGGTTTTAGCAGAACAAGCAAACAACGCCAAAAGCGAGTTTTTGGCAAATATGAGCCATGAATTACGCACTCCTCTAAACGGTATTTTGGGATACGCTCAAGTTTTGCAGCGCTCTCGGACTTTGAATGATAAAAATCAAAAGAGCGTCAGTATTATTCATCAGTGCGGCGAGCATTTATTAATGTTGATTAATGACGTATTAGATTTAGCCAAAATTGAAGCTCGTAAGATGGAAATTCATCCTAAAGATGCTCATCTACCTTCATTTTTGCAAAGCGTGGTGGAAATTTCTCGGATTCGAGCCGAACAAAAGGATATTGATTTTATTTATACCGTAGATCGGGATTTACCTGCTGGGGTACAAATAGATGAAAAGCGGTTGAGGCAGGTTTTAATTAATCTTTTAGGTAACGCGATTAAATTTACTGATAACGGTGCAGTTACTTTCAAGGTTAGTGCAATTGTAAATAAAAGTCTTGCTGATGTTCCTATCTGGAAATTTCGCTTTGAAGTCAAAGATACAGGGGTGGGAATGTCCCAAGAGCAATTAGAAGGAATATTTTTACCGTTTGAACAAGTTGGTAAAGTCGAAAAACAAACCGAAGGTACGGGGTTGGGTTTAACTATCAGTCAAACCATTGTCAAAATGATGGGTGGTGAAATTCAGGTGGAAAGTAGTTTGGGGGAAGGTAGTTGCTTTTCGTTTGAAGTTGAAATTCCCGAAGCTCGAGAATGGATTATTACTTCCCGAGCTACTGCGATGGGTACGGTGATGGGTTATAAAGGTACTCCTCGTAAAATTCTGTTTGTCGATGATAGATGGGAAAACCGTTCTGTGATGAATAATTTACTCGAACCGATTGGATTTGAAATTATTGAAGCGGTTAATGGTAAGGAAGGATTAGAAAAAGCTTATAGTAGAAAACCCGATGCGATAATTACAGATTTAGCAATGCCAGTAATGGACGGTTTTGAAATGGTTAAACAGATACGATGTTCTCCCGAACTTAGAAATTCAATTATTATTGCATCCTCTGCCAGCGTATTTGAATTTCACCGCCAAGAAGCTAGAGCCGCAGGCTGCGACGATTTTCTCCCCAAACCCGTACAGGCTGAAGAGTTATTACATCAATTACAGCAATATTTGAAATTAAAGTGGATTTATGAAGAATCCACAGTAAGCGAATCGGAAACTGAAGTAATTTCTAGTTCCGATACTGATGGTTGGGTTGTTCCCGAATCTGAACAACTCCAAGCAATTTATAAAGCAGTTCAACGCTGTAGAGTTAGCGAAATCGAAGCCGAAGCGAAAAAATTAAAAGAAATTGATTCGGGATACAGCGCTTTTTCCGAGAAAATTCTTACCCTTGTAGATGAATTTGATATTGATGCCATTGGAAATTTAATTGAATCTTATATGTGATTTAGTTTTTTTCAACACATTTAAATTTGTTTACCACCATGATGCCTATTTCTGATTATCTCCAAAAGAACCTCACCCTCACTTTACTATGACGGTAAATCTTTCCCTCTCCTTATTAAGGAGAGGGTTAGGGTGAGGTTTTGCAAGCATTCATATTAAAATCTAAAATCTAAAATCTAAATATGCCTTCAAATTCAATTTTAATTGTTGACGACACACCTAATAATATTCGCCTGTTGTTCGATGTTTTAGATAATGCTGGATTTGATATTTCTGTTGTTAGGAATGGAGAAACTGCTTTAGAAAAATTGCACCATATTCAACCAGATTTAATTTTGCTTGACGTGATGATGCCGGGAATCGATGGTTTTGAAACCTGTCGTCGTATTAAGTCCAACGCCGAAACGCAGGATATACCAATCATTTTCATGACAGCACTTGCCGATACCGAACATAAAGTCAGTGGCTTGCAGTTAGGGGCAATTGACTATATTACTAAACCGATTCAAGTAGAAGAAGTATTAGCAAGGGTAAACGTGCATTTAAATTTACGCAATGCTCAAATTCAAGTTCAGCAAGAAGCAATCGAACGCAAGCAAACAGAAATTGAACTTAGACAAGCTCTGGCATCAATGCAACAGATGCAAACACAATTAGTCCAAAGCGAAAAAATGTCAGCTTTAGGAAATTTAGTTGCAGGGGTTGCTCATGAAATCAATAATCCTTTAGGTTTCCTCAATGGTAGCATTCGTAATGCTATAGATAATGTACAAGATTTATTTGAACATATACAGCTATATCAACAAGAATGTTCAAACCCTACGGATACAGTTACCGAACATGCTGAAGATATTGAGTTAGAATACCTGATTCAAGATTTACCACAAATTTTTGAGGCGATGCAAAAAGCCACAAATCGCATTGAAAGTATTAGCAATAGTCTGCGAACTTTCTCTAGAGGCGATACTCAATCTAAGGTAAAAGCTGATGTACGCGAAGGTATTGACAGCACGATATTAATTTTGAAATACCGCCTTAAAGCTAATGACAAACGTCCAGCAATTGAAGTAATAACTCATTATGGCGACTTACCTAAAGCTGAATGTTTTCCCGGACAATTGAATCAAGTATTTATGAATCTATTGGCAAATGCTATTGATGCAATAGAAGAGTCTAATAAGCAACTAAGCTATAAAGAAATAGAAGCGAATCCGAATAAAATCATTGTCAAAACTTTTTTAGAAGAAAATTTTATCAAAATTAGTATTGCTGATAATGGCAAAGGAATGTCAGAAGAAGTAAAATGCAAAATATTTGACCATTTATTTACTACGAAGGCTGTTGGAAAAGGTACGGGCTTGGGATTATCTATAGCTCGTCAAATTATTGTTGAAAAACACAATGGTAATTTGCAAGTAAATTCAGAACTTGGGAAAGGAACTGAGTTTCTAATTTCAATCCCAATTTGATGAATGCTGTTTATTTTAATTATTTATATTTAACTATTTGTATTTAATTATTAATTTTGATTAATCATTTATAGCGTTCGCTAAGCAACTGAGGTAAACGCTATGTAGCATATTTTATCAATTAATTATATTTTTATAACAGTAAACGAATAATCGGTAATATTTACTTTCTTCATCCCTAACTATTCAAGGTTCAAATATTGGGAAAAATAGGAACGATACAGTTCTCTAGTAACAATTGCACCATCAGGAGTTAATTTAACTAATCCAAGACTTTCTAATTTATAAGCAACTGTGGGTGAAAGAATTTTAGGGGTTTGGGCTGTCAATATTTCAGAAAATACTGCTGCTAAATCGGAATTTTTTTGTAAATAATCCAGTTTTTCCCGTAAATGATGTCGATAAATTCCTCTTTCCGTACTTGCTTCTTCTAATAATTGCTCTAAAGTCAATTCTTCTTGACTTAAATGGTAAAGTGCAATATTAACTAAACTGGGTTGTCCCCCTATTACTGCCATTAACTTCTGAGCTTGGTTGCCCGCTTGCCAATCGAGTTTATAACGTGTTGCTAATTCTTCTACTTGCTCGATGGTGAATTCTGGCAGTTGAATGGGTAAACCAATATTAAATGGTGAATGGTTTACATTTAAGGGTACATAAATATCAGTTGAATAATCCACAACTAAACGCAATTTCTGCCAAACTTGATTGTACTGCGAGTTTTCATGCCAAGAACGTAGCAATGGTAAAAATTCTTGAGCTAATTGCGGATATTCAAATACGCGATTAAGTTCGTTAAATGATAAAACTAAGGGATTTTTTAAAGATTCTAATATACAAGCTTGGAAAAAAAGAGTACAGCTTAATTTGCTGCCAATTTCTTCATCCCAATATTCATCTATCTGCGCTTCCATGTTTAAACTTCTGCTAACCATGCAGCACATCCAGCGTAAAAATACATCTATGTTCTCAAACTTATCGGTGTCTACTAAATTTAAATCTAGATGTACGGTATAGTAACTCAACGATTTGGCATAATCGAGCAATCTAAATATCAAAGAAGTTTTTCCCATTCCTTTAGAAGCTTTGATGCGAATTAAACATCCTAGACGCGAAATTTCTTGATTAACTAATTGCTCGATAGGGGGACGGCAAATATATAATTTGGAATATAACGATAGAGGTCGATTTGGATATTCAATACCTGTAAATTGTTCTACTTCTTCCCAAACTGTGTAGTCATAATCAGTTAACTCTAAATTAAAAGTGCTAAAGCATAGTTTTACCGAGCGCGAATCTACTCCAGTTTTTAACGACCACAATCGTGACAATGTATTTGTTGACACTCCAATGCGGTTGCTTAATTCTTCCTGCGTAAAGCGTCTACCATCGTTTTCTTGCTGTTGGGCTGACTGTATTGCCGTTTGCAGACGTTTTAAACCCGTTGCAGTTAATACTACTCCTCGCTTTCGCCTTTGCTTAGCTGCCTCCATATTAATCAACACCTACATCGACACCTATTTAGTTTCATCAAAAATAATAATCTATTTAGACAGAAGCCAATCATCTCGAAATATTAATTTACTGAATAATATTAAATAGGAATATATTTCTTCTGATGAATAAAAATTGCGATACAAGGTAATCCTAAATATGTATTAAACATGCTTAGCAAAACATCCAAACTTACTATAAATATAATTATTCAGAATGAATATAGTAAATATCTTAAATGAGTTCTTAAATGGCTTAACTGCTATTGAAGAGAGACATTAGCATATGCCAAAATAAAAACTCAATCAAATACCCAATTTACTAGCAAACCGAATAGTTTTCTTCCCTAGAAAACTATAAATGTGTTAAGTGTGTTCCTTACATGCCGCCAGACTACTTCAAGTAATCAGGCGGTATTTATTTGCATGAATGTATATTACAGTTTAACTGAAATTACATTCAATACCTCGTTAGGAATAGATAAGCGGCTATTGACGAACATCTTGATGGGAATCTATAACTATTCGCATGGTTTCTACTGCAAGTTCCCGTAAATCGCGATTCAAGGGGATTGCTCCCCTAGGACCAAACCAGCGATCGAATATAGTTACATATTTACTTTCATTATTGACAAACCCTTGCATAAATCCGTAGAAGGTATAGTTTACGGTATCGAGAAAATCGGAATTATTTTCCGGAACCATGCAGGCAATACCTTCTCTAGATAATGGTCTATCGGGTACAACTTTGAATTGATTATAATTTTTACTTCTACCCAACCAGGCTTCTAAAAGAATACCATCGTCAGCAAAAGCATCTATTTTACCTTGTCGCAAAGCTGTATAACCTTGCCATCTATCTTTGAGATATACCAGTTTTGCTTGTGGCTGTGCTTGTTTGATAGCTTTTTCGTTTGTGGTTTTTGCTAATACTCCAATTTTCTTGCCAATTAAACTTTTCGCAGAACCTAATTTACTGGCTTTCTTAACTAATAAATTAGTACCGGTGGCACCATAGCTAAAGGAAAAATCGACATTTTTATTTCGTTCCCAAGTAAAGCTACTCGCGTCGCAAACAATATCAACTTTTCTATTAACTATATTGGGAATACGTCCGGCTGGGGGAAGCGTGACTAATTGAAGTTGAATTTTTTTACCGAGTTCTTTTTCTAATTGCTGTTGGATAAGTTTGAGCATATCCACAGAGTAACCAGTTAATTCACCTTGTTTATTTTTGTATGCAAAAGGGAAAGCATCTTTACTGGTTCCTGCTGTAAGTATACCCGTGCGTTTCACCTTTTGGATTACGGTTTCAGCACGAGCAACACCAGGTAATGCTGCTGTCAATAGCAAACTTAAGGCTGCGATGGCAATTTTTTTAGACATACTCACTCCTTCTCACCCACCAAGGTTGACCTTGAAATTTCTTTGTAAGTTACAAAATACAGTAATTCCCCTGTAAGATTACAAGTGAAGATGATACAAGTCACATTTTTTTATATTTTTACTTGATTAAATACAGTAAATTGGGCATTTTAGTTAATTAAAAAATTTATGAATAACATCATAGTATTTGTAGTCTGTATCGCAGTAGGCTTGATTATTTATTGGTTTATCAATAAAAAGTCCCTAGAAACTAAATCGTCGAATTATAAAATTAGCAGCGAGTCGCCTTTATTTGCTCCAGAATATTATCCGGTCAATCAAACAGTTGATTTTAAGCTTTATCAACCTGTAGCGGAATGGATTGGTCGTTTAATTTTTATTAACGAACATAAAAACGAGCGTTTTGTGGAGTTGGAAATCCAAAATACTCCTAATTCTTACAGGCATTTAGTTGGTAAAGTTGTGAAATTAAAGTGGAGTGACGATACCAAGGTACAAGAATATGTCAAACGGATGAGTTTTGACGTTCAATTTACCAAGCAAGCAAAAAAAAGTCATCAGAAAGGTTTAGTTCATCCCGTAAGGTTGGATGGGCTTACTGGTGTTGATTCTTTGGAATCTTTAGCAGGTGCAAGACCTATGAATGATGTCTGCGTTATGCTATTGAATCCACAAGTGCAGGCTGATGCTAAGGGAGAGACGCAATTAATCATTAATTGCGAACCCATAGAAATTGCCGGACGTTTCGTTGCTTTGGTTCAGATTCAAGCAAGGATAGAATCGGAAAATAATCTATTTCAGGTTTGTCATTACAATAATGCAACTAAAAGTTTTCGCAAGGGCATTGAAGAAATTATATGTATACCGCAAGTACCGCAGGATATAAAGGGTGTGACTCGTTCGAGCAATCGAGATATTGAAAAATCCCCTGCTAATATCGAGGGCTGGTATATTTACGGCGCACCCAATGCCGAAGGTACATTTGTGGTACAAGCGATTCAACCCCGTGCTTTACTCAAGATAAAACCGCAAAAGGTAATTACAAAATCTGCAAAAATATTTGATTATCTGAATCAAAAAATTTGGGCAAAAACGAAATTACAAAAAGGAAATTTTGATACAGTTTTATTAGCACCAGAGCGGACAAATATAAAAAGTGCCGTATCCGAATGGCAACTCGGAGATAAAGCTTTATTAATTCATTTATTCGGTGGTATTGGTGGTAAAAAAGCCGAAGCTTTAGCTTGGCTTCCGGTTCCAGGTCATTTTTCCTACGGGATTGCAGAGGTAGTAAAAGATAAGATTACTTCGGAATTACGCTTCGATATAATTTACCATCAAGTTTATTGTCATAACCCAGAAGCCATTATTTCTGGTAGTGTAACTTGGGCTGCTTATATGGGTTCTTTGTGGAGGGGTTGGTTGGGAACTCGTCCGGTAAGCGATATTTTGATTAAATACGAGCCGATGACTACCGATTATGATTTTGGTGGAATTAAAATATCTCCCCTTGCAGAATTTATCGAAGAACTTAGAGAAATTACAGCCCGCTACCGCGTCGGAGATGGTACAGGTGCATCGTTAATCAGCCCAACAGCTTCCTGCGTTCAAGATTCCAATCAAGCACTTTATGCCACAATTCACGATTTACAGAATTTAGTTAAATCAAATCCGGCAATTAACCAATGGTTACAAAAGCATCCCGATGATAAGCAAACTCAGTATTTTAACGAGTTAATATCTTTAGGAAATATTTTAGAAAAACAGTTGATCCCTTTGGGTGTGGTACGTCGAGACTGGCAGCAAAATGCCAAAGATTTATTCGGAACTAACAGTAAAAATGACAATATTTTTACAACTGCCATCAAAATGTTGCAAAGCTGGCGAACTGTATTACCGAAAAGAGCGCAAAACGAAATCACAAAAATATTTCTCAAGCAAAAAGCTACGGCATGGGTATTAAGAACCAATCAAGTCGGAGGATATGACGATACGATCGCACCAGTTGCGCCGACTACGATTTTTAAAAGTTAAAAGTTAGGAGTTAGGAGTTAGGAGTTATAACTGTTCACTGTTCACTGTTCACTGATGATCCACACCCTCCGGGTGAACAACCGTTCACTGTTCACTGTTCACTGATGATCCACACCCTCCGGGTGAACAACCGTTCA
>JAHCMI010000061.1 GCA_019192545.1 Rivularia sp. MS3 | reverse complement strand
GAGCGGGTTTCAGTCTTTACTTAAGTAGTTCATATGTTCGCGTTGAAAGGGCTGGCCTTAAACCCTTATTCCCACTGCCGACTGCCGACTGCCGACTGCCTTGCCCTAATTACAATTTTCAACGTCGACCTACTTAGTATTCGATTGTATTCAAGTTGACGAGTTTTACCATAACTCACCAGGGAATTACATTCCTCCGCAGTCGCTACAACGGAACGCCATTTGCTACAACTAGACTCACCCCCGCAACGCGCTGCTCTCCGGCTAATAACAAAAGTCTTCTTAAGAGGACTAAAATGCAACTTATCAAAATCGCTGGAAATAAACTACTAATCCTTTCAAATCCGGTAACACCAGAATCAGAAAAATACAAGAATACGTAATATCACAAACTGCTTGACATATATTCAGTTTTTTAGTACAAATGCACTAAAAGCTTTTTATATTAAATCAATATTGTTGAATTGAGTATCCTTTCAAAATTAGGAGGAGTATAAATTGGAAACCATTCAGCCTGAAACGAAGCAAAGAGTTGAGGAATTAAGAAAACTGTTAATTGAAGCAAGTTACGCTTATTACGTGCTTGATGCCCCCATTATGGAAGATGCAGTTTATGATAAATTGTATCGTGAATTGCAGGATTTAGAAACTAAATTCCCGGAGTTAATTACTCAAGATAGCCCAACTCAGCGGGTTGGTGAAAAACCGGCAACTGGATTTACGTCGGTACGTCATAACATTCCGCTGTACAGTTTGGAAAATGCTTTTGATATTGATGAGCTAAAGAGTTGGGATGAGAGATGGCGAAGAAATGCGCCTCAAGCAGAGCAAGTAGATTATGTCTGTGAATTGAAAATCGATGGTAATGCTTTAGCCTTAACTTATGAAAATGGGATTTTGGTAAGAGGTGTAACTCGCGGTGATGGCGTTAGTGGGGAAGATATTACGCAAAATGTGCGGACAATTCGTTCTATTCCTCTAAGATTGAATTTGGATGATATTGAATTAGAAAATCGCGATGCTTTACAAAGAATAGAAGTAAGAGGTGAAGCGTTTTTACCTTTGGATGTATTTGAAAAAATTAATCAAGAAAGAGTATCATCTGGTGAAAGTAAATTTGCTAACCCCCGGAATGCTACTGCCGGTACCCTCAGACAGTTAGATTCCCGTAAAGTAGATAAAAGACGTTTGGATTTCTTTGCTTATACTTTGCAAATTCCGGATATGGATGATGCGAGTGTTGCCAATAATCATTCAGTTGCTTTGGAGTTATTACAAAAAATGGGGTTTAAGGTAAATCCCAATCAACAACTTTGTCATTCTTTAGATGAAGTGGCTGATTATTATCAGCACTGGGATACAGAACGTTTAAATTTACCTTACATGACTGATGGCGTTGTGGTAAAACTCAATTCTTTATTGCTACAGCAAGAATTAGGGTTTACAAATAAATTTCCTCGGTGGGCGGTGGCGCTGAAATACGCAGCAGAAGAAGCACCAACCCGCGTCGATAATATTTGCGTAAATGTCGGTAGAACCGGTGCGCTGACTCCATTAGCCGAAATGCAGCCCGTTCAGCTTGCAGGAACTACGGTATCTAGAGCTACACTACATAACGGCGATCGCGTTGCTCAGTTAGATATTCGGGTGGGGGATACTGTCATCGTGCGAAAAGCGGGGGAAATCATCCCGGAAGTAGTACGAGTACTCAAGGAATTACGTCCCCAAAATACCACACCCTTTGAAATGCCCACTCATTGCCCGGTTTGCGGGCAACCTGTGGTAAGAGAAAAGGGTGAAGCGGTAACAAGATGCGTTAATACTTCTTGCCCTGCAATCCTTAAAGGCTCGATTGAACATTGGGTAAGCCGTAACGCTTTGGATATTCGCGGCATGGGTGAGAAAGTCGTGCATCAATTGGTAGATAAAAAGTTAGTTAATTCCGTAGCCGATTTGTACGAGTTGACGGCGGATAATTTAGCTAATTTGTCAAGAATGGGACAAAAGTCGGCTCAAAAGTTGATAGATGCCATCGAAAAATCGAAAAGTAAACCTTGGGCACGAGTATTATATGGTTTAGGAATTCGCCATGTAGGTAGTTCGATTGCTCAAACCGTAACTGAAAAATTTTATAGCGTAGAAAAGTTAGCAGCTGCCAAAGTTACTGATATTGAAGCAATTTACGGTATAGGAGTTGAAATAGCCGAAAGCATTTATAAATGGTTCCGTATAGAAGCCAATCAAACATTAATTAAACGTTTACAAAATGCCGGTTTGCAGTTTGTAGAAGTGAAATCGACATCTTCTCAACTTAATCAAAAATTGGCTGGGAAAACCTTCGTTGTCACTGGAACATTACCTAGTTTGACGCGGGATGAAGCCAAAGAATTGATTCAGAAGTTTGCGGGGAAAGTATCAAATTCAATTAGTAAAAATACAGATTTTCTTGTTGTAGGAGAAAATGCTGGTTCTAAATTAACCAAAGCCGAACAATTGGGAATTACTCAGTTGAGTGAAGAGGAATTATTAGAAATGGTGAAACAGTAACTTACTATTTCCAATATCTATGGTGCGTGAGGTAAGTGTATTTAAATTTTGTAGGGTGTGTTAAATGCACGACAATCTCTCTGCTAAGACGAAAAATTTATGACATCATCTAACGCACTATAATGTTGAGATAATAAAAGTATGAATTATTATAATATCTGTGGTGCGTGAGGTAATTGTATTTAAATTTTGTAGGGTGTGTTAGATGCACGACAATCTATCTGCTAAGACGAAAAATTTATGACATCATCTAACGCACCATCATGTTGAGATAATAAAAGTATGAATTATTGTAATATCTGTGGTGCGTGACGGTAAAAATTAATTTTTCTATTCTTGTTCCTAGTCTGCGGCTAGGAATACAAGTTTCGAGGCTCTGCCTCGTGTTGTAGTTGAGGCAGAGCCTCAAGTTATGGGTTCTCAGCCCGAGACTGGGAACCAGTAAGACACTACATTTTGCCTCCCCTACAATTCTATTTTAATAGTTTTAACTCCTTCTTCTACACGTACATCAATAATATGGGGAATCTTTTCTTTAGGTAAAACGCTAATATCACCGCTACTTTCTAATCGGGCAATTTCTACTTGTGAAACTTCGGTAAGCTTGGCTTGAGAGCGTAGTGAAGACTCTAAATCTTTCTCGCTGATATGACTTTTATGCATATTTTTATAGTTAATTTTACCATCTCTAACTAACACCCGAGATGAACCTTTAATTAATCTTTCTAAAACGGGAAAATGAAAGGAAATTCCTCCGAATAACCAATGCATTCCTACCAGAACAAACCCGGCTCCAATAGTAGGAAAAAAAGGTGCAGAACCATTAATAGTACGGCTTAAGGTAGAACCAAAAATAATACTTAATACAACATCAAAAGCAGCATGTTTACCAATAAAACGTCTATCACCGGCAATTCTAACCATAATCCATCCAGCGATATAAACTACCGCAGCCCTTAACCCCATCTGCCATAAATTTACTTCCTTAGCGTCCAATCCTAAAGCATAATTAACCCCACTTCCAATTCCCTCAAACATCAGATTTTAACCTTTAACCTAATTAATGCAATCTCACTTCATCAATCATTGTTTCATCATCTAAACTACTAGCTCGATTAGTAGTTAAACTAGAACAAATAGAATCCCAAGTCCAGCCATCATTTTCGGCTAATGCTAATAGCAATCTTCGACGTTTAGTAATAATCTTAGTATTTTCCCAAAATTCTTCATCGCTAACTGTAGGAATACCTTTATTTCGCAGCAATTCTAAAGAAGGAAGCTGTGGATTGTAGTTTGCTGGTTCTAAATAAGCTGATTTTAACGTTTTTAAAAAAGCCGCACTAGCCCTTCTAACAGAACCTAAAACTGCTGGTTCTGGTTGATATTTCTGAGGAATGCCATACTGTAATAAAGTTAAAGCTTCATCTAATGCAACCAAACTTAAAGCTAAAGACCTAGCTCTTTCTACACTATGAAAATAATGTAAAACTGGATAGGCTAAATGTTTTTCTCCTTGCTGAGTTAAAGTTGGAGTTAATGAACTTAAATGTGAAGATAAATCGCCAAAATCATGACCGTTCCAAGCTCTAATTAAAATTTCGTCTGCCGTTCCTCCTAATGAAGCAATATAAATAGCAAAAGCGCGTTTTTCTGAAGCTGCTGAAACAATTGGTAATAGGTAAGCAATACTTAAAGTTACTAAGAAAAAACCACTCGCTGAGGAAATTGCCGTGGCTATTTCCCAAATTCTTCCTTGAGCTTGAAAGTCTCCAATTCCTAACGTAGATATTGTATAACCTACATAATAAATTCTTTCCCAAGTATCTGCCGGAATTTTAGAAGATGCATTAACGACGGCAGAATTTTCTGCACAAAATAGAAGTGTCCAGCCTACCCAAGTTAAAAGATACCAAACTAAAGCGATGCCGCTTAATAATACTAAACCTGTAATTGATAACAAACGGTGATTAGATTTTCTGTGATGAATTTGCAATGCTAGCCACCATATTCCGCTAGAAATTCTACTTGTAATTGGACCTCCTCCTCCTACAGTTAAGGTAGTTACTAATACGTCAAAAGCCGTATAGCTTAATATCCCTATACCTAAGATAATTAATAAAATTGACATTCTTATTTTTCAGCCGTTTGCATTAATAGTTTTCACACTATGCTGTAATTAACTACAATTTAAAATACAGCGATATTCTCAATATTGTTTTCCGTATTTTTTTCACACGGAAAGTATACATATTTTTGATAGCATTTATCAATTTGTTCGTGCATCTACCTAAAGTGCATTGTTTCAAAATTAAAGAGTATAATTACTAGGATGGTTACTTTTTAAAAATAAAAATGCTAATAATTGGCATAAAATTGATGCCTGTAGGTGTTTCAAGGTGTAAAGATAATTTCAATTAGATTACTCAACCAAGACTATAAATAATGAAGCTCGAAGAAACCGGGAATAAAGCCACTGGTACACTCACTCACTATTAATATAGTTTGACTAAAATATCTATCCCATAAGAATATGCACTCAATACTGTACGGGATGCAAATTTAAGAAATTTTTGGACTCGGTGGACGGAATTTTCTCCATCATAAAGAGCGTAAACATCCATCAGTTATTGACTTGAAACAGCTACAATACCTATTGATTGCAATAAAACCGCTGGAATATTGAACTTTTATGACTGCTGCTACAACTGTAAAAACTGATTACGAAGCGATTATCGGTTTGGAAACCCATTGTCAACTCGCTACTAAAACAAAAATTTTCTCCGATAGCTCCACAGAATTTGGTGCCGATCCTAATACTAATATCGACCCAATTTGCATGGGTTTACCTGGAGTTTTGCCGGTTCTCAATGAAAAAGTATTAGAATATGCTGTAAAAGCAGGTTTAGCTCTCAACTGCCAAATTGCAAAATACAGCAAATTTGACCGCAAGCAGTATTTTTATCCCGACTTACCCAAAAATTACCAAATTTCTCAATACGATTTACCGATTGCCGAACATGGCTATATAGAAATTGAGTTAGTTGATAAGGATGGTAATGCCTCTCGTAAAAAGATTGGTATTACTCGCTTGCATATGGAAGAAGATGCAGGAAAATTGGTTCACGCCGGTAGCGATCGCCTTTCTGGTTCGAGCTATTCTTTGGTAGACTACAACCGGGCTGGAGTACCTTTGGTAGAAATCGTTTCGGAACCAGATTTACGCTCCGGGCAAGAAGCCGCCGAATATGCCCAAGAGTTACGCCGAATTGTCCGCTATCTCGGTGTCAGCGACGGTAACATGCAAGAAGGTTCGTTACGTTGCGATGTCAACATTTCCGTGCGCCCCGTGGGACAAAAGGAATTTGGCACAAAAGTTGAAATTAAGAATATGAACTCGTTCAGCGCTATTCAAAAGGCAATTGAATACGAAATTGAACGTCAAATCGAAGCTGTTGAATCCGGTGAAGAAATAATTCAAGAAACTCGCCTTTGGGAAGAAGGTTCTCAACGTACTATTAGTATGCGAGTTAAGGAAGGCTCTTCCGACTACCGTTATTTTCCCGAGCCTGATTTGGCTCCCATTGAAGTAAGTGAAGAACAATTAAATAAGTGGGAAGGCGAATTACCAGATTTACCTGCCAAAAAACGCCATCATTATGAAACCGAGTTGGGACTTTCTGCATACGATGCCAGAGTTTTAACCGAAGAGCGGGCTACGGCAGAATATTTTGAAACTGCTGTAAATCAGGGAGCAAATGCCAAAACTGCCGCCAACTGGGTTATGGGTGATATCGCTGGCTATCTCAACAAACAAAAACTCAATATTTCTGAAATTAACTTAACTCCAAGCAATTTAGCTGAAGTTGTGAAGCTGATTGATAAGGGCGAGATAAGCAATGCTAAAGCTAAGGAGAAACTACCAGACTTACTTGAAGGTAAAGCTCCTAAAGATGTTTTTGCTGGTGAAAAATTAATTACAGATCCAGCAGTACTCGAACCTCTCATCGATGAAGCTATAGCCGGAAACCCCAAAGAAGTTGAAAAATATCGTAGCGGTAAAACTAACGTTAAAGGTTTCTTTGTCGGACAAGTTCTTAAGAAAACTGGAAAGCGTGCCGATCCAAAATTAACCAATCAACTTGTAGACAAAAAGCTCAAAGCTTTAGTTGAATAAAAACTTCTAAAGTCGGGTGTGTTAGATGAATGACTATAGCGGTTTTCGGTTGAGTAGAATACATTCTTGTGGGATGGAGAGAAGTTGGGGGGAAGATGTTCTTACCCCAAACTGAGCCGCACCCTTGCCGGTGTTCACCGTAAGGTGCGGTTAACGGGGCATCCCTGCCCGTCCGAATTCTATCAATTTTGTTTGTATTGCACCCAAGTGAAAACCGCTATATTTTCTGTAAGTAAATGCGATTTTAATACATCTAATGCACTAATAACCGTTGTTTTTCCGATTGAATTTCCTTTATTTTAATGGGTGAATAAAAAATATTTTTTATATTTACGATATGCCCATCAAGATTAACGGGAAAGACTATTAGTACTCCACCACATAAGTTATGAGTGGTAAAACAATGAAAGAAGGTAGGTTGGGTGAAACGCAGTGTAACCCAACTTGGATGTTGGGTTGCGCTATGTCCTATCGGACACGTTTCGCTAACGCTTCACCCAACCTACGTAGCGACTTCTAACCCCTATTAGTAGTTCATTTCATTAGTTTTGACCACTTAAATTTTAGTCCTATAGAGGCGGACTTTAGCTATTAGCTCGGGGTTTGCAACCCCGAGTGAATGTGTAAGAAAACTTTTCTCCCCCTGCTCCCCTGCTCCCCCTGCCTGCCTTCACCCGTCAATTTTAATGAAAAGGAGTACTAGCAACATCACCTACAATTTTCTAAAAATAATCCCCAGACTAAAAAAGCGCTATATTTTCAGTTTTATTGCTGATGTAACAAAAAATTGATTCAATATAGTCTTAAGTTTCATAATTGCATATTTATTGTCAATCTACTGCGTATTAAGACGCAAACATAATGTATCAAAAATTGATATTAGTATATTCACTTAATAAACTTTATATAAACTTTATCAAAAATAAATAAAAGGGGTTACGCCCCTCATCCCTATAGTGCTATATTATGTTAAGTAGATGCACCCTGATGATCTGGAGAGCTGCTAAGTAGCTCTCCGTTTTTTTTGTTCGTTTTGGTTTGATATAGGTCGCTACAGTCTTTTAAACATAGTCAAGCCTGGTTCAGGTAATTAAATCCTGCCTATGTTTCTACATTTTATCCTTGAGAAGAATATTTTTTACCTTTTTTTTGTAAAGGGGTATTATCCCTCATGCCACAAATGGTAAAATGTGATAATCAGATGCACCCTGATGTTTAGAGAGCTATATTCATGGCTCTCTTTTTTATTTTTTCATATTTCCTCACAGTTTCTTCGCGAAATATTTATCAAGTCCTAAGTAAGGGGGTGTGACCCCCTGGGCAATAATGATATACTATGTTAAGTAGATGCACCCTGATGATCTGGAGAGCTACCCAAGTGGCTCTCTTTTTTTTTAGCTTTTTTTCTACTTCTACATAAAAATACTGTGAAGCGAAGGATAATTTGTTTACGAAAATTTAATCCAAACTTAACTGAGGGGTTAAAACCCCTAGACGAAAAATGGTATACTATGTTAAGTAGATGCACCCTGATGATCTGGAGAGCGGCCGAATGGCTCTCTCTTTTTTTTTGAGTATTTTTTCGGTAATTACCAATCCCCAATTACCATTAATAACTAATAAGTTAGCATTAACCGTTAACTAATAATTGATATAATCCCCTACTATTGCAGGGATTAGAAAAGAGATGTAGGGGATATTGATGAGTGACTGGTGGGAAATAACTGGTGGTGTTACAGCACCTAGAGGATATAAAGCAGCCGGAATTGCTGCTGGCTTAAAGCCTTCAGGTGCCCCAGACTTAGCGTTGATTGTTTCAGACGTAGAAGCGATCGCTGCGGGTGTGTTTACGATGTCGCAGGTTACGGCGGCTTGTGTTGACTATTGTCGTCAGCGGTTGATGTCGGCTTCGGCTGCCCGTGCTATTCTGTGCAATGCGGGGCAGGCTAACGCTTCTACAGGAAATCAAGGTTGGTTGGATGCCATTGAAAGTGCAATGACGTTGGGGCAAGCACTTAATATTTCTTCAGAGTCTGTTTTATTGGCTTCAACTGGAGTGATTGGACAAAGAATTAAGATGGATGCTTTCAAAGCAGGTATTCCGAAGTTAATAGAATCGCTTTCGGAAAATGGTTCGGATAATGCGGCGAAAGCGATAATTACTACAGACTTGGTGACGAAATCCATTGCTTTAGAAACTACTATACATGATAGACCGGTAAGAATCGGGGGAATCAGCAAAGGCTCGGGAATGATACATCCGAATATGGCAACTATGTTAGCTTTTGTAACTACAGATGCTGCGGTTTCTCCTGGGTTGTGGCAAAAAATGCTCAGTCGTGCTGCCGACAAAAGTTTTAATGCAATTACAGTTGATGGCGATACTAGTACCAATGATAGTTTAATCGCTTTAGCTAACGGACAATCTCGCACTCCAGCAATTACAGAAATGGGAGCCGAAGCCCAGAAATTGGAATCAATGTTAACTGCGGTATGTCAGCATTTAGCAAAGGCGATCGCTCGCGATGGGGAAGGTGCAACTTGTTTGATAGAAGTGCGAGTTAGCGGCGCACAAAATGAAAAAGCGGCTTTACAAATCGCTAAAACCATTGCTGGTTCATCGTTAGTGAAATCTGCAATCTTTGGTAGGGATGCTAACTGGGGCAGAATTGCTGCTGCTGCTGGGCGTGCGGGGGTACCCTTCGAGCAAGATGATTTGAGAATCAAATTAGGGGACTTTTTGTTAATGGAAAAAGGACAACCCCAACAGTTTGATAGAAAAGCAGCAAGTACATATTTGAAAGAAACAGCAGCAGAATCTTCTTTACCACAAGATGTTAATGCAACTAATAATAGTAACGATTTAACTGTTGATAGAAATACCCTTAAAACTCAAAGGATAGATAATCCCGTAATTATTGAAGTTAGTGTTGGTAATGGTAAGGGTGAGGGGAAAGCTTGGGGTTGTGATTTGAGTTACGATTACGTCAAAATTAATGCTGAATATACAACCTGAAGTTGTTCTGCAAATCAAGTATACCCATAATTCTTATTTCTCTTTTATTTACTCGTTTAAATTAACCGTCATTGCTTCGCTCGCAATGACATATTATGGGTGATTTGTCGGACATGATGTTAAATATT
This sequence comes from Rivularia sp. MS3, assembly GCA_019192545.1. Taxonomy (GTDB): domain Bacteria; phylum Cyanobacteriota; class Cyanobacteriia; order Cyanobacteriales; family Nostocaceae; genus Rivularia. Next base: position 47,567 of record JAHCMI010000061.1, on the reverse strand, counting down.
CAAAGTAAATGTTGGGTTACGGTGCAAACTTTATTTCTAATTATTAATTAAATTATCTCGTTGCACCTAACCCAACCTACGAATATAAAAATCAACTATTAACTATAAACTCAAATGGTTTCCCCGATTTTTTTGGTTGCCATCCGGCTTTGATTGCTTGATTTATCCATGATACCACTTCTGAAGGTACAACTGGTTTAACTTCGGTTGTAGCCCAATCTTTGGGATGTGGTTTATCTGTCAAAATGACTAATTTTGAACCAGATTCTTCTGCATGTTCGACTGCGATATTTATACAACCAATACCATAATCTGTTTGGCTATAAGTTGCTTTTCTTCTAATTAGCCAGATGAAATTTTCTCCATCTACGGTTATTTTTCTAGAACCTTTTTTTGGTATACCCATAATGAATTATCGCGGATTAAATGGATTTCGCTGATTTCACGGATTACGTTATTGTTACTAATTTGAAAGGGTTTGTAGTTGGGCTTTTGCCTGGTGTGTTGAGTTGGATAGAATTTCTACGATTTTGATTCATACAGTTTTCGTATCCTCTCGTGCCAAGGCTCTGCCTCCCTACTATATAAAAGTAAAATTGTTGGGTTAGGGTGCAAACTTTATTGCTAATTATTAATTCAATTATTTCGTTGCACCTAACCCAACCTACGAATTTCTATCAACTAACAACTAACTCCGATTAATTTGAATTAATTCTGTCAAAATACTATCCAAGCTGCCGTTAACTTGAATTTTCTCAATTTTTTCGGAAATTCTTTCTAATACTTCTAACTCCTTCAATCTCAATGCTACGGGGTTGTCTTCCATTACTCTTGCTGTATTCAACATGCTACGAGTTGCAGCAGTCTCTTCTCTGCGTCGTACTACATTGGCTTGGGCTGATTTTTCTGCTTCTACAACTTTGCTCAATATAGTTTTGATTTCTCCGGGAAGAATGATGTCTTTGACTCCTACCGAGTCAATTTCTATTCCGTATTCTGCGGCTTTGGGACGAATATATTCTGCAATGCTGATGTCGATTGCTCCTTTATCTTCTAATAATTCGTCTAAATCCTTTTCACCCACCGCAGCACGTAAAGCAAACTGTAATTCTTTGTACAGATAACCAATGATATCTGACAATCCAATTCTTGCTGTCAATCCATCTAAAATGCGGAAACCAGCATTTAAATTCAAACGTAGAGGTACCTTATCTTTGGATAAAATATCTTGTCCGGAAACCTCCATATTTTGTAAACGTAAATCAATGGCTTCGCTGCGGAAAGAGCGTCCAAATACCCACCATGCATGAATTCCCGATTCAAGTTCCGTTTCAAATTCTTGGTTTACGTATAGCAAACCGATGTGTTGAGCGGGTACTTGGCAAACGTGCAAACAGCTACGACTCAAGTTTACGGTTTCGGGTAAACCAGAAACCAATTCGGTAACTAAAGCTGGTGACAATTTAGGATTGTTGCTAATATCGACGATTTCGACATCAACACCCTGCCAAAATAACTTGCGACTGGTGGGAGGTAATATAGCGATCGCCTTTCCTTGATACCTAACAATTGCCACCTGTTGAGCAAGTGTTTGTACGGTTTCACAATAAGCGGCAACAAACTCAGGATGTCTCTCAATTAATACTTCTTCGAGGGGAAATTGCGGATTATGCACCAGACGACTCATTGCATAATACGAAATCTCCTTATCTATAGTCCAAAATGCGTATTCTCCAGGTTCAAGAGGACGAACAAAGTTATTTTGCACGTACAATAAACCGATTTCATATTCTTTAACTAGAATTTTCTTGATGCCGCTGAAATTAAATCCACGCAATTGCTGCACGAATTGACTGGGCAATTCTAAACTTTCTTCTAAGTTAAACATATGGGCTTCAACTTCAATAAAGCCGCGCCAAAATGCTCGTAATTGATTTGGTAAAACGGTTATCCATCTTTGTCCAATTCGCACTAAAGCAGCTTGATTGAAATCAGTACGTACTACTAATAGATGCTCTTGTAACTCTTCCGCATTATCTCTTAACAACAACTCTAAATTTTCAATATTAGCTTCTGGCTGCTTTAAATCGAAAGTTTCAACCCGCCAAAACCTACCAAAATAAGCATAGGTACCAGAAGTCAAAATCTTCTTGAAATCGCTACGATTATATAAAATTCCGATTTCACCAGGTTTAATATAAAATGTTTTCCACATAGGTATTTTTATAGATATTTTTGGTAATTTAGGCAGTCGCAACCGAGAAAAAAATCTTGATAGAAACATAAATAATTTAATAGGTAATAGGTAATGGGTAATTGGTAATGGGTAATAAGAAACAGTGGTTTAATCGCTTTAAACTCTAGCGCTACCGTTTTGGTTGCTGAGAATTACCATTCTCCAATCAACAGTCCTATGTATTACATATACTACATTGAAATTACAAATTCGGCAATGGGGTAAGGATAGTAGAGGTTAAAGGTAATTAATGATTTCTACTTCCTTTCCCCTCTCTTTAATAAGGAGAGGGGTGCGCGACAGCGCGGGGTGAGGTTAAATTAAAAACTCCGCAAATGTAAATGCGTATAGGTTCCGTCGCGGGCAAAAACGTCTGCGGTAACTGGATTAAGAGAACTGTTATCCCATCTCAGGGTACCCAAGGATAACCGAAAATTTTCAAACAGTACTCAAATATGGCGTTTGTAGTACCTTTCCAGGATTCCCGAAAGAAAACTGGATGCAGCCTTCCAAAGGACATACTCAAGTTAAAGAGAGAGGTAATTGCTCTGGCTTCTTCACCATAGCTTCCGAAAGTTACTAGGTAACCAACGGTTGCAAGCATTCACATCACGGAGTTTGCAGACTAACAGCAATGTGTTGCTGTTAGTCTCCTCTAAACTTATGTAGCCTTGTCCCTAACAAGGTGCCCATAACCCAGGGCGGAGGTGTTATTGTTGCCCAATGTAGGGATCGAACCTACGTGTATCGGCGATTCACCGATTGCTCTACCACCGAGCGAATTAGGCTGTTGAAATAGTTTCAAGTACTTAACGGTATACGCTCAAAGCATTGCTTCGCGCACCAGTTGGGTATCCAGAACCCAAGCTATAGTTTTGTGGCTTAATTACTATCTCGCTACAAATTTAGCATAGCGAATAGAGAATGGGGGATTGGTAATTCTTAACTACCTGCTACTCATTATATAAAGTTCGGATAATTACTTATAATACAGGGTTCGTAGTTGCGCTTCAGCGCCAAGATTTTTGGCGCTGAAGCGCAACTACGAACATATTTTTATTCATACGATTAAGCGAATCCGACATTACTCCCTATCCAATCAAAAACTCCGCAAATGCAAGTGCTGATATGCTTCCGTAGCGGGCAAAAGCTTTTGCAGTAACTGGATTAAGAAAACTGCTGTTAAACCTAAGAATACCCGCAGGTAATCTCAAATTATCGAACAATTTTCAAATACGAGGTTCGCTTCATCTTTCCAGAATTTCCTGAGAAAAACTGAATTCAGCCAGCGAAGCCCATACTCAATTTAAAGAAAAGACAATTGCTCTGGCTACTTCACCATAGCTTCCGAAAGTTACTAGGTAACTAAAGGTTGCAGGCACTTACATTGCGGAGCTTGCTTTCTAGGAAAGCATTCCGATTGCGCTCCCCTGTGTTGATAAATCAACCATTGGGAACCTTGTTTCCAACAAGGAGCTTAGGAGCGTTTTGCGGATTTTTTATCTACCGTGACAGGGTAGGATTTGACTAACTTTTCAGGTTAGTTTGTTGGTTAAAAGTACAGGAATCGTTCGCGGAGCGTCTCCCGAAGGGAGATACCTGTGAATCATAGATTATGAGTCTATTGCTCTGCCATTGAGCTAACTTTTGGGCGCACAATGTAGGAGTTGTTAGCGAAGCGTGTCCGCTAGGACATACCTACGTCCTTTAGATTTCAAGTCTAACGCTCTTCCTCTGAGCTAATTATGCTGTTGAAATAGTTTTCAATACTTCGCGGTATACGTTCAAAGCAATGCTTGACGCACCAGTCGGGCATTCTGAACCCGAGCTATAGCAAAGCTTTACTGCTACCTCACTACAGAGTGTAACACAAAATATTACATGGACAATAATTTGTTATAGCAATCCTAAGTCCTAGCTGAGAATGCAGAAACCCGGTTTTTTTAAAAAACCGGGTTTCTAACGCTTCAACTTCTTTTACAAGCTCCGAATAAATACAAATAATTTGATTAAGATAGAAGTTATAAATATTATGTAGTTTCTTAATTGAATCCCATGAAATTATTTCGCAAACAGAGTTTAATCTTAATATTTAGATTAGCAATACTACTGTGTTTGCTAAATCCATCTTTAGCAAGGGCAGATGTTTTACCACCAGAAGAAGAATATATAGAATCTGTAAAAAACAATAACAGCCTTCTTTTAGTTGTGCCTATTTTGGGAATTTCTTTAATTGCTGGGGTTGTATTTTGGAAAAAAACTAAAAATGTGGAGAAAGAGAAATAATAATAATAATTTTTACCAATGAGCAATTTTATCAGGCTAGGAATAGTTAAGTCGGTATGCAAAATTATTTGTCTCATTGTTCGCTGTGCGAAGCATTCACCTTCGCTGCATTCGCAATGACAAATCTACAATTTATTTTGCCTAAGTACTTATGCAATGTAAAGATTATTAAGTTATAAATAATACGTCTTCATTGTATATCGTAGCATGAGATTATTTCGCAAGCAGAGTTTAATTTCAATACTTTTTTTAGGAATTTTATTAACTTTATTTGAATCATCTTTAGTAAAAGCAGATGTTATAACTCCGGGTATGAGTCGTGTAAGTTATTGTTTCAAGATTACTAATATTGATAAATATCCAGACTACTTATTTATGGTGGTTGAAAAATCAGATGGTCCCAGAATGACACCTAGGAATAGGCTGTTAAAGTCCGATGAATGTCATAATTTGGGTGGCTATCGTGTTTATGGTGAAGTTTATGCCTTGAAAAAATCTGATGTTGATTTAAAGAAAGATATTATTGGAGAATTTGAGCGATTAAAAGATTTTGAAAGCAAAAAAGATAAATTAATTCCTGCGACAAGAAGAATCAATCCTATTAAAAGAATGAAGGACATTTATCAAATAGATAAAGTTGCTATGGGTTATGAAGTTTCTGAAATTAATAATAGATATTTAAATTTGAATAATAGCTCAATTACTTATTTTTATAAAAACAATAAATCAGAAACAAAAGCTTATTTACAGGGAGATAAGCTGCCATTGCCTGCAAGCAAAAATACAGCTTTCCTTTGGTATGTTCCAGTTTTTGGCATGTCTTTGATTGGTGGGGCTGCTTACTGGAGGAGACTAAATAAATATAAGAAAGCCGAATGATAATTTTTTAATAATATAGGATTACTATTTGATTTTTGTTAGCGAAGCGTGCCCGAAGGGCATAACATACGTAGGGGAGGCAGATTGGGGTGTGGATTTTCCTCCCCCAATACTGCCGTTGTGTTGTCGCGCAGCGCAACGCACCACTTAATAAGGGTTACGGTGCGGGCCTTACTGTCGTCATAACGCACCCTACCAATACCTAAGAAAGCCGAATGATAATTTTTTTAAGAATAGATAGTTGAATGTTATTTAATGTTAATTTCTAAACAATCGATGATTGCAGCTACCTTCTTAATACTAACTGCTGCATTTATATCGGTGGCTTTTCCTTTAGCCACTTATACATTAACGTTAGCGAGTTTTGGGCTGGCTCATGTTTTGACTGAGTTGCGCTATGTCAATTCTCGTTTTCATCCGCGTTTAAGTATTGATTTACAAAGAAGAATTGTAATTCTGCTGCTAATCATAGTTAATTTACGAATTTTACAACTTCTGGGTATAGTTAATTCTTCGATAAGCGTACCTTTAGAATTAATTTGTGTAATTGGCTTAGTTATTCTGGTTATGCCAATTTTGAAAGTGAAAGATTGGAAATTAGCAATTTTAGGTATCTCAATATGTATTATCCTTTCTACTGGAGTATTTTGGATACCTACATTGATGATGTTGCTTCTTGCTGTTTTACACAATCTGACTCCCGTAGGTTTTATTGCCGAAAGATTAGGCGGTAGAGAGCGAAAATTTGCTTTATTTATTTGTTTAATTGTATTTGCAATAATTCCATCAATAATTATTTCTGGATATCCCTATAATTTTTTATTTTCCTTGAATTTGGTTGCACCATCGGCTGATATCCTGCAAGCTGGCAACTTACAGCTTCACCTAGGCGCATTCGTACCTCAAGAGCTACATAAAAGCGCGATCGCAATTAATGCGTTTTCGGCGGCGGTATTTCTGCAATGTATGCACTACGCGGTAGTTTTGGGTGTATTACCTAAGTGGGAAAAAAGCAAAAGCAATAGTTTTAAAGCATGGAATCGTCAAAGGGTATTTGAAAAAGTAGTCATATTTTTAAGCACGTTAATATTCATTTACTTTGCTCAATCCTTTACCGATGCCCGTAAACTATACTCAATTGCAGCAGCAATTCATGCTTGGATAGAGTTTCCTATTTTACTTTTAGCTTTAGCGATTCCCGCACAAGAGAAAGTTATTTTAAATTAAAGTTTAAGTCAAAGAAGTTTATACATAATTATTCCGCCGCAGAAAGAAGCAATATTCGCAATCATTGATAAATATATTCCTTTCCTCCAGCCTAAGTCTAAAACTTGCGAATATAAAAAGCCTTCAATAAAAATAACAATGGCTTCGATGATAATTATTCTTACAGGAAATATTAAGTCATGAATAATTATTTGATTGCTCGTCCATGCTAAAGGATGAGTCAAAAGAGTTGCACCGCAGGCTAAAGAAGACATTGCTAATAATTCGACAAAAGACGAAAATCTTTGTAGATAGTGAGTTAGCAATAAAATAATTGGAATTTCAATAGCTAAGGAGAGTAGTAAAGCTATGAATTGAGTCATTGATTGCGGTGTAAAATTGCATTAATTATACCAGCATTTAAGAAGCTGATAAAATGTCAATTATTGCATCGTTCTTCTTACTTACCTAAATAAATTCTTATACTAACCAAACTAAATTATTATATGTACAAATTTGCACCGGCAAGCGAAAATGAAACTATCGTATATGGTTCTGCAAGACCCGGATATAATGATGAAAAGGTTTGGCAATGGATTGAGTTTATGCAAAGCCAAGGTATAAAGCGCGTCTGTTGTTTGCTTGCTCAAACTCAATTGCAAAAATATTCTAATCTATTAGAGTTATATCAACAAGAATTCGGCTCTAAAAAAGTTTGTTGGGCACCGATTGAAGATTTTACTTTAATTGATAGTCAAATATTAATTCAAAACATTTTACCATTTCTAGCAGAAGCTAATCGACTAAATGAAAAAGCAGTAGTCCACTGCTCTGCCGGAATTGGACGCACGGGGCAGGTTTTAGCTGCTTGGTTAGTTTACAAAGGGGGATTTACCAATCAAGAAGCGATATCTACAGTTATGCGAATCAAAAGAAATCCCTACGAATTTATAGTTACAGCTGCAATGAAAGGTGAGAATCCGCAGAAAGCAATTGAAAAATTTAATGCAATTTTGGATAATTGTCGTATTTTTGGTGAAAAAGACAGATAGTTATGTATGTTCGTAGTATTTGACTACGTTAATTTTATCGGATTAGAAATTTGATTCGTAGGTTGGGTGAAGCGTTAGCGTAACCCAACACGGATGTTGGGTTACACTCCGTTTCACCCAACCTACAACTTAAATCAAATTATTAAAGCCCCATTCTTTAAACATCCCTCTCTTTAATGAGGGGTGAGGTTCATCTAACAATAAATCTACCATGCATAAAACCAACCAACCCGACCCAGTTCGTTTAGAAATATTTAAAAATCTTTATCAATTTATTGCCGAACAAATGGGAATTGTGCTGCAAAATACGGCAGCTTCGGTAAACATTAAAGAACGTTTGGATTTTTCCTGTGCAATATTTGACGCAACTGGTTTATTAGTTGCAAATGCTCCTCATATTCCCGTACATTTGGGTTCGATGAGTGAAAGCGTTCGCAGCTTAATTAATGATAAGGGTAACAGTTTAAAACCGGGAAATGTCTATTTATCAAATAATCCCTATAACGGTGGAACTCATCTTCCCGACGTAACGGCAATTACTCCTGTTTTTGGTGTTGCTAATAATCCTATTTTCTACGTTGCTTCTCGCGGGCATCAAGCCGATATTGGGGGCATTACACCAGGTTCGATGCCTCCTAATAGTAAAACTATAGAAGAAGAAGGGATTTTATTTGATAATTTTCTCTTAGTTGAATCAGGAAATTTTCGAGAGCAAGCAGTTAGGGAAGTACTAGCAGATCACGTTTATCCAGCTAGAAACCCCGACCAAAATATAGCTGACTTCAAAGCTGCGATCGCTGCTAACAATCGTGGAGTTCAAGAACTTCTGAAAATGGTTGAGCAATATAGCTTAGAAGTTGTACAAAACTATATGCAGTTTGTCCAAGATAATGCCGAAGATGCGGTAAGAAAAGCCATTGATGTTTTAACAGATGGTGCTTTTAGTTATGAAATGGATAGCGGTGCGAAAATTCAAGTTGAAGTCAGCATCAATAAAGAAAATCGCAGCGCCAAAATAGATTTTACCGGCACATCCAAACAGTTAAATAGTAACTTTAATGCTCCCAAAGCTGTAACTCAAGCTGCCGTTTTATACGTCTTCCGTACTTTAGTTAAAGATAATATTCCTCTGAATGCTGGCTGTCTCAATCCTTTAGAAATTATTATTCCCGAGGGCTGTATGCTCAATCCTATACATCCGGCGGCGGTAGTTGCCGGTAATGTGGAAACTTCCCAAACCATTGTCGATGCTTTGTATGGAGCCTTGGGAGTAATGTCAGGTTCTCAAGGTACCATGAATAACTTTACCTTTGGCAACGAAAACTATCAATATTACGAAACAATCTGCGGCGGCTCCGGTGCTGGTGAAGACTTTGACGGTACCGATGCGGTACAAACTCACATGACAAATTCGCGCTTAACTGACCCCGAAGTATTAGAATCAAGATATCCGGTACTTCTAGAAAATTTTAGTTTGCGTCTCGGTAGCGGTGGTAAAGGAAAACATTCTGGTGGTAATGGAGTAATTCGTCGCATCCAATTTTTAGAAAATATGACAGCAAATATTCTTTGCTCTCACCGTTTGATATCTCCCTTCGGTTTAAATAATGGAGAAGCGGGGAAAGTTGGACGTAATTTGGTAATTCGTAAAAATGGCAGCGAAGAAGAATTAGATAGTACAGCAACGGTAGAAATGAAGCCCGGAGATATTTTTGTGATAGAAACTCCTGGTGGTGGCGGGTTTGGATAAACCGAAATTAAAGTAAATGAGTTCGTAGGGTGCTGTGGCACTATGTTTGGTTTCTGAGGTAATAATCAAGTTTTCGTGTCACGCACCTTCTGTTTGTTTTATGATAATTGTCGAGATTAAAATGAAGGGCAGTGGAAAGTAGGCAGTCGGCAGTGGTACCCCATAAATTAATTTAGGGGTTTCAAACAAGGACATATTTTTTCTTGTGCTTAGCATCTCGAAAAAAAGTATAACTGTGTTTTTCATAAATGAATTTAGGGGCTTCCAACCCGTTTAACGGCAGTCTTTATACTCTCCTTGCCGACTGCCAACTGCCGACTGCCTTTCTCGGTGAATTAATATTCTCGAAATATAGAGATTTTGGTAATTTTGCTATTGATAATAATTATCTGGGTACCCTAATATCAACCTCTTCGATTGCTAGCCGAGGTGATTTTTAATGGTGAAGCCCGCATCTACCCTTTTCTATTTCGCAACTGTTTTATTTTCATTTTTTAGTTACTGTTTATCCGCAACGGCACAGGTAAGTGAAGATAATAGTTTGGGAACTACCGTGAAATCTAACCTTAGTGGTATTGACTTCATCATAGAAAATGGTTCGCGCAGAGGCAATAATCTTTTTCATAGCTTTAAAGAATTTTCTATTCCTAGTGCAGGTTCAGTTTTTTTTGATAATTCTACGGATATTAGCAATATTATTAATCGCGTTACCGGGGGAGAAATTTCTAATATAAACGGTGTAATTCGTACTAATGGTAATGCAAATTTATTTTTAATTAATCCCAATGGAATTATTTTTGGTGAAAATGCCCTCCTTGATATAGGTGGCTCTTTTTTAGGTACTACAGCCGAGAGTTTAGAGTTTACTGATGGTAAAATATTTAGCGCTGTTGATGTTTCTAATTCTCCAATATTAAGTATTAACGTGCCTTTAGGGTTACAATATGGCTCGAATTCCGGTAGGATTATAAATCGTTCGATAGCTAAAGACAGCAATAATAATACTGTGGGTTTACAGGTAAATTCCGGTAAAACTTTGGGGTTGATTGCTGGAGATATTTTATTTGAAACTGGTTATATTACAACTTTTGGTGGAAATGTTAAAATTGCCAGCGTTGATAATGGTTTTGTTAGTATTTCTAATGTAAATGAAGGTTGGGATTTTGATTTTGGGCAGGTAGAAGATTTTCACAATATTCAATTTCAAAATGCGTTGATTAAATCAGATAACAATCATGATGATTCAATTCACATAGTTGGTGAAGATATTGCGTTAACTAATAATACTAAACTTATATCCCAAAATTTTGCAGATAAGAATGGCGGAAATATTTTAATCAAAGGTAACTCTATATTATTTGATGGTGACGTTGGTATATTAAACAATGGATTTAGCTCAAAAGGGAATGCAGGTTCGATATTGATAGAAGCTGCTGATTCTATTGTGTCGCAAAATAGAAATATCATCTCTAGCAGTGCTAAGAGCGGTAACGCCGGAAATATTGATTTGAAAGCTAAACTAATTCGTTTTAATAGTGGCTCTGGTATAACTAATGACAGTATGAATGGCTCGGCAAATGCCGGAATAATTTCATTAACGGCAAATTCTATTTTGTATGAAAACAGCTATGCTACTAGTGTTTCTCAGACTGTAGGCAATGGAGGAGAAATAAATTTTATTGCCGATAATATTCAAATAAAGTCTTCCGGGTTTAATGTTAACAATCACGGTGATGGTGATGGTGGAAAAATTAATTTCAAGGGTGAGAATATCGAAATTAAGTTAAGTGGTTTAGAAGCTAATAGTAAAGGTAAAGGAAATGCCGGAGAGATTAATCTGACTGGAAAAAATATTTTAGTCGAGCAAGTAGGTATTAATAGTAATACTTTTAATCGCGGTAATGGTGGGAAAATCAATTTAATGGGAGATAGCATTACAATTCGTCAAGCTGGAATTGCTGCAAATTCTGAAGGAGAGGGAAATGCTGGAGAAATTCACATTAAAGGCAACAGCTTTTTACTGGAGCAAGCTGGTATAAGCAGCGAGACTTTTAGTAGCGGCAGAGCAGGAATAATAAATATTTTTAGCGATAATGTATTGTTACGTAAAAGTGGTTTGAGTTCTAGAAGTTATGATGATGGATATGGTGGTGTTATCAACATAAACTCTCGCAATTTTGCGATTGATTCAGCTTCGATTAATAATGATGTTTATGGTAAAGGTGATGCTGGTGGAGTGAATATTGTTAGCGATAATATTCGATTTTATGAAGCTTTGGTAAGTAGTACAACTGAAGCAGAAGGTAATGGGGGAAAAATTAATATTACCGCTAAATATTTTGAAGTTGAAAATTCTGGTATAGCCAGCGATACTTATGGCAGCGGTAAAGGTGGAGAAATCAATATTGATAGCAACCAAGTGGCGATTTTAAAAGAAGCCGGAATCCGAGCTAAAAGTCAAGTTGGTGCTACAGGAAATGCTGGGGAAATCAATATCACCGGCAATGATATTTTTATGGAAAAAGACAGTGAAATTAGTACGGTAGCACGTCCGAATAGTAGCGGCAATGCCGGTAAAATTAATATCGTCGCTGAAAGTCTTGAGTTAAGAGATGATAATGAAATTGCTTCTTTTGCTGAAGGTACCGGTAATGGTGGAGAAATTAAAATTAAAGCCGATTCTTTAAGTTTAAATAATCAAAGTAAAATCGATACTCAGACTTTTAATCAAGGTGACGCGGGGAAATTAATATTGCATTTAGAAAAATTACAATTAAATAATAACAGTTCTTTAAATATTCGCAGCAACGGTACGGGAAATGCCGGAATACTAGATTTAAATTCAAATTCGATTGAATTAGATAATCAAAGCAGTATTACCGCAGCAACTTTAAATTCTGGTGATGGCGGCATACTTAATATCAACGCCAATGACATTTTGCTTAACAATAAAAGTCAAATTACTACCAACACTCAAGGTAGCGGACAAGGCGGTAAACTAATACTAAATACAAAAAATTTAAATATTACTCAATCCCGCATCACTGCATTTACTAGTAATACCGGCAACGCTGGCAATTTAAATATCAAGGCTCAAAATATTAATTTAACCAACGGTGGCGGCATTTCTACCGAAGTCAAACCTGATGCTCGAGGTATGGGAGGTGACTTAGCGATCGCTACTTCATCTTTATCGGTAACTGACAACAGCGAAATTACAGCTTCTAGCGCTGGAATTGGTAATGCCGGTAGCATCAAAATTGACGCGAAAAAAGTACTGATTGCTGATTCTAAATTAGGCGCTTTTTCTCAAACTCAAGCATTCGCAGGTGCGGTAAATCTCAGTACAGAAACTTTAGAAGTAATTGATAATGCTCAAATTAGCGTCAGTAGTTTTGGCTCCGGTAATGCCGGAAACTTAGAATTAACGGCGGATTACATCACACTTAACAATCAAAGTAAACTAAAAGCTGAAACAGCATCGGGTAACGGCGGCAACATCAAATTGCGAAGTTCCAAAATACTTTTATCGCGCAACAATAGCTTAATTTCCGCACAAGCAGGAGGCACTGGTGACGGAGGTAATATTTATATAGATAGTGGTTTAATTATTAGTTTAAAAAACAGCGATATTATCGCTAACGCCTTTAATGGTAACGGCGGACAAATTAAAATTACCACAGAAGGTATAATCGGAGCGCGGTTTCGTAATCAAGTTACTGAATTAAGCGATATTACTGCAAGCTCTCAATTTGGTGTGGATGGTACGGTAAAAATTCAGAATCCTAATGTCAACACCAACTTAACCTCAATTGAATTGCCCTCACAAATAATTGATTCCGAGCAGCATATTAGTACAAGCTGTAGAGCAACATCTAAGAATCAGTTTTCGGTTATCGGTAGAGGTGGTTTACCCAGCAACCCATTCAAAACCCTGAGAGGGCAAAGATTATGGACGGATTTACGAACTAATTCCCATCGCAGCCAACAAATTACTAAAGCACCTACTGCCAACAAAAAATCTTCTTCCATAGTGGAAGCAACAGGGTTTGTAGCAAACAAGCAAGGAGAAATATTTTTAGTAGCAGACAAACGAAAATATAACCAACAAGCAACCCGAAATCCTCAAACTTGTGCCGAACTTTCACATTTAGAGGATAGTTAATATTCCCCATATAAAAATAGAAGAAAAAGCAACAGTTGACTTTCCCTTCCATCTCTTATCAATATTTGTTTTTTGCTGTCATGAATCCTAGCGATTAAACAAAACTTTATTACTTTTTCGCAATTACCCATATTGCGTGAACAACCCCTGGAATATATCCTAATAAAGTTAAGAGGATATTAATCCAAAAATCAGCACCAATACCAACCTGTAAAAATACTCCCAAAGGGGGAATAAAAATAGCACAAATTATGCGAATTAAATCCATTGTATCTCCTTTTAATATTAGAACGAGTAGGATGATTTTATGTATATCCTAACCATAGCACTTCTATATAAAATAGTTAGGTTTATAGAAACACTCTTGATATTAAGAGATTCAAATATTCTTTGGTAGCTAAGAGGATGGGCGGAAAGCTATCAATGATACTCAAAACTTTCAAGATCCCCCTAAATCCCCCTTAAAAAAGGGGGAGCCGTTACCCCCTTTTTAAGGGGGGAAGGGGGGATCATCTGATAATTAAGCTAAAAACTATACGCATCCTTACATCCTCTTAAAAAGCCCAAAACAACTGCTCGCTGCTCACTGCTCACTGCTAACTGAAATCATCCACCGCTGATTTTGGCTTTATATCCCTGTTTCTTCAAAATTTCCAGAATTTTCTGCTTATGCTCTCCTTGAATTTCAATTTCGTTATCCTTAACCGTACCGCCGCAACCGCACTGCCCTTTTAACTGCTTTACTAAAGCTTGCAGAGTTTCCGGTTTACTTTGAAATCCTGTAATTACAGTCACAGTTTTACCTTTACGCCCAGCACGGGTAGCCTGTACCCGCAAATCCTGTTTTTCAGGAGGTAAATCGGGTGTTGCCCTTTGAGTCGCAGCATTATCACTACCAAATTCTCGCCAAACAGCGGATTTATCAGAAGATTTGCGTTTTGCAGCAGCCATAAGGTTTAGATAATTTTTTCTATAATTACGATTTTAACTTTACCCAACTCTAAAAATATACATGCTTAACGATATTACCTTGTGTCCGGGAACAAATTGTCCGATAAAACAAAACTGTTACCGCTTTACACTCAAAATTCCAGGGCGTAAAATTTCTTTTACACAAGCTCCCTACGATATCAATACTAATTCCTGCAAACACTTCATCAACAACCATCCTTCAGAAAACAAAATCCGTATTAAAGCTTATGAGATTTGGCAGCGAATGGGTTGCCCTAACGATAAATCTTTAGAATGTTGGCTGCAAGCTGAAAAAGAATTAATGTAGTTTCACTCTTATTTTCTTAAGCTTAAACACGAACAGGAATAAGCAAGTATCACGTTTCGCTTGTAGTACTCCGCCACATTAATTTTGCGGGGTAAAACAATGAAAGAAGGTAGGTTGGGTGAAACGCAGTGTAACCCAACACCAGCGTTGGGTTCCGCTTCGCTTAACCCAACCTACGGAGCGACTTTCTAACCCATCAAAATTAATGTGGTGGAGTAGTAGTACTCTGTCCCATTAGTTTTGATGGGCATATCGTAAATATAAAAAACATTTTCTTCCCCCACTCCCCCACTCCCCCACTCTCCCCCTCCCTGCCCTTACCCGTCAATTTTAATAGGACAAACCAGTAGTGGTTTGTCCCGTTAGTTTTGATGAGTTATTTCTCAGTCGTCAAAAGAGCGACTTTAGCTATTAGACTAGAGAGCAGCGCGTTGCGGTGAGTCTAGTTGAGGGTGTCGGTTTCCGTCCCCCCAAACTAGCGAACCCGTTCATCGAAGATGTTCCCGAAGGGTAGGGAGGTTCCCTCCGTTGTAGCGACTGCGGAGGTTTTCAACCCCAGTTGGGTGGATAAGAAAACCCATCAATTTTTATGGGACAAACCAGTAGAGTGCTGTGACACTTTTACCAATTTTGAACCTAATAATAATGCCTATAGTGTCACGCACCACCCGAGTTTTGTGACACTTACGTAATTTATATCGGAATCCAGTTTGAATATCGAAAAAAATTAAGTATTTGTAGGGTGCGTTACGACACTAGTCTAACGCACCGTTTTTACCAGCTATCTAAGAAATTCGTATCAAATGGTTTCAATCCCTGATAGGGACTTGTTTTAGTTTCAACGTGTTTTGGCGATAATACTAGCGTCTTGGCTAGTAGTTTCAATCCCTGATAGGGATTTGTTTTAGTTTCAACATGAATAGTTGAGATAAATCCCCTACGCTGGCATGTTTCAATCCCTGATAGGGATTTGTTTTAGTTTCAACAATTCCATTTATAATTAACCCTGAAGAAGAATTGTTTCAATCCCTGATAGGGATTAATTTTAGTTTCAACGTTAGCCGTTCCCGTAATTGAATAAATTCTTTTTGTTTCAATCCCTGATAGGGATTAATTTTAGTTTCAACAAGATTGGTTTATGCAGATGGGGGTAGTGAGAATCGTTTCAATCCCTGATAGGGATTAATTTTAGTTTCAACATTGTTTTCTTTGGCACAGAAAAGCAGAATTAGAGGTTTCAATCCCTGATAGGGATTAATTTTAGTTTCAACAGTAATTTTGAATTGGAAATTTTCTTTATCCACTCGTTTCAATCCCTGATAGGGATTAATTTTAGTTTCAACAAACATTTAATATTGTCTCCACGATAAATTCCATGTTTCAATCCCTGATAGGGATTAATTTTAGTTTCAACTAAAAGTAAAGTCACAAGCTTAGAAGCTAAATACGTTTCAATCCCTGATAGGGATTAATTTTAGTTTCAACCTGACCTGAAAGGCAGTGTGGGATGAATGCGAGTGAGGCGTTTCAATCCCTGATAGGGATTAATTTTAGTTTCAACGAGCTACATCTAACAAGTCATTAAGATAAATAAGGTTTCAATCCCTGATAGGGATTAATTTTAGTTTCAACAAACTAGCCGAGGTTACGGAGGTAGGGTTTACAAGTTTCAATCCCTGATAGGGATTAATTTTAGTTTCAACTTGCTGCGGGTGCTGGTAATGCAGCTGGCAGGTTTCAATCCCTGATAGGGATTAATTTTAGTTTCAACACTCTTTTAACGTTTCTCCCCAATCAAGATATCCGTTTCAATCCCTGATAGGGATTAATTTTAGTTTCAACTTGCTAAAACCATCTTCTTTTTATTTTTCCTATTTGTTTCAATCCCTGATAGGGATTAATTTTAGTTTCAACGCTTGAGTACCTTCTTCGTAGGGGTTAGCCGAAGTTTCAATCCCTGATAGGGATTAATTTTAGTTTCAACAGCATACATTCCGCCTCTATAGCGGTTCATTCGCGTTTCAATCCCTGATAGGGATTAATTTTAGTTTCAACAGGTAGCTGTTGGGTTATCTTCTCTAGGTCATAAGTTTCAATCCCTGATAGGGATTAATTTTAGTTTCAACCAATCGCCAGTAGAAAAGCAGAATTTAGTTTATGTTTCAATCCCTGATAGGGATTAATTTTAGTTTCAACCTCCTTAGCTAAAAGGTCTTTGAAGGTTAATGGTGTTTCAATCCCTGATAGGGATTAATTTTAGTTTCAACGGTAAATCCCAAGATTCAGGGTTGATAGTATCTTGGTTTCAATCCCTGATAGGGATTAATTTTAGTTTCAACAGACTTTTACGCATAGCTTTAGGCTCTTTAAGAGGTTTCAATCCCTGATAGGGATTAATTTTAGTTTCAACTATCGCTTGCTGAGTATATTTTCGATTTCGAGCAAGTTTCAATCCCTGATAGGGATTAATTTTAGTTTCAACTAGCGTTTATTTCTTGCGTTAGTTGGGCACAGGTGTTTCAATCCCTGATAGGGATTAATTTTAGTTTCAACTTTGAAGAAAAAAGAGAAGTTTTTATTAATTCTTCGTTTCAATCCCTGATAGGGATTAATTTTAGTTTCAACTTCCAGAAATTGCTTTTGTACATAGCAATTCAAAGTTTCAATCCCTGATAGGGATTAATTTTAGTTTCAACTGCTAGCTACAGAAGCCTTACGATATTTGGTTTTCAAGGTACAGAAGTGCAAACCTATGACCAAAATACTATTTCAGCGACTGGGTGTCAATATCTAAAAAATAAAAAATGGCTGAAAGTGGCTTATAGAAAGAGTTTGAGAGAAAGCGCAAACCTCAAAAAGTGAAAAAATGGCTCAGACATAGATGCAGTAAGCGTTACAGGCCCAAAAAACTAATCAATGTTTCAAACACCCTATGCCTTGCGGCGTTGTCAGGCAAGTAACAGTCAAATAATAGTTTGTGACTGAAATGTGAGGAGGAAGAATAAGGGGAGAATTATTTTTAGCTTTTAATGCAGTAGCCCATAAATCATAAAAACTATTCCTAAAACAAACCCTTAAACACAACATTGTATCAAAGCATAATTTAAAAGGTTGAAAAATTTTGCAATAATTAAGAGAATAGACACTCATTTGAAATGCAATTATGACACCAGATGAGATAGAAGTAGCACTGCAAGCGGCTTTCAATCGTTGCGATGCAGCCCGCTGTCCTCTCACTGATGGGCAAAAAAATATATTGCTGCAAGCGGTAAGCAAGCAAGTCAATGGAAATGCAAGCAAAACATTATCAAACGATGAAAATCCTTTAAAACAACTGACTTATGAAGAATTAAAGCTATTTTCTGAGTTTGTTAAAGAACAAGAGCAACAAAATCGTTCTTGGAAAATACAGTTGCTTAACGATTGGTTGCAAGAGATAGATTCTGGTGTTGTGCAATTTATTCGCGATCGCTACGGTGTAGAGTGGTTAAACAAAGTTGAAAAGCATCATTTTGACGAACTTGATACCCCAACAAATCTTAAACTAAAAATTGGCGATCGCATCGAAGTTTGCAATGGATTATGGGAATGGGTACAAGAAGGTACAGCTTGCGAACCTCAATGGTTTTTATGTACGGTAATTAATATTGAAGAAATCTTTGATGGCAATACCTACACAACTTGTACTATCCGCTTCAATGATGGTGCAGAGTATCAAATTCAAGGAATTTATCAATGGAATAGCTATCAGTGGCGTTGGGCTAAAAGTTAAATTTGGGGCACATTTCTTGATAAAAATGCGCCTGATTTAGCCCGTGTAGACGGGCTTTGTTTAGAAGTAATAAGTAGTAAGTAAGAAGTAAGAAGTAGTACCTCTAACTTTTAAGTAAAGGATTCGGCGGAATGATAATTTAGTTTTTATAGCGGTTTTCAGTTGGATGAAATACAGATTGACCTCAGACCTCATCACCCCCTTCCCCTCTCCTTGTTAAGGAGAGGGGTGCCCGGAGGACGGGGTGAGGTTTTGGGTGTATTGCACTGAACCGAAAACTGCTATATTCGTCTTTAAAAGACGAGGCTTTATACTATGTTTCAGGCTTTCTTACTTTTTACTTCCTACTTAAGCTCGAAGGGCTTCGGTAACTGTGACAGTTACCAAAAAAGTTAGATGTTTGCAGTTGCTTCAACTATTTCTTCCTGGGTTACATTTTTTTCCTGCATCTTAATGATAGTTCTGTGAACCTTTAATTCTTTTGCTTGCTTGTAGATTAATTGACATTGCTTTGATACAAAGTTATCTATGGTAGTATCCTCTCCATACAACTGCAAAATTTCTGTTAGAGATTGATTAATTAAAATAATGCCTTTTTTATGATTGGCAATGTTATTGTTAATTTTTTTCAGATTTTCTTCTAATAGGGAAATTTGCTTATTGAGATGCTTGGCTTCTTTCTTAGCTTCCTGAGAAGCAAACACTATATCAGATATTCCGGCTGATACAAAACCAAGTGTATATCTGCCAATTTCTTCAATTTCGCTATTGCTTTCACTGAACTCTCTCGTATAATCTACTATAATGCCGGCATTATCCATCACTTCATCTAAATCTAATTTATCTAAAGATACTAACCCCAAGGCAATAGTATCTTGCTTGATTGTGATAAATTGATGAAATTTTCCTTGATAATCTATCCTGACATCGTAGTAAGCATTAACTTTATTTTTCAGTTCCTCTCGTAAATTATTAAAGTGATTCTTCAGATGCGAAATTTCTTTATTCCAATATTCTCTATCCGAACTATTAAGCAGGAAATCCCCCGTTTCTTCCAATCCTTCTTTAGCTAAGTTAGCTCCTTTTTCTAGTTTATCAAATCCTTTTTCTGCAACTCGATCTACTTTACTAGCACTTTTATCAACAGCCTTTTTAACTTCATTAGTTCCTTCGTCTACAGCTTTTTCTACTTTATTAACTGCTTTTTTAACGCCTTTCTTTGCTTTCTTAAAAGTCCGTTTGAAGAACGACATAATCAACTCCTTAAAAAACTACTCTTTAGTTGAAAATATGGGTTTAATTGCCCGTCTTCATTCCAGCTTTCTTGGCTAAATTTAATATCAAGACTCAGACAAAAACTCCGTGGGTAGGGTGAAATTAGCCCCTACTAAAAGACTGGGTGGTTTTGTCCAGCCTTTTAGTGTAAAACAATCTTTTTTTAAGACTCTTCGTCCTCTGGGAAAGCAGCTAGTTTCTGAGCGCGTATTTCTCGAACAATTTCCTCTGAAACACCTGCTTTTTCTGCAATAGCTTTCACATCGATAACATCATCTGGATTTTCAGAATTTAGTTCATCATCCAATAGCTTACTCACAAAAATTCTTCTAATTTGGTCTTCTGTTAACCCAGATAGCTCAACTGCATCCTCAATAGTTTTACCATCGTCTAGAAAAGCGCGAGCATAAACTTTCCTGACAATATCTTCTGCTAATCCAGATAGCTCTATTGCTTGTTGGACGGTGTTACCAAGCTCTCGCAACTTAAAGACATAGAGACGTTGAATTAATTCCTCTGGAAGCTCTGTATCGAAGACAACTTCTTCAATCAGTTTAGTCCCTTCTAGTCCCTGACTAATATAACGGTCTATGCGTCTATTGGCTAATTTAATCGCTGCATTCAACTCTCCTATCCGCTTGATAGCCCCATTTAATATTTCACGTATTTGCGAAACTAAACCATTTTCAGGGTCATCAAACTTTTCTTCTCCACTTTCATCTAAAAATCCATCTTTATTCTCATTAAATACCCCATCAACGTCGATTTCTAATTCCTCGAAGTAAGTTAAAAAAGCATTGATAACATTCTTCGTCTGTTCGTTAGCCTCAGCAATATAACCATTGAACTCATCCAGAAATTCCTTTAATTCTTGTTTGTGTTCCTTAAGATACTCTTTCCGCTGTGCTGCTGAGCTAATGTCCAAAGCAAGAGAAACAATACCAAGAATAGCTCCTGCTGCTGCGGAAACTTGTGCTATTTTCGTTACCTTTGCTATTTTTGCTGTTTTTGCAGCTTTCGCTGCTTTAGCCGAATCCGCTGCTCGAATAAATGATTGTAAGCCAAGCACTTTTCCTGCCTTGTTTGGCGCTGCGCTGAGAACTCGTATTGCCTCGTCAGCATCGTCGAGGGTTTTCATAATTTTAGTCAGCTTCCACATATTGACTCTTCTCATCACGTAGCCCATGACAGCAACGATTTCAAGAACGGTTGCCGCATAGAAAAAACCGCTGGCGACGTTTGATAGAGTTTCACCTGCATCTTCTTCAGGAAATATTACTGCAAGAGCCTCGGTTTCTTCCTGAAGAAAATCATATTTCTTTTCTACATTTTCAAAGTCAGTTGTGATATTTATGTATTCAGCATACTCGCTGATATATGTTGCTTTAGCATTTTCTATATCTTGCTTAAACTGCTGTATATCTCTTTCTAAATCGTCTATTCCAAAAACTTTATCGAACATGATATTACTCCAATAAATTAAGTATTTGTTTACTTTATTCTCGTTATCTGGCAGATGAGTTGAATTCAATATAGAAATCAATCGAGAAGCAGACGGGAAATTCAAAATTGAAATTTATATTTCCTTAACCGAGAAACTAATTATTAAATTAAGCAATCATCGTGAAGAACTAGAGAAGGAATCGGGAAGAAATCGAGAATTTGGGCGATTAAATCCTTTTAACTCCTCGTAAATTAGCAAAGGTACTGTTCTTGCTAAGCAACTATAGGAATCCGGTTGGAATATTGAAAACAGTTAAGTACTTGTAGGGTGTGTTATGGCTTCAGCCGTGAGCGCACCGAAATGTATATATGATGGTGCGTTGCGCGCAGCAAGCAACACAACGGCAGTATTGGGGGAGGAAAATCCACACCCGGACACTTGCTCGTACTGCGGGAACCTCCGCAACGCAGTGTCCTCCCAATCTGCCTCCCCTACGTGTTTTATGCCCTCTGGGCACGCTGCGCTAACAAAAATCTGCGGAGTAATCCTATAGTACTCCTTTGCATTAGTTTTGATAGGTAAATTATTGTTCGTAGTTGCGCTTCAGCGCCAAATATTTGGCGCTGAAGCGCAACTACAAACCCGTCATTATTAATAGGACGAACCACTACTGGTCTGTCCCATTAAAATTGACGGGTAAGGGCAGGGAGGGGGAGAGGGGGAGAGTGGGGGAGTGGGGGAAGAAAATATTTTTTATATTTACGATACACCCATCAAAACTAACGGGACAGACCACTACTTCACCACATTAATTTTGATGACTTGATAAGACTTCTGCTCCGGTTGGGTTGGGCGGAGCTTAACCCAACCTACAAAGAAATGTTTTACCCTTAATTACGTCTACTACCTACTTGATAGGATTTTTATATATCCACTAATCACCAATTAACTATTGCCTACTTGCATCAATCGCTACAAAAACACAAAAGCAAATTGTTAAGAATCTATCAAACTTTATATTTTCTTTATGTAAAATAAAAATCGCTTGGTAATGCTTAAATTTTTCTGTATTTAAATAAAAAAGTAGCCGAAACAACAATGAGTTATAGACAATTCTGTTCGGTTAAATACAGTGAAATATTGTTAAGAAATCTAACATAAAAATGTTAAGACAAAAGGGAAAGATTTAGCAATTTACTGGCTAAATATGTCAAAGGAAACAAAATGTTTGAAAAATTGATTCCGCAATTAAATGAGCATAATTTGCCTTATCCAGATACAATTCATCCAATCGTAGTTCACTTTGTGATTGCGATGGTTTTATTTGCTTTTGTCTGCGATGTAGTAGGCTATTTTACTAAAAATACTCGACTTTTTGAAGTGAGTTGGTGGAATATGTTTTTTGCTACAATTTCAGTTTTTATCGCAGTAATTTTTGGTCAAATTGAAGCTGGTTTAGCATTAGCTTATGATGCGGTAGAACCAACGCTGAATTTACATACTTTAATAGGTTGGTCCCTTTCAGGATTTATCGCTGCAATGACAGGATGGCGCTATGTAATTCGCATCCGCTATCCCAAAAGAGTACCAGTAACTTATTTAGGAATCGGATTAATTTTAACAATGTTGCTGTGTTTTCAAGTTTATCTGGGAGACAAGCTGGTTTGGGTGTATGGATTGCATACCAGTCAAGTTGTAGAAGCCGTGAAACAGGGGGCTTTATAAGTGGATACAGAAATTATAAATCAGATGCAAATAGGGGCGAATGGATTGCCGTATCATATACCAATTCATCCTAATTTAGTGCATTTAACATTGGGGCTATTTATTATTGCCATCGCTTTTGATATTGCCGGTGTATTTTTCACATTAGAAAAACCAGTCTTCAAATTTTTATCTATACGTGTCAATCGTGCTAATTTCTTTGATGTTGGCTGGTACAATATTGTGGCTTCAGCCATAATTACTTTTTTCACGGTGGCAGCAGGTTTTTATGAAATTATGCTGGCAAAGCCCCAAACTGATGTCAAAAGTGCTTGGGGGTTGGGAGCAATGGAAACAATGCTCTGGCATGGTGTGGGAGGAGTTTTACTGCTGGCTTTGATAGTTGGCATGGCTGTTTGGCGGGGATTTCAACGCTTCAAATTTTGTAAGGATAAGACTTTGCAAGTCCAGTTGAGCTATTTACTTGTAGGGTTAGTCATTATGTTTGTGATGTATCTCCACGGAACATTAGGAGCGCATATGGCTGGTGAATTCGGTATACACAATACCGCAGACAATTTATTGCAATCGGGACAAGATCCCAATACTTTGTTGAAATAATTGGGAATTGGTAATGGGTAATGGGTAATTGGTTATTGGTAATCAACAGCTAAAAACTAACCACTAACAACTAGCCACTAACAACTAACCACTAACTACTAACTATTATTAGTAATGACAAGACGTAAGATTATATTATTAGCGATCGCTACAATATTCCTGGCGATTGTGAGTCTAGGAATAGGACAACTATCGTATTCTTGGCTTCCCCCTGAAGCTACGCTTGAATCCCGATTAGTTGATAATTTATTCAGCTTCCTGGTAACTTTAGGAGCATTTATTTTTCTAGGAGTTACGGGAGCGCTGATATATTCAATTATCTTTAATCGTGCAGGTAAGTATGATACTAGCGATGGTCCGCATGTAGAGGGTAATATCACATTAGAAGTAGTATGGACGGCAATTCCATTTGTATTAGTAATTTGGATTGGAGTCTATAGCTATCAAATCTACGACCAAATGTCGATTTTAGGTGCAATGGAGCATCAGCATACATCGATGGGTATGAAATCGGCTAACGCGGCACCAATCTCAACAAATTCAGAATTACCTGAAGATTCAGAAAAAATTGAAGTAATATCGAAACAGTGGGCTTGGATTTTTAACTATCCCGAGCAAAATATCAGCAGTACGGAATTACATTTACCTGTAAATCAAAGAGCTTATTTAACCCTGAAATCAGAAGACGTAATCCACGGATTTTATATTCCGGCATTTCGGGTAAAGCAAGATGTTATCCCCAACGAAACAATCAACTTTGAATTTACGCCTATTCTCGAAGGTAAATATAGACTGCGAGATTCTCAATATAGCGGTACTTATTTCGCTGCAATGCAGGCTGATGTGGTTGTTGAATCTCCAGAAAAATACAGCCAATGGTTAAAAGAGGCTTCTAAACAGAAACCTTCTCCAGCCTATAACCAAGCAATGTCTGAATACAAAAGAAAATCAGAACATGCAATCGATACTAATTGGGCAACCATTAAGCCAGCAGAACCTCCTGTAGTGAATTATCACGATTAAATCAGTGAGCAGTGAGCAGTTGTTCACTCGGAGGGTGTAGATTATCACTTATCAGTTATTTATTGTTCTTCGTTAATGGTTTACGGATAATTCAAAATCAATAATCTAAATTCTAAAATCTAAATGACTAATACTCAATCAAAAAACACTGAGGTTGTACAAAAGCAACATCAACCTCAGCTGCAACCCCAACCGCAGCATCAACCACAACACCATCATCCACCGACAACGTGGAAGACCTATTTTACTTTTAGTACCGACCACAAAGTTATTGGTATTCAATATATAGTTACAGCTTTTATATTCTTCTTGCTTGGTGGCATACTTGCCATGATCATCAGGGGTGAACTAATGACTCCTGAGTCTGATTTGGTAGATCGCACCGTTTACAACTCAATGTTTACGATGCACGGAACCTTAATGCTATTTATGTGGACTTTCCCCATATTGGCAGGCTTAGCGAACTATCTCGTACCTTTGCAGATTGGCGCTAAAGATATGGCATTTCCCCGCCTCAACGCTTTAGCCTTTTGGATGGTGCCGCTGTTCGGAATCATACTGATGGCAAGTTTCTTTGTTCCCGGTGGTTCGGCACAAGCGGGTTGGTGGTCTTATCCACCGGTAAGTACCCAAAACCCTACGGGTAACTTAGTTAACGGACAGTTTCTGTGGTTGTTAGCTGTAGCAATATCCGGGGTTTCCTCTATTTTAGGTGCGGTGAATATTGTTACTACAATTTTCAGAATGAGAGCGCCAGGAATGGGCTTTTTCAAAATGCCCGCTTATGTATGGACAGTTTTAAGCGCTCAAATTATCCAGTTGTTTGGATTGCCTGCATTAACTGCTGGTGCGGTAATGCTGTTGTCTGACTTAACTGTAGGTACTGCTTTTTTCGACCCCGTACAAGGTGGTAATCCGGTACTATACCAACACTTTTTCTGGTTTTACTCACACCCTGCGGTATACGTAATTATTCTGCCTATTTTTGGTATATTTTCAGAGATTTTCCCCGTTTATGCTCGCAAACCCTTATTTGGTTATAAAGTAGTTGCGGTTTCATCCTTAATTATCACTGGATTGAGTGCGGTGGTATGGGTTCACCATATGTTTGCTAGCGGTACTCCTGGCTGGATGCGGATGCTGTTCATGTTCTCCACGATGTTAATTTCCGTACCTACAGGAATTAAAGTATTTGCTTGGGTAGGAACAATTTGGGGAGGTAAATTACGCTTGGATACACCAATGTTGTTTGCATTGGGTGGATTAGTGATGTTTGTCTTTGCAGGTATCACCGGTATCATGCTTTCCTCGGTTCCCATCGATATTCATGTTAACAATACTTACTTTGTTGTCGGGCACTTTCACTATGTTATTTACGGTGCCGTTGTCATGGGTATCTATGCAGCCATCTATCACTGGTTCCCTAAGATGACTGGAAAGATGTATTACGAAGGTTTAGGTAAATTACATTTTTGGTTAACCTTCATCGGTGCTAATCTAAATTTCTTCCCCATGCATCCATTAGGATTGCAAGGAATGCCCCGTCGAGTTGCTTCCTACGATCCAGAATATTTAGGTTGGAATGTAGTTGCTAGTGTTGGCGCATTTATCTTAGGAATGTCTACATTACCGTTTTTACTTAACGTTATAAGTTCTTGGATTGACGGTAAAAAAGCATCAGATAATCCTTGGCGTGCAATTGGTTTGGAATGGTTAGTATCCTCACCACCACCCGTAGAAAACTTTGAAAAACAACTTCCCATTGTATTAGAAGAACCCTACGGTTACGGTAAATCTAAGCCAGAAGATTTAGTCGCGAATGCTTCAGAACTTAATTAATTAGAGAGAGGGGGTAGAGGGGGAAGAATTAGTTATTCAAAACTCCTCACTCCTAAATCCTAACTCTTAACCTTTAACCTTTAACCTTTAACCTTAGTGTTATGAGTACTACAGACGGCAAAACAATACAGTTAGAACATGAGAATACATTCGATGAATTAGAGTTAATTAATCATGGGAATGTAGCGACTCACGAGCATGATGAAGAAGGCAACAGTATGTTTGGCTTCATCGCCTTTCTGTTATCGGAAAGCGTTATTTTCTTAAGTTTTTTTGCAGGGTATATTGTTTACAAAACAACAACCATCGATTGGCTACCACCAGGAGTTGAAGGGCTAGAAGTTAGAGAACCATTGATAAATACAGTAATTCTAGTTTCTAGTAGCTTCACGATCTACTTTGCTGAAAGGGAATTAAAGAACCATAATATTTGGCGCTTTCGCCTTTTTTGGCTGTTAACAATGGCTATGGGAAGTTACTTCCTTTACGGACAAGCAGTTGAATGGAGCGGCTTAGAATTTGGCTTTACATCTGGTGTATTCGGTGGAATGTTTTACTTACTAACTGGTTTCCACGGCTTACACGTTTTAACGGGTGTGATATTGCAGCTAAATATGTTAGTTCGTTCTTTTATTCCAGACAATTACAAAAACGGTCACTATGGTGTAGATGCCACTTCATTATTCTGGCACTTTGTTGACGTAATTTGGATTGTTTTATTCGTGCTTCTTTACCTTTGGCAGTGAACAGTGAACAGTGAACAGTGAGCAGTGAGCAGTTAACAGTTAGCAGTGAGCAGTTAGCAGTAATTAGTTAATTTTTAATTTCTCCCCCTCTCTCCCTCTCCCCCT
The DNA here is from genome assembly GCA_019192545.1 of Rivularia sp. MS3. GTDB lineage: Bacteria > Cyanobacteriota > Cyanobacteriia > Cyanobacteriales > Nostocaceae > Rivularia. Next base: position 20,185 of record JAHCMI010000061.1, on the reverse strand, counting down.
CTCCCCCTCTCCCCCTCTCTCCCTCTCTCCCCCTCTCTCCCTCTCCCTTCTCTCATCTATTTTTAATTACCAATTACTAACAAATAAATTATGATAATTGACGACCAACATTATGATGTAATAATTATCGGTACTGGTGCTGGTGGAGGAACTTTAGCGCGTAAATTAGCACCTACTGGAAAGAAGATTCTTGTTTTGGAACAAGGAGATTTTTTAGCAAAAGGAAGCTCGCAGTTAGTTGATGTAGAAGTCTTTAAAAAAGAAAGTTTCTACGCGCCGGAACAATGGTATGAAGAGGGAGATAGTTTTCTTCCTCAAACAAATTATTCTGTAGGTGGTAATACCAAAATTTATAGTGGTGTATTGCAACGATTGCGGGAAAAGGATTTTGAGAAAGTTCAACATCAGGATGGCTGTTCCCCGGAATGGGAAGTTAAATACAAAGATTTTGAACCTTACTATACAGAAGCTGAAAAACTCTATCAAGTCCACGGTAAAACCGGCAACGATTTAACCGAACCATCTCGTAGTGAGGATTTTCCATTTTCTACAGTTGATAGCGAGCCTCAAATAGAAGATATTTGTACTCGTATTTCCAAACAAGGTTTAAATCCTGCTTACCTGCCTATCGGAGTTGGTAAACAAGGGCGAACTGATGCCGAAGATACGGGAATATCTCCGACAATTAAAAAATACGATAATGTAACTCTGAAAACAAAAGCGAAAGTAGTACGTTTAATTACTGATGCTTCAGGAAAAGAAGTTAAAGCTGTAGAAGCAAATATTGATAATCGCTCTTATTTATTTGTAGGAAATATCATCGTGCTTTCCTGTGGCGCAATCAATTCGGCTGCATTGTTATTACGTTCTGTTAATGAAAAACATCCCAAAGGATTAGCTAATAGCTCTGATTTGGTAGGACGTAATTTAATGAAGCAATTGATGACGGTAGTAGTACAGCTAAGTAACACCCCGTTGTCTGGATATTTTCAAAGAACTCGCTACATAAACGATTTTTACTGGAGTGATGAAACTTTTCCTTACCCAATGGGTCATATCCAAAATTCTGGTGGTATTCTTCAAGATGTGATTTTCTCTGAGTCACCACCAATTTTATCAGTTGCGGCTAAATTAATGCCGGGATTTGGCTTAAAACAATTAGCAAAACGTTCTATCGGTTGGTGGTTGCAAACCGAAGACTTACCGTCACCCGAAAACTGCGTTCGAGTCAAGGGTAACAAATTATATTTAGACTATACAGCTAATAATATCGAAGCCCACGACCGTTTAATTTATCGTTGGATTGACATACTCAAATCCATAGACGGAAAACAAAAAATTTATCCTCGCACTGAAGCACCGATACAAGTAGTTGCACATCAATCAGGTACTTGTCGTTTTGGGGAAGATAAAAGAACTTCTGTTCTCAACCTCAACTGCCGCACTCATGATATAGATAATCTCTACGTCGTTGACAGCAGCTTCTTCCCCTCAATTTCTGCAACCAGCCCCGCTTTAACGGTTATTGCGAACGCTTTACGGGTAGGAGAACATTTGATCGACAGATTGGGTTAATAAAATGACAAGTTAGGAATTAAGAGATTTAAGATGCAATCGTAATTCATCCCACAGCTTACTTGAAGTCAGCTGTGGAAAATTAATTTTCCCTCCTAAATGCAGTAAGGATTATATATAGCGTTCCTACAGCAACTGAGGTACAAAAATTACCTCACCCTCGATAAAGCTGTGCTTTATCGAGGGTGAGGTTTTGAGGTGTACTTCAATAGATTAGGAAACGCTATATTCCTCTATCAATCGTTTGGAAAGCGATTTTATGAAAGCAATCGCTAATCGTTTTTTCTACCTTGGAATCTCTCATCTTTTACTGAAATATTTTTTATTGATAAAGGCTGATTAGCACGTAAAGAATCACGAATTTGTTGATATGCAGACGGCTTTATTCTTTCCATTATTCCTTGAATTGGTTTGGCACCTTTCCCAGAAATTTTAAAACCCATATCTTCAATTAAATTTTCTAAATAATTAAAGCTTAAAGGAGCAACACAGGTACCGTAAGCAAAATCACGAGGTAAATTATTTATACTCCAACTTAACTGTTTATCCATTTCTTCACGCATTTGAGATGGTGTTGGTAAAACTAGGTTTTCTTTGATATATTCTGCTAACCACCAAGCTCCAATCTCTGACGTAAGCGGACAAAAGAAACTCGAATTGTAGCCTAAAAAACCCATATTTGGAATATCTGGATGAATAAGATTGCGAAACATCTTGAAATTTCCGTTTTCATCCATAACTAATTGACGATACTTTTGCTCTAAAAAAGCTATATCTTGATGAAATCCAGTACCAAAAATAACTACATCAGCCTGCAATTGTTCGCCTGAATCAAGCTCTACACCACCAGATAAAAATTTAGCTATACTCGCTTTTTTCGCCTTTATTTTTCCCGATTCAACGTACTTATAAAAATTTTCTGGGGCTAAATTAGCAGAGCAAGAAAGGGTTTTATTCATCAATTCCGCTGGCAGTAAATTGCTACCATCAAGATTAAACTGTTTGCGTAAAGTTAATTCGTTTAGCCGCCAAAAAGCCCATACGAAAGGTTTTCCTACGCGATGAAGTAGTTTTTTAATTCCCTGTGGTTTACGAGATGGCAACCAAAGTTCTGCAAAACGTGTAGATAAAATATGCTCAAATTGAATTTTATTGAAGATAAAATGGGGAATTTTCCACAAAGCACGTCGGAAAACTAAAGTAGATTCTTTGGCATTATCAACTGCAAATGTGGCTATGTCGCAAGCGGATTTACCAAAACCAACAACTACAACTCGCTTATCTTTAATTAAAGAAGAATCTTTAAATTCAACCGAATGTAGTATATTTCCTCCTGTTGCAATAAACTCTTCTTTACCAGGAATTTTCGGAATTTTCGGAATATTGAATGTACCATTACATACTAAAACAAAATCAAATTCCTGGTTTTTTTCTTCGACTTTATCTTGATTGTTAATTTTGAAACTAACTACCCACAAAGCTTCTTCCGTTTTCCTATAAATATCAGTAACTTCTGCTTGAAAAGTAATTCTTTCGCTGACTCCAAAATGGTCTGCATAAGACTGTAAATATTTACGTACTTGTTCCCCCGAAGGCCATTCTGGATAATCTTCAGGCATCGGATAATCTGAAAAACAGTATGTGTGACGGCTGCTTTGAGTTGTCACATTAGGATAACTACTCGACTTTTCCCAAACACCTCCAAGCCCCGACTTCTTTTCCAATACCGTAACCTCGCAACCTTCTTCAAGGAAAGTCTTAGCTGCAACCAAACCGCTTACACCAGCCCCAACTACGCAAACTTTTTTAATGTTCATATATTTATGTTGAACTTAAGTATTGACTAAGCAGTAACTATCTGAAAAATGTTATACCTGTTTCTTAAACCATAGGAATGGCCGCAACTGGCATGTTTTTCTCGTAGGGTGCTGTGACACTTTGACTAATTCTGAACGTAGTAATAACATGCAGGCTGTGTCACGCACCAACCGGCATTGTGACACTTGCGCCCATTCCTGATTAAGTTAAAAAAAGCTAACAGACATTTCTTACAAATAGGAGCAGGTTTATTCAAATTATGCATTGCTTGTCAGGCTATAACAACTCGTGAATCGCCCTGCATCTGCTCAACTTTTGCGCGATCGCTACTTCCTTCTGCCTCTGCTAGCAAACTCTTAAGTGGTTACTGGTTACTGACGATCCACACCTTCGGGGTGAGTATAATTCGTAATTCGTAACATGGCGCATTCACGCCACGCAAGCTACGCGAACAACTGATACTATCACCCCGAATGCGGTTCCCCAAATAAAACCATCGAACAATTATTAATTGATGAAAGTAGTTTATTGCTCACGTCGCTAACTGCTAATCCTCCAGCGGTACGACGGTGAACGGAACGTAAAATTACCATATCGTAGGAATTAGTTTCTTTGATAATGACTTTTGCGACATCATCGTGACGAATAGTTCTAATTACTACTTCTTTCTGTGATTTACTATTACTTAAATACGAAGAAAGTTCGGATTCAAATAATTCTATTTCTGCATCTTTTGTCTTGCGAGGACGGACGTGCAATAATGTTACTTCTGCTTGATTTGTATCGGCGAAAAGTTGAGCAAATTGGATTACACGTAATATTTCTGGGGTAATGCTTCTGACTGGAACGAGAATGCTATGAATGTTTATCGGTTCGTCTAGCAATCGCATTACCGCAATTGGACAGTGGGCTGCCCAAAAAACATTATCAATAATATTACCAAATAAACGGGCTTGTAAACTGCTCGTGGGACTCCAACCCATAACAATTAAATTAGCATTTTGCTCTCTAGCTGCACGACTAATTCCCCGAGCAATATCATCATCAATCCTAATAACTGGTTTTGCTTGAGCTTGGAATTCTTGACTTATTTTTAAAGCCTGCTGTAATAATTCTTTGCTTCTTTTGATCGAAACTTTTAGCTGTGGTTCATCCATATGAACGTGTGCTTTAGGAATCGATAAAGGTACTACTATTCCTTGTTCGTGATGAGCCAGTAATGCTCCCATTTCGATGAGATATCTTTCTGTACGAGGATTATAAACTGGTACTACGACTTTAAAAAGACTGTTATAAATGAAATTATCTGTATCTAAATTAAATTCTTCATCATCTACATCTTCTTCCTGATTTTGAGTATTTTCTTGTAAACTCGCTTTCGGAACTGTTAAATTACGAGCAAACTGCGCTGTTAATACCGGTCCTAAAATCGCCGTGACTAACATCAATACAATTATTGTATTAAACACCGCATCGGTGATAATTCCCTCTGTTTTTCCGACTAATGCAGCAGCTAAAGTTGCAGCAACTTGAGGTAAAGATAAAGACCACATTGTTAAAGCTTCGCTCCAGTTGTAGCCATACAGGATTTTTGCTATAAGTGCTGCAATTAATTTACTCAGAATTAACGCTCCTACAATTCCGATTGTTAAAGTTAATTGAGTCGTCAGACTGGAAATAAAACCAGAAAAATCTATCAATAAACCCATTCCCACAAAGAAAAAAGGAATAAATAAGGTACTTCCCACAAATTCTACTTTTTCCTCTACCGGGGAATGTCCCACTACATCATTCACCGCTAACCCGGCTAGAAATGCTCCCACAATTCTATCTACATTGATAATTTCTGCTCCCACAGAAGCTAGAAATACTGCTAACAGTACAAACAAAAATTGATTGCTTTGTTCGTCTCCCGTGCGACGAAAATATTCTTTACCAGCCCAATCAAAACCGAATAAAACGATGGCTGAATAAGCAGCTAAAGTAAATAGTTGAAGAGTCAAACTAGCAGCAGAAAAATCTCCAGCGTTAATAGAAACGCAAACCGCAAGTACTAATAATGCGGCAATATCTGTAAAAATTGTTGCACCTATAGTTACTGTAACGGCTTGATTACCAGTAACTCCCAAACGGTTAACTATAGGAAAACCTAAAAGAGTATGAGAAGCTAAAAGAGAACCAATTAAAATTGCCGGATTCCAACCAAAACCAAAAAATCTTCCCACCATCGCCCCGAAGATTAAAGGAATTAAAAAAGTTGCAATTCCAAAACCCAAAGAACGGTTTTTATTTTTACGAAAGTCTTCTAAATCTATTTCTAAACCAGCAACGAACATCAGGTAAATTTTACCGATGTCCGACAGTAATTTCATGGTTTCTGTTTCTGCATTTAAGATACCTAAACCATCAGGACCTAAAACTACTCCTGCTGCTAATAAACCTACTAATCCCGGAAGCCGCAAACGTTCAAAAATTGGTGGTACTACTAGAATTACTAGTAAAAGAATCGTAAAGGCAATTAAGGGACTCTTTGTCAGGCTTTGTAATATTTGTTCCATAAGTAAAGGTTTTACTGCTTATAGATAATAGGTGAAGCTAAAAGCGACTTTAAAATAAAAATATTTTTTTGTAGAGTATCTTAAATTCTGATCCAATCAGTTTAATCCGCTTTTACAGTATTAGTTTGGCATAAAATTCACCAAAGTACATCTCCAATAAGCCAGACAAAAAACACAGTCACCAAAAAGCCGGGTTTAAAGGTTCCTTTAAAAGCTTTCTTCTCCTGAAAACACTTTTAAGGGTATCCCTCATGCCCCGGCTTTTGTGGTTTGATGGGTTGGGTTTTGAATTAGAACTTATGTGCGTGCAGCACCTCCATCACATCACAGAGATAGGCGATGCCCGAATAATCGTCAAAAAACTGCGCTGCAACCTCATCCGAAATCCTTACGGCCATTTCCCGATTGGGGGTGAGTACCTCGAACTTTATATTCGAGAAGTCGTCGGCGGAAACGCTAGGTCGTCCCGATGAGGGTACGTTGCGACTGCCTTTACCGCCAGCAGGCACCACCGTATAACCGGTAGCCCCTGCTTCGTCGATGATCTTGGCGACCTTTCTCATCAACAACTTTTCCGTGACAATAACAAGCTTGCTGGCATTCTGGCTCATACTTAGTTACCTCTCGATGTGTGTTGTGTATTTATTAAACTACATAGAAACTCAGTAAAACGGTAGCACGGGGGGCTATTGCGTCGAGACAGCGACCCCGTCTAAATCAACTACCCATCAGCGCTTGAGCAAGTCCGATGAACAGCGGTATTCCTATAGCAAGGGCAACCGGCGTGCCGACGGCAGTCGATGCACCGATATAGGCGGAGGGATTAGCTGAGGGGATACCGGCTCGTAAAGTGGGCGGGCCTGAGATGTCTGAACTGGATGCGGCTATAACGGCCAGAACGACTACGCCACCAGGGCTGAATCCCGTAGCTACGTGAGCAATCCAGCCGAAACCAAAAGCTATTAAACCATGCAATAGCGGTGCGATGAAGGCATATAGCGCGTACCACTGACCTACTTTACGTAGCTCGCCTATCCTTGCCCAAGCCTCCATACCCATTATCAGCATCAGTATCGAAAGCAGACCACGGAAACCTGGCTCGAAGAAGCCTTCAAAGACAGAGTCAGGTTTGGTTAGAATGCCTAAAGCCAGACCGAGAAGCAGTGCTGATAGGGCAGAACCCTGGAGGCTTTCTTTGATGATGGGCCATATCTTAACCTTTGGAGATTCACGCTTGGGATATCCGCTTGCGGTAATGCCCTGGCTGCTAGGATATCCGCCTGCGTTAGGGCGCTGCTCGCTGGGATACTCACTTGCGGTAAAGCGCTGCTCGCTAGGATACCCGCTTGCGGCAATACCCTGCCCGCTTACGGTAACGCTCTGTCCGGCGGTGAGATACTTCTGCTTGCTTTGAGCCTCATCTGCGGTATTGCGCTTCTTGCTGGTATAAATGCTGGCCAAAACAATCGCAGTCACTAGGGCTGGGATATCCATGAAGGGATAGAGTGCGCCAGCCCAAGGTTCGTAAAATATCTTTTCCGATTCCAATAGTGTTAGGGCGGCGGCCATAGTCGAGCCACTCACGGCTCCGAACAAGCCCGCAGTCGCAATGGCATCCACGGTTTGGACGTTCGGCAGTTTAGCCAAGGTGTAGCGCCCGATGAACACGATAAGTATCCCCACTATCATGGCGAATATTGCGGGCAACAGCATCTGCAAGATATTGCCATCGCGGATTGCAATGCCGCCGCTCAGACCAACTTTTATCAGCAGCATAAAGACGATGAACTTATAAACCGGATCTGGAATTTGCAGTCGGCTATTAACGGCGGCAACAACCATACCACCAATTAAAAAACCAAGGGTAGGGGACTGCAACTTCCCTATGAAGAGCGTCAAGAAATTAGACAAAAAATCCATGTTATATTCCTCTTTTTTGAAAAATCTTAGGAGTCAGGATGACAGATAAGCTTGCGTGCATGGTCTCGAATACTGTGTGGCTAGCTCCACCGATCGGGCCGAGCAGCGAGTCAATCCACAAGGTGGTGTGTTGGAAGATAAGGTAAAGCCACCATTAGTGGTGACTTAATTATTTTGAAATTAGAAAATTATCGAATCTTTAACTTGCAGCATCTGCTTCTTCTACAACCTCTTTAGGCGCATCTCCAAAGGAAAACCTGAGAAAAGGTGGCGCTAAAAATGTCGTCAAAATCACCATAATGATGATTGCTGCTTGTAAGGGTTTATCAAGCGCTCCGCTAGCTGCACCAATACCTGCAAATACCAGTCCAACTTCACCCCGTGGAATCATTCCTACACCAATAGCCAAACGGTTAATTCCCGGTTTACCGAAGACTGCCCAACCAGTAATAATTTTACCGATTATCGCAACTACGATTAAAAACACCGCAAGAACTAAACCTTGACGATTTTCAGGCACTACAGGATTAAGTACGCTTAAATCAACTCTGGCTCCTACAGATACGAAGAAAATCGGCACCAGTATATCTGCGATAGGAATGACTTGTTCGTCTAGCTCATTACGTGTATCGGTTTCATCCAAAACTAAACCAGCAGCAAAAGCACCCAAAATTGCTTCCAAATGAATTGCAGTAGCCAGAAAAGACATTAACAATGCAAGGATAAACGCCGGAATTACTATGTTCCCTCTGGTTTGAAAAAATTCTGCACTTAAATGGAAGGCTTTGTTAAAGAATTTACCCAGTAAAATCGAACCCACTAGGAACACAGTAGCGCTGACAATCAGATAAACTACATTGAAAATATCAACTTCACCAGTTTTTGCCAAACTTGCTACTACTGCTAAAACAATAATACCTAAAACATCATCAATTACCGCAGCACCGACAATAATTTGTCCCTCTGCTGATTTGAGATGTCCTAACTCCGATAAAACTTTTGAAGTAATACCAATACTAGTAGCAGTTAAAGCCGCACCTGCGAAAACAGCCGGAATTGTAGGAACGTTGAACAAGAACATCAAACCTGCGGTACCAGCAGCGAAAGGAGCAACTACCCCTACCACCGCCACAACAGCAGCTTGATAACCAACTTTTTGCAGTTCGCGTAAATCGGATTCTAAACCAATTTCAAACAGCAAAACAATTACACCCAATTCCGCCAAAATCGAAATTGCTTCGCTTTGACTTTCAAATATTGAAGTTACTGCTTCGGGACTGATGTCATCGAAAAGTTGTAAAACAGTCATTAGGAACGAGTCGGAAGCACTCGCACCGCTTTCGGGAAACACTAGCAGATTTAGAGCCGAAGCACCGACTACTACACCACCAACTAATTCACCCAAAACTGGGGGAAAGTCCAGCTTTCTGGACAACTCGCCACCTAATTTACTTGCAAGATAAATTACAATTAAACTCAGTAGTACCCCCGCAAGGACAATAGGAGCATTTTCAGCTTCGGCTGCTGCCAATAAGTAATTGCTTGGCAGCAGCTGTTCAAGTGGATAATTCATCAACGTATCAACTAATTCTCCAGGTAAAAGTTTTCTTGTCTTTGAAATTTTAAGCTAAAACACATCAATGCGAACCAAATATGAAATAGCTATTTTAAGAATGTAGTAGCAACTTGCTGGCTATCTAAAATTATTTTAAATTCCTTAATCCTTCATTTTCAATAATCTTGGATTAATCTCCTTTACTCACATAATTGTGTTAATTCTATGACTTACAATTTTGAGATGATGGATTAAGAATTTCGTTTTGAGGCTTATGATACAAAGTTGTTAATTTATAAAGCCTCTACAAGTAATTTTAGATAATGTTAAAAGTATTTTGCTTTATTTCTCACTATTAAAGCGTTTTTATGCTGTGTTTTTTTATTCAGATTCTGTTCTTAGTAAGGGCTGTACTTGCTTATTCTTTAAGGAAGACAACCCTTACTACAAACATTTTTACTCTGAGTTGATTAATACAATGGTGTACTATCCCATTGCTGTTTCATTAAAGCCAGTGGTTGGATAGTTGGTCACATCATTGCTGCGATAGTTTACCAAGCTCAGAGCTTGTCTTAATGCTTCCTCGCGTGTTTCAACTACGTGATGTGGCGGCAACATATTCAAAATGCCTAACTTTTGTAGTCTTTGCTTAATCTTAGCTGCTGCACCAACTATGAATACATGACGATTGTTATCAATTGCTTCTTTAATAGCATTCTCAACTGCTAAAGAACTTGTTACGCCCATATGTGGTACTTCGCTCAAGTCCAAAATCAGTACGTCATGGTCTTTCATCGCGGTTTGTTCGCGGGCTATGGCTTTAGCAACACCGAATATCATCGGCCCTTCTAGTTGGAACAGCAACACGCGATTGTTTGCTCTATCTAATAAATCTCTTTCTACATCGTTTAAGATAATCGCATCGTCTGCATCGGTAACTGTCTTCACTTCTTCAGAACGAAGATTGCTTAAACGTTCAATGGTCAAGATATTAGCAACGAATACTCCAACACCAACCGCAACAATTAAGTCAACAAATACGGTGAGAATAATTACACCGTACATAATCAATGCAGCTTTCGGAGATACCTTATGAGCGCGCTTGAGGAAGCTCCAGTCGATAATATTTACACCTACTTTCAGGGCGATCGCTGCTAATACTGCCAGGGGAATTACAGAAGTTAAAGGTGCAGCCCATAGAACTATAACTAATAGAATCAAGGCGCGGGTTAAGCCAGAAAGCGCCGTGCGAGCGCCTGTTTGAATGTTAACAACCGTTCCCATTGTCGCACCAGCACCAGCAATACCGCCAAATAATCCAGAAACGATATTACCTATACCTTGACCGATTAATTCTTTATTAGAATCATGTTCCGTGCGAGTCAAACTATCAGCAACTACTGAGGTTAATAAAGCATCAATACAACCCAACATACCCAAAACCAAAGCGTCGATGAGCATGGTTTGGAATAGTCCTGGCTCAATTGTAGGCATCACAAATTGAGGTAAACCGGCTTTAATTTCACCAATTCTGCGGATACCTTCTACATTGCCAAAGAAAATCAAAGAAACAACGGTGCCGATAACTAAAGCTGATAGCTGCGGGGGAATATACTTATTTATTTGCTTAGGAGAAAACACTAGAATGGCGATGGTTAAAACAGCCAAAAAAGTTTCAATAGGTTGAATATTTGCAATTAAATTAGGTATATTTGTGACCGTACCAATCACCCCACCCGCAGGACTTTTTTGTCCTAAAAATGGTGCTGTTTGCAGAATAATTAAAATTATCCCAATTCCCGACATGAAACCGGAAATTACCGTGTAGGGCATCAAAGTAACGTATCTTCCCAATTTCAATGCACCAAGGGCTATTTGAATTATCCCAGCCATTACCACTACGGTAAAAGCCAATGCTAATCCAGCTACTCTATCTCCGTCTTGTGACGCTATCATCTGAGCAATAACCGAAGTCATTACTACCGTCATCGGTCCGGTAGGTTCGGAAATTAATGTTGGGGTACCGCCGAAAAGGGCTGCAAAAAAACCAACTAAAATAGCACCGTAAAGTCCCGCAGCAGGACCTGCACCGGAAGCTACACCGAAAGCTAAAGCCATTGGTAAAGCGATAACCGCAGCAGTTAAGCCACCAAATATGTCACCGCGCAGGTTTCTAAAATGGATACGATTGGTTATTTGCATTTTTTAAACACCATATTCTTCTCAGTAGTTATTATGTCAGTTGTTTGAACTATTCACTTTTTACCAATTTAGGCAATAACTTTCCCAACCTGCTCAAACATAAAACTTTGGCAAGACATAAAAGAAAATATTATTGACAGTTATTTATTTAATTAGCAACAAAACTTCCAAAAAAACCCCGTTAATTAGTAAATATCATCTTAGATAATAAAGAATACTATCTTACGGATGATTTTTTTTACTTTAATCTTTTGAGACCAGAGCATAATTCAGCAAATTACGTTGCTAACCAATCTAAGCTAATCATAGATAGTTGGCTTCATGCTTTTTTAATGATTAGCATAGAGTTAAATCTATGAAAGTATTATTTGCTATAACTAATGATACGATAAATGTGTAAAAAGTAAATAAGTTAAGCTTTAAGAATTCTGATAAAGATTGAAGTTTTGACTTATCAAATGTCAGTTATCGGTTACTAATTGCCAATAACCAGTTATTGATGATTAATTAAATTGATTCTCTATTTACTACTACTCTTGAGTTGCATATTTTAAAAGCTTTGCCTAGTAAGGATTTTAGATTTCCAATATAAATGCGTTTTTTTTATTTCTACGAAGGAACTTAAGTACTTTAACCTTTAATCTCTCTCGTAAAGCTGTTGCTGCAAGGTTTGACGCATCACATCAACTGGAACAGTTTCCCGTTGCAACCACATTTTTAAAGCTGCTGCACCTTGTTGAACTAACATTTCTAAACCATCGATCGCGGCTTTATCTGCTTGCCGTGCGTATTGTAAAAATTTTGTCGGACTAGGGTTATAGATTAAATCGTAGACAATTGCATCTTTCGGTAGGCATAAAAATAAATCTGCGTTAATCGGAGAATTTTCTATCTTGGGATACATTCCGATGGGGGTTGTGTTTATTAGCAAGTTAGTTTCTTTAATTATTTCTGGTATTGATTCCCATTGATGAATTTGTACGTTTGCTTTTAGCGGAGATAATGGGGAGTTTTGCCAACTATGGCGGAATTCTTCTAATTTTTGCAAATTGCGCCCTACGACACGAACCGATGCACAACCCAATTGAATGCAGCCTGCGACAACGGCTCTAGCTGCACCACCATTTCCTAAAACCACTGCATTAGTCTGCCTCCAGTCTCTATCTAAAGATTGCAATGGTGAAATAAACCCTTCCACATCTGTATTTGTACCTATCCATTTATCATCTTGACGAATAACGGTATTCACTGCACCTACAGCCCGAGCGATAGGTTCAATTTTTGATAGTAGAGGTATTATGGCTTGTTTGTGAGGAATTGTTGCGTTAAACCCCACAACACCAATAGCTGCAAATCCATCGAGGGCTTTTGCTAAGTTTTGGGGTTCAATAGGTAAGGGGAGATAAACATAATCCAAATTTAACTTTGCTAAGGCTGCATTATGCATTAATGGAGATAGGGAATGTTCTACCGGATGTCCGATTACTCCTAGTAGTTTGGTGTTACCTGTAATCATTTGTTAGTTATTAGTTGTTAGCGATTAGTGCCTAATTATTATTAACTCATGAAAGCGAACCATTATCTTATAATGACTGCTTTATTTATTTGAAGACAAAAATTATGGTTCTTTAACACTTGGTATGCTAATTAAATAGTCGTAAAAAGGCAGAGGGCAGAGGGCAGAAGGGAAAAATAACTGTAGAACGTTTTTTATGCGAATTAATACTCCAAACCCCTTACATAACAAGTTTTTTATAATTTTCAACTAAAGATTTAGCATATTATCTAATGAAGAGCCAAAATTATATATATCTATAAATAGAAGTAGTATCAAAGTCCGTTTTTATCGCGGTACAACATACTAACAGTAGAGTTTTTTTGAAAAAATTTATTTTAGTATTGGTGATATAGAAAGGCTTGACTAAAAATAAATAGTAATATTGTGAGTAGATTGATTATGACAATGGAAAATTCATTATTTGATCGAGTATTTCGCGATGGGGATGGCAATATTGTGATTGCTCAACCGCCAAACCCACCTTTGATTGCATGGGGTGTAGCCAGTTTACTCAAACTTGTTTTTAATAGCGGCCAATTTTATACAGGTTTGGACTTGTTTGCTTTTGGCTGCATATTTACTTGGGCTTGGGAAGAGTTATTCGGGGGTGTTAATTACTTTCGGCGCGGTTTGGGTTTAATTGCTTTAATTGGAATTCTCGGTTCCAAAATTCTGTAAATACTTTTGCCCATAAGCTTACTAAGGCGTAGCAAAGATAAACATATAGCAATGCTACGTCTCTAAATTTCAAATAAAATACAGGTGCAAGTACAGTATTTTTTTGCTTCGAGAAAATATTTATTTTAAAATTGTTAAAAACAACATAACAATAGTGATAAAACTTGTTTTACTGAAAGTATAATTCAGGTAAATCAATTATTTCGATATTACAGGTTAATCATATTGAAGAAAAAAACTATATTACTGATAATTATTTTTACTGTAACTTTATGCTTAACACCGATATTCAATATATTTATTAATGGAAACGAGCTACTAGGTTTTAATACAGTTTCAAATGCTCGCAGCCAGTATTTCCGGGTTCAAGGTACAAAAATTATATCTCCCCAAGGTAAACAATTTATACCGATTGGTGCAAATATCAATGGTTGGAATTTTATGGGATGGGATGCCAAAGAACTTGGTGGTGCGGCAAAATTAGTAAATTCGATTCAAAATGATTGGAATTTTAATATTGTACGTGCAACGGTTGGTTTAAAAGAACAAGTTTGGCAGGGACAACTCAAGCAGGCTTTGTCTAGTTAGGGCTTGCGGAATCAAATTATCAGCTTTAGTTTATAAGTGTTTCCAGACTTTTCTTATATTTTAAGTGCTGCCCTTATAATATCTGCTAGGTTAAAATCCTTGCACTTTAGTCAACTTGGTCAGAAATACAATCTTGTTTTTCCCCCTGCACCCTGCCCCCTGCCCCCTGCCCTTTTCAAAGAAAACTTTTTCAGTAAACCCTAGTTAGTAGGTTATCTAATTATCTTAAATCCGTTGGCATTGGAATAAGATGTTTTTAACGCCGAGGGATGCGAAGGTGAGCATAATTCGTAATTCGTAATTCGTAATATGGCGCATTCGCGCCACGCAAGCTACGTAATTAATCCCCCATAAATAGAATTTAGGGGCTTCAACAAAGAATCGGAATTGTTGTCCACGGATAAATCCAGGGGCTTCTGACCTTAATAATTTACCTGGTGAGTAATTCCCACACAAGTCGAAGCACAGAACAATTAATAACTGCTAACTGGTAACTGCTATAAATCTTCTAATTTAATTTGCTTACCTTTATTATCAGTACGATAAACTAAATCGCGCAATCCATCATTAACTACAACTTTCCAACCTGGGACTATCACCTGAGCGCAAACTTTACCCGTTTGAGCTAAACCCAAGCAACTGTCTCCCCAACTTTGCTCTTCGGCTTGAGTGATTCGCAATGCAGCTACTGGTTTACTGACACGTTTTGCTGCATCTGATAATACTGCACTTTTTACTGTTACGGGTAATTTATTATTAGTTGAATTAGGTATGGAAGTAGCTTCGACTTCTGAAGAATTTACTGCTCCAGAAGGGGTTTGAGTTGCTTGTAATTCTGAAATATTTGTTTGATTGCTCGCACATGAAGCAGCAGACAATATCAGTAAACAGATGATAGAAACGAGTGTAATTTGACGAAGCACGTGTAATAACCCCCTTAATTAAAGATTAAACTTTAAACTACATTAAACCAAATTCCACAAAGGCGGATGGATGATAAGTTTATCTAGCTTAATTTTATTTAGCTTAATTTTATCTAGTTTAAAGTGTTTTGCGAGGTTAAGATTTTATTCGGTTCAACTTTCTTAATTGCTAAAAAATAAATCAGTGCTTCTATAATTACTATAATCGCATTTTCAGTAAAGCAATATTTAATCCCTGTTTTACTGTTAAATTAATTGAAAATAGGGAAAATCAAGAAAAAGAGAGATTAATGATTAATTTCTAAGTTTTGATTCAATCCCAAATCCAAAATCTAAAAAAGGTTTATGAAAAATGTCTATCTATATAATCAGAAGCATAATTATTTTAATCGTAGCAGGAATTTTTTACTGGCTGCCATTTACAGGAAATTATGCTCAAGCTGCGAAGGGCGTATGGGATAAAGAAACAGCACCACTGTATGGGGAAGCTAAAGAAGTTACCGTTTTTCGTAGCCCTGAGTGCGGTTGCTGTGAAGACTGGATAAAGCACATGCAAAAACACGGTTTCGCAATCAAAGATGATATTAAAACCGAAGAAATGCCAGCAATCAAGCAAGAATATAAAGTACCTCAACAGTTAGAGTCATGCCACACCGCAATTATTGATGGTTACGTTATCGAAGGACATGTTCCCGCTGATGATATTAAAAATTTTATTGCTCAATCGCCAAAGCAAACAGGTTTATCAGTGCCAGGAATGCCTTCTGGTACACCGGGAATGGAAATGGGCAATCAAAAACAGCCTTTTGCTGTAGTTTCTTTCGATCAAGATAGTAAAATCGAAATTTTCAAAGAATACCGTTCTTACTAATAGGGCGATGGGAAGTTAAAAGTTAGGAATCACAAATTAAGAAGTGAAATTTCTATTTGTCTTTCTACTTCCCTATCTACCTATCTCTTCTCACGAAAACTTATAAATATTACAATCACAAATCATATCGTTTCCGTTTATATCGGTATAATATAGATTTCCTCTTCTTCTTCTTTCCTCTGCGCTCTAGAAGGGTTTTTTTATAATTCCGGTGCAACCGAAATTGATATCAGTCAAAATTTTTAATTTATTCAATGCTAATTGTTTCACCGCTAACACAAAATTAACCTTCAGCAGCAAGTGAGTAATTTAGAAGGTTTTTTTATAGTTTCGGTGCAACCGGAATTGATATTACAGGTTATTTACTTTAAATATAGGATTATTCCGCAGATTTTTGTTAGCAGAGCGTGCGGCTCAGCATTTGCGCTCACGCCTGAAGCCATAACTACAAATACCTAATTTTTTTCAATATTCAAAACGGATTCCTATAGCAGCGATCGCCGTTGAAAGTCAGCAATTTATTCAGCTTTTAGAATGCATCACCAAAATCACCATATGGCTGCAAATTAATCTGTAAAACCACACCGCTAACAAAAAATCAACTTTATATAAGCAAAACTTACCAATAAATTTTCTAACTATCAAACTTATGTATTCATATTCTGTTACAAACCCGTTACGCAACTTAACATGAACATTTTTATTGACTCTATTCTCAATTAGCTCGCGAGATTACAAGGGTTTGCGCCAAAATGTGATATTGTTATGCTTAGGGAAGCAGTATATTTAATTAGCATTTAATTAACCAAAATCTCTTCAAAATCATTAATCAAATCATTTAAAAAGCAGCAACTAACCTGTTAATTGTATTATTAACATAATACACTGCCAAAAAGCATGGGAAAACATTTGATGTTCTCATGAAGAATTGTAAAGTTGATTGTTACTTAAAATACTAAAAGTAGAGATTGCAGATACTGATATTGACAAGCGAGAGTATTTAAGTATCGATTTAAAAATATAAAATTACTCCCTTCGGGTTAGAAGAGAGTAATTAAACTAGATTTGAGATTGCGGTTAAAAAATACTAAATATCGTAGACTCTACATTCCAACGCATCTGGGTTGCGATCGCAATAATTATCCAATGAGTTTTTGATTTGTTTTGCTTGCTTTTGATGAGATTTTTCAGCTTGCAGTTCTTCTACAATATCCCAAGCAACGGCGCAGTCAGTAGAATTACTTCCATTAGTTTCGCAAGTCGAACGGGCTTCTACAACGGCTTCGAGGATAGCTGTTTCAAGACGACTTATAGCCTCTTGATTAGAATCAACTGCTGCTAACACTTCTGTATTTTCAGACATTATAATTACACCTCAATATCAATAAATATATAGAATATTCGTTTAATAGTCATATAGCTATCAAAAGCTATTCGATATAGTGTAGATATTTTTGCTTTAATTTGTGCAGTGGTGAAAACCGAAATAATTTTGGGGTGTTTTTGCGATAACTGTATTAAGTTAATAAGTCAGACTTTAGAGAATTTTTTTAATTTAACTTTTGCTAAAGGTTTGAATTCTCCTAAGAGAAACTTTCTAGTTACAGGAAAGTAAATAAAAATTTTATAAATTAGGTATGGAATGAATAAAGCAGCAATCAAACGGATAATAGCTTCATTTAGAAACGATACTTGTTTTAAGAATATTTGAATAGGTTGATGTAGGTAAATTATTGCCATTGATGCCGCACCAATTTCACCGATAATACTGTTGAATAATTTGTTTTTATGTATAGCCTGTGCAATTTTCAAGGAAATAGTGATTCCCGATGCAGCGATGATTAAATTAATAATGGGTATTCCATATATTTCGTGACTCATATCAAAGGTAAATTTGATAGAAGATAGTTTATCGATTAAAAACATTGTAAATAGAGTAACTGCGGCGATGGTAGGTAGTTTTATAGAATTAAAAATCTTTGTATTTTGAGATGCCATATGTCCAAGCCAATAAAATGGCAGTGCCATTAACACCGCATCAATACTCCAAGGAAAAATTATATCTCCAAAAAATAAATAATCAATGATTGCTAAACTGTAAGCGTCTAACATAACTATATTCATTAACCATTTATCGCAGCCAATTTTGGTGTAAATAAGGTTGTATAGCTGCTGGGTGAAAAATAAACAGGTTATCAGCCAAAATAAAGAAAAATAATCGGTTAATATTTTACCGCCATACAGTTGTTTAACAACGAATAAAATTAATTGATGCAGATAATCAAGCTGTTTAGTTACTAGAAAATTTTGTATATATACGACTACGGTAGGAAGACTAAATAAAGTTAAAAAAGAAATATAAGGAACAATTAAACGATAAAACTTTTTTTTGAAGAAAGACAAATAATCGTATTGTTCGCTATACACATATCCGCTTACGAACAAAAAAAACGGTATATGAAACCAGAAAATATATCTACCACAATGCAAGTCTAATACATTACCTAAAACAAGCAAAGCCGTTGCAATACCTTTCCAACCATCAATCCAATTAATTGTTTTTAACATCTTTAGAAACTCCGCAATATAAGATATTCATCGAATTAAATTTCCTATTTAATACATAGGATTTATACGGAGTATTAGTGTATTTTTTATTTAAAAAAAAATATATGTATTCTTGAGTAATTCATTGAAAAAACAAATAATTAATTCAGGCTTGTATCATCTCAAATGCATATACCGTAAGAGGTAGGTAGTTTTTACAGGTATATAGGTATGTAAAGAAAAAGTAAAAGAAATTCTTTTCCACTTCTATTTTTATCCCCTGCCTGGAACCAATAATTTTGAATAATTCGAGTCTTAGGCTGGTAAACTAAGACTTATAGCACTACGTAATGCCGGTTAGGACATTAATGAAGAGTGAAACTTTAAATTTGTAACCTTTGACCTTAAACCTTCGCGTAGCGTTATATGTTTCCTAAATTTCTTCCTAGTGGAGTGGAGCAATTAACAGAATCTGCTTCGATTGCTCTTGCTCAAAATATACAGCAAATACCTCTAATAACTCCTTTAAACCAGCAACCGATTGCTACAGCTTACGTGCATCAAGGTATTGGTGGTAAGCCGTTTTTGCTGGTACATGGATTTGATAGTTCGGTTTTGGAATACCGTCGTCTTTTGCCTTTACTAGCAGAACACCATGAAACTTGGGCTGTTGATTTATTGGGTTTTGGTTTTACCGATAGAGTGGCGGGGATGAATTTCAATCCAAATCAGATTAAAACTCATCTGCATTGCTTTTGGAAAAAGTTGATTAATCAACCGACGGTTTTGGTAGGTGCTTCGATGGGAGGGGCGGCAGCGATTGATTTTGCTTTGACTTATCCCGAAGCGGTGGAAAAACTGGTATTAATCGATAGTGCTGGTTTAACTGGTGGCTCTCCCATAAGTAAAATTATGTTTCCACCGTTAGATTATTTCGCAACAGAATTTTTGAAAAATCGTAAGATAAGACAAAGTATCAGCCGTACAGCTTATAAAAATAAGCAACTGGCAACTGAAGATGCTTTATTTTGCGGTGCGATGCATTTACAAATGCCTGATTGGAATAAAGCTTTAATTGCTTTTACTAAAAGCGGTGGTTATCAACCTTTTAAAGCAAATCAGCTTGAAGATATTCAGCCACAAACGCTGATACTGTGGGGTGATAGCGATAAAATTTTAGGTACTAAGGATGCTCATAAATTTCAACGAGCAATTCCTAATAGTACCTTAACCTGGATAAAAGATAGCGGACATGTTCCTCATTTAGAACAGCCTCAAGTTACCGCTAAAGAGATTTTAGATTTTAGTGGTTAGTGGTTAGTGGTTAGTGGTTAGTGGTTAGTTGTTAGTGGTTAGTTGTTAGTTGTTAGTGGTTAGTTGTTAGTTGTTAGT
>JAHCMI010000007.1 GCA_019192545.1 Rivularia sp. MS3 | reverse complement strand
CTCCCCCTCCCTGCCCTTACCCGTCAATTTTAATGGGACAGACCACTAGTACTCCGCCACATTAATTTTGATGGGTTCTAAGTTGCACAGTGATTCGCCTTTGGTTACTACATGTTTGGTGCTAAAGCACAACTACGAACGATGATTAATCTATTAAAACTTTTGTGGTGAATAATTAATTAAATCCCCCTTGTCAAGAAAGGGGGATTTAGGGATAGCGCACCCTCTAAGGGGTTAAGAATTAATCAATTATTCCCAAATTGGGAATAGCATAAAATGTAGAGCTTTAGGTTTAAATAATTTTGATAAACGCAGTATTTCTGTCATTACTTTGTTGGAATTGCTGTAGACGTTTTCGGACAAGGTTTCGCAGGTATAAATACTATCTATGTTCATTCCTAGCATTTCAAAACCTTCTTGAGAGATGCCTAAATTCTGTTGGTTTTTATTTGCAGCTAGAGCAATAATGCGAGAACTGGATTCTTCTTGAAACAAACCGTACATTTTTAAAGTTTGATGTATTTGCAGTTCTGCGGCTGCCAAATCTTTTGCTTGAACTAGACAATAAATATCTGCATCTGTTTTCTGCAAAAGCTTATAGATTAATAAAGCGCCTACTATTCCCGTAGCTCCAATTAATAAAATATTGTCTGAATAAACATTTAATTCTATAGGTAAGGAAGTAAAAATTGCCCGATTTTTGCTATCTAACAGATGATTGTTATTTCTTGCTTTTTTTGGAAACTTAATTGTCTCCCTTGAATCTATGAGCAAATTTCTTAAGTAGTTTGTCATCTTGTCAGTTTCGTTTACATACATGGTCTTATGTCTCCAATTTAGATTTTGATTAACAATAGCAATTGCTCAAAAGCTGAAATTTTAGAAGTCGAGCAAGAATGATCACAAAGCTAAGCCAGTTAAAAATTCTTGATGTTTTCCTGGTAAATTTCGTAAAGCTTCCAGAGAACCGTGTTGTTCGACTTTTCCTTTGTTCAACAACACCACCCAATCAACGCGATTGATTGCACTAGGTCGATGAGTAATGATAATAGTAGTCTTACCCTGACGATGAGATAGGATATTTTGCAAAACCCTTGATTCGCCGATGGGATCTAATCCAGAAGTAGCTTCATCCAGTATCAGTATGGGAGGATTGCTAACAATAGCTCTAGCGATCGCCAATCTTTGTCTTTGCCCCCCCGATAGGTTAGCTCCAAATTCTCCCAAGGTTGTTTGATAGCTATTAGGAAGCTGAGTAATAAATTCATCAGCTTCTGCAATTTGACAGGCGGTAACAATTTCTTCAAAAGTGACGTGAGGATTACCCAAGCGAAAGTTGTCTGTAATCGAACGGCTCCAGAAATGGGGTTCTTGGGGAACTAAAACTATTTGCTGCCGCAAGCATTCCAAAGAAATATCTTGCAGATTATACATACCGACTCGGATATTTCCCGATTGGGTTTGATACAAACCAGCAATCAATTTCGCCAAGGTACTTTTACCACAACCGGATTTACCGATAAACGCAATTGCTTTTCCTCCGGGGAGTTTAATTGAAAAATCTTCGAGTAAACTTGCTCTACCCATATGATGGAAGCAAAGATTGTTGCAGTATATATCTTCATTGTGGGGAATTTCTGTAAAGGCTTTTCTAGAATCTTCCGTAGCTTCTGGTGTAGCATCTATGACCTCTAATAATCTAGTAACGGCTGTTTTTGAGCGAAAATATTCATCAGCAAGACTCATGATTAAACTGATAAAAGCTAAAACATTAGCCTGCATTGCATTGAAAGCAAGTAATTGTCCGATGCTTAATTCCCTGTTGATAACTAAAAGACTTCCCAGTACTAATAAAGTAGTTCCACCCAGTTTAGAAGTAAGTTTGGTTATAGTACTATTAATAATTCCGATGTGAATTGTACCAAAAGTTAAATTAGCCAAACGACCAAATCTACTTTGCAATTCGTCCCAGAATTGTGGCGCGGCGTTGGTTACTTTTAGTACTAGCGCGCCTTTAAATGTTTCTACTAAAATCCCTTGGTTTTCGGCAGACAGTACCAAAAGATTGCGAGTTTTTTGGCGTAAGGCTGGTAGCAAAGGTAAAGTCGAAAGCGCCATTATCAAAGAAATAATCGTTGCGACTACAGTTAGTTTCCAACTATAAAAAAGCATGAAGCCGAAAGAAATTATAGTAATAAAAAACTGACTGGGTAAACTAGCAACAACTTGGGCTACTAATTGATTAATTTCATTGATATCTCGCAATCTACTAATAATTTCTCCACTGCGGCGAGATTCATAATAACTTAGAGGTAAATGAAGTAATTTATATCCAAACTCTAACACCAAACCTAACTGCAATCTTTGGCTAAAATGAGCGATTGTCATTGATTGAACTAGCTGAAGGCTGCTAGAAAATACGCTCATCATCACCACCGCCACAGCAACTATTGCTAATAGCTGAGTATCTTGTCTAACTAATACATCATCGGTCAAAATTTGAATTAAAATTGGACTAGTTAAGGAAAGTAAACCTAAAACTAAATTAGCAATTAAAACTTGAAGTAGTAAAACCCTAAATCGCCAAACTCGTTTAAAGAAACGTCCAAAACCCTGATTTGCAGTATCTTCAGCTATAGATTTATGGGAAAAATCAGCATCGGGTTCGAGCAACAGCATGATTCCATTCCAAGCTGTTTCTAATTCCCGCCTGCTAAGATAGCGCAAGCCCACTGCTGGATCGGCGATCGCATATTTATCGCGGGATTTACCGTATAAAATAACCCAATGATATCCTTTCCAATGAATAATAGTGGGTAAAATAACTTCCTGTAATTTATCTAGAAGTACGGGAGAAGCTTTAACAGCACGAGTATTGAAACCTACGACTTCAGCACCACGCTTCAAACCTAAAAGTGTAGTCCCAAATTGTCCCGTACCTACAGCTTCTCGACTGCGATTTATGCTGATAAAATTACCGTAATATTTACAAATTGTAGCCAAACAAGCAGCCCCACAATCTTCTTCACTTGATTGCAAAATACATTGATATTTTCGACGTGACAATATAGAAAACATAGCATGGGTAATTGGTAATTGCTAATTGGGCATGGGGGATTGGTAGTTGGTAATTGGTAATTAGTAATTGGTAATTAAAAATATTAACCTCTAACCTCTAACCTTTAACCTCTAACCTTCTATTCACAAATTAGATATAATTCGCGCTTTTCTTAATACAAATTGCATTATGGTTTCTCGACGAGAAATAATACTTGCTTTACCTTCCATTCCGGGTAGAAGATAACATTTTTTACCATCTTTGACCGCAAATAATTTATCTGGTTTAATAGTAACTTCGTATGCCGCTAACTTAGGTAGATTCGTATTTTCGGGATTAACTGGCGTACTGTCTGCTGCAACTTTTTTAACTGTTCCTTTAAAGGTACCGAAATCTGGATAAGGGCAAGCAGAAACCTGTATTTGAACTTTTTGTTTGGGCTTAACTTTATCAATATCCCGAGCTTCTACTTGAGCTTTAATTTCTAAGGCGGCATTATCAGGAGCAATGCGTGCAACTATTTCTCCGGGACGTAATACCTGTTCGGGATTGTGTAAATTTAGCTGTAAAATTGTTCCAGATACAGGAGCGCGGATAATAGTTTGTTGGAGTTCTTTATTTACCAGCTTTATTTCCTCGATGCTGTCTTGCAGTTTCCTCTTTAATTCTCCCCGAGAAACAAATAAAGTCTGCAATTCTTTATTTAAAGCAGCAACAGTTGCTTCACCTTTAGCTTTCTCTTGGTTGATTCTTTCTTTGACTGCGGTTACGGTAGCATTTACAGGATTGATTGCACTGCGTGCTTTATTTACATTTGTTCTAGCAATAATCACGGCTTGTTGTTTTTCTGCTAATAAAGTCCGAGAAGCAGATTTAGCCTGTTCTAATTTGGCTTGAGCGGCTTTTACAGACTGCTGTTTTTCTTCAAAAAAGTTTCTTGAAATAGCTCCAGAGCGTAAGATTGGCAACATTCTATTTCTCTGTGCTTTAGCCAATCTTAAAGAGGCTTCTGCTTCCTCTACGGTTGCTTGTAATGTTTTTTCTTGCTGAATTCTTTGTAATTCTATTTGGGCAAAGTTTTCTGAGGCTCTTGCTTGCTCGAAATTATTTTGGGCTATAATTTTCTGGTCTCTATAATTGCGCTGGATAACTCTAAACTCGGCTTCTGCTGCGGCAATGTTGCGTTTAATTAAGCGGTTTTGTGCCTGTAGTTGAGAATTAAGTTGTTGTACTTGAGCTTCAATTTGACTTATCTGTAGCTGAGATTGTTCGATAGAATCTTGAAGCTGATTTTTTTTGGTTTGCAGTCGGGAGTCATCAAGGCGAGCAATTATGTCTCCAGTTTTTACTTTTTGGTGATTGGAAACTTTAATTTGATTAACTTTTCCTTCAATCGCAGATTGAACTAAGTCATTATCGCCAACTGGGCGAATGGTTGCTTGAGTTTTGACTGCAACGTTATATTCAAGTACGGAAGTTAGAATAACTGCAATTGAGAACAAACTAACAAGAGTTGCTCCCCCTCCGGTTATCCAAGAGTTGATTTGAGGCAGAAACTCATCTTCTTGAATTTGGGGAATTTCATTGGGTGTATAGGAATCCATAAGAAAAAGTCGCCATTAATTTTTCTGAGGTTTCTTCTGTCTCGATTCAGTGGGTTTTCTAGACAGTGTGGATGTAGGAATTTTATCCATCTGTAACAAAAATTCTTTGCGTCTATTTGTAATTAAAGTCAGATAGCCTTGAGGAATCATATTTACAAAGTTGGCTGGAATATGTGAAATGTCGTAGGTATTGGAGTTTGTAGGTAATACGGGTAAATTTGATGTAACGGGGAAAGGATTTGTATTTTTGTTGCTGAAGTTAGGAATCTCGCTGGTGAAAAAATTGAGGTTAGTAATTGTTGAGATGGTGTTGAAATTCGATTCGGAAACAGGTGGAAGATAGACAGTTTTGTAATTAGTAAGGGGATAAGCAGTAATTTGCGGTAGAATTATATTTTCTTGATGGGGTATTGGTGTCTGAGAAGTTTGAGGATTAATTAGAGATATGTTAGATGCAAAGTTGAAGCTATCTGCAATGAAATTTTCTGAAGTCTCTAAGTTAGGGAAATTTAAGCTATCGGTAGAAAGATATCCCACATCATTTAACTTCAAAGTCTTTATCTCCTCAAATTGAATATTAATATCTTTCCCTAATGATGTTTCTACATTCATTGGATTTAATGGAGCTAATGAATCTGCTTGCAGTTGAGATGAACTTATTGTTTGTGACTCAATATTTCCAGTATTTGGTAAATTCATACCCAAGATTGAATCAACCACCGTTTCCAAACTATTAATATCACCAGAAAAATCGTAAGCTTGTCTTGAAGATGTCTCTAAATCAAAATTAGTAGAGCTAAAACCAAATTGCAAACCACCGGCAGGCGTTAACGATTCAAAATCGACAATATCGTTAATTTCATTGTCTAAAAATTTATTCTCGAAAAATAAACTTTCAGAAAAATCTTCAAACTCTATTCTGCCTAATATAGAAGATAAATTAATCGTGCTGCCTAATATACCGGAAGCTGTATTAATATCGAATCCAGATGTTTCTCCGAACAATAAGCTGCTATTAGTTTCTTGAACTAAATCTTGATCTAAGAATACCATATCTGTATTATTTACCTCAGACAAAGAATCATTTTTTCGAGATGACGAAATTAAAATTCCGCTTAAACCGCTAGTTTCAATATTTAACGAATTTTCGGATGTAATTATGCCCTTAGCTGCGAGCCCATTAATTTCTATCGTCTGCTGTGATTGATAATTAGCAGAATAGTAAGTTAAACCCAAACCCAAAGTGTTTAAGTTATTTGTTCCCAAAAATTGAGCGATGGGCTGTTGATTTTTTTGCGGAATTAAATTCGAGATGTCGGATTGTGAAATCACCGAAGATAATTTGTGATTTGATGGTTTCTGAGATGAAAAGACGCTACCTAAAGCCGCAGTATTGACATCTAATGTCCAAGTATTGGTAGTTTTTATGCTACCAAAACTATTAGCAATATTAACAGTTTCTTCTCCTTTAATATTCGCCGTATAATGAGTCATACTCAATCCGAGACGATTATCTGCATTAGTATCTAGCAATTGCGTTATAGTTTGCTTAGATTCTGTGGGAAGAAGGTTAAATATCTTTGCATCTGAAGATATTTTAATAGCAGAATTTTCGGATAAAATTATACTAGCTTGAGAAGCTGTATCAGCACTAACTGATAGTGTAGAAGAACCAGATAAATAATAATTTCCATATTCAGGAATAGCTAATTTTTCGTGAATGGTAAATTGTGAAGAATCGTAATTAGTTACGGTTGTGTATTTTTCTGCAAAATCGTTTTCAATTTTAGGTACGTGCAGTTTATTCTCAACAGCAGAAATACCACCAGATATTAACGATTGTTCGTACTCAGATAATTCCGTAAATAATTCTGATGAATCAAAAGTATCTTCAGGCATCTTGACACCTCTCAATAACTGCTTACAGCATATTTCCGGCGTTGTGAGGTACTTTATAGTCCGGCTTTGTAATAAATAGGGAAGAATAAATGAATTATTCTTCCCTAACCAAATTCCCAGATAAAAATCAACAAATTTAATGGAGAATCAAAGCAAATTTACTCGAAAGTTAAACTATTGGCATCAACTGCTTCATTACTAGAATCATTGACAGAAAAATCGCCATTTTCGTTAGATTCAGAAAACTCATTTTCTGTCTTCTTTTCTTTTGAGAAAGTAGTTTTTTTGACTTCACCGCCAAACAACCCAGGAAAAGATATTCCTAAATTCGATAGATTTGGTAGTTGGGGTAATGAAATCGTAAAAGAAGAGGGTTTTGAATTTCCTCCACTAATATTTTCTTGTTGCTCGCAAGATAATTCTATGAATGAATCTAGATTTCTACGAACATTGGACATTAATTTCACCTCAATTGCTTGTTTTTTTAATCATTCAGCTTCTAATCAAAGGAATATATAGAATGCTCTAGAAGCTTTTTACAAAATTGTAAATATTCAATTTCTGGAGCAAATATCACATGAACAGAACCTGAAAAGAAGATGGAGTATCTGAAAGAATTCATTATTACTATTAAATGAACTCTTCCATTTCACTACCGCGATTAAATTAAACCTCCGATAGAATTGAAGCCACTGGTTTTCACAACTTGAACGGTAGCCTGTCCACCACTTACACTTCCGTTGGGGCCAGAAGAGGAAAGGGTGTTGATGTTTTTAGCCTCTGCAAGGAAGTCAGTGCTGCTGAAAGGACTCTTGCCTTTACCTTTACCAATACCAGGACTTCCAAGCTGTCCTAAACTATTATCTAGCCCTTGTAATGATAGTCCAGCGTTTCCTCCAGCAATGACTTCTTGCTGTTCTTCAGATAAGTTAACGAACATTGTGGTTTCTTGAATTTTGTTAGACATGATAAAAATCTCTGTGGTTTGATAGTGTTTACAATTAGTAGATGCTTGATTAAACGGTGTGATTGCATTCAGGGGTGCAGGTAAAGGAATAAATTACTTACCAAAACCCAAAGCATTAACGCCATTAGTCTTGAGTAGTTGCTCGATGGAGGAACCACCAGCGACACTACCTTGAGGCCCAGATGCTGACATTGTGTTTAAAGCAGAAACATTTTGCAGGTAGCTAGTTTCGCTTAAACCGAAGTCTCCGCCGAAGTTTTGGGGAAAGTTGAAGCCAACATTACCACCTGAAATAATCTCTTGCTCTTCTTCAGACAATGACGCAAATAAAGCGCTTTCTTTAATACTTGAAATAGACATTTTTTGCTCTCACATACATTAATAAAAGGTTAGAAAAATCAATTACCAATAATTAGTTTTGGTTGAAACTTGTTGTTGGTTGTTTGCTTTTCTATGTGTTTATTCTGGCAGTAATTCTTTGGTTTGTCAGTCGGATTAATTCGGGACTATTTACTGAAAATAAGTCGGATAAAGTTGGAATTAGTCGGATGAATTGAGAATCACATGAACAGAAACGGAAAAGAAGATGGAGTATCTGAAAGAATTCATTATTACTATTAAATGAACTCTTCCATTTCACTACCGCGATTAAATTAAACCTCCGATAGAATTGAAGCCACTGGTTTTCACAACTTGAACGGTAGCCTGTCCACCACTTACACTTCCGTTGGGGCCAGAAGAGGAAAGGGTGTTGATGTTTTTAGCCTCTGCAAGGAAGTCAGTGCTGCTGAAAGGACTCTTGCCTTTACCTTTACCAATACCAGGACTTCCAAGCTGTCCTAAACTATTATCTAGCCCTTGTAATGATAGTCCAGCGTTTCCTCCAGCAATGACTTCTTGCTGTTCTTCAGATAAGTTAACGAACATTGTGGTTTCTTGAATTTTGTTAGACATGATAAAAATCTCTGTGGTTTGATAGTGTTTACAATTAGTAGATGCTTGATTAAACGGTGTGATTGCATTCAGGGGTGCAGGTAAAGGAATAAATTACTTACCAAAACCCAAAGCATTAACGCCATTAGTCTTGAGTAGTTGCTCGATGGAGGAACCACCAGCGACACTACCTTGAGGCCCAGATGCTGACATTGTGTTTAAAGCAGAAACATTTTGCAGGTAGCTAGTTTCGCTTAAACCGAAGTCTCCGCCGAAGTTTTGGGGAAAGTTGAAGCCAACATTACCACCTGAAATAATCTCTTGCTCTTCTTCAGACAATGACGCAAATAAAGCGCTTTCTTTAATACTTGAAATAGACATTTTTTGCTCTCACATACATTAATAAAAGGTTAGAAAAATCAATTACCAATAATTAGTTTTGGTTGAAACTTGTTGTTGGTTGTTTGCTTTTCTATGTTTTGATTATTGCGTTAAATTTTGGCTTTGTCAGTCGGATATCTTCGGGACTATGTTCTGAAAATGAGTCGGATAAGGTTGGAATAAGTCGGATGAATTGAAAATCAATTGAAATGTGAGCTTAATAGCTGTTTAGTTGCTTGATAATACGGTATAAGTACCTATTGGTAAGTCAGAGAGGGGGAGAGTGGGGAAATTTTTTTTTCAGAAGTTAGGTTGGGTTTCCTTCCTCAACCCAAACTAAGAAGCAATTCTTAACCCATTACAATTAATGTGGTGAAGTACTAGGTACTAATAGTCTTTTTCATTAGAAGTGGAAGAAGAACCATTAAAAACGGAAATAGTTAAATAATATACTGTATATTGTATGACGGCTAAAACTAAAAATATAACTAGAAATATAACTAAAAATATAATCTGACTATGGAAAATACTACAGCTTGCCTGCTTATTTACTGTCCCGATAAACAAGGATTAGTAGCAAAAATTGCTAATTTTATTTACTCAAATGGTGGTAATATCATTCATGCAGACCAGCATACAGATTTTGAAAGCGGCTTATTTTTAACTCGAATAGAATGGCAGCTAGATGGTTTTGGTTTACCCCGCGATTTAATTGCACCGGCTTTTAATTCTATTGCTCAACCTTTACAGGCTAAGTGGGAGCTACATTTTTCTGATAACATTCCACGTATTGCGATTTTCGTTAGCAAACAAGAACACTGTTTGTTAGATTTGCTGTGGCGACATAAAGCAAAACAGTTTGTTGCACAAATCCCTTTAATAATTAGCAACCACCCAGATTTAAAAGAAATAGCCGAACAATTCAATATTGATTTTCACTATATACCTATAACTAAATCAACAAAATTAGAACAAGAGAAAAAGCAGCTAGAATTACTTGCCGAATACAAAATAGATTTAGCTATTTTAGCAAAGTACATGCAGATTCTCAGCAATGAGTTCGTTATTCAGTTTCCTCAAATCATTAATATCCATCATTCATTTCTACCAGCTTTCATCGGTGCAAATCCATACCATAAAGCCTATGAAAGAGGAGTTAAAATTATCGGCTCTACATCTCATTACGTTACAGCAGATTTAGATGCAGGCCCAATTATCGAGCAAGATGTGGTCAAAATTAGTCATCGCGACACAATTACAGATTTAATCGAAAAAGGAAAAGATTTAGAAAGAATTGTTTTAGCTAGAGCAGTTCGATTGCATTTGAAAAATCGCGTTTTAGTTTACGGGAATAGAACTGTAGTATTTGAGTAAGTTTACTATGCAATAGTACTCTGCCCTATTAAAGAAGAGGAGGGAAAAAATATTTTTACTTAAAATGGTTTTCTTCCTCTGCTCCGCTGCTCCTTTTCGCCATTTGCTACAAGCGTCGTATTCTTCGGTAACGCTGTGGCTCTACCCCTTGTGCTTTTCGTCACTCGTCAATTTTTATGAGACAGAGTACTATTACTTTAACAAGCCTCAATTGCGAAAAATAAGTATCGAGTAGCCAAAACAACTACCTCTGTTTCTTTTAACTACTTGACTTTTAGTCATGAAAAACTTTCTCAATTAATACTCTTGCGGGTTTACATTGAAATGTACTCGTTATACATTACATAATAGTTGATAAATGTTATCATTAAGTACAGCTATTACATGAAGCTACGGAGAAATTATATTGAAGTTAATTCTGCTTTGATGAAAATGGCAAGATGCTTTTTTCTGACGAGAAAACCGCAATGGTGATTATATTAACTTACTTCGGTGCTTCCATAGTACTAATAACGTTGTTTTTAGCGTTATCATGTACTGCTGGTACGTTGATAATTATTCATGATGTCTTTATGACTTAACTTGAAACAGGCAATTGTTTTACTGGAGAAAAAGAAAAAAATGCGACAAAAATTTTTATTAGCGGGATTGATTGCTTCTTTAGTCATCAGCGCGGGGTGTGAAGCACTTAGCAATAATGCTAAAACTCTCGTTGTTTATTCCGGTAGAAACAAGAAGCTAGTTTCCCCAATAATTGAACAAGCTGAAAAAGACTTAAACCTTGATATTGAAGTGCGTTACGGTAAAACCTCGGAACTTGCGATCGCGCTTTTAGAGGAAGGCGAAAATAGTAAAGCTGACGTATTCTTAGGACAAGATGCGGGGGCTTTGGGTGCTTTGGAAGTGAAGAAGAGAACTCAACCGATTCCGCAAGAATTACTTGAAGAAGTAGATTCGCGTTTCCGCTCTCCTACAGGTAATTGGATTGGAGTTTCCGGGCGCGCTCGGGTAGTTGACTATAATACGCAATTAGTCAAGCAAGACGAATTGCCGAAAGATGTTTGGGAATTAACCGAACCAAAATGGCGCGGAAAGGTTGCTTGGGCACCTACAAACGGCTCGTTTCAGTCATTTGTAACGGCAATGCGAGTTATAGAAGGTGATGAAAAGACATTGGAATGGCTCAAGGCGATGAAAGCCAACGATGTCAAAAAATACGGTAACAATACTTCCATAGTTAAGGCTTTGGGAAGGGGTGAAATTCATGTGGGATTGGTAAATCATTACTATCTACCTCGTTTCACCAAAGACGATCCAAACTTCCCCGTTGCCCATCACTTCACCAATGGGGATGCCGGTGCAATGATTAACGTTGCCGGATTAGCAATACTCAAGTCAACAGATCAACCCGAAGATGCTCAAAAATTTATCAAGTATATGGTAAGCCCAGAAGCCCAAAAATACTTTGCTACCAAAACCAACGAGTATCCTTTGGCGACAGGAGTAGAAGCCGACAAATCTTTAGTACCTTTAAGCAAACTCAATCCTCCCAATATTGACTTATCCAAACTTGACAGCTTGGAAGAAACCCTCAAGTTACTTGAAAAAGCAGGAGTGGTTTAACAGGTTGAAGGTTAAAGGTTAAAGGTTAAAGGTGAGAGTTAGGAGTTAGGAATTTCTCCTTGTCTCCTTGTCTCTCTCCTATTCCCAATTCCCAATTCCCAATACATAAAAATAGGAGTATAAAAAAAGTGTCAAAGGCGGCTCGTCCCCCGTTATTTCTGACTGTGGCGGCGGTGGTGGTAGCAATTGCGATCGCTTTACCGTTGTTTTATCTGGTGATTCGTGCGACGTATGCTGGTGGTGAGGAGTTGTGGCAGCTATTTACCCGCCAACAAAATCTCATTATTTTGTTCAATAGTATTGTATGTATGGCGGTTGTAGCGTTGCTATCTGCTTTAATTTCTGTTCCTTTGGCATTTTTAACGGTACGAACGGATTTACCAAAACGACGTTTTTGGTTGATAGCAACTACATTACCTTTAGCTGTTCCCAGTTATGTTGGTAGTTTTGCGTTAATTGGGGCTTTTGCACCTCGCGGCAGTTTTGTGCAAATTCTACTCGCACCTTTGGGTGTGGAAGAGTTACCTTCTATCTATGGTTGGTTTGGGGCAATTTTGGCATTAACTTTGTTTACCTATCCTTATATGCTATTAAGTCTGCGTTCGGCACTGCAAGGATTAGACCCTGCTTTGGAGGAAGCCGCTCGCAGTATGGGTTACAACAGTAGAGATACTTTTATTAAAGTAGTTTTACCGCAGCTTAATCCATCATTGGTTGCCGGAGGATTATTAGTCGCTTTGTATGCTTTGCGAGATTTCGGTACCCCTTCCTTAATGCAGTTCGATGCTTTTACCCAAGCTATTTTTATTCAATATCAAGCCAGCTTCAACCGCGATGCGGCTGCGGCTTTATCTTTAGTGTTGGTAACAATAGTAATGTTTATGTTGTGGCTGGAATATCGAATGCGTTCCCGTGCGGCATACTATACTCGCGGTACGTCATCATTTCGTCCGGCGAAGCTAGTTAAATTAGGAAAATGGAAGTTACCGGCTCTGGTTTTTTGCGGATTAATTACTTTCTTGGGTGTGGTACTGCCAGTAATCACCATTGTATTTTGGTTAATTCAAGGATTTTTAACTGAATACGAATTTATTGATTTACTGCAACCAACGGTTAATTCAATTACCGCAGCAGGATTAGCAGCAATTTTTACGACTTTATTTGCTTTACCAATCGCCATATTGTCGGTAAGATTTCCTTCTAAAATTATTGCTGTAATTGAGCGTTCAACCTATATTTGTTTTGGCGTTCCGGGAATAGTTGTTGCCCTCTCACTGGTATTTTTTGGTGCTAATTATTTACCGATATTATACCAAACTTTACCCATGTTGATTTTTGCCTATTTGGTGTTATTCCTACAGCAATCAATTGGTACCGTGCGTACTTCTTTACTACAAGTAAATCCTCAAATAGAAGAAGCATCCCGCAGCTTAGGTAAATCATCCTGGCAAACTTTAAAACAAGTAACTCTACCTTTAGTAAGTCCGGGTATTTTCAGCGGTACCGTATTAGTATTTCTCACAGCAATGAAAGAATTACCAGCTACCATGCTACTTTCACCTACCGGTTTTGACACTCTGGCTGTAGAAATTTGGAAAGCTACAGAAAACGTTGATTTTGCGGATGCCGCAGCAGCTTCGTTAATGATACTAATAGTATCTATTGCATCAACTTTTGTTGTTTTATCTCAAGAAAAGAGTAACCGAAAAGCATGATGGAAAAAGATTAAATGATAAATGAAATTAATGAGTATATTTAATTATCTAATCTGCAAAAAGCAACACTACTATTAACTGACATCTTTTCCGTTGATATCGGAATAATTCAAAGTCTCTCTTCTTTCTCTTTCCTCTGTGTACTCAGCGTCCTCTGTAGTTTTATTTAATCATTATTATATATTAGGGTTAATTATGTTTACATATTTTTTAAATATATCCGTACTTTTTAGACTTATGCTTTTTAACTTACATTAAATCTGTATTCTAATTTATTACATCAATTCCAGCTGTACTGGAATGATAAAAAACCCTTCTAGAGCGCAGAGGAAATAAGAAGGAGAGGAAATCGATATTCCAAACCGATATAAACGGAAACGATATTACTTTCTGTAATCAATTACCAACTACCAATTACCAACTACCAAAATGCAAAAAGAAATTATTAGCTTAGAAAATATCACTAAATTTTATACAGGAAGTGAAATCCCTGCGGTAAATAACGTGTCTTTCTCGTTAAAACAAGGGGATATACTAGCTTTACTAGGTCCTTCTGGTTGCGGTAAGACAACTTTATTAAGAATGGTCGGTGGTTTTGAATCTCCGCAAACCGGAATTGTTCAAATTGGGGAAGAAAAAGTTTGCTCTCCCGATGTTTGGATACCGCCAGAAAAACGGGATATTGGGATTGTGTTTCAAGATTACGCACTTTTCCCCCATTTAACGGTAGAAGAAAACGTAGCTTTTGGATTAAAAAAACTCAATAAAAATCAAGTTGAAAAACGGGTTTCGGAAGTTTTAAACTTAGTAGGACTAGAAGCATTATCAAAACGCTATCCTTACGAACTTTCCGGGGGACAGCAGCAACGAGTCGCTTTAGCCCGTGCTTTAGCACCAAAACCAAAATTAATGCTTTTGGACGAGCCATTGTCGAATCTTGATATTCAAGTTAGATTGCAGTTACGAGAAGAAATCCGAGATATTCTTAAAATAGCTGGAACCTCGGCAATTTTTATTACCCACGACCAAGAAGAAGCTCTGGCAATTGCAGACGTAGTCGGAGTTATGCGTCGGGGACACTTAGAACAAATAGGCACACCAGAAGAAATTTACAGTTATCCTGCGTCGCGATTTGTAGCAGAATTTGTGACTCAAGCTAACTTTTTACCAGCCCGTCGTCAAGGTAATGATTGGGAAACAGAAATTGGTAGTTTTGCAATCCAAGGGAATCATCGCTGCGATACGGGAGAAATAATGATTCGCCAAGAAGATTGTAATTTACAACCAGATACAGATTCTCAAGTAAAAATTACCAAACGGCGATTTTTAGGAAGAGAATACCGTTATTGTTTAGAAACTCCTTCCGGTAGAGAAATTCATGCTAGGACAATGGTTGATACAATCATACCCGAAGGAACATTTGTGAAAATATCAATAGCAGATGATGCGGTGAAAGTGTTTTCGGAGGAAGGGTAATGGGGCATTGGGCATTGGGCATGGAGAATGAGTTATAGCAAAAATTTATTACCAACTTACTATTTTCTATATTGTGAATTAAAAGATAGCGGTTTGGCCGTTGAGTAGAATACAAATCATAACTTCATATTTCCCCTCTCTTTTATAAGGAGAGGGGTGCCCGGAGGGCGGGGTGAGGTATCAAACTGTATTCCATCCAACGGCCAAACCGCTATATTTAGAATGTAGTGTTCTTCTTCATTAATTCCAAGGGGTTAATTAATATAACCGCAGAGAGCGCAGAGAGCGCAGAGGAAGAGGATAAGAAGGATTAATCTTATTAAAATTAAAATTATTGTTACCCCTCATAACTTATGTGGAGTACATCGAAAAGATAAAAAAATATTCTCCCCCCTCCTCCCTCTCTTCCCCCTCTCAATCTTCATCCCTGAAAATTAATGTGGTGAAATACCAATAGTCATCAATTCTTCAACAACAAGTAATATAATTCACCTTGATTAACAATTGCACCAGCGCGATCGCCTGCTTGTTTACCAATACCGATATAGTAATCAACTCTACCGGGAGATTTGATTGCGCCTCCGGTATCTTGATCTAGTACGTAGCGACTTACCAGACGCTGTTCGATTTTGCCTTCTTCAATAAATGGGAATTGTGCGCGTATTATAGCTAATGCACCGGGAGGCATTAAGGATTTATCTGTAGCAATTGACCTTTCTGGAGTGACTGGAACATTGAGACTACCAATTGCGGCGGCATCTTTAGTATCTTTAAAAAATATAAAACGGGGATTTCTAGGTAAGTATTCGTCTTGGCTTTCGGGATTTTCTTGCAGGTAATTAAGAACTTTTTCTAGAGTAATTCCTTCTTGCTCTAATTTCCCATCTTTAATTAATTCTTTGCCCAAACTGACATATTCATGGTCAGTATTTCCTGCATAATTAATTGAAGTGGTAGTACCATCAGGAAATTCTAAAACCGCAGAACCTTGAACTTGAGCTATAAAAGCATCGATGCGGGATTTTAACCAATATAATTCCAAACCTTTTAGTTTACCTTTGTCTGCTTGTAAAGCGTCTGCACCTTCCAATTCTAAACGAGTGGGATGGGGTTTGCTCCAACTATTAAAATCATCCGGTAAACGATAAACTGGATAGCGGAATTCTGCTGTTTGTTTGCGGCTGGCTTGGTAAATTGGTTTGTAGTAACCAGTAAATAAAATATTTCCTTGATTGTCCGAACCAATAGATTTATAAAATATAAATTCTTTGTTAACGGCAGTTTGCAATTCTTCCGCACTTCGAGAACTAACAACTAATTCACGAAATCTTTTCAAGCTGTTTTCAACTCTTTCGCGGGTAATTTCAGGAATAATATATTTTTGATAAGCTTCTTTTGCCTGCGGTGTTTGCAGATAGCTCAAACTATAATCAATTGCTTCGAGTAAATTTTGCTTATCTCCATTTTCACCCCAAATTTGATTATCAAGAAAATATTTATCATCTTGTGGTGATGTTTGTAATGATAAAGGTACTGGAGTAGAAGTCGTTTGAGATTCGGCGGTTGGTGAAGTTTGATTCTCTTGGCTGATTTGTTGTTGATTTTCACAAGCTAGCACCGGTAAACAACAAAGACAAGTTGCAAAAATGAGCTTTGTTAATTTATGAGAATAATGTAGTTTAGATTGCATTACTTTTTATTTATGGAATATAACTTTTAATCTATCTTTAAGTTCATAAGTTCGGATTTGTTAGTATGTTATATTTTTTTCAATAAATCAACCATAAAAAATGTAGGGTGTGTTATCGCGGAGCGTAACGCACCACCAGCAGTAAAGCGGTGCGTTAAAACGCTTCGTTTATAACTAAATTATGAAAACAATCTACTTTAGATTGCATTATTGTTGAATTATTAGGACTTATATAAATAATAATTTTTTCGTAGTTGCGCTGTCTTCGCTTCTTATTGCAAGCGCTGTAAGCGCAACTACAAACATAATATTTTATTCAACCACCAATTTGTGACATAGTTCTACCATAAGCACCAACTGTTCCCCTATCCCTTTCTTTAAAATTTATTTCTTGTTTGAGAAACAGTAAATCTTTAACTTGCTTTCTTAATTGATAAGCATCAACTCCATTTCGCAAAGCATCTTTTAAATTAATTTGACCAGTTTCATTTAGCAAACAAGGGCGCAACCAACCATCGGCAGATAAACGAATTCTATTACATTTGTCGCAAAAACATTCTGACATCTGCGAAATAAATCCTAAAGTACCTTTAGCACCGGGAATTTGAAAAACATCTGCCGGGCCATTTCCTTTAATTCTAGATTCGACTAAGCCGAATTTTTGCGAAATATCTTCGCGCAATTGCGCTGAAGCAACCCAGGCAGATTCATCAAATAATTTACTATTCCCAATTGGCATGAATTCAATAAAACGAACGTGCCAATTACGCTCAATTGTTAAAGCTGCTAAATCGAGAATTTCGGAATCGTTTATACCTCGAATCACTACCACGTTTAACTTTAAAGGATTAAAACCTACTTCATGTGCTGCTTGAATACCTTGCCAAGTTTGCTGCCAGCGCGATTTTCCCCGATTACCAATCATTTTGTCAAAAATTTCTGGATTCAGCGAATCAAGACTAATATTAATCCGTCGCAAACCAGCATCGTAAAGGGGTTTTGCTAATTTATTTAATAAAAAACCATTAGTCGTCATGGCTAAATCATCGCATCCCGGTAGAGAAGCAACTTCCCCAACAAAATCAACTATCCCCGGACGTATTAACGGTTCTCCTCCCGTCAGACGGAATTTAGTAAATCCTATGGGAATAAATACTTCTTTTAATAGAACTAATAACTCTTGATAGTTTAATAATTCTTGTTGCAAAAGATAATCGAGTTTTTCACCTTCGGGAACGCAATAATTGCAGCGAAAGTTACATCTGTCGATTAAACTTATACGTAGATAATCTACTTGATTTATATTTTGATTCATATGTATATGTTAATTATTTATTTTTAAATTGCCTAAAGATTATAGCTAAAAGTATATAGTGTCAATTGCAATTCCATAGAGGAAATTAAGACAAATAACAACCGTAGCTGCAAACATTTTTTTAACAAAATTTTAAGTATTTATAAGTAAATAGGTAGCAATACATCGGCATTTTAGAAATAAATATAAACTAATCAACAACTTTAAGTAATGGTTTCGGTGGGTAAAGGCTTTAGCCGGGAGCGCACCATACAAGTACTTAATTTTGTCAAAAAATCAAACCAGATTCTAATATATGTAACTCAGTAGGTAGCAATACATCGAGACTATATAAAAAAATATAAACTAGTTAATAACTCAGAGTAATATTTGATTTAATTTTCAATATAAACTATGGAAACTATATTTTCAGATCCACGTACCTTAATTGTTTTGTTTCCCGTTTTTCTAGGATGGATATTAGTTTACTTATTACTCAAAGATATGGATGAAAATGCATGAGATAACAAAAACCTGCTAAACTCTAACAGGAATAGCAGGCTTTAATTTTAATAGTTTCAGTTGAAATAATCGCAAGTCTTTTCTAAATCTTCAAGCTTTTTAACTCAAGACTCTGGGAGGATTAACCATATCATCGTTTTTGAAATCAAATCCTGCTTCAGTTAAACGCGCCCGAGCAGCATGCCATATATGTCCGCAAAGAAATAGGGTTGCTAAAACAAGATGAAAACTTACCAACCATCCGCGAGAAGATACCAAACCCGCAGAAGTTTCTATCATTTTCGCAGCACCATAGAAGACTTCCGGATAAACGGTATCGTTGAAAAAAGCGAAAGTTGCAGCCAGAAATCCCATATAGGCGATCGCGCCCAAACTATAGGACAAATAAGCCTCTCCAGACCATACTAGAATTTTCTCTGCCCAAGCAAATGGTTTACTTTTGATATGCCAAATGCCACCGCCAATACACATTAATCCAACCCAAATATGACCGCCAATCACGTCTTCTAAGTTATCTACAGCAGCCATACCTGTAGCACCATGAACGGGAAATAAATAGCTAAAAATTCTCAAGGGGTTGAGCGTCGGATTACTAATTACTCGCACATCTCCACCCGCAACACCGATATGAGGATCGAATATTCCACCCCACAACATCGCTTTTGCAACCAACAACCAAGCACCTACACCCAAAAGCACAAGATGGATGCCTAAAATGGTAGTCATTTTATCTTTATCCTTCCAGTCATAGCCAAAAAAACCAGCAAAACTAGAATCTTCTGGCAATACACTAGGTCCTCGTAATGAATGAAATATACCACCCGCACCCAAAACTGCTGAAGAAATTAAGTGTACTACACCAATAATGTAAAAAGGCTCAATATCAGTGACAGCACCCCCAGCACCAACACCTAAACCCAAACTGGCTAAATGTGGAAGTAAAATTAATCCTTGTTCGTACATTGGTAAAGCCGGGTTGAAGTGCGATATTTCAAACAATGTCATTGCACCAGCCCAAAAGACTATCAAACCTGCATGAGCAACATGAGCGCCTAATAATTTACCGGATAAGTTTAACAAACGGGCATTACCGCGATACCAGTCAACGTCAGTAAAGCTATATGTTTGATTGGATAAAGTTGTTGAAGTCATTCTATTATGGATTTTAGATTTTGAGGACACTACGCTGCGGAGGTTCCCTCCGTTGTAGTAAGTGTCCGGGATTTTGGATTTAGTAATTAAAAGTTAGTAATTAGAAGTTAGGAGTTAGGAGTTAACAATTGTCTCCCTCTGTTCCTCTTCTCTGGCATTACCCAACTTTTTAGCTTTCTCGATTACACGATTCATAATCCGAAATCTGACTTTATTTGAGCAGTCCAAGCCTTAATCCTTTCATCGCTTAAATCTGATTGATTGTCATCATCTAGAGCAAGTCCGCAAAACTTACCGTCTCTCAAAGCTTTTGATTCACTAAATTCATATCCATCCGTTGAGGTATAACCAACGGTTTTCCCACCTTTTTCAGAAATCTTTTCTTCTAATATGCCCATTGCATCTTGAAAATTTTCGTCATATCCAACTTGATCGCCAGTACCAAAATAAGCAACTGTTTTACCACTAAAATCAACCTCATCAAGTTCTTCAAAAAAGCCTTCCCAATCACTCTGAAGTTCGCCAATGTTCCAAGTCGGGCAGCCAATAATCAGACATTCATACTCCTCAAATTCACTAGCTTCTGCTTCTGCAATATCATGCATCGTTACACCATCACCCAAAGCATCCCGAATCATTTCCGCAGCAGATTCGGTTTTACCTGTTGTTGTACCGTAAAAAAGACCAATTTGTTTTGACATTTTAAAGCTACTTGCTCCACAAAAATTAACTAGCAAAAACCAACTCTTGCAACTCATTTCTATTAAAGCTATCTTGTAAGCAATCAAGCATTAATAAGCAAGCGAAGCCGCCATAATTCGTCATAATTAATTATGGGTAGACTTACTTCCTATACCTTGCACACAAAGATCAGCTTTTGATATTTCAGCTTAATGCATATTACTCTCAATAATTTCTTT
This sequence comes from Rivularia sp. MS3, assembly GCA_019192545.1. Lineage (GTDB taxonomy): Bacteria > Cyanobacteriota > Cyanobacteriia > Cyanobacteriales > Nostocaceae > Rivularia. The sequence goes on along the minus strand of JAHCMI010000007.1, from coordinate 157,245 downwards.
ATAGCATACCAGGTTTTTTGAGAATATTTTGCGATTGTAGTATGAAGTTTTGTAAATATATTTATTGTTTTACTAGTAACTCACCAAGTTAACTAATGCAGGGCAATTTTTACTACTCGCTACTCGCAGCGATCGCTAATTTTAGAAAGGCGGATACAACTTGCGCTTACCTTGTTGACAAGCATTGCAATTAACAGTCTTTGCTTCAAAATCAATACAGCCAATAGCTTCTTCCGAGCAAGCTTTGGAAGGATGAATAGTACATTTGAGACGATAGTCATTGGTAAAAAAATCGCAGCCAGAGCAAGGAATATCGTGAAGTTTTTTGATGTGGTTGGTTCCCTTGTTTAATATCAAACAAAAACTGGTAATAGCTAAGATGACTATTGACCAGGCACAGAAAGCACAAAGAGATGTAAGTAGCATGACTTATCTTATTAATCCTCAAAATGATTTTCCAAAAAAATGTCCGTAGAACAATATCAGCTACGGACGTTAAATTGAGTCGGCTCTGTGAATCAGAAGAATTATAGACTATAGAAAATTAAGGGTTTATTTGCCGGGAACGCCAAGAATGCCAGATATAGCCGCAAAAAGCTATAATTCCTAAGAAAAGCTGTATATTTGCTCTTCCCAAGCGGTCGTAACCATAGAATTCAATGGGATAGACTATCTGGTTATAAGCTACGAATGGAATAGAAATGAAACCCATTAAAGCTAAGCCGAGCAAGCTGTATGAAAGAATTTCCTCACCATTTTGAATCGGGAATATTCGCCTTACCCAAGAAAATGGTGGTATGAAAACATGCCAAATACCACCTAAAATTAACATCAATCCTACCCAGATATGACCGCCGATAACATCTTCGAGATTGTCAACGCTTGCCATTCCCAAAAGATTCCAACTACCATCTTTTAAACCCACCAAATAACCAAATATAATCCTTGGATCGAGAGTGGGATTGCCGATTAATCGCACGTTACCAAGTAAGGCATCATAAATTCCACCAAAGAACATCGCTTTCAAGACTAAAAGAAATGCTCCTAAACCTAAAACAATCAAATGACTGCCTAAAATAAACCCTAACTTTTTAGGATCGTTCCATTCATAGTGAAATTTTGCTACTATTCCGCCAGCGCTATGTAACACTTTGGGACCGCGAAATACGTGAAACAATCCACCCGCACCTAAAACCGCAGAAGCAATTAAATGCACAATACCAACTACGAAATAAGGATAAGTATTCACTACTTCTCCTTCAACACCAACACCCCAACCTAAAGTTGCGAGATGAGGTAACAGAGTCATCGCCTGCTCGTGCATTGGTACACCAGGGATAAAACGCAATACCTCAATGATGGTAATACTTCCAGCCCAAAACATGATTAAGCCTGCATGAGCAATATGTGCGCCTAATAATTGTCCCGACAAATTAGTCAAACGAGCATTACCAACTAACCAAGGTGAGTCTGTACCTGATGCAAAAGTTTTATCAATTGAAACAGTCACAATTATTACCCTTTTCCAAAATTTTTGATGACGGAAGTTTTATTTAGAGACGCTGCATAAAACAACGTCTCCATAATAATTACGATTCGCTAGCAACAGTACCTACAGAATCTAATGCTTTACCAAACTGTTTGAAATCAACGCCAATAGCTCGTAGCGCGTGCCATAAATGTCCTTGCAAAAAGAAGAAAGCAAGGAAGAAATGAGCGTTTGCTAACCATGCTCTAGCTGTATGAGCGCCGTATGGTAAATCTATGGTGTCTGCAAAATAGGGGCAAATACCAAATTTTAGTTCTAAAGCCGGGCCATAAAATTCAACAGGATAAGCCAAAGTATTAACTGCACAATAATAAGATGCAACAAATCCAGCCAAAGCTATTCCCCCCAAAGAATAAGAAAGAATTGCTTCACCAGAGAAGATTAAAGCCTTCTTTGCCCAGGGTAAAGGTTCTTGGATAATATGCCAGATTCCCCCGCCAATCAACATTACGCCAACATAAATATGTCCTCCCACTAAGTCTTCAAGATTATCGACACTTGCAAAATGAAACTGATAGCCATAGATAACTAAAGGATTAAGAGTTGGATTAGTCACAGTGCGGACAGTCTCTGTCGCAGCATCATAAAGCCCGCCAAAGAACATCGCTTTAGCTACCAACAACAATGCTCCGACTCCTAAAAATAATAGATGATGCCCTAAAATAATTCCCAATTGTTTGGCATCATCCCATTCAAAGTGAAATTTACGAGCTTGTCCATTGGCATCTTTCAAATTTTTCGGAGCTTTGAAAGTATGGAATAATCCACCCGCACCAAAGACAGCAGATGAAATCAGGTGTATAACTCCGATAGCGAAATAAGGGTATGTATCAACTACAATTCCACCATCTCCTACACCAAAACCTAAAGTGGCTAGATGAGGCAATAAAATCAACCCTTGCTCGCCCATTGGTACATCAGGGTTATATCGAGATAGTTCAAATAGAGTGAACGAACCAGCCCATAAAGTAATTAAAGCTGCTTGCGCTGCATGAGCGCCGATGAATAAACCAGACAAATTAGCGAAGCGTGCATTACCAGCCCACCAATCATATTTGACTTTAGGATTATCGTAAGTTTGCATCGTTTAATTTCGTCTCCTTGTTGCTATATTTCTTCAATAGTTTGGCTTTAATGACTGCTCGACCTCTTTTGCTCAAAGCAGATAAATTAATTACCATAATCTTTAATTTCGATTAAAGCCTGTTTTTGTTGGAATAACTACGCACCAAAGCTTTTTAACTATTAAAATTCCCCAAGCGCAACTGGTTAACGGGCTTGCCGCTAAATACGCCACACTTGTTTGTTTTGACTTAATGCTCAGTTTATTGATAAAGATTTTTATTAACAAGAGTATTTACAAAAATTAATAGTTGCAATTCAGTATACAATTAGAGATCAATATCAAAAAATCAAAGCTTTCTAACAGTCAATCAATTCTTTCAATTCTTTGATGTGTTTATTTTTCTCAAAATTCTTTTCTCCCCCTGCCTGCCTTCACCCGTCAATTTTAATGAAAACGAGTGCTAGTTCCCAACCGGTGACTGGAAACTAGTACAATTCGTCAGAAATAAGAAGGCAGAAGACTGAAGGCGCAAAAACTTGAAATATAAGCTTTTTATGTCAGATTAATAGTTAGTTTATTTACGTGGTGTCGTACTAGAAATCTTTTTCGAGATTAGGGACAGACATAATTTCATTTATTTCAACTTCTTCCCGATATTTTTTGAATTTGTTGGGTAAATTCATCCGTTTCATAACCCAACTGCTGCGCTAATTCTAAACCTTTTTGAAAAGCTGCAAGAGCCGATTGATTTTCTTGACGCTGTAAATAAATTTTACCTATTTGCTCGTAGGCATTCATCATACCGTAAAAATTAGAGGCTCGTTCTTCTGCTTGTAATAAAATCTGAGAGGTTTGCAGGGCATCTTCTGTTTGACCTTCTGCAATATATAATGACATTAACTTCTGTAAAGCTTCAGCAGCGCGGACATATTGTTGAAAATCCCAAGCCATAGTGTAAGCTTCTTGATAATTTTTAAAAGCCTCATCGACTAAATTAGAATTTTCTTTTGCTAAAACTTCGTAATCTTCACCTATAGCTAGTTTTAATGCCGATAGCTTGGTAAAATCATTCCTTTGGCGGTAAATTAACGATAGTTTTTTACGTGCATCTATTGCTTTTCTAGGCTGTTTTGTACGGTCATAAATGTAAGCTAAATCTTGTAAAGATTGTTCAACATCATTATTATTAGAAACTAAAACTAATAATCGCTCGTAGGTAGTTGCTGCTGCTGGATAATCAAACCAATCAAGGTGAATTTTGGCAATAGTCTTGAGTGTTTCTACCTCCGCAGCAACATCGGAATTACCCCGCACAATAATTAAAATTTGATTGTAAGCTTCCACCGCAGCTTCGGGCGATCGCACTTGCAGATAAGCTTCACTCAAAGCCTGCAATAGCTGTAAACTAGGTGTTTGCTGTTGCTGAATTTGTTTTTGAATGACTTGCAATCGCTGAGTAATATATCCTATTTGTTGGCGATTGTTTCGAGTGTAAGCAAACCCACCAACTCGTTTTAATGCTTCAATTTCTGAAGCAGTACCCAAATAACGACGCAAACGCAATTCCCGATTCCAAGTAGCAAATGCTGCTTCGGTATCTCCAGCTTGCAGTTTTGCAATTGCCTCTTGATTTAATTGATCCAAAGCTGCTTCTAGAGAACGTTTTTCTTCTAAACTCAACTGTTGCTGAGTGGCACCTTGTGGAAGCAATGGATCGGGTACAGTAATTTCTAATGGAGAAGGTGGAAACTCCTTGGGTGGCAATGGCTTTTTTTCTTTTGCTAACGTCAACGGAGTCCAAATCAAACAAATTGCAATAGTCGTAGTAATCGTAAAACTTAAACGTTGTATATTTAACATTCTGCTAAAGTGGGGAACGGGAAATAAGCCATAAGTCATAACAATTATAAAAATTATTTGATATCAACTCATCGCATGACGAATATTCCCATTTATTTTCTCCAGCATATTTGTACATCGGTTAAATCCTACTGATAAAATGCAATATCAAATGTAGTGCGATGTAGTTTTGAGTCACCGTGACTCCGCCGTGCAACGACGGAGCCTGCGGCGTGTGGCGTTCCCCGGTAAACAAAATTTGTTTAAATTCTTTGCGCGTATCCCAAGGTGGAGGTACTTCAGTTTAATATACCTTTATCTAAAAAACTTTCATCCAAAATTATTATTCTATATAATGTCGCACTCTACCGATATACCAACCTTAGCTCGCTGGATGGCTTCTGATTTTAGTAATCAAGAACAAGCCTTTGAAAATCCACCTTTTTTTGCCCATATTCGGGTATGTATGCGTCCTCTACCCATAGATTTGCTATCGGGAGTAAGCTTTTATGTAGAGCAAGCTTACGATTATATGCTTAACGATCCCTATCGGGTTGCAGTTAATAAATTAGTTGATGGTGGAAACCATATAATAATTGAAAATTACAGAGTTAAAAATGCAGAAAAATTTTATGGCGCATCTCGCGATTTAGAACGTCTTAAAGCATTAGAGCCAAACCATTTAGAAAAGCTTGAAGGCTGTAACATGATTGTAGAATGGACTGGGCACAGCTTCAAAGGCATGGTAGAACCAGGTAAAAGCTGCATCGTATTCCGCAAAGGGCAAAACACTTATCTCGACAGCGAATTTGAAATCGACGCAGAAAAATTTATCAGTAGAGACAAAGGTAGAGACTTAGAAACCGACGAACATATCTGGGGTTCAGTAGCAGGGCCGTTTCATTTTGTCCGCTGGCACAGCTTCGCAGAAGAAGTAAAGGTTTAACATTTTTCAATCATAACTAGCCAAATCCACGCGCTGCTAATTCCACTTGATGAAAATAAGGAACTCTTTCAACCCAGCTTTCCCAAGTGCCATTAGGATAAAGTTTTATTAAGCGAAATCCTGGCGGCTTGCGATCTAAAGCAAATTTTTTGCTTCTTGGCTGAAACTGGACGCAAGTTGAAGGAGTTCCTAAATAATCCACACCTTGCCGTTGAAGATAGAATTCTTGGTGTATATGCCCAAAAAAGACCAATCTCACTTGTGGATATTTATCCAAAACCGCAAATAACTCTTGTGAGTTTTGCAAACTAGTGTTGTCCAACCAACGAGAATTTATTTTAAAAGGAGGATGATGAAGTGCTATTGCTGTTGGCTTGTCTGCGGTCATGCTTAACTGTAAATCCAGCCATTCTAAAGTTTCGCCACGTAAACAACCGTGTACTTCATTCTTTACAGAAGAATCTAACAATACAAAATTCCATCCACCGCGCTCAAAACATTTACGACGAGAAACCAATCCCAAATTTAAAACTTCATTCATGATAGTGAAATCATCATGATTTCCTGGCAGCCAATAACTAGGAAGAAATAACGGACTCAGCAGATTTTGCAAATTACTATAAGATTGTGGCGTACCGTCACCCGACAAATCTCCCGTCAGCAACAATAAATCAAGCTCCTCTCGTAGCTTCTTCAAACCTTCAATAACAGCATGGAAAGACTCTGTTGTAGGCATTCCCAGGAGTTGTTTCTGCTCCGAAGCAAATAGATGCATATCTGTTATCTGAGCAATAGTTATGGTCGAAACTTCTTTCATATGATGGTGATACCAGTCTAATGCGAGTCTTAATATCTAATCCTCCCTTGTAGTTATAGCTCACTCATGTGATTGTAAATAATACTTCCTCCGTAAAATATTCATACTGCAAGCAATCTAATTTGACTTTGGTTACATACACTTGGCAATTACTCAATAAATTAAGTAAAAACCGCAGCTTGTTTTCAATATCTTATACTATTTTTGCAAAACAATATGTTTTTCATCTGTCTTAAGATATAAAAGCTATACATGTAATATTTTTTAACACACATATCATTAAAAGTATAAATACTGCTTTATCTAAAAGCAGAGGTATTATACGTAACGTCAAATCCTAGCATAGATAGAGGAGAATGCAAATCTGCGCGGACAGCAAAAAATATACTTGAAGTTTTATACATATAAGGCTTTACGGATTTATTGCGGGTAGGACGACAATTCTAGACTTGTGTTCCTTCCCTGACTGTTATCAGAAAACATAGTTTTGGAAAGAAAGTATATAATTCCCTACAGTTAGCTTCTTCCTTCACTGCTGTAGAAAAAAATATATTGGGGGGTAGATTTATATTAAAAATTTTGATAAGATAAATAACGCAAATGCGGCGACATAGCCAAGTGGTAAGGCAGAGGTCTGCAAAACCTCCATCCGCCGGTTCAAATCCGGCTGTCGCCTTTGTTAATATTCCGTTGTTTCCCGCTTCCCAAGCGCCTTCTAGCTTCGAGGAGCGGATTCTTCGTTTGTTCCATTTTAGTTCAAATCCGGTAGAATCAACCCACAATTTTAGTCACAAATTTAGTCACAGTTTTAGCTGCCATTTAAAATTTGAGAAAAGCTACTCAGTCGAGTATTGCGCGTTCGTCAGTTTGAAATTGGGTGACATCTATAAAAAACTTTCCCTTAAAAACTTTGGGGTAAATTTTTATGGATATTAATAATCGTCTTGCTCAAGCAAATGGTAGATTAAAGGCTTCAAATACTGGCATCAGCATTGAAAAGCGTGGGGGAAGTTTATGGTTAAGAGGAACGCTTCCACCAAAACCAAATTCTGGTAAAACTAAACCCTACCAACAGAAACTTTCTTTAAGAACGCAAGAAAATCCTCAAGGAGTTAAAGCTACCATTGCAGGATTGCAGTATGCAGAACAACAAGCTCGTGCTTTGAGGGTAGAACTTGATAAAGGCAAGTTTGACTGGGCTGAGTGGCAATTGAGCCAAGCACCAAAACCAGAAACCGTTTCGGATTGGGTAGAAAAGTTTGAAGCCGAATATTGGAGAAGAAGAAAGCGTAACCAGCAAACTGAAACAACCTGGAAGAAAGATTATCAAGTTGTTTTTCCAAAGTTCGCACAATTCGCCGACGATAGAGAATTATCTATTGACTTGATGATTGAATTCGCTAGCCTTAGCGAACCCGATACGCGCAGTCGTAAAAGAGTATGTGATATGTTGGGTAGACTTGCTAAATTCGCTAAACTCGGGAATTTAGAAGCAATAAAAGAATTAACAGGAAATTATTCTCCTGGAACAGTATCGCCAAGAAGTCTACCTACTGATAAGCAGATAGCTCAATGGCGAGAAAGAATTTCTAGCCCAGGTTGGCAGTGGATATATGGGATTTGTGCTGCATATGGTTTGCGTCCCCATGAAGCATTTCATGTTGATATGCTAGATTTTCCCACTGCACGAGTTAGCGATGAAACCAAAACGGGAGAGCGATTTATTTATCCGCTTTATCCGGAATGGGCAGAAAATTGGAATCTTAAAGAAATTGTCTTACCAAATTTGAAATCAATTGAAGATTCTTCCAATGCCAAACTTGGAACAAAGGTATCAGGATTTTTCTACGATTTAAAAATTCCATTTCCTCCATATAATCTACGTCATTGTTATGCACGTAGGTGTTTTGAGTTTGGTTTTACTCCCGATTTCGGAGCAAAGTTAATGGGACATTCAGTTACCACCCACTGCAAGACATATCGAGCTTGGATTGATGAAGCAACCTATCTAAAAGTGTATGAAACATTAGTTAACAAAATAGGTAGACCACCTGTTCCTTAAATTAAAATTATCCGGAGGGCTAATTAATAACCCCTCCGGATAAATAAGACCAAAAAGCTTCATTGTAAAATTTATAAAATGTAAAATAAAAGTGCAATTGGTTAAGGAACTATAGCTAATGACATTAACTATCGGGTCAACTTCAGTGCCCACCTTAGAAGAATTTTTACAACTACCAGAGACAAAACCCGCGAATGAATATATTGATGGGAAAATCTACCAAAAACCAATGCCACAAGGAAAACACAGCCGATTACAAACTTGTTTATCTACTGCCATTAACCAAGCGGGAGAGCCTAAAAAGTTAGCACTAGCGCTAACAGAATTACGCTGTACATTCTCAGGTAAATCTATAGTTCCAGATATTGCAGTGTTTGAATGGGAAAATATTCCTTTAGATGAGAACGGTCAGATTGCGAATAAATTTGAAATTCCCCCCGATTGGATAATTGAAATTCTTTCACCAGAACAATCTGCAAGCAAGGTGATTCGTAAAATTACATTTTGCATCAAAAATGGCACGAAGTTAGGTTATTTTATTGATGCTGATGATAAATCAATTACAGTTTTTCAACCCAATCAATTACCAGAAGTAAAGGAAGGTCTTGATATTTTACCGGTATTAGATGTTTTACAAGATTGGAAACTTACGGTTGAAGATGTATTTAATTGGTTAAGTTTTTCTAAATAAAAATCATTTAATCTTCCAATTGCAAAATTTGCCTAAAAAATAAAATCTATTCTTAATCAATTGCTTATAATTAATGCAAAATACCCGGCTGTGTACTATACATGGGTAATGCCATGCTTTCAGACAACCTTAAACTCATAGAGCTACCAAGCACTGACGAATTAGCTTGCTCGGACGATATTCCAGTAGATAACGAAGACCAGAATTTTCTGCCCAATATCCTACTATTCCTACTTAACTCAATTTGGGCAAACCGTACTGATTGGTTTTTCGGCGTAGATATGGCAATTTACCATACTACAGGTGCTAATCCGAGAGTACCTGTAGTCCCAGATGGATTTCTCAGCTTAGGGGTGGAACGTAAAAAAGGTGGAAAATCTCGGAGAAGCTATGCTGTTTGGGAAGAAGGTGACATAGTACCAATACTAACGTTGGAAATCGTATCGTACACTCCAGGTAATGAATACGACGAAAAATTAGAAATTTATCGAAAACTTGGCGTACTTTACTACGTAATTTACAACCCCGAATATTGGCAGCGCGACCAACATCAACCACTGTCCGTTTATAAGTTGGTAGATGGTAATTACGAGTTACAAATTAAAGAACCATTATGGCTACCAGAAATTGGTTTAGGAATTGGAAGACATCAAGGTGAAATTGGTGGAATTGAACAGGAATTTTTATCTTGGTATGACGAAAGTGGAAATCGTTATTTAACCGCAGAAGAAAAAGCAGAAAAATTAGCACAGCATTTACGCTCTTTGGGCGTTGACCCTGATAATTTACCTAGCAATTAATAATGCTCTAAAAATAAAATCGCAGCACCAAAGTTTTTTACTTTGGTGTTTTTTATTGTCAGCAATAAACTACCGAACAATTGCGTATAACTTGACACTAAAGTTTTTATTTTATTGTTTAATAAAAGTAATCGAATATTTTAACTAAATATAACTGTTAATTTAGTTAAACATCAGAATAACTGTAGAAAAGTTTTTCGTTTTATTCATGAAATATGCACAAAAACTTTACACTCAATCGTCCTTAGCGCAAGAATTAAAAGTCAGCACAACAACTGTGAGAAACTGGTGCAAGCTAGCCGACATAAAAATCCCGAAGAGAAGAAGTTTCTTCAGTTGCTTAGATTTAGAGTTACTAGCTTGTTTTCACGTAGCTAATCGATTTCTAAGAATTGGTCAGTTCGATTATGTCGAAGAAGTGGTCAACAGAGGTGGATTGAAATTATATGTTCAAGAAGTGCGACGTACTGACTTATATAGTTTCTTAACTGAGTTTTTAACACCCCAAGAGCAAGACTCTTTTTTCGTAAAAATTTTAATTGAAAAATTAATCGAGGAGAAAAGCAATGAATCTGTCAACAGCGGTGCAGCAGCTTGAAATACCCGTTTCTGATTTTAAAGCTATTTGTCAAGCTTTAGATATAGCAATTGTCAATAATTCAATTAATGACAAAAGTTTTAGTGAAGTCAAAGTATTTGTTAATGCTTGTAAAGAAAGAAATGTGAGCATTTTTGAAGGCATTCAAGAATTAGTGCGATTGAAGAACGAAGTACAAACTCAACAAAAAGCTTTGGGTGAAAGATTCAACTTAGATGAATTTTTCAAGCAGCGTATCGGCACTTCACCAGAACAGTTAAATGTTGGAAGCTACCATTACGATTTGTACCAGTTGTTGTTAAAATCCCAATCCATATCTGAGGTTGGTTACGCATTATTTAGAGAAGCTTTTTTACGCCAAACTCAGGATTTGATTATGAACGGTACGGAAGCATCATCTATCAATCAAAATCAAACAGTTGCTGGTTTTGATAAAGCTTTTGATGCTGTTGAGACTCAGTTTGAGCAAAATTTTTTGGGAAATTCAATCAACTGGGAGGAACAAGAACATCCGATGTTAGCAGCATCTCGAAAGACAGCGTTACCTTCAACACAGAAAACGAATACATCAACATCCCCATCGTCGAAGAAGTAGTTGAGGCTGCACCAAAATTAGCAACCGCAGCCTTAACTGCAATTACACCAACGGTTAATAAAGCTGTAGTTAATGAACGTCGAACGATTGCTGATTTTATGACTGAAGGGGGATTTGTTGCAACTACTGCTGCAATCACAACTACAACTACAGTTGCAACAATAGCTGTTTCTATTACTTCTCCACCAAAACCAGTTTTTGTCAAAATTATGACTGCTGGGATTGCTGGAACTATTTTGGGGGGAATTGTCGCAGCACTAATCTTGAGGCACTATAGAAAACAGGTTTTGAAGAGCGATGCAATTTCAACATCAACAACAAAATCCAAATTATCAAAATAATCAACATCCAACAGATGATTTTGATGAAAGCTGGGTGCCAAATCCTCACGGACAAGTACACACAAGTGCTGCATCACCTAGCTTTATTAATCTCATTCAATCAGGAAACTTAGATTCTTTGCTAACCAATCCCTGGTTGATGTCTATTTTCGTTGCAACAGTAATTTTGGTCGTTATTGCTGCTATTGCAACAACTCTGTCTAATCAAAGTTCATCAAAACCCAATTCCGAACAAGAAGCATACTCAGCACTTTTACAAAAGTCTCAGAATTTGGAAGCAGCCCATAGTAACTTCCGAGAATACTTAACCCGTAATGATTATAGCTCGGGGATGGTAAGCAATCCTGGTTTATTGCAAGCAGTCGTTTTGGAAGCAAGCGCAAGATATCGTAATTCCGTTATTGCCATTCAAAACCAGAAAGAGGACCCAGCTTATAACCAACACGAAGAGGTAATTAATCTGAATTCTGAAATTGAAGCTTTGAAAAGAATTAATCTTGGTGCATCGGGAAAAGAAGCAGAACTAAAGTATGTTGACCCCAGTACGGGTTCTTGGGTAACTATTCCAATCGATTCTGCCGAACTTGCTGCTAGTGGTTTAGTCAAGCTAAATATCATATCAAATAGCAGGCGAGAAACAACACAGCGGTTCAATTTAGTTACGATTGCACAAAATACAAGGCTTAAATTAGACGAAGTGAAAGCTGCGATGTTGGAAGCATTGCGTGTTAAAGGGTTAAATCCAGTTGCATCCGAGCTTGAAAAGACTGATTGGTTTGGCAAAAAAGCAAGCCCCAAAGATGCACAGATATCCGATTATCAACAATTAGAACCAGAACCAATCCCCGCGACTCCATCCAGTAAACAAAAAGTACCAGAAGACAAACCCTCAACCAAACTCAAAGGGGGTGAAAATGACTAATAAACTAATATTCGCACCCATAACTCTGCTAATGGGAGGTTGGATGTTTACTAGCAGTTTTGGCACTAACACAATTCAACAATCAAGAACACCATATTCTACACAACAGCAAATAGTAGAAGTGGAAATGCCGGAACCAGCAAAGTCTTTTCTACGATTTGGTGGTGCAGTTATTGCAGTATTAGGCACATCAAGTTTAGTGTTTTGGGAGTTAGCGAGTAAAAAACGGAGTACACAAGCTCAGTTTTTATTGGCTCCCTCTCAAAACATTTTGCCGAGCGACGTTCCCGTACAAAGTAATTCTCAAGAAATAGAATCATTACAAGACAATCACTCTTCATTCTTGAGTACTAGAATTCCTAACCAAATTCAAAAGCCTATTGAAGAGGAGAAAGCTGAAAAATCTTGGTCACATGAAGTTCCAAATTTTTCCCCTTCAGGTGGACAACATAATTCCATATCTAATTATCCTCATAGTCCGAGCAATTTGAAGCCGCAAAGTAGCTCTGAGGATAAATATACTGAGGTCAAATCATTAGTCTATGAAAATACGGTTGGAATTGTTGGTAAAGAAAAAGGCAGTGGAAAAACCTCAAAGCTGGGTTATCTAATTGCCGAACACATAAAGCTGGGTCATCTAGTATGGATGGTAAATCCTTTCGCTAAAGGTCAACAGTGGAAAGGAATCAAAGTTTTTGGACGTGGTTATAAATTTGTCGAAGCTACAAATGCTATTCGCGAATTTACTCGTATTGCATTTTGGAGAATAGCAGAAGCTGGCGATGAAACTAAGGAGTACGAGCCGTTTGATGATTATCACTTGCATCTATCGCTTGACGAGATGTCTAATTATTCGAGCGAAATAGATACGATTGATTCTACTGTTATGCCGAAGTTCTGGGAAGCAGTAGTGCAATTTTTGCGACAAGCTAATATGTCTGTCTCTTTTGCAAGTCACGGGGATACTCAAGCTATGTTAGGTGGTGCAAAAGCTCTCGCGGGTAAATCTCAAACCATCAAAGATGCAATTGTTTGGCTCTACGCTCAAGCTATTACCGATACTAATGTTGAAGGTAATAAGCGTTGTGCGGGTTGGGCTTATTTGATTCGTCCAGATGGAGGTGAAAGAGAGAAGACGAGAATTGAAATTCCGAATTGGATGCAAGGACCACCTGCAACTCGAATTGATGGAAAAGACCGATATAACTACATCCAACTCGTTCAAAAATACTGTCCTCAGTATTTGTATCTTCCAGCTACAGCTAAAAATACACAGCCAGAAGAAAGTTCATCGTCAGTCACAGATACCGAACAGTTTCGTCAAAAACTAATTGAGCAAGAGGATATCTGGGATTCCGATGGAGAGCCAGAATAATTAACTTTCACTTATTAGCAGCATTGTAAGTTTTACGTAATTTAAATTATTAATTAGGAGTAATAAAAATGGTGAGAAAAAAATTTAGAGGAAGCAATGTACCACAATTAGCTTCAAGCCATGAGTTAGACCAAAATGTCATAGACACTAACTATGAAGAGTTTGATGATGGTTATAACGACCAATATTCTTACAATAACCGTTGGAATAATCGCGCCTATAATGCTGGACGTTATGCAAGAAAAGCTTATAACTGGAGTCAAAATTGTAGTCGTGGAGTAACTCCGGCTATGGAGAATGGAGCGAACGCTGCAATAGGAACTTTGGGTACTGTTGCCAATCATACTAATCCTTTCAAACCTTGGCGTTCTTTTGCCTTTTGGAGCATGAGTATAGGTACTTTAGTTGTCGGTTCCTGGGTTGCTCAATTCTTTTTGGGGGGATTAATTGCAACTCGCAATCCCCGACAATTGCCGCAGAATACTTCAACCCCAGTCCGATTTGGTCATGGTGTCGTTAATGCCGGTAAACCCGTCGCGAATGGTGTTTGGAATGGGTTTGGTCAAGTGGCAACTGGAGCAGGAGATAGCTTGGATAGGGCTGTACGTCTACAGACTGTTGAATCGAATAATTGGGAACAACCACCACTCAACGTGCAGCAGCCAAAACAGACAACTTTACCTTTGACTAATTGGACTGGTAATAGTCAGTATCAACCAACAGGGAGAAATTAAAGTATGAATTGGGTGAGGGTTCCTGCATCAAGCTTTCTTATTAGTAGTACTGTATTTGTTGTATTTATTCTAGATATGGCTAGTCCTGGCTATGGTTCGTTTGCTTTAATTCCAAATACGCGACCATTAATTGCAACACTTACTACAGATATCCACTCGGATTTAAGAAAGTTGATGCACTCTGAATCCTCACTCCCACTTAACCTTCAGAAATTAGATGAGTCATCGAATTGTCAAACACTATTAGATGCTTACAACAAAAATGCTAAATGTCATTTCAATCCGAAGAGTTACTCAAATATCTCCCAGTAGAGATTCAGTATCAAGAAATTAAGGCATCTGAAGAAGCATACCGTCAACTCCAATTATCTCAAGCAAGGGGAAGAATTTGCTGTTTTGGATTGTCTTTAGTTATGGCGATCGCCATTCTACATCCTGATATAAATCAATGGTTTGAAGCCAAACTTCAATTAAACCGTATCGCTGGTATTAGTTTTTCAACAACCATCAATCAACCAAAAGAAGCGGATAAAATAGCTGCTGCACTTGTAAATTACGCACACAGCCAAAAGTGGGAAGTCCGAACTGGAGAACGCCGCTACAACATCTTCTATGTTCAAGGTATGTTCCCATCAGGCATAAAAAATGACAACAAACCAAATCAATTCAATGATTCACGATTTTTAGTAGAAGTAAATCCTACTCCTCGGTTAGTCGGAGCTTGGGAAGCAAGTATAGAACCGGGAAATTATTATACCAAAAAACCTATGAAGCAGGAGGGTGCAGCGCAAATACAAGTACCGGGACATTATAAGGCTTGGCGCATTGGAAAACATAAAGGTCGTGAGATTGCACTAGTCCAAGTTGCACCAGTAAATATAATTCGGGACTTCAATCGTAATAGCAAAGTTGATAAAGGAGATAAAAAAGAATATTCGATAATCGGAGCCAATCAACATAGTGGAAGCGACCAAAAGTTTGTTGATAATGCAAGTGCGGGATGTCCAGTAGGACGCACAATAAAAGGACATCAAGAGTTTATGAGTTATTTGTACAAAGATATCGATTATCAAGCAAATAATAATTTCATATTTTCAACTACATTTATTTCAGCGAAAGAATTGAAATTTTAACTTTTATGCCCAGTAGGAAATTGATAATGAAAACAAAAAGATATCTTAGAGCAAGCGATTATTATTCATACATTAAATCCGATGCTTGGAGAAGTAAGCACTATCACTGGCTAAAACAATCTGGCAACAGATGTTCACTGTTTCCTTGGATAAGAATAGGAAAATATGCCCCTAGAAAATATGGTAAATACAATATTCATCATACAGGGGTTGGCTATAAGCATTTAGGACATGAGGAATTAGGTAGAGACGTACTTCCACTATGTCTGTTTGCTCATTGGTTAATTCATGGTGGACATATGAAAGCTAAAGCCCCTTGGCAACCAAATATTATTCAAAAGACTTTACATTTATGGTGCAGCTTTCCACTAATTATAAAACAGTTCATTTTGCTTTTTAGTGCTTCGTTGCTAGTATACGATTTCTTTACATAAATAAAATTTTTATTAGTATTTTATTTTTAATTTCAGGATGAAGCATTCACTAAATTTAGGATACAACTGGGATTTACTTAATATTCTATTGCTATTTTTGGTTACAAGTTTTGCACTAAGTAAACCAGCAATTAAGTTTATTTCTGATGGGGTAAAAAGTATCTCCTCAACTCATGCTTCATATTCTATCGAATTAAAAGATTTATTTGCTGATAACTCTTCTATAGGTGTATTAGCAATTTGTACGGCTGAAGGAAATTGTCAGCTTGATGGTAGTAAAACTAAGCTTTATTCAGGTCATGTAGACCCTGGAAATAGAGTTTTCAATAGAGGCTGGTGTAGCGACCAAGGTAGAGGAGGTAATAATTTAGATAATGCTGATGCAGTATGTTTAAAAAGAACCAGAAGCCGCATTCCTAGACTAGTTAAAAAAATACAAGCAGTTGGTATAAATCCAGAACAAAATATTGAAGTATTTATCAATAATTTAGACCAATGGAATCAAGCATCTCCTCGCGTATCTGATGCTTTTCCTAAAAGATATGCTGATGCTTTGAAGAAAGAATTAAAGGGTAAAGAAGCGATTTTATGGGCGAGGGTTGAAGCTTTTCGTAAACGTAATGGGGAGCTTGAAGCAGGAAATTCCCGAGTCGGTTTATTTTCAATTTGTGCTAATCCTCAAAATACTTATTACACTACGAGGTTACGAAAATATTCAATGTGGTCGGAACGTTGGAGATGGAATTGTATTGCTTTAGACCAAAAACGAAGATTAGAAGCTATTCATCAGGTTTTAGCTCGAAATTATCGTTCTAGTGACCAAAATACTTCAGAATAAAATTTTGTTTTATATATGTTATAAATAGTCAAATTCAAGGATTTATCAATGGACATACATCAACTGAATTTATTTGATGACATACCAATAGAACCGCGACAATTGGAATTATTTGTATATCCACCTCCACCTCCGAAACCAGGACAATTAGAGTTGTTTCCAAGCATTAGATATAAATCTAAGTGTTCTAACAAAATTTTATTAACTGTACCAGAATTACAGCAATGGAAATCACAAATATTTAATTTTCAACAGAAAACACGTACAGCATCGCCAATTGAACAAACTACATTATTTGACTTACCATCAAGTCACTACGACTCTGATAAAATTGACCCGCTGATGCTTGAGTTAAAATCAATATCCCTTTATCAAAAACCTATTAATTATCCTAAAAAAAGTTGCTTATATTTTGTAGTCGATTCTGTAGCAAATATTATTTTATACGTAGGAGTAATATTACGTTCTAGTAAAGTAGGACAACAGGAATATGGTTTTAAAGAATATATACAAAGCTATCAAAGTTTTCATCAGAATTACGGGTTACAAACTGCTATAAAAATAGGTTACGTGTTGGATATACCACAACGTAAAGAAGCTATACAGGAATTAAAACTATATTTTATTTATAAATGGCGCAGTCCCTTCAATAATGAGAATTGCACTGTATGGGGGCAACCTTTTGGCAGAAAAAACTTTTAATACTATCTAATCATTGTGTACAAATGTAATAAAGTTGGAAAGCAGATAATAAAGTTGGAAACTAAAATCTAAAGCTTTGTAATTATTTTGTACGCAAGTAAGGCGAATTAAGTAACGGTGCTTATTTTTAAAGAAAATATCTAGCTTTTAGTTGCGTACTTTGATAACAGTTGATAACTTTATTATTATCATATGCTGTAGAAAGAACTCCGCAGGTAAATCAGTTTCCAAGTGTATTATGAATAATTTATTTAGTGTCGAACGAAGAATCAAGTTTTTCGAGCGTTTTTAGTTTCCAACTTTTTATGTTTGTACGATTGTATAGAATAATGTCTAATAAAAATAATAACGAAATATTATTCTTCCCAGAAAATTGCTTACTTCGCCTCTCCAATTAAAGTAAACGCAGCCCAATCTCGGGGATTCTGGTGTTTTTTCATTGTTGTTAACATTGCTTGACGTAATGCTCTAGCTTTGTCAGGATTTTGCTGTAGCTGACGATAAAACTCAGTCATTAACATTGCTGTGGGGTTATCGGGTATAGTCCACAAAGTAACCACAACACTCGGCGCACCAGCGGAAATTAAAGAGCGCGATAATCCAATTACGCCATCACCTGTAAGTTTACCTTGTCCCGTGTCGCAAGCGCTGAGAACTACTAAGTCTGCATTAATCTGTAAATCAAAAATTTCGTTCGCGGTTAATAAACCGTTATCTTTGCCGTTAGGAGCAAGAGCAATTGCACCCGGTACGCTACCATCTTTAAAGTCATCCAATAAACCATGAGTAGCTAAGTGAATAATTTTAGCTTCAGAAAAGCGTTGTCTGATGGTGGTTTCAGTAGCGTCTTTACCGATAAGTGGTTTAGTGTTAAATAATTTCGCAATTGCTTTGGCTTCATTTTCTGCACCGGGTAAATTAGGTAATTTTTTTGGTGGTTTGCCGATTTCTGGTGAAACACTCGGCATAGTTGGATTACCAACAATTAGTATGTCTTGTTTGACGGATTCTTGATGTATTTGACTTACACGATTGCGTTGTTTGCGGGTTAAATCTAAAACTTGAATTGATGGTGCGGTAAGAATAGTGTGTTTTTCTATCAGATATTTACCTGACTCATCTTGTAATGCTGGGAAAGGTACGAGAAATAGCGAACTTTGAGGTACAAATATAACTCGTTCGTCAGGGTTTTTCGGTAGAAGGTTTTCGATGGGTTTGATAAGTAGGGAGTGAAGTTGTTTGAAGCGGTTGTTTGCTTTTTTAGGGTTATAACTTGATATTAAACCACCAGCAGCGCGACTTCTTACGCCAATTTGAGCGCGACTGTTACTTACAAGTTCGGCTAAAGTTGTATTTTCTTTCTCCCATAAGGGTTTTAAGTCGGCTTTACGGAAAGTGACTTCACCTGTGGGTTTGATAACCCAGATGTAGATTTCTGATTCTTTTAGTTGTTGTTGACCTGCAATTTTGAAATCATCATGAATTATTGAATATTGCACCAAAGTTGCATTTTGAGCCTTAGCAATTTGTTTAATTTCTTCAAGTTTTGCTGCTGGTGGCTTTTGTTGGAGCTTTAAACGAGATGCGAGTAACTCAACGAATGCTCTAGCTTTTCCTCTTTCGGCAATTTCTAAAGCAGTATCAGTTTTATTTTGAGCGATGAGGACTTGTTGTAAAGTACGGTAAGTGTTAGATTGTGTATCAAAAATTGACACTTTGTTAGCATCGTTTAATCCACCCCGCAAAGACTCCAAAACATTAATACCGTCGAACAGTATTGTCTCTGCTGCGGATAAATTACCAGATTTGTAAAAAATAACACCTAAATTGTTTAAAGCATTACCTTCGCTTTTACGGTATTTGATTTCCCTAGCAATCGCTAACCATTGCTGTTGGTAATCAATTGCTTTAGGGTAGTCTCCCATCCGTAAGTAAGCACCACCGAGATTACCCAAGGCATTTGCCTCACTTTCTGGGTCTTTTGTTTCCCTTGCGATTGCTAAAGCTTGTTGTTGGTAATCAATTCCTTTGGCGTAGTCTCCTAAATAAATGTAAGCACCACCAAGATTACCTAGCGCTATACCTTCGCTATTGCGGTTTTTGATTTCCCTGGCAATCGCTAAATATTGCTCCAAGTAATCAATTCCTTTGGCGTAGTCTCCCAGATAAACGTAAGCACCACCAAGATTACCTAGCACTATACCTTCGCTATTGCGGTTTTTGATTTCTCTGGCAATCGCTAAATATTGCTCCAAGTAATCAATTGCTTTAGCATAATCTCCCAGGTCGAGGTAAACACTACCAATATTACCTAGCGCCGCGCCTTCGCTATTACGGTTTTTGATTTTCCTAGCGATTGCTAAAACTTGCTCCAAATAATCAATGCCCTTAGTGTATTCTCCTAACTTAATATAAGCATTACCAATATTACCCAGTGCATTTCCTTCACCTTGACGATCTTTAATTTTCCTGGCAATCGCTAAATGTTGCTGTTGGTATTCAATGGCTTTACGGTAGTCTCCTAGTTGTAAGTAAGCAATACCAATATTACCCAGCGCTTCACCCTCACCTTGTGGATCTTTAATTTCCCTGGCGATCGCTAAATCTTGCTCAAAATAATCAATTGCTTTGCGGTAGTCTCCTCGATAAAAATAAGTAAGACCAATATTACCTAGAGCGTTTCCCTCACCTTGACGAAGATTAATTTCTCGGTAAATAATACGCGCTTTTTCAAATGATTGTAATGCTGCTTCAAACTGACTAGTATTAAGTTGCTCAAGTCCTTGTAGTAAGAGCCTATTTGCTTCTGCTTTCTTACTATCAACAGTTTGTCCCCAAGCTGTTAATCCTCCTAATGGCATTTCTAAACTCGAAATTACAGGAGTTGAAATTAGGGTAAAAATAGTCAGTAAACTAAAGGTAATTCTTCGATAACGCATTTTTTAATTACAAAAATATTACACAAAATAAATGTAGAGACGTTGTATTACAACGTCTTTCGCAAAGTTCGATACAACACGCAATTATTTGAAAAACACCTACAATCAACCAACTACATCAAAGGCGATCGCCATTGCTGCAAGTTTGTTGGTATCGGCTCCCCGAACTCCTGCGGGTAACTGTACTCCTTCTACTTTGATTCCACCACGAGTTGCATTATCAAGGTCTGTAAGTAGTTCATCTGTTAAATTCAAAAATTCATCTTCTTTTGGAGCAATAGGTCCTCGCGTGATTCTGCTTCTAGTCGCAATTCCTTTAAGTGCTTTGAGGGAATTTCGCAGTGGGTTGGTACTAGCAATAATTAATGCTTCGGTCATTCCAAATGGTTCGCCGACTGTTAATTTAAAACCATCACTTGAGCCAGGAATTATGCGTTTTTCGCCTGCTGATAATAACGTTGCATTTATAGAAGCACCCCAATCATTAGGAAATATAACTGCCATTTCTCCAGCTGCGTCTATCACCAAAATACTAACGTAAAGCGGTTGAGATTCAAGATTTTCTAGTTCAAAAGCAACTCGGGTACCTACTGGTAATTTAGGGATTCCGTTTTCTGTTGTAACTGGTTTTGCTGGTGTGTTTTGATTAATTCCTTGTTTGTTTAAACCTCTAACTGGAAAGGTTTTGCTAATAACTTTTTGGCTATCAGCTATATTCATTGAAGCGGTAACTTTGACGTTTGAAGTATTAGTATTACCCAGCATTTGTTTAACAACTTTTGCTGCTAATAGTGATTTAAATTTAGGTGTTAAGCGTTTGATTGCTGCTGTAACTGTTTCTCCCGAATCTCCGAAAGATTTTGGAATAATTTCGTCTAATGTTGTGAGGAATAAACCGAAACTACCGACGGGTGGAAGATTTGCGACGCGACGTTTTTGTAATTCCCCATATCTCGCTTTAGTCATTTTACCGAAAATATATTGCACTTCTTGCTTTCTCAAAGGTAAAGCAGATACGCGGTTAATTCCTTGAAAAGCTTGTCTGGCTTGATTAAGAGTATTACCATCCAAATTATCATCAAGTCCGATATTCAACTGAATATTTGCTGGAATACCCCGAATTCTTTCTTGTAAAAGCGTTCCTAGCTTTAATTGTGTATCTTTAATTAATGTACCTTTACCAACCAAACCTTGACGGGATGCTAATTTAACCAATCCTCTGCCACTACCTTCAGCAACCGTAAAAACTGCGTCCTTTTGATAAGCTTCCAGAGACTGAGAATCGACTCCACCCAACCATAATTCGACTTGATTCCCATTCACTTTAGTAACTACTGCTTCGGCGTAATTAGCTTTAAAAGGAGTAAAGTAAAGCGGTGGATTAGGTTGCTTGGTATTTAATTCCACCTCGGGAATTTGAATATGAAATGATTTTTGTGAATATATATTAGTACTGCGACTGACATCAACTAAAGTTCTCTTTACGGATTCATTTTGTGCTTGTTGCCAAATATGTTGAGTAAATAGATAAGTAAATGCACCTGCGGAAAAGTCATCGAAGGAAGCATCAAGGGCTAACTGGTCGCGTTTTGCTGATGCTATAACAACTCCTTTGGCGATATTTTCACGACGCAATCTGATAAAATCTTCAGGAGAAAGGTTAATTCGTTTCAACAAAGAGCGCTGATATTCCAACTCGTTGGGACTAACTTGTAATTTCCTGCTACCACTGCGAGAACGAACCACAAAATTACCTCGTTTCGCTCCTCCAGAATGACAGCTATCCAAAACCATAGTTACATTATCTGTTTTCAATGCATACATGAGTAAAAACAGAGTGTGTCCCATAATTTCTTCCACGGTACCACCAGAGGAATTATTACCCGAATCAATGGGAATCAGCGTACTGTTATATCCATCAGAACTGTCTTTATCTGGATCTAAAACCCGTCCACCATGTCCCGAAAAGTGAAAAACTACGGTATCTCCAGGTTTGGCTTGATTAATTAAATGTTGTTCAAATGCTGTTAATATACCTTTTCGTGTTGCCTGAGAATCGGTAAGTGTGATTATATCTTGAGGATTGAATCCGAAACGATGAATTAATAATTGTTTTTGTAACATCACATCGTTGACACAACCACCAAGCGGAAGTAAATCACCGCTATAGTCATTAATTCCCACTAAAAGCGCTAACTTGCGTCCGGTATTTTGGGCTAGTGCTTTGGTGTATTTATCCCCTTGCTGCATGATATCCAACTGACTGACACCAATTGCAGTTAAAGCGGAACCAGCGAATTGTAGAAAATGACGACGTTTCATAGGATTTTGGCAAAGGATGAGTTATCTAATAATTTATATATCTAGGTGTTATTAGGGGTATGCAGTTTTATGAAATATTTCTTTGTTTTTTCTGTTTTCTCGTAGAACTTTGAAAGCATAACCTCACCAATCACATAACGAGACATTCTGCTACGTATTACCCCTGATGTTTTTAAAGATTTAACATACGCAGTTTAAGTTTGTATAAAGCTGCATACCTGTTAAATCCTTAGATGTATATTGAGATGTTGGTAAATATGAGCTTGATAAAAAATTATTTTGAGAGATTTTGAAGCATTTTAGCGACACAAAGGCTCCTTCTATCATCACTGCTGCGTAAATCTGAGAAAAAATTAAACCATCAATTGAGGAACGCAAATGAATCGATTTATCCGCAACAAATCTTTTACTTTCTTAATTTCCGTAGTTATCGGTGTTGTAACTTTAGGTGTATTAACATCGGTAGAAGCACAAATAGATCCAAATCCCGAGCAAGTCCCCACACCCAAGTTTACTAATGCTGAAAATGCCAATAAATTGAAGTTACCAGTTAAATTACCAACAGACGGTAAATCCTTTAAACCCAATGGACTCAACCAAACGAATAAAATTCCTAAAACCCGAGGAATAATTGGCGAAGATAACCGCATTCCTATGACTCTGAGAAAATATCCTTGGTCGGCAATTGGTAGAGTTGCCGGAATCACCGCTAGTGGGGGAGAATACCATTGCACGGGAACTTTGATTTCAGAAAATGTTGTTTTAACCAATTCCCACTGCGTTGTTGATAGCAAAACCCGTAAATTAAATCAAAAAATCTGGTTTCAGCCAAATGTGATTAATGCTGAAGTACTAGATAAATCCGATGTAGCAACAGTTAAACAAGTAATTTACGGTACTGATTTCACCGATAAGAATTCCGTCCAAAATGATTGGGCTGTAATGTTGATTGACAAACCATTGGGTAGAAAATACGGTTACTTAGGATTAAAGAACCTGCCAACATCCGCTTTCGCTAAGATTCCCAAGCAATTATTTTTTGTCGGTTATTCCGGCGATTTTCCCGATTCTCGAAAACCGCGTTATCGAGGATTTACCGCTGGTCCCGGATGGACTGCGGGAGCGCAACAGGGATGCAGTATTTTGGGTGAAGAACAAGGAATATTGTTTCACGACTGCGACACAGCGGGGGGTTCTTCCGGTGGTCCAATTATCGCCGTTATAGATAATAATCCTTATATTGTCGCTTTGAATAATGCTGAAATTAAAAATAGAGATGGGAAAGGAGTAGTGAATTTAGCTGTGAAAATTTCGACTATTCAACGAGCTTTGCAAGAGAATTAAAATATTTAGCCAACATTGTGTAGAGACGTAGCACTGCTACGTCTCCATTCGCTTCGCACAATCGGGAAAATGTTTGGTAATTTCAACCTCAACCCAAGCGGTATTACATCAGCTACGATAAAAATATTCGTTCTCAACTAAAACCAGTATCATGCTAAAAGAAAAGCTGAAGAAACAAATAGATAAACTAGACGAGAAACAACTCAAAAAAATTGCTGAATTTATCGCTTCTGCTGAATTTCAATCCGAAGTTGAATCATCAACCCACAAACAGGATTCAACACCAGCCCAACGAGCAACCGAATTTCTCGAATGGGTTTCGCAACTACCACAAAGCGGTGTAAGTTTATCTGATGAAGCTTTGAGTCGGGATAGTATTTACGAAGAATGACCAAATATTTGCTTGATACTAATGTTGTTCTGCGGTTTTGCAATCCTTCTGATGTGCAACATAGCCTTGTAACAGATGCAGTATCTTTTTTATTAGCTCGGGGAGACGAATGTTTTCTTACACCTCAAGTAATAGTTGAATTTTGGGTTGTTGCCACTCGTCCGATTGACGTAAATGGCTTGGGATGGAGCGTAGAACAAACGCGCAATACAATAGATCAACTTTGCGATCGCATTCCCCTAATAAAAGAATCCTCAGACATTTTTTCCAACTGGTTAGATTTAGTTACATCGAATAAAGTCATGGGTAAACGTACTCATGATGCTCGTATCGTTGCAGCCATGCTGGCACATGAAATTACACATATTTTGACTCTTAACCCCAAAGATTTTACATTCACCTCAAGCATTACAATTGTGCATCCGCAAGAATTAATTGCACAGAAAGATAATTAAAAAGACAAGCCGATACAAATCAGTTTGACAGTATCTTATAAAGATTTTTTTGCATAAAACTTCGTAGCCAAACCAGAAAAATACTGATAAATTATCTGGGATGCTGCGAAAAATATTGCATACCCTCTACTTACTTAGAAATATAAATAATAAACCACGATATTTACAATTATCAATTATCTATTACTAATGTCTATCAAATCTTTCCACTCTGGTCCCCAAAAATTGCTATCTTGGTCAATTACCGCAGCAATGACATTAGGGGTGTTGGTGAGCGTACCAAAACAAGTTACCGGACAAGCTCAACCACCACAGTCAGCGCAGCAGTCAGCAGAATTGCAAGCAGCGGTAAAGCTGAATCAACAAGCAATACATTTGTATCAGCAAGGGAAGTACAGTGAAGCTATACCTTTAGCAGAGCGTGCGCTTGCCATAATTGAGAAAGTACTAGGTAAAGAACATCTGAATGTGGCAAATATCCTGAATAATTTGGCACAGTTTTATCAGAAGCAAAGAAATTACACTAAAGCAGAACCATTGTACCTGCGAGCGCTCGCGATTAGGGAGAAAGTACTGGGTAAACAACATCCGTATGTAGCAACTAGCCTGAATGATTTGGCACAACTTTACCAGGCACAGGGGAATTACATCAAAGCCGAACCTTTATACCTACGCTCGCTTGCAATTTCGGAGAAAGTACTAGGTAAGGAACATCCGGATGTGGCAACTAGCCTGAATAATTTAGCAGTACTTTACTATGAGCGGGGGAATTATGACAAAGCTGAACCATTGCACGAAAGAGCGCTGGCGATTCGCAAGAAAGTATTGGGTGAGGAACATCCAGATGTGGCACAAAGCCTAGGTAATTTAGCATTACTTTACCAAGTACAAGGGAATTACGACAAAACCGAACCTTTATACCTGCGCTCGCTGGCGATTCGAGAGAAAGTACTAGGTAAGGAACATCCGGATGTGGCAATCAATTTGAATAATTTGGCTCTACTTTACCAAGAACAGGGGAATTACACTAAAGCCGAACCTTTATACCTGCGCTCGCTTGCTATAAAAGAAAAAGTACTTGATAAGGAACATCCGTCTGTAGCAACTAGCTTGCATAATTTGGCAGAGCTTTACAAATTACAAAGAAATTATGGCAAAGCTGAACTTTTATTCGTGCGATCGCTCGGCATATTCGAGAAAGTCTTAGGTCTGAAACATCCTAATACTGCAACAAATTTAGCAAATTTGGCAGAGCTTTATCGGGTACAAGGGAATTTTGACAAAGCCGAACCTTTGTTCGTTCGCTCGCTAGCAATTCAAGAGAAAGTACTAGGTCGGGAACATCCGGATGTAGCACTAACCTTAAATAATTTGGCTGTACTTTACCGCTCACAGGGGAATTATAGCAAAGCCGAACCTTTATACCTGCGCTCGCTCGCAATTCGGGAGAAGGTACAAGGTAAAGAACATCCAAAGGTGGCAACTAGCCTAAATAATTTAGCACTACTTTATCAATCACAGGGAAATTACACTAAAGCCGAACCATTGTACGAAAGAGCGCTCGCTATTTATGAGAAAGTCCTGGGTAAAGAACATCCGGGTGTAGCAAATAACCTGATTAATTTGGCATGGCTTTACTTAAGAAAAGGAGACATCAGACGCACTACCGATTTTCTTACCCGTGGAGTTGCGGTTGAGGAAAAAAACTTACATCTGATTTACGCGGTAGGTTCCGAACAAAGAAAACAAAACTATGCTCAAAAATTCGGTGCAAGTAGTCGTTTTGCTATTACCCTAGCGCTAGAGAAATCATCCAAAAACCCTATCCTCGCCAAATTAGCTTTAACTACGGTACTCCGTCGCAAAGGACGAGTATTAGATGCGATGACTGATACGGTGCAAACATTACGTAACCAATTAGCAGATAATCCAGAAACTAAGAAATTATTCGATGATTGGTTGGATGTCCAGCGACGTTTAGCAAATCTAATATATCGGGGACAGGGTAAGCAAAAATTTGAGATTTATCAGCAACAAATCAAACAATTACAAGCAGAAAAAGAAAAGTTAGAAGAACAAGTTAGCGTTAGAAGTGCGGAGTTTCGTAAAGAAATTACACCTGTGGAATTAGCTGATATCCAAGCGAAAATTCCTAGTGATGCTGCGATGGTAGAGATTGTTCAATACCAGCCATTTAACCCTAAAGCGAAAAAAAATAGCGAGCAATGGGATAAACCTCATTATGCTGCGGTGGTTTTACGTAATACTGGGGAACCTTCTTGGGTTGATTTGGGTGATGCTGCAACTATCAATAAATCGGTTGCTAGTTTCCGTCGGGTGTTAGCATTTGCTCCAGCTACAAATAAATCTAATTCCAAAGAAGATAGGGGACTTGATGTTACACCAGTTGAAGGAAAACGCAAAATTCAACTTGAAGAACTTGCACGTACTTTAGATAAGCAAGTCATGGCTCCGATTCGTCCGTTGCTGGGTTCGGCACGTCATTTATTATTATCACCCGACGGACAATTAAACCTGATACCTTTTGAAGCTCTCAAAGACGAGCAGAATAAATATTTAGTTGAAAATTATGCTTTTTCTTACCTTACCACTGGTAGGGATTTACTGCGCTTAGAAACCACAGCCAAACAACTTACCAAACCCATAGTTTTTGCAGATATTAACTACCAACAACAAGAAACAGTCGTCGCAGCAAATCGTGGTTCCCAAAATAAACGTTCCGCAGACTTTGCTAATTTGAAATTTGGCTCTCTTGCAGCGACTTCAGAAGAAGGTGAACAAATCAAAAAAATCTTCCCAGATACAAACATAATTACAGGAACAAAAGCTACAGAAAAAGCAATTAAACAATTAAAAACACCCAGCATTTTACACTTAGCAACCCACGGTTTCTTCCTTCCGGATAAAGAAATAAAACCAGTTTCACCAGCGATAAATCAATTAAACAATCAATTCGATAAACCCCAATATGTAAACTTAGAAAACCCTTTATTACGTTCCGGTTTAGCATTAGCAGGATTCAATAATCGTCAAAACAAACAAAGTAATAACAATACCGAAGATGGAGTACTTACCGCTTTAGAAGTTGCGGGATTAAATTTACGAGGTACGGAATTAGTTGTATTATCTGCTTGTGAAACCGGGGTAGGTGACGTAAAAACAGGTGATGGTGTATACGGTTTGCGTCGTGCTTTGGTAATTGCTGGTTCCCAAAGCCAGTTATTAAGTTTGTGGAAAGTTGCAGATGATGAAACTAAAGATTTAATGGTGGAATATTATCAGAAAATTAAAGCTGGGAAAGGTAGACATGAAGCATTAAGAGAAGTGCAGTTAGAGTTTTTAAATAGTAATACTGATTATAATCATCCTTATTATTGGGCTAGTTTTATTCCTTCTGGGAATTGGAAGAAGATGAAGTAATTGGTAGTTGGTAGTTGGTATTTGGTAATTGATAATTATTTGTAGGGTGCTGTGACGCTATGAGTAATTACGAACGTAGCGATAAGTTTGTTACAAGCGTCACGCACCATCAATATTTATGATAGAAACGACACGCTAATATTCTATTTAGCATTTCAATCAACCCAATTCACAACCCGTACCCCAGGAGTTTGTTTAAAATGTTTGGTATTTCGTGTCACCAATGTAGCTCTATTAGCTAAAGAAATACTAGCAATTAATAAATCGGCTCGTCCAACTTTCCGTAGCTTTGAAACTCTACGTAAACGCTCAAATTCATCCGCTGCTTTTTGACTGATAGGAACAATTAAAAGCTCTGCTAATAATTCTTCCGTCCTAAACAAAAGCTCTTGCGCTTTCAATAAACTATCTTTATTTTCTGCTTTAATTAAATACTCAATTCTTCCCCGTAGGATTTCCGCTTTAGTTATTATAGTAATTCCTACCTCAGCATCTTCAACAGCATTCAATCTGGCAATTACATTTGTATTTCCAGCGTAGAGATGGGTTAAAGTATCAGTGTCAAGCAAATGCATTTGCGTTTCAATTACTCATTAACTTCCGAACGTCCTCTATCTTGATAAATACTTTCTCTTAATTCCGTCAGGGAATCATCATCAGCAAAAGCACCAGCTTGTTGAAGCAAAGTAGAACGACTACCTTGAGAACGTAACCAATCATCAATTGCGACCTTTAAAAACCTCCATTCATTTTCGATTTTACGACCTGGAAGTTTTCCCTGTGAAGCTTGACGCTGTAAGGTTTCAATAGGCAAACGTAGATATTCTGAAACTTCCTCAAGGGTAAGAACGGACGGTAATGTAACTTGCTCCATAACTCGACTTGCATTATGCCTTCTTAATACTGAATCCTAGCATAAGTACGAAAACAAAATAAATTGTGCATTGTCATTGCGAGCGAAGCGTGTCCGATAGGACATAGCAATCGCAACACCCTGGGATTGCTATCTCCTTCCGGGAGACGCTACGCTAACGCTTCGCTCGCAATGGCGTTTAACCAGATTTGATACCACCACTAACCGCAACAATAACAAACATTTATTACACAAAACTTCCTAGCCAAACCATAAAAATACTGATAAATTATCTGGGGCACTGCAAAAAATATTGCATACCCTCTACTTACCCAGATATATAAAAAATTGTCAGTAAATTTAACTATAAAAGTAAATCATGCGCTACAGTCTTAAATTGCTTGCTGCAACCGTGTTTTTAGTTTCCTCACCCGTGGAAGCTGTAGTCACAGACAACTCATCCGTTAACAACAATCCATCCTTTGCCAAATCCGTTGTTAATGAAGAAGAGAAGATAGCGCAGGTAGAAGAGAACAAACAGCGTAGAGATGAAGCTTTGCGGTTGTACAAATTGGGTAAGCAGCAGTTTAGAAGAGGTGAATATAGAGAAGGGTTAAATAATTTTAAGCAAGCTTTAGTTATTTTTCGAGAAATTGGAGAGCGTAAAAATGAAGGTACTATTCTCAACAATATTGGTGGAGTTTACGCCGATTTAGGAGAATATCCCAAAGCATTGGATTACTACCAGCAATCTTTAGCTATTAAAAAACAAGTTGGCAATAAAGCAGGAGAAGGTATCACTCTCAACAACATTGGAGAAGTTTACCGTAAATTGGGAGAATACGTCAAAGCACTAGATTACTATCAACAAGCTTCAGCTATTCATAAACAAGTTGGCAATAAAGCAGTTGAAGGTACTACTCTCAACAACATTGGCGCAGTTTACGACAAATTGGGAGAATACAAAAAAGCATTAGATTATTACCAACAATCTTTAGCTATTAAAAAACAAATTGGCGATAAATCAGGTGAAGGTAGTACTCTCAACAATATTGGCTTAGTTTACAGCAATTTGGGAGAATACCCTAAAGCATTGGATTACTACCAACAAGCTTTAGCTATTGTTAAACAAACTGGTAAAAAAGCTGGTGAAGGTACTACTCTTAACAATATTGGCTTAGTTTATAACAAATTGGGAGAATACTCTAAAGCATTGGATTATTATCAACAAGCTTTAGCTATTAGAAAACAAGTTGGCGATAAACGGGGAGAAGGTATCAATCTCAATAATATTGGCAATATTTACAACAATTTGGGAGAATACGCCAAAGCTTTAGATTATTATCAGCAAGCTTTAGCTATTAGAAAACAAGTTGGCGATAAACGGGGAGAAGGTACTACTCTCAATAATATTGGCTTAATTTACAGCAATTTGGAAGAATACCCTAAAGCATTAAATTATTATCAACAAGCTTTAGCTATTAAAAAACTAATTGGCGATAAACGGGGAGAAGGTATCAATCTCAATAATATTGGCAATATTTACAGTAATTTGGGAGAATACGCCAAAGCATTAGATTATTATCAACAAGCTTTAGCCATTCACAAACAAGTTGACAATAAGCCGATAGAAGGTACTACTCTCAACAATATTGGAGAAGCTTACCGCAAATTGGGACAATACGCCAAAGCTTTGGATTATTACCAAAAATCTTTAGCTATTAAGAAACTAATTGGCGATAAACCAGGTGAAGGTATTACTCTCAATAATATTGCTTCTATTTTAGAAGTACAAAGACAACCCAAACTAGCAATAGTATTCTACAAAAAATCAGTAACCATCCACGAACAAATCCGAAAACAGCTAAAAACCCTCCCCAAACAGCAACAAGAATCCTACGCCAAAAAATTTGCTCCCACCTATCGCAACCTTGCCAATTTGCTAATATCACAAGACAGAATCCTCGAAGCGCAACAGGTATTAGATTTATTAAAAATCCAAGAATTAAACGATTATTTAACTCAAGTACGGGGAAGCAATCAAAAACTGGTTATTCTCAAACCCGAAGAGGAAATTCTCAAGAAATACAATCAACTACAAACTAGTGCGATACACCGAAAGGTGTCGGCTTCGCCTATCGCCATCGGACAAGAATTAACAAAACTCCGCAAAATAAAGGAAAGCAACCGTACTACAAATCAACAACTACGCATTGCTAAACTCGTCAAATTACAAGCCGAACTCAACCAGCAATTTAACCAATTCAGCGAACGAAAAGACGTTATTGCACAGTTAGATAAACTCAGTCGTCAAGCTCAAAAAATGGCTGTTGATTTATCCGATTTGGATGGATTAAGGGATGATTTAAAACGTTTAAATGCGGTGATGCTATATCCTTTAATATTAGAAGATCGTTTGGAATTAATCATCACCACACCAGATTCCCCTCCGCTTCGTCGTACCGTTCAAGTCAAACGTAGCGAACTCAATCGGGTAATTACAGAGTTCCGTCAAGCTTTACAAAATCCCGGTAGCGATGCCAAAACCCCCGCTAAAAAACTTTATAGCTGGCTAATAAAACCTTTAGAAAACGACTTAAAACAATCTCAAGCTAAAACTATTATTTATGCTCCCGACGGACAACTTCGCTACATACCTTTATCAGCACTCCACGACGGGGAACAATGGTTAGTGCAAAGGTTAAATATTAATAATATCACCGCTAAATCCCTGACAGATTTTACAGCCAAACCCCAACCACAACCAAAAGTTTTAGCAGGAGCTTTTGTAAATGGTAACTATAACGTTCAAGTCATAGGAGATAATTATCGCTTCCGAGGATTACCATTCGCTGGTAAAGAAGTTGAAAATCTGACAAAATTACTCCCTAAAACAACCAAGTTAATCGATAAACAATTTAATAAAGCAGATACCACCGTCAAAATGAACGAATACAATATCGTTCACTTTGCAACCCATGCTGCTTTTGTACCGGGAGATGCTTCTAAATCGTTTATTTTATTCGGTGATGGTAAAACAGCTAATTTAAAAGAAATCGGTAACTGGACTTTAAATAATGTTGATTTAGTGGTATTAAGTGCTTGTCAAACCGGAATCGGTGGTAAGTTCGGTAACGGTGAAGAAATATTAGGTTTGGGATATCAATTTCAAAGTCGTGGAGTTAGAGCGACAATTGCTTCCTTGTGGAAAGTATCCGACGACGGAACGCAATTGTTAATGAATGGTTTTTACAATGTTTTAAAACAGCAGAAAATTACCAAAGCCGAAGCATTAAGACAAGCACAAATAGCTTTGATTACTAACGATTATTCCGCTGTTGGTGGAAAACGTGGTGGGCTTTTAGTTGAAGGTGATGGTGATGATATAAAGCAAACTGGTAATAAACTCCAACATCCTTATTATTGGGCACCGTTTATTTTAATTGGAAATGGGTTGTGATTGGTAATTGATAATTGATAATTAATTGTAGGGTGCTGTGACGTTGTTAACAATTGTGGAGCGTAGCGAAAAATGTTGTTACAAACGTCACGCACCATCCACTTAAGAAACCTCACCCCGCGCTGAAGCGCACCCCTCTCCTTATCAAGGAGAGGGGAAAGAAAATTCTTACACCCCTCTCCCTTAATAAGGAGAGGGGCTGGGGGTGAGGTTCCCGAAACACCTTGACAATAACAAACATAACTTATAGCATCTAATAAAACACTTCACAAGCACTTTATTAAATGCGATGTCAAATAAAATTAGCCTTGAAAATATTCAAACCCTTACTGACTTTAAGCGAAACGCTAAGGAGTATGTTGAGCGGATTAAAACAACGAAATCTCCGCTCGTTTTGACTGTTAATGGCAAAGCTGAGGTTGTAGTCCAAGAAGCTCAAGCATTTCAAGATACGATTGATAAACTTGAACGTGTTGAATCAGAACTCAAAACTCTCAAGCTAGAAGCGTTACGAAGAGAAATAGCTGTTGGAATTGAGCAGCTTGATAACGGTGAATATACTGAGCTAGATGAAGAATCTCTTACGACTTTTTTTGAAGATATTAAAGCGCGAGGACGTGAAAATTTGGAACAGAATAACTCTCTATGAGTAAATTGAAGATTTCTAAGGGTGCAGCGCAAGACTTCGAAAATATCTGGAGCTACATTGCTAAAAATAATACCAGGGCTGCTGATAATCTTTTTGATAGGTTACGGGAAAAATTTGCTCAACTTGCTAAATTTCCGCAGATGGGAAAAGGACATGAAGAGTTAGCTGTTCAGCTTCGGAGCTTTCCTGTTGGAACCTATTTGATTTTTGACCGAGTTATGGATGAAGGTATTGAGATTGCACGTATTATCCATAGCTCGCAAGATGTAGAACAAATCTTTCAGAATACTGAGGATACAGAGGAATAATATTTATCACTGCATATATTTTCGATGATAAAATTTTTCTCTCCAGGTAGCATTTACAAACCACCATAACTAATGACGAGATTTCCTTACGACCAGTTTTCTAAAAGTTATTTAGAAGAACTATTACAACCACTAGGAACTGTAAAAATTGCTCGTGAAGTAGCGGGGGAAGTTCGAGAAATCGACGTTTGGTTTTCTCCGAATGAATCAGTTAATCAACTGGAAGTTTCGAGATTGGGTTTATTGGGACGATTTACAGCAACACCTGCAATATTAGAACCATTTCGTAACGCTGCAACACCAACGGAAATCTGTAGTTGCTTGTTAAAATTATTAGAGATTCGGGGTGAATACGAGCGTAACGCTAAAAGGGATAAGAAGAAAATAACAGAAAGTAGTTTACCGATGTTATGGATTTTGTCTCCTACAGCTTCTCAATCGATACTCGAAGGTTTTGCAGCGGTTAGCGATGAAGAGAATTGGGAAAATGGAATTTATTTTTTACCCAGATATTTACGGACGGCAATCGTAGCAATTCATCAGCTACCGAAAACCAAAGACACGCTATGGTTAAGAATTTTGGGTAAAGGTAGGGTTCAGAATTCAGCTATTGACGAATTAGAGGCACTTCCAGAAGATGAACCATTACGAACTAGAGCGTTAGAGTTATTGTATAGCTTAAAAACAACTTTGGAAGTAAGTCAAAATATAGATCAAGAGGATAGGGAATTAATTATGCGATTATCACCACTTTATACACAAAGGTTACAAGAAGCGGAGCAACGAGCAGAAATTGAAGGACAAAGAAAAGGAGAAAAACAAGGACAAAGGAAGGTAGTAGAAAATTTGCTTAAAATTCGTTTTGGCTCGTTGGATGAACAATTATTAACAATCATAGAACCATTATTATCACTACCAACTGAAGAATTTACTCCTTTGTTGCTGCAATTATCTCGTGAGGAGTTGATACAACGTTTCAGCGAGCAATAATTGTCGTAATTCAGTAAGAAATAAATTTTTATATTTTTGTAGTAAGGATTTTAGTCCTAAATCCAAGGGTTAAAATCCTTACTACGAGCTTTGATAATTATTTCTTCACAGCCCTAACAGCAGCTTCTGCATTTATCAATCCACTACCGAAGAAAAACTGTTTATCTGTCACCGAATCAGGAATCGCACGTTTATCAACTAATGTAAGATATTGCTTCTGTTCTTTTTCGGTAATATTCAACCCTTGATAACCAGCAGTAGATTTAAGAATATCAATTAACTGTACGCGATTGAGTTGATTGCCAGTATCTTCACCTTTCATCAATGCTACTACCCCTGCAACTGCTGGAGAGGAAAAAGAAGTTCCTTGCATCCACCAATATTTTCCTTTGTAATCAACGGTTTTAGACCAACGGGATTTCGGAAAGGCTAAACCTCGCCAAAATATATCCATCCAGGTTCCCCCGGTGGTGGGGATTCCTCCCAACCATCCCGCTTCACTACTCAAATCTCCTCCGGGTGCGATGACATCCAATCCCTGACCGAAATTACTGTAGGGAGCGCGATTACCCTGAAGATTGCTTGCTCCAACTGATAATACTCCACTATATCCGGAAGGATAAGCAACACTACGATAATTGGAGTTACCAGAAGATGCTACTACAACTAATTTGGGGTTTTGCTGTAATATTTGATTGAATGCTAATTCTTCTACATCCGATGGTAGCATTGCTCCCAAACTCAAGTTAATTACGTCAGCACCGCGATTGGCTGCATAACCAACGGCTTCAATATATGAAGATGTAAAAATACTTCCGTTTAATCCAAATACTCGAACTGGTAAAATTTTCGCGTTTGGTGCAACTCCCCACATACCCGTCTTATTCTGGGGTTTAGCTGCGATAACACCACTAACTAAGGTACCATGAAATTCACCACCAACTTGAGAGCGAATTCTGTTACGCAAATAATCAGCCAATCTTTTTTCAGGGTAGCGCGGATTAATTCGTCGTTTCATTCTTGGAGTTATGTATCGTCTGATTAATTCTTTGTCAGATAATTTAAATGTATCCTGTAATTTCCTTCTGAGAATATTAAGTTCTAAAGGACTCATACGGGTATCATAATCGCCAATAGAACAAGGTTCTTTACTATTACTTGGCTCCGAAAAGTCCCATCCGTACTCTTCTTGGGGACATTTATCGGCTGCTTCAACTTTGTATAAACTATCTCTTAAATCAGGATGATTATATTGAATCAGACTATCGATTACTGCAACAACTACACCTTTTCCACCGTTACTATTTTTCCATGCTTCGGTAACTCGTAAATCGGTACGGGGTAAAGTTGATTTTGCGGAAGTTGATTGTTTATTTTTTGCTGTTTGTTGCTGTAAACAATTTTGTAGAGCATCAAAACTACTTATCTGCTGTCGCTGTTGTAGACATTGTTTGAGGGGTACACTATTTAAATGCCACTGTAAACCTAAATAATCTTTTGTTATATTGTTTTCACTATTTGCAGCATCTTTGGGTTGTTTTTTGATTGATTCAGTACTCCAAGTTCCACTTTCCGAATCATTATCTATATTGATATTAGAAATAGACTGGAGAAAATTTGGTGAAGCAGAATTAATAGCTTTGATTTGATTGAGTTGATTCGCAACATTTAATATAGCAGTACCCGAATCAGTTGTTGATTTTACTATATAAACATTGGGAAAGAAACGTAAGGGACGAACAATTTCTAAGTTATTTTGTTTGAGAATAGATTCTTTTTCGCTATCAGAGATATTTGGTTTAAAACTGAGAACAATTTCGTTAGGTAAAACAATTGTATCTTGACTATCAGTACGGCTCAATACTGGTAAAGCAGTTTTGACGTAACTTTGATTTTGAATCTTTTTCTGAAAATTTGTGCTGCTATTACCAGGTAAAGTAACCACAGCATAACTTCCACCCAAAGGTTGAACTTGTACCTGTGAATTACTTCTACTCCGAGTACGAGTACCTGTTTGTAAATCCTTTTCTAGTTGCAGATAAAGAGGATTAGCGCTTCTTGAGCGAGTTTTGGGTAAAGCTTTGAATTCAACAGCAACAACATCTTTTTGTTGAGTGAGAGGAATTCGCTTTCCTTTGTAAATATAGAATAATTGATTATCGGTTTGTGTTTCTGTAGTTTGAGCAGAAGCTGGGGAATTAAATCTAATATTTGTGGTGAATGGAAGGATATTTGTGAAAGCTAAAATACTGCTAGCCAGAAGAATACCGGATACTGTACGTTTATGATTCATGTTTCGGTTGAATTATAGGATATTGGTAGCGAGTATTTACCCGCTCATTCATATATATCTCTGGGTGATGTAAGGGGTATGCAGGTTTTTAGAATCTCGTAATCTCGTTCCTATGCTCTGTATAGGAATGCTTGAATTAAGGCTCCGCCTCAAGACAATAGAAGGCAGAGCCTCCGTGATATCATTACCATGCAGAGCATGGTAACGAGAAACGAATTACCTCTCCCTCACTCCCTCACTCCCTCACTCCCTCCCTCTTTATCTTCCCACTCACCCAAAAATGCAAAAGCAGCCCAGTAATTAGGATTTCGCCATTTTTCATCTTTCCACATCTTCAACTGTGTTGCTCTCAGAGCCTGATTCGCTGACTTGCCATTCTGCAACATCTGCTTGTAAAATTCCTGCATAAATACTGCCGTACCTTCATCGCTAACCTGCCACAGCGACACTACCAAACGCTCGGCACCTGCATACATCAGTCCTCTTGTCAAGCCTACCAATCCTTCTCCTTGAATTTCTTTACCCAATCCCGTTTCACAAGCACTCAACACGATTAAATCTGCGGGATAATCGAGATTAAATAAATCTCCTAAGCGTAAATATCCGCGAATATTTTGACCTTGTTTATTTACCAAAGAAAGCACGATACCCGATAGCTCTGGGTTTGCATCGTTAACAAACCCGTGAGTCGCAAAGTGTAGGATACGGTATTGATTGAGTTTATCGCTAGTAGCCCAATTATAGTTAGCATCAAAATCAAAAACATTAAGGCGATCGCCATTTGGTACGAGTTGCAAAAGTGTCTCGGCTTCCGTGCGTGTACCATGAAGTCGCAACCAGCCTTGACGATTAAAAATATCCGCAGAACGTTTCAAAGCAGAGCGCTCTAATTCTAATTCCAGAGAATTTTGGTTTGACTGCTTGTTTCTAGCTTCAGCCACTCGATTATCGTCAGTGCTGAAAACTGGATCGGCAAGGATAGCTAAAGCTTTCGGTGCTTCTTTACGATTTGCCAGTTCTTGACGTTGAATTGCAATGGTTGACGCTGAAGGTAGGTTAACAATTTCGTGGTTGATTAGAAGCGGTTGGTAATTAAATTTGTTTTGCGATGGTTTTGGTTCAGGAATTAAACCACCTCTTGGAACCTCTTTTCTATTTTTCTTAAAAGAATTATTTTTCTCTCCCCCTGCTCCCCCTGCTTCCCCTGCTTCCCCTGCTTCCCCCTCTTCCCCCTCTACCCCCTCTCCCGAAAGATCGGCCAAAGCAGCAAAAGGAATATATTGTAAAGCACCATCAGCAACAACAACCAATCGCTTTTTACCCAATTTCTCTTTGACGGGTGCCAGCACAAGTTTACTCAATTCGGATGCAGCTACATCAATGCGTCGAGTTTTGATATTTGCTGTATCTTCACAAGGATTTTCTTTACCAGTAGCTGAAGGTGGTTTGGAACTGCTTTGGCTAATCAAACAAAATAAATTGATAGCACTTTTATCTATTTCTGACTTTTTGGGAAGTTCGTAAGTATCGAGAGAATCGGGACTCACCACCCATAAAAAACTGCGCTCCTCACCTAAAGAATATTGTAATAACAGCGAATCTTTATCAAGTTGTTGTTGAATTTCCGCTAATTTCAACGGTTCGGGATATTTGAGATTCGCGTATTTAGGATTACTTTGTTTGATTTTGACCTGCAATTGTTTGTATTCTTCAAGGTGATTTGCAACTTCTTTTTCTAACCTTTGAGCAGCAGCTTTAGAGATTGGGTCATTACTTTTATTATTATCGTTAACTATCTGATAGCGTAGTTTTTCCTTAGCACTAATTAATTCTTGCAAGCGGCTTTCTTCTGCCAAAAATTCCGGGTTTGCACCTTTGCGGATATCGGCTCGTGCTTCGGTTAATAGTTCCAAAAGTCCCCGAGCGCGAGAGCGTTCCGATACATTGAGAGAAGCAGCATTGTAGCCTTTTGATGGGTCTTTTTTGTGTAGCTCCATCAACAAATCGATGTAGAACTTGTAGTTATCTTGAACTGTAGCGAAGTAAGTCGTTTTTAGGTCTTGGTTGGTGTAAGTACTCCTTAATTTTTCGATGATTTGGATGCTATCTTGGATGTGTTTGAGGGATGCTTGTAAATTACCTTGTTTGCGTTCTAAATAAGCTAGATTCCAAAGTGAGTTAGCTTCTCCATCCCTATCACCCACTGCACGACGTAAAGGTAAAGCTTGGCTTAAGAGCGAAAGTACCTTTTGTGGTTCTCCTAAATCTGAGTAGACTTTACCAATATTATTAAGTGTTGTAGCTTCTCCACCCCTATCACCCACAGCACGGAGTAAAGGTAAGGCTTGGTTGAAGAATGAAAGTGCCTTTTGTTTTTCTCCTAAATCCGAGTAGACTTCACCAATATTGACAAGTTTTGTAGCTTCTCCACCCCTATCACCCACTGCACGACTTAAAGGTAAAGCTTGGTTTAAGAAGGAAAGTGCCTTTTGTTTTTCTCCTAAAGAATTGTAGACTCCACCAATGTTATTGAGTGTTATAGCTTCTCCACCCCTATCACCCACAGCACGGAGTAAAGGTAAGGCTTGGTTGTAAAACGAAAGTGCCTTTTGTTTTTCTCCTAAATCGGAGTAAACTTTACCAATATTACTAAGTGTTGTAGCTTC
Organism: Rivularia sp. MS3; assembly: GCA_019192545.1. Taxonomy (GTDB): domain Bacteria; phylum Cyanobacteriota; class Cyanobacteriia; order Cyanobacteriales; family Nostocaceae; genus Rivularia. Next base: position 117,692 of record JAHCMI010000007.1, on the reverse strand, counting down.
CCCACCCTTATCACCCACTGCACGACTTAAAGGTAAAGCTTGGTTGTAAAACGAAAGTGCCTTTTGTTTTTCTCCTAAAGCATCGTAGACTCCACCAATATTATTAAGTGTTATAGCTTCTGTACGCCTATCACCCACCGCACGAAGTAAAGATATAGCTTTGTTGTAATAGAAAAGTGCCTTTTGTTTTTCTCCTAAATCGGAGTAAACTCTACCAATATTATTAAATGTTACAGCTTCTCCACCTCTATTACCTACTGCACGATCCAAAGATAAAGCTTGGTTGTAATAGGAAAGTGCCTTTTGTTTTTCTCCTAAAGCATCGTAGACTCCACCAATATTATTAAGTGTTGTAGCTTCTCCAACTCTGTCACCCACCGCACGAAGTATAGGTAAAGCTTGGTTGTAATAGGAAAGTGCCTTTTGTTTTTCTCCTAAAGCATTATAGACTAGACCAATACTAGCAAGAGTTGTAGCTTCCCCATTTCTATCACTTACTGCACGAAATAAAGGTAAAGCTTGGTTGTAATAGGAAAATGCCTTTTGTTTTTCTCCTAAATCCGAGTAAACTCGACCAATATTATTGAGTGTTGTAGCTTCCATACCTTTATTACCCACTGCACGAAGTAAAGGTAAAGCTTGGTTGTAATAGGAAAGTGCCTTTTGTAGTTCTCCTAAATCGTCATAGATCCGACCAATACCATCAAGAGTAGCACCTTGCCATGACTTATCACCTAATCTTTCCCACAAAACCAGGGCTGCTTGAAATTTTTCTCTAGCTTTTGTAAGTGATTCTGTAGTTCCTTGGTTAAATAATTGGATTCCTTCGTTTTTTAATTTTTCCGCTTCGGCACGGGTATTATTTTGCTGGGTTGTTTCTAGCTTTTGGACAATTTTTAACCCATAATTGCCTGCACTAACTGCACTTGATTCCGATAATAAAAATAAGGAGATAAATAATACAACTGCACGCTTTGTCAAAGCTTGATGAAAGGGGATTTTTTGAGATTTATTATCGGGTTGCATACGTGTTTATACTGCTATAGCTGGTTATACTTTAATATATCTCTCACGGTTATGGGGGGTATGCAGTTTTTGTTCACAAAGGTTTGTAGTTGCACCGTCTTTGCCTTTGGATGAAGTATTTTGGCGCTGTAAGCGCAACTACGAACGAATTCAATCAATTAACCCCACTTCCCTTGCGCGGATTTGAGTCACGATTCGTAAATTCTTCCCTTGATTTTTTAACTCATCGCAATCAAGACCTAAAGCTTCTTGCACTCTTTCCCAATAATGTCTTACCATCCTTTCGGAGACACAAATATGTCGGGCTATAATTCTATCTTGTAATCCTTCTTTGAAAGCTAAATCCAACAACTTCAACCACTCTGGTTTGACTTGCGAAGCAGAATTTATATACGGAATATCTTTAGTATTAATTAATCCCTGCAAACTCCAATCGATTCTTTGCAAAAATTCAGCAGTGGAAAGACTTTTATCCGCTACGGTAAAACCTCCTATTCGTGCATCAATCTCGGGTTTCATCCGCACTAGTTTTTTAATATGGGTACTTTGAACAACAATATTTAATTGGGGATAATTGAGCATGATTTTTTTCAAAAGCTGCATACCCGTATTAACTGACGGTATTTCTCCAGGTTTTTCTGCGATCGAAATATCTATTACAACTAAATCGGGTTTATATGTTGATAATTGATTTAGAAAATCGATAGCATTGGCAGCCGCGAGAATTTCAGCTTGGGGGTATTTTGAACGCAATATCTTAACTGTTTCATTTAGATATAATTTATGGCTGTCAACTACAAAAAATTTGTGATTCATAATTCCTTCCTCTAATTACTATATTTATTAGCTGTTTAGGAAAGGCAGAATTTAGCTATATTCTGCCAGTAAATGCACCTTGACGATGATTAAGTGACCTATGCATCACCAGTAATCTGGTAACTATATATTTATATATCTGGCTGTTATGAGGGTTATGCAAAAAATACAAGCCGATTAGTACACCAATTGAAAAAGACGTAGCAGTGCTACGTCTCTACATAGAAATAAACTTCTAATGTCAAATGCGAAATCACAAATTTATTCCGCTTCCCCAATCAAAGTAAAAGCTGCCCATTTCCTAGGAGCTTTGGGATATTGTTCCTTCATCTTCAACATTGCTTGGCGCAAAGCCTGTGCTTTATCAAGATTCTTTTGATACAAATTTTGGTAAAAATCTGTCATTAATTCTGCGGTGGGTGCATCGGGAACTGACCACAAAGAAACTAGCACGCTGGGAGTACCAGCCAGGAATAACGAGCGAGATAAACCTATTACCCCATCACCAGTAATTCTACCTCTACCCGTATTACAAGCACTCAGTACCACCAAATCAGCATTCAGTTTGATATCCAGGATTTCGGATGCAGTCAAAAGACCGTTATCTTGAGAAGAGGGTGCAAGAGCGATGGAACTTTGTAATCCTTGGAAGCCATCAAATAAGCCGTGGGTAGCTAAATGAATCACTCCTGCTTGGGGAAGTTTGTCTTTGATAGTGGTTTCTGTGGCTTCGTCACCAGTTAAGGCTGTGGTATTGAATAGAGGTGCAATGGCTTGTGCTTCTCGTTTGGCTCCTGGTAAAGATGATAACTGTTTTCCTGGTTCACCATACTTAGTATTAAATTTAGGCATGGTAGGATTGCCTACTATCAGAGCATTTTGGCGAGATGATTTTGGTAAGGTTTTTATTCGTTGTTGTTGCGAGCGGGTTAGTTCTAATACTTGAATTGCGGGTGCAGTGAGAATGGTGTGTTGTTCAATCAAGTATTTACCTTTAGAGTCCATTAATGCAGGGAAGGGAACTAGGAATAAATCTTCTTGGGGAACGAAAGTAACTCGTTGATTGGGGTCTGTGGGTAAGAGGTCAGCGATGGGTTTAACTAACAGTTGATGGAGTTTTTGTAAGCTTTCCTTTTGTATTTTTTCATTGACAGAATTTTTAACTTTGACATCAAAAATACTGCGCTCATTATCGCCGACACCCAATGATTTACGGGTAGTGGAAACTAATTCACTTAATGTTGTATTTTCTTTTTGCCATAGTGGTTTTAAGTCAGCTTTGCGGAAGGTGACTTCACCTGTGGGTTTGATTACCCAGATGTAGAGTTGGGATTGTTTATATTGTTGTTTATTCCCTAATTTAAAATTATCACCAATCATTGAATATTGGACAAAAGTGGTGTTTTGTATTTTGGCAATTTGTTTTATTTGTTCAATTGTTGCGTCTGTAGAGGAAGAAACATCATTGTTAGGGTCAATACGACTAGTTAGTAAATCTACAAAAGCCCTAGCTCGCCCACTTTCGGCGACTTCCAATGCTTCATCAGTTTTATTTTGAACAATCAGCACTTGTTGCAACCTAAGATAAGTGCGTACCTGCTCATCAAAAATTGATACTTTAGCATTATCCCAATTTTTTAATCTACCCCGTTGGGACTTGTGAATCTCAATTCCCTGTTTTAATACTTGTTCGGCTTCTGCAAGATTCCCAGATTTGAACAGAGAATATCCCAGATTATTTAATACAACACCTTCATCACGAATATGATCGGTTTCTTTAGCAATTGCTAAATGTTGTTTGTAGTACTTGATGGCTGTTTTATATTCTTCAAGTAAATCGTAAGTAACTCCCAGATTACCCAATGCATTACCTTGACTAATGCGATTTCCTAATTCTTCAGCAATGACTAAACTTTGTTGGTAGTTTCTAATAGCTTTTTGATAGTCACCCAAGGAATGGTAAGCAAGCCCTAAACGATTGAGCGCCTCAACAACAATTGTACGATTGCCAATTATTTTGGCGCTTGCTAAACTTCTTTCGTAGAACTTAATAGCTGATCTATAATCTCCTTGAGAAAAATAAGCGCCTCCTAGAAACTGTAGTCTAGTAGCTTCATTAATTTGTTTGCCTAATTGTTTAGCTATTGCTATTCTTTTTTTGTGAAACTCTGAGGCTGTGTCATTGTCTTCTAGAAAACTATAAATATTTCCCAAATTACGCAATGCATTATCAACACTTGCCCGATCCTCTAACTCTTCAGCAATTTCTAAACTTTTTTGGTATTGCCTAATAGCTTTGTCATACTCTCCTAGTCCAAAGTAGGCATTTCCTAGATTACCTAATACCTTACCTTCACTTGCACGATCGCCTAACTCTTTATCAATTGCTAAACTTTTTTGAAAAACTTCAATGGCTTTTTTAAATTTACCTATCGAATAGTAAGCATTTCCCAAATTATTTAGCGTACTAGCAACACCTGCGCGATTATTTAATTGTTTCTCGATTGTTAAAGATTCTTGGTATAAGTTAATAGCTTTTTGATAATAACCTAAATAGCGATAGTCAATTCCCAAATTATTTAGCGCACGAGCAACACCTGCGCGATGACCTAATTCTTTGGCAATAGCTAAACTTCGTTGGTGCATTTCGATAGCTTTTTTATGCTCCCCTAGCGAACCGTAATTATTTCCCAGACCAGTCAGTACACCAGCTACAGAAGGACGGTCTCCTGATTCTTGGAAGATTACTAAACTTTGTTGGTATACATTAATGGATTTTTTATAGTCCCCTAGCTTAGCGTAAGATCCCCCCAGATTACCTAGAATCATACTCAAAGAAACGCGATCGCCTAATTCTTTAAAAATTACTAAAGCTTGTTTGTGGTATTCAATTGCTTTTTTAAAGTCTCCTAAGCGACGGTAAGCAAGTCCGAGATTATTAAGCGCATTACCAACACCTGCGCGATCGCCTAATTTTTTGGCGATTGGTAAACTTTGCTGGAGAAAATCAATGGCTTTTTTAGAGTCCCCTAAGCGATGGTAAGCAAGTCCGAGATTATTAAGCACATCACCAACACCTGCGCGATCATTAATTTCGCGGTATATTTGTAGTGCTTGTTTCCAAGATTGTAATGCACTTTCAAGTTGATTTGCTTCAATCTGCTGTATACCTTGATTAAATAACCTATCCGCTTCTGCTTTCCGCGCTTCTGTCGTCTGCGCTAATACCTGCTGTGCTGGTAACATCCCTGGTACAACCACCACAGATTGTAAACTTGTAGTGACGAGAGTTGTGACAGCAACGAGCAAAAATCGTTTGTAATTCATAATACTGAATAATTTCAACTTACTGTTTTTATATATCTCTCATGACTGATGAGCCTATGCAGAAATGGGTGGTCTTTTACCAGGATTTAAGTTGTAAAATCAATGTTTTCAAATGTTTTGTACCAGAATAAACTTAATTTCTGGCATTTCATCTACCAAATCGTTACAATTCACTATACCTTTATAAAAACTTCAGCATTATCACTAACTCTAGCAATCATAATTGAAGCACAACAACTGCATAGGCGACCTTGAGCCAGAGATAAAAATAATTACCAATACGTACTCAGGAGTAACCAATGGCTGACAGTTTAAATTCCCCAACCATATCTACTATCAAACGTCGTCATTTCTTACAATTCGCTGGCTCTACTTTCGCCACTCTAGCTCTGAGCCAATTTGATATCATCACTAAAAGCAACCGCTACGCTCAAGTATTAGCAAAGGATACTCCGCGTAAGTTAGCGCTGTTGGTGGGGGTGAATAATTATCCCAATAGCGAAAGATTTACTAATCTCGAAGGATGTACCACTGATGTAGATTTGCAGGAACAACTGTTAATTCACCGTTTTGGTTTTAATCCCAAAGATATTATTAAACTCACCAGCGATGAATCTGCCGATAAACAACCTACTCGCAAAAATATTTTAACTACATTTGAAGAACATTTAATTAAACAAGCTAAACCAGGGGATGTGGTGGTTTTCCATTTTTCCGGACATGGTTCCCGTTTTTCTGAAACTAGCGACACAGTTCGTAATTGCCGAAAAAATGAATTAAACAGTACTTTGGTTCCCGGTGATGATGGAGAAGGAAGAGTGACCGATATCATGGGACGTACTTTGTTTTTACTCATGTCTGCGTTGAAGACAGAAAATGTTACCGCTGTCTTGGATAGTTGTTTCTCTGGTGGTGGAACTAGGGGGAATTTTCGCATCCGTTCTGTATCGGGTGATGGTTTTAGTCCCAGTACGGAGGAAATCGAATTTCAAAAACGTTTAATGAAGGATTTGGGTTTGTCGGAACCGGAACTAGCTCAAAAGCGCTGTGAAGGAGTTGCAAAAGGGGTAGTTATCGCTTCTGCTCAAAAGGATGAACTCGCAGCAGATGCTCCCTTCTCTGGTTTTTCTGCGGGTGCTTTTACTTACCTGATGACTCAATATCTCTGGCATAATTCCGGTAACGTGGAAAGTGCGATCGCTAAAATTTCTCCTACTCTCAAATCATCTTATAATCAATTTCCTTTGGGAGATGGTAATCAAAGCCAGCGATTTTATTTTATCAATCAACAATCACTACCTACTGATGCTGTGATTACAAAAAGTAATGGAAATCAAGTTACTTTATGGTTGGGAGGATGGGAAGGAGGAAGTTTAGACAGCTTTGAAAAAGGTGCTGTTTTGAATATTTTAGATAGTCAAGGAAAACCAGCAGGAAAAGTTAAAGGGGTATCCCGTGACGGATTAGTTGGGAAAGCAATTGTAGAGAAAAAAGAATTAAAAGTAGCTCCCCAATCAGGAATGTTATTACAAGAATTTAGCCGCGCTATTCCCACAGATTTAAAATTACATATTGGGATTGATTCTTCCTTGGCTGGAGAATTAGCAGATATCACCAAAGCTTTAACAAAAATCAAGCGCATCAAAGCTGTTAATCCGGGTTCCGGAAATATTCCTTATACCGATAAAGTGCATTATATTTTAGGTAAAATGACAGTGGAATATTACCGACAATTTCAGCAAGAAGGATTAAAAGATATTCCCAAAGTAGGTAGTATCGGATTATTTACCCAAGGATTCCAACCATTAGATAAATCTTTATTTAGCCAACCAGGAGAAACGGTTACAAAGGTAATTGATAACTGGGAAGCAAAAATCAAATCACTATTAGCAGTACATATCCTCAAGAAAACCTTAAATGCTAACTCTTCCCTGTTAGATGTGGAAGTAGGGATGAATTTAGTGGAGCAAAAATCACAAACAATTGCCAGAGTCGCTACGGTGAGAAGTGCAAATAATCAGCGACAGGTAAGGCAAAGTAAAACAGGTAATTTACCACTAAATAAACTTTTTGAATTTCAGGTAACTAACCGCACCAATCATAATCTATATATTACAATGTTACTCATTGATTCCACAGGAGATATTATATTAATATTTCCCTATCAATGGCCAGCTAACGAACAATCGATGCGCCTAGCAGCAGGTCAAACAACGGTAATTGGTAATCCCGAAGAACTGGAATTAAAAGCATTAAAAAAAGGTTCCGGAGAAGCTTTATTAATTGCAAGTCGTTTACCTTTGAAAAATGCAGTCAAAACATTATCAGCACTAGCAGCAGAAAGAGGTTTGAGAAACCAACCCATAGATTTAAAAGGAGAAGTGGGAGCAATTGACGATTTGCTGAGTGATTTGAGTGGCGATCGCGCTGGTGGTCTAATTACTAGTGAAGATAAATCAAAATCTATGGAAGTTAGGCAAATGGCTACTCTTTCCTTGTCTTTTGAGGTGGGTTAATCGTCATTGGTTTTCAGAGGATTTTCTTGATTTTACTACAGCGATATTACAGTTTCAGCAACTTCCTCATCACCACTCCGAGAGCGAAGATGCAAAGTAATTTCTGTATCAAGTCGCTTGAGAAAGATTAACAATTTACCTTCACTAAAACGCTGAAATTCTCCTTTCATCAAATGAGATACTTCTGGTTGGGGAATTCCTAAAAGCTCGCTTATCTCTCGCTGCTTTAAATTACGTTTTTTCAACAAACGCAGTACGTGAATTCCGATTTTACCACGGGTATATAATTCATCTGCATTCTCTAAACCTAAGTCAGCGAATACATTACCACTGCTTTCTTCAAAAACTTTTTCTTGTGTCATGTTTGTTGTTCCCTCTCCAGCGCATCTTTATAGCGTTGTTTAATCAAGTCAATATCAGCTTGCGGGGTTTTAATCCCCTGCTTTGATTTTTTCTGAAAAGCGTGCAATACGTAGACATTTTCCCCGATTTAAAGGGCGTAAACCACCCTATAAGTATCGGTATCGTAACGCTTTACAATTTCGTAAACTCCACTACCAACCCCTTTAAAAACCTTGGCATCTGAGCAGTGTTTCTCCTGCTTGTACCAACTGCAACGCATAACCTACAGATGCACGTACATCTTGAGGAAACTCGCGAATATTTTTGCGAGAGTTACCCATCCAAACAAGAGGACGTAAAGGGACTTCTATGATATCGTCATCTGTCATTTTATATGAAATTTCCTATAAAACCAACCAGACAATATCATAAAATGCCTCCTTTTCTTAATTGCCAGCGTTATGCCAACACCCTAATTACAAACATCACTCTGCTTCCCCAATCAAGGTAAAAGCAGCCCAATCACGGGGATTTGGATGCTGTTTCATTCTCGTCAACATCGCTTGTCGCAGTGCAGTCGCCTTATCCGGATTTTTGCTGAGGTTTTGATAAAAATCCGTCATTAATGATGCTGTAGGTGAATCTGGTACTGACCACAATGAAACTAAAACGCTGGGAACTCCGGCACTAATTAACGAACGAGATAAACCAATTACCCCATCACCAGTAATTCTACCTCTACCCGTATTACAAGCACTCAATACCACTAAATCAGCATTAAGTTTGATATCTAGGATTTCGGATGCAGTCAAAAGACCGTTATCTTGAGAGGAAGGTGCAAGAGCGATGGAACTTTGTAATCCTTGGAAGCCATCAAATAAGCCGTGGGTAGCTAAATGAATTAATCCTGCTTGGGGAAGCTTGGCTTTAATAGTGGTTTCCGTGGCTTCGTCACCAGTTAAGGCTTTGGTATTGAATAGGGGTGCAATAGCTTGTGCTTCTCGTTTGGCTCCTGGTAAAGATGATAACTGTTTTCCTGACTCTCCGTACTTGGTATTAAATGACGGCATAGTAGGATTGCCTACTATAAGAGCATTTTTTTGATTTGTACCTGGTAATTTTTTGATTCTTTCCCGCTGTTGGCGAGTTAATTCTAAAACTTGAATTGCGGGTGCAGTGAGAATGGTGTGTTTTTCAATTAAGTATTTACCCTTGTTGTCCATTAATGCGGGGAAGGGAACCAGGAATAAATCACTTTGGGGAACGAAAGTAACCCGTTGATTGGGGTCAGTTGGTAAGAGGTCAGCAATGGGTGTAACTAACAGTTGATGGAGTTTTTGTAAGCTTTCCTTTTGTATTTTTTCATTCGCAGGATTTTTGACTTTGACATCAAAAATGCTGCGTTCATCATCACCGACACCCAGGGATTTACGAGTGCTGGAAACTAATTCACTTAATGTTGTGTTTTCTTTTTGCCACAGGTGTTTTAAATCAGCTTTGCGGAATGTGATTTCACCAGTGGGTTTGATTACCCAGATGTAGAGTTCGGATTGTTTCCATTGTTGTTTACCTGCGATTTTGAATTCATCGTGAATAATTGAATATTGAATAAGAGTTGAATTTTGGGCTTTAGCGATTTGTTTAATTTGGTTAATAGTTGGCTCTGTAGCGGAAAAAATATCGCCATCAGGAGAGAGACGATTAGTCAGTAAATCCACAAAAGCCCTAGCGCGTCCGCTTTCGGCTACTTGTAAGGCTGCATCGGTTTTATTTTGGGCAATTAGTACTTGCTGTAAGGTACGATAGGTATTTGATTGTCCCTCGAAAATATTGATTTTAAACTCATCCTTTTCTTGTCTAATGCGTTGAAACTTCCAAACTTTAATTCCCTGTTTTAAGATTTTTTCTGCTTCTGCAAGATTACCAGATTTAAATAAATCATATCCGAGACTATTTAATACGGTACCTTCACCTGCACGATCGCCAATTTCTTTGAAAATAGCTAAAGCTTGTTGCTTAAAGTCTATGGCTTTTTTATATTCCCCAGTTGAAGAGTAAGTATAGCCCAAATTACCTAGGGCATTACCTTCACCTGCACGATCGCCGATTTCTTTGAAAATAGCTAAAGCTTGTTGACTCAAATCTATGGCTTTTTGATATTCCCCTAGTGAAGAGTGAACACCTGTCAAATTAACCAGCGTACCAGCTTCACCTGCGCGATTGCCGATTTCTTTGGCGATTACTAAACTTTTTTGGTGAAGTTCAATGGCTTTTTTATAATCTCCTAGCTCTGAGTATAGATTACCTAGATTACTTAAGATTTTTGCTTCGCCGTTGCGATAGCCCAATTCTTGCGCGATTTCTAAGCTTTCTATGTAAAATTCAATCGCTTTTTTGTAGTCCCCCAAAGAAGCGTAAGTACCTCCAAGATTACCTAGTACAGAACCTTCATAAGTGCGATTGCCGATTTGCTTGAGAATAGTTAAACTTTGTTGATAAAAGTCAATGGCTTTTTTATAATTTCCTTGAGAATCATAAGCACTTCCCAAATTACCCAGGGCAAGACTCTCATTAGCGCGATCGCCGATTTGCTTGAAAATTGCTAAACTTTTTTGATGGGAATTAATGGCTTTTTCATAGTCTCCTTGAGAACGGTAAGCATTTCCCAGATTATTCAATGTCTTTCCTTCACCTCCGAGGTCGCCTAACTCTTTAGAGATTGCTGAAGTTTGTTGTAATAACTCAATAGCTTTTTCATAGTCTCCCAGGTTATAGTAAGCAAGTCCCAGATTACCAAGTACGCGACTAATACCAGCGCGATCGCCGATTTGTTTGGCAATAGCTAATTGTTGTTGGTAGAACTCAATAGCTTGTTTATAGTCTCCTAGAAAAGTGTAAGCAATTCCTAAATTACCTAATGCAAGACTTTCACCAGCGCGATCGCCGATTTGTTTGGCAATAGCTAAATGCTGTTGGTAGAACTCAATAGCTTTTTCATAGTCCCCTAGCACATTGTAAACAATTCCCAAATTACCCAGCGTTGTACCTTCACCACGACTATCCTTAATTTCTCGATATATTTTTAGTGCTTGTTCCCAAAATTGCGAAGCTGCTTCAATTTCACCTTTGTTAAACTGCTGATTACCTTGTTCTAACAATCTATCTGCTTCCGCTTTCCGCGCATCTACCGTCTGCGCCAAAACCCCCGATGTCATCAAAACCATCGGCAACCTCGGAACAAAAGAAGCAGACAAAACCACCAATAAACTAACTAAAACACTCCGCCCAACTTTGTAATAACGCATTTTTATAACTCCCTACATCACAACAAACCAACTAAGGTAAAACCAGCCCAATCCCTGGGGTTTGGATACTGTTTCATCGTCTCCAACATCGCTTGACGCAGCGCACTCGCTTTATCAGTGTTTTTACTTAAGTTAGCATGAAATTCCGTCATCAATGTGGCTGTAGATTCATCGGGAACCAACCACAGCGAACCAATAACGCTATCCGCACCAGCAGTGAAGAAGGCACGAGATAACCCTATTACACCATCATTCGTAATTCTCCCTAAAGCTGTTTCGCAAGCGGATAAAACAACCAAATCGGCTTTAAGGTTTAAATTCTGGATTTCTGATGTTCTCAACCAACCATCGTCTTGATTAGAAGAAGCAAGCGCAATTACACCGGGAGAGTTATTTGTTTTGCAGTCTTCGGGATAAGTCATTGTTGCTAAGTGAATAATTCTCGCTTGTGACATTTTTTGCACGATAGCTGTTTCTGTTGCAGCATCACCTATTAATGGTTGAGTTTTGAATATCTGTGCAATGTTTTTTGCTTCTTCTTCTGCACCTGGTAATGATGGTGGTTTACAGGAATCTCCTTTTGTTAGGGATACTTTTGGTGCTGTGGGGTTTCCTACTATCAATAATTCATCATCTGTCATGGTTGTAGGGACAAATGATTTTTGGTTGTTACGTCTTATTTTTCTCTGATGAAGTAAATCTAATACTTGAATTGAGGGAGCGGTAGAAATTGTGTGTTTTTCGATGAGATATTTACCTTTATTATCTTGTAATGCTGCAAAGGGAACGAGGAATAATTTATTTTGAGGGATAAAAATAACTCTTTCTTCTGGTTGTTTGGGTAATAAATTAGCTATGGGTTGAATTAATACTTGATGAAGTTTTTTTAATTCAATACTGATTGGCTTATTTTGAGGAGATTTTCCTATTGAAATTCCTCCTTTATTAAAGTAATTCCCAGAGTTAAGCTTACTGTTAGTTTTTGTTATTAATTCTGCGAGGGAAGTCTTTGATTTTTGTTTCCAAGCTTTTAAATCGACGCGACGCATGGTATCACCTGTAGGTTTAATCACCCAAATTGCTAATTCTGATTCTTGTGAATTGTCAGCTAAAAGCGAATATTGAACTAATGTGGCATTTTGATTTTTTGCAACTTGTTTAATTTGCTCGGTTGAGATTGAATTAGTAGTAGTTTGTGCTATGGGATAACTATTTTGTAAATTATTCGATGCTTTATCCAAAGCAACTGCATTATTCAAAGGTAATATAGAAGAAGCGAGAATAGTAATAAATGATAAAGCTATGTTAGTAATTAATTTTGAGGTCATTTTTCAGTTTTGTTTTTGTTTTAAAGATTAAGATCCCCCCAACCCCCCTTCGGAATTGGGGGGCTTTTAAAGTCCACCTGCGTGGGCTTTGTAGTGAGGGCGGATTTGACAGGTTAAGCATTACGTAATCGTTTTATTACATCACGGGATGTCTGAGCTAGTTCTGTATTTCCATCTTTATCAAACAACCTTGCTGCTGTTTCTAAATCTGTAATTGCGTCTTTTCTATTACCTAATGCACCATTGGAAGCTCCTCGGAAGAAGTAAGCATAAGAAATTGAATTATCCAATTCTATTGTTTTATCTAAATCTGTCTTCGCTAGCTGATATTGCTTCAATTGAAAATAGGAAATTCCTCTACCGAAATAACCATATTGATTATTTGGCTGAATTTTGATTACTTCGTTAAAAGCTTTGATTGCTTCGGGATAGTTTTTATTTTGAAAAAGATTAAATCCTTGTTTCAAATAATTTACTGCTTGCTGCTCATCCTCTCTTGAGTTGGGATTCGGGTTTGATTCAACTTGAAATTTCTCAATTTGTGGTGTGACGTTAGTATTGGGTAATTCTTGAGCGTTTACTCTGGGATTAATTACCATGAAGCTGAGTAATACGATTGCGGATGTTAATTTTAAAGCTTTCATTTGCGCTCCTACTTGTTGTAATGGTTAATGAATAATCGAAGTTGATGGTAAATACACCTTCGTGTGGTGTTCTATTTGTTTATATCTCTGGGTGTTTCAGGGGATATGCAGTTTTTGGAAATTGATTTGATTTCGCTTTCCTATTTTTTTCTATATTTGGGTAGTGTGAGGGGTATGCAAAAAACACAAACCGATTAGCCCACTAATTTAAAGAGACGTAGCACTACTACGTCTCTACATCAGTTTTGTTTGTCCTGATAATCTTTTATTTACACAACTCGTTAGGAATACCTTCAATTATCTGCGACAATTCGGGTGATGGATTGGGAACAGAATAAGCTTGCTGTAAAGCATCCATCCATAATCCTTTATCAGCGAAGTATTTGGCTTTGGTAAGTGCTATTTTCTCTGAATCTGCACCTTTATTTTTCTGCAATCTCTCCAAGAGTTTCAATTCTGCACCAATACGATTTCGCTGTGGTGCTTCCATGATTTTGAAAGGAACGAACCCTGTTGGAGAAGCACTTTCAAGTTCGCTTAAGAAAATTAAAAACCTATATGTCTTACCGGGTTCTAATGGTTCACCTGTATAATTTAGATTTTGATTTCCGGTGACAATTTGCGTTTTTAATTCTTTACTACCGGGAATTCCTACTGCGACTTTCTTAATATCACCTTGCCATAAAAAGAATGGTTTGGTATTCCAGATGATTCTAGTTTGAGAAGGTGCATCTGGAGAAATTAAACATATTGGTTTTCCAGGACGGGAAGTACCTTTACGCGGCTTTATCGGTGGTTCTGGATCGCGTCGTGAAGGTTTAAAAATTTTATTCCAAAAGCTTGTTGTAGGTGAAATTCGTTGAGCGTAAACTGGTTGGGGAGTTAAGGAAAATAAACTGATTAAAGCTGTTGCTGATAAGATTGAACTACGTAATTTTAAGTTTAATTTTGATTGAATTTTATTCATTGATTAAGTCTTTTTTAGTAACAGCACTCAAAACGTAGAACCAAAAAGTGATTGTTGGTAAAAGCCAAGGTAAAAGAATCGCTGCGGATGAGATATAAAGCTGTAAACTAATTAGTGAAATGGTGGCGTAACCGATAGCGATCAAGATTAAATATTTTCGGTTTTGTTCCGGATTTTTACTTAGATAAAATGATGTAATTTTACCTATTATTATAGTTAAACCAATCATCCATAAATCGGGAATTGGTATCACCATTCTGTTTTTCAGGTAATGATGGGTCATATATGCGTGAGCTTTACCACCCGTCAGCACCCCACGGGTATTATCGGGATTTTCTCGATTTCTCCAATAACGCATTGGAGCAGGTAACTGGAAGTTATCTTCGTTATCTTTTGAGGTTCCTGCTTCTCCATATCCACCGGGAGCGACGATGACTATGGGATGGAGAGAGGGGGGAGATGGGGAAGAGGGGGAAGAGGGGGAAGAGGGGGAAGAAAAATTTTCTTCCAATAATTTCCAAGCGGGGATGGTTTGATATATTTGTTTGGGAGGAATAGAAAAATCGATAATGGGATGCAACCACATTTGACTTATAGAATAGCTAAATGCTGTCAATGGTTGCAAACGTGTTCGTTCTGATTTCAGAATCGTGCTGTTATTAGCATCATTATTGATGTATGTATTTATCTGATTCCAAAATTGCTGTTTATTTTCTAATTTTGGTTTTGGTGAATTGGGTAATTTTTGTAATTGTTGAGAAAGGGCTAGAAGAGCAGCGAAAGGTCTGGGTTTGGGGTTATCATTTGAACTGGGCAATAGTTGCATATACCAGGGTAAAAGTTCAATCTCTCCAGACAAACTCCAGTTATCGCTGGCAATTTGAGGATTAATAGTCAACCAGTTACCGTTGTTATCCCTGGTTGTAGCGAATATAAAACTTGTCGATTGAGATGAAGTTAATCCCGATTTTATCGAGTTTGATAAAGTGCGATCGCCATTATTTGGTCTATCGAGTAAATAATCAATTCCCACGATTGGGGCTTTTAATTCTACCAGTTTATCAACAATTCGCGCCATATATTCGCGGTTTATCGGTCGGGGATTAGAAATTCCAGCTTTATTAATCGATTCGTTATCTATTTCTACGAGTAAGACTGGGGGAGTTGTAGTAGCATCAACTTGGTTTGTCAGATTACGATATACTGCTTGTGTTAAAACTCGTTTTTCTAATAACCAACTTTGTACGGGAAGCTGTAAACTAATTAATCCTAGAATGGAAATTACTGCAACTTCTAAAGCTGTTGGTTTAATATTTTTGATAATTTGTTTAAATCCAGAAGGTTCTATACGAAATAAGTCCGCTGCTGGATGACGAAATAGTGAAGGGATTAAATAAGAACTGGGATAATTATAATTTTGTTGGTGTAAATAATCGCTAGCTTCAAGCAAAGATTGATGAACGTCTTTATATTCATATAAAGCTTGAGAAAACTGCATAAAAAATTCAATCGCAACCTGATTATGAATTGGTTCGCGCATAATTGCAACTTGAGAGAATCCTAAATCAATCAATTTATTAGCGATACTCAATCCACTACAGGAATTAAAAATTGCTACCTGTAAACCATTATCTTTGGCAATAGTTAAAGGTGTTTGTATTTCATTCAGATATAAAGCGGTATTCGGAGCAATAACAATTTCTCCACCAGTTAAATTAGTTTCATTACTGTGTCCCGCAAAAAATAAAATATCCCAGCCAATATTATCAGATAAATTGTCTACAATCTCTTGTTTTAATTGATTAATATCTTTACCCGGTTGCCAACCGATAAATTTAACATCAACAACTTTTTTTAATAAATTCAAAGCCTTTTTTTCTTCTGCAAATCCCAAACCAGTATCGTCACCTAAAATTGCTAAAATTCTCGCTTTCCGATGACGAATTGGAATTGTATTTGGTTCATTGATATTAATTGGTTTACGAACAATTCTAATATCAGAATTAACAGCGAATTCACTACCTATATTCCATGCTTCCCAAGGTAAACGTTCTAATTCTAAAGAATTGCAAGTTAAGAAAACCTCCACATTTTGGATTTTAGATTTTGGATTTTGGATTTGGGTTTTTTCTAGATTAATATTATTAGCTATTGTAGAGCGGATTTGATATAGTTCAGCACTACGCAACCAGTGACGAAATTCATATAAAAACTTTGTTTCTGCTTCCACTAATTTAGCACGCCAATCTATGGTCGGTGGTGCTATAGTTCCGATATCAGCTACTTTTCCTCTGAATGAACTTTTATAAAATTTAAGATAACATTGTTGCCATTCGTGATAAAAATTAGAAATTGTTTGAGGATAAGTTAAGGTAGCATTAAGCTGTTGACCATCACCCCAAGCAAGTTCAAATAAACAAGTTTTTTCGATTAGTTGGATTTTGAGGTTGAAATTGGGCATTGGGGAATGGGTAATTGGTAATTGGTAATGGGTAATGGGTAATGGGTAATGGGTATTTTGAATACTATTTTATAGTCTAAATTTAACGTTATATTTTACGATATTATTCAAAAAACTTTACAATTTATTTCCGTTTAAAGAAATTACTAATGAAGATTTTATTCTCTTAGTCCATTTTAATGGACTTATGCTATTAGCCTGGGGTTTGCAACCCCAGGTGTTTGTAAGTTATCAACAGAATCGTTACAACCCATTCCCAATCAACACAAAAGGTGCCCAATAATAAGGATGAGCAAAGGTTTTTGATTCGGATTTTTTACCAGTTGACGGTATTTCTTCCCGAATCAAACCCCCGGCTCTTTTAATATCGCTGATAGTCACATCTTTATTATAAAGCAACTGCAACTGTGCCAAACGCATCGCTTCGGCTTTGGTAATTGGTTGTTTATTATTGGAGAGATTTTTGTAGAAGTTTTGCATCAAAGTACTAGTACTATTATCAGCAACTTGCCATAATGAAGCGATGACGGATTTTGTGCCATTTCTCAAAAAGTGGGAAGCAAAAGCATTAATTTCTACACCATCTTGACGGGGACTTGCTAATGCAGTTTGACAAGCGGATAAAACAACGAGGTGAATGTTTTTTAGCTCCTCTAAGCTGTAAATTGAATTTGATATCAACGGTTCTTTATTACCCAAAAGAACGTAAGATTCATGTGGATGTTTTGGATCGAATAAACCGTGGGTAGCTAAGTGTAGAATATTGTGACCTTTTTGAAGATTATTTTGCAAACTATCAAAGTTAAAAGTATCGTTTAAAAATGTTTGCCCTTGATATACCCCTTGTTTATCATTCGATTTGTCTCGTACAATAAAATCTAATTCTTTAGGTACATTTGGTAAAGCATTGAAAGCAGGTATATTACCTTTTCGGCGAACACTATTAGAAAGTCCCATTGCTAACACACTTGTACTTTGGTTTGTTAATAACGGTGATGGTTTTTCAGTAGTTGTTAAACTAGCCGAAGCTGCTAGATAGATTGTATATTTTTCTATCAAATATTGATTACCGTCAAACAAAGCACTCATCGGTACATAGCGTGTTACCCTATCAAGTGAAAAGACTAAGTTTTTTACTGGGTTTGCTTTTAATTCTGCTTCTATAGGTTTAATCAGAAAGTTGTAGAGTTTTTGACTAGCTGTTTGCACTTTAGGAATTTGTTCCTCACCGCAATAATAAACTTTTTCGCAGTATTCCATTAAATCGCGAAATTCTTTGACTGCATTTCCTAATTCTTCACGCCCAACTGGCACTTTAAACGTTTTAACAACTCCTTCTTTCCCATATAGTTGGATATTTAATTCTTTTTCCCCTACCAAGGGATAAATCATTACAGTATCGGGTTGTGCATCGACAATTTCTCTAATTTTACCGAATTCTTTAGGATCGAAGAAATTATCATCTTTACTACGATTATCGCGAATTTCTTTGTCAAGTTTTTCTAGCTCTTTCATATGCGCTTGAATCAACTTACTCCGCTTATTTATCAGTTGAGTACATTGTGGAGTTTCTGTTTGACATTTGCTAATTTGATTACCCAGAGCAATTAAGGAATTATCTAAAACTGGAACTCGTTTTTCTGCGGGTGTAAGTGGTATTCGAGATTTTGTGTTTGTAGTTGGTTGAGTAGTAATGAAATCTTCTATTTCCTGTCTTCTTAATAATTCTTGTACAGATAATGCTTCTTTGTTTCTTCCTTGAGCAATCAATAATTCAGCTAATTCACGATAAATATCCGCAGTTTTAGTACCTTTAAAATCAATTACCGTATTTAAGAAAGAGTTTTGTAACTCCGGTGGTAAACCTTCAATTCCCCGACGGATTTTTTCAACTCCGTTGATTGCTTGCTTGTAATAACCGATAGCAACATTGTTTTGATTCAATTTGCGATAAACTCTACCCAAACCAGCATAAATTCCCCAGTTACTAGCAGTTGTTTTTTCCGGGGTTTTAATTGTAAGTGCTTGTTGATAAGATGAAGTTGCTTGAGAATTTCTGCCAAATCGATAATGAATCATTCCCAGTAAATTAAGAGCTTCTTTTTCAAATACTGGATTTTCAACTTTTCTGGAAAACTCTAAAAAGCTTTCGGCTGATTTCATCGCATTAGCATCATTACCTAACTCTCCATAACCAAGACTTAGCATTCGATGAGCAAAAGCTTGCAATCGCGGTACTTTAATTTCTTGGAATATCGTTAAAGCTTGTTGAGATAATTCTACAGTTTTTTGTGGATTACCTTGAGACAAATAATTACCAGCCAAAGCGAATAAAGCAATACCTTCACCGCGACGGTTTCTTAATTTTTGCGATGTTGTTAGCACTTGTTGGTAGTAATCGCGGCTTTTTTGGTAATCTCCCAAGCTGCTGTAAATATCACCCAGATTGAATTGAGGAGAAATTAACAAAGGTGGGCTTTCTAATTGTTGAGCAATTTTTAAACTTTGTTGAGTTAATTGCAGAGCTTGCTGATAATCTTCGAGTGAAGAGTAGTAGTAGCCAAGACTATTTAAAGCGTATAATTCTAAACGAGGATTTTTTAATTCTCTGCCGATTTTCAATCCTTGCTCGATTAATTCTTTAGCTTTGCTGTATTCACCGATAACTCGGTAAGCGTTACCTAAATTAATTAATAGCTCTGCTTCTTTGTCGCGTTGATTGAGTTTTCTTGCTCTTATGATATTAGGTTGAGCGACTGAAATTACTTTTTGATAGTTTCCTAAAGCTTCGTATATTTCGCTAAGGAAAAGTGAAAACATTAATTCATGATTAAAGTCTTTAATTCTTTTTGCGATAGCTAAACCTTGTTTTGCTGTTTTTATTCCTTGTTCATATTTACCTTGAAATTTATACACATTAGCAAGAGATGCTAAAGCTAATGATTTTTCTTTAGGCACATTTAGTTTTCTTGCTAAAGTTACGGCTTGATTTGCGGTTTCTTGTGCTTTTACTGTATCTCCTACATCAAGATAACTTTCAGTTAGAGAATTCAAAGCAATAATTTCAAACATACCTAAATTTTCTTTCTGTACCAAAGCGTAAGCTTGCCGTGCAGATTCCAGTGCTTTTTGATATTTACCTTGTTTATCATATATATTAACTATAGTTCTCAATGCCGTGTATTCTAAAGTCTTGTATTCAAATTCAGGACTATTAGACTTTTTCGCAATTGCTAAAACTTTGCGGGCATATTCCAATGCTAAAGTATGATTGCCTTGCTGAGTGTATAATTCGCTCAATTCAATTAGTACTTTTGCTTCATTTGTTGGTAGCTGATTTTTTTGAGCAATGCTTAAAGCTTGTTGAGATAATTCAAATGCTTTTGACGAATTTTTGAAAGCTCCATTATACAATTTAGCTAGATGAAGCAATGCTTTTATCTCAACTTCAGGTTGGTTTAAAGATTGTGCTTTTTTTAAACTCTGTTGGGCAAAATCTAACGCTTTATCGTAATCTCCTAAACTTCTGTAAGTATTACTTATTCCTTTCAAAATTGAAATTTCAGATTTTTCAGGCCATTTCTCTACCACTTGTATTATTTTGCTATTTTTAATTTTTGGTAATATATCTAAAGCCTGGAAATATGCTTCTAATGCTTTTTGATATTTACCTATACTATTGTAAGAATCAGCTAATATAGCTAATAGATTATATTCTATTAATTCATTCTCTTGACTTCTAGCAATTTCTAATTGTCTATTGGTAATTTCAATTTGTTTGTTAGAATCTCCCTGTATTGAATATATTAATCTTAAGGAATTTAAAACAGATGATTCAATATCCAAATCTTCAATTTCTTTGGCAATACTTAGTGCTTGTAGCAAAATTGTTTCTGCTTTTTGATAATCTCCTAATAAAACATAAGCAGAACCTAGCTTTTCTAAAGCACTAGCTTCATCATTTCGGATTTTTAACTGTCTTGCCAAATTTAATGCTTGTTGTGCAAACTCTTTAGCGCGAGTCGGTTTTTGGGTCGTATAATAAAAACTTGCAAGCTGATTTAGAATATCTAGTTTTTCTACAGTAAGCTGATTTTTTTGTGCAAAAGCTAATGCTTGTTCCCCAACTTCTTTACCACGTTTTTTGTTACCTTTAAAGAAATAATACGCAGCTAAAAAATCAAGCCGTTTGGCTTCAAGTACGGGGTTGTTTAATTCGCGGTTGATTAATTTAGCTTTATTTAATGCTTCTAAAGCTTGAGGAAATTGATTTAGTACAACATATGTGATTGCAATTGCATTCAGAGTATGACTTTCTTCGTATTTATCTTCTACTTGTGAATAGATACGGTTAGCTTGTTGAAAAGATTTTAGAGCTTTAGGATTACCATATGTTTTGAAGCCTCCACTGTAAACTCGTCCAATATTTTTCAGAGTTTTAGCTTCACCTTTTTTATCTTTTACCTCGCGACGAATAGCCAAAGCTTGCTGTAACGTTTTTAAAGCTTTGTCATATTCTTTTTTATTTATATAAACCGAGCCAATATTATCTAAAGTTTCTCCTTCCCCTTTTCTATCTCCTAAATTTTGGCGAATAGCTAATGCTTTTTGTAATACTTTATCGGCTTTGTCGTCTTGTTTTAAACGTATGTAAACCTCACTGATATTATTCAGAGTGCGAGCAATTTCGGCTTTATCATCCTGCTGCTGTCGTATTTCTAATACTCGCTGATAAATATCCCGTGCTTGTAAATATTGTCCGCGACGGTACAGCAGTACTGCTTGCTCGAATAGCTTACCTGGATCTGCTGTAGGGTTTTGAGTGAGAGAATTTCTTCCCTGTACAGCAGTATTATTTATTTGTGAAGAGAGATTATGGTTGAATAAGCGTAAAGAGGTTTTCCCATAAACCGAAACAGTTGCTGAAAGAATTGCAGTGACGGATAACAAACCAAGTAGCTTTAAACGGAAATTCATAACTCAAACCCCGATAAGACAGTAATAATCAACATATAACGCTAGTAGTATTACTTAATTAAATTTAGATTACAGCGTTACATTTATGTATATATCTGGAGGTTTAGGGGGTTATGCAGTTTGTAGTTGCGCTACTCTACGAGAAAGCTTAGTCTAACGACTCACTTACGTGAACGCTCACAGCGCCAAATATTCCCGATGGTAACGTGACAGTAAAATTACACAAACAAACGCGACACCGGACAAACAAAATCAGGTAACATCGGTGAAGTTAATTCATCAGCAGCAAACAAGGTTTCTACTAATTTCAAAAGCGCTTTATCCCGTCGATAAACCTCAACCTGCTGCAATCTCCAATCCAAAATCCAATATTCTTGCACTCCCCTAGAAGCATATAATTTCAACTTTACTTCTCTATCTCGACGTTGATTTTCAACACCTTCAGAAAGCACCTCAATAACTAATTCTGGCGCATCTGTTAAATGTCCCGCTTCATCAAGTAACATTGGCAGACGCTCTTTACTCACCCAAACCACATCAGGAATCACGTTATCAGCATCGGTAAAAATGATTCCTGGGGTTTGAACTGTTTCTCCTAAACCTGTTAATTCCGACCATTGATCCAATGCACTGCTTATTTTCGTGCAGCTTCTTTGATGCTTCCAATTTGGTGCCCTAGTGACGAACAAATCCCCATCAATAATTTCATAGCGATTGCCGTTATCTGGTAATAACTCAATATCAGCTATAGTCCATCGTACCCGTTCTTCAGTGCCTTGGCTCATGAGATTTTCGTCTTGTGGTGTTATTGATATTTTAGCTTTAATCGCATTTCACCAAATTCTCGATACAAATCACAATAGACGAAGACGTTGGAGTCTGCACGCCGTCTCTACACAATTGATAATTGATATGTATCACCATTGATGTGAAGCGGTATAACTCCTAACTCCTCACTCTTAACTCCTAACTCCTAACTTTTATCAAAGCCTTGCCCAATTCCCCGACGGTACAAAAGCAGCCCAAAAATAAGGATGCTCGTAACCTGGTGTAGATAAAAACTCCAACTGTGCATCACGTAGCGCTTGATGTCTTCCTTTCCCAGCTTTCAAACCTTGATAATATTTCACCATCAAATCTTTGGTGCCATCATCGCTCACCAACCACAAACTCAAAACCTGACTTTGGGAACCAGCCATCACCAAAGCACGACGCAGCCCGTATAAACCCGAACCAACTTTCACATCACCCAATCCAGTTTCGCAAGCGGATAAAACAACTAATTGAGTTCCCTTCAAATCTAATCCCGCAACTTCAAGCGCGGTAAGAACACCATCATTATTATTAGTTGATTTATTGCGATTATTGAAACCAGCTAAAGCCAAACCCGAACGCAATAAAGGATTTTCTAATTGCATTCTTTGCCGTGGTTTACCAATTTTATTAGTTATTAATCCCACATCCGGTGTGAGTAAATCTACTTCTGGATCGGGAAGGAAGAAACCGTGAGTAGCTAAATGTAAAATACTGGGGGATTGAAGTTGTTTGAGAGCAGTTTCTGTAGCTTGTTTCTTCGAGATTACTTTAGTATTGCTGAAAATTGATTTAATTTTTTGTGCTTCTTCAAGGGTAGCGTTAAGGGGTGTAAATGTGATATTCGCTAAGTCAGTTGAACGACGATTTTCGGAACCTCTCGTACTTGCTGCAACTGTAGAAAGTTGTTCGTCATAGTCGATATCTGCAAACACCACCGGAGCCGAATTATTATTAGCAGTCGCATCGAAGCGTAACAAATCCCGTCCGCTGGTAAGATATGAAAAAGCGTAATTCTCTACTAAATATTTACCTTTGTCATCTCGTAGCGCTTCAAAAGGAATCAGCGTTAATTGTCCGTCGGGGGATAGCAGTAGATGACGCGCATTTCCCAAGTGCGATCGCACTGGTTTCATCACTTGCTCATCCAGCTTACGGGCTAATTCTTTAACCGATTTTCCGTCAGCAGGTTCGACATCAATACCGCGATTTGGATCTGATGGTGGAGATGACAAAGCTCTACGTAACTCAGAAACCGACTGGTTAATTGTCGCAGCTTCACCCAAATCAACCCATTTTGGCTGCCCTTGGTTTCGCAATATCGCCGCAGCATATCGGGGTTTACCTGTATTATCGGCTTTAGCATTATACGGACGATACTGTACGATTTCTACTAAAGCTGCATCTTCGGGTATCTTAGCTTGAACTGCTGCTAATTCTACTGGCTCAATTTCGGTGCGGAATTCGGCACTTTTAGCACTAATTGCTGCTTCTAATTCTTCTCTTCTGGCTTCTAGTTTTTCGTACCTAGCCTTATATTGTTCTGGTGTTTGGTTTCCTAATTCTTTGTACACCAATGCTGATAGCTGCTGCTGTACGTCCAACCATTCATCAAATAATTGTTTCGCTTGCGGATTATTTTTTAATTGAGATCGTAATATTTGGGTGCTGTCGGTAACTGCATCGAGTACTCTTCCTTTGCGACGGAGTACGGTAGTTAAAGCGAGTTGTGCTGCTTTGGGGTTGTTGCGGGCTTCGTTGAGGGATAGGGAGACGATACCATTAGTTGTTCCGGCAAAAGTTCTGATAAAATCTTGCTTTCGTTGTTCTGAAATTCCAGAAAATATCAGTTTTAAGTTTTGTTCTTGAATTTCTAATCCACGGCTTAAAAAATCGGTTGCACGAGTGATATCGCCTTTTGCCTGGTAAAGTGCAGACAAATTATTGAAACTAGTAACAGTGCTAGGATGTTGAGGAGTGAGTAGCTTCTCTTTAATTGCCAACGAACGCTTTAACAAAGGTTCAGCTTTGTCATAGCTTTCCATATTCCGGTAAAGTTCTGCCAAATTATTCAGGCTAATGGCAGTATCGGGATGTTGAGGACCGAGTACCTTTTCCAAAATTGCCAGCGCTCGCTTATACAAAGGTTCGGCTTTATCATAGCTTCTCATATTCTGGTACAGAAGTGCCAAATCATTGAGGCTATTGGCAGTGTAACGATGTTCTTTACCTAAAACTTTCTCCATAATTGCCAACGAACGCTTATACAAAGGTTCAGCTTTGTCATAGCTTCCCATATACATGTAAAGTCCTGCCAAACTATTGAGGCTAGTGGCAGTGTCGATATGTTGAGAACCGAGTATCTTCTCGTTAATTACCAGCGCTCGCTTTAACAAAGGTTCAGCTTTGTGATAGCTCCCCATATCCCGGTAAAGTAATGCCAAATTATTAAGGCTAGGGGCAGTGTCGATATGTTGAGAACCGAGTACCTTTTCCCTAATTGCCAGCGCTCGCTTATGCAAAGCTTCGGCTTTCTCATAACTTCCCATTTTGTTGTAAACTACAGCCAAACCATTGAGGCTGCTGGCAGTGCTAGGATGTTCTTTACCTAGAACCTTCTCTCTAATTGCCAGCGCTTGCTGATATAAAGGTTCAGCTTTGTCATAGCTTCCCATTTTCTCGTAAAGTCCTGCCAAATTATTGAGACTACTGGCAGTGTCGGGATGTTCTTTACCTAAAACCTTCTCTCTAATTACCAGCGCTCGCTGGTACAAAGGTTCGGCTTTGTCATAACTTCCCATATATAGATAAAGTCCTGCTAAATTATTAAAGCTAGTGGCAGTATCGGGATGTTCTTTACCTAGAACCTTCTCTCTAATTGCCAGCGCTCGCTGATACAAAGGTTCGGCTTTGTCATAGCTTCCCATTTTCTCGTAAAGTCCTGCCAAACTATTAAGGCTAGCGACAGTGTGGGGATGTTGAGAACCGAGTACCTTCTCCAAAATAGTCAGCGCTCGCTGATACAAAGGTTCAGCTTTGCCATAACTTCCTATATTCTGGTATAGTCCTGCCAAACTATTGAGACTACTGGCAGTGAGGGGATGTTCTTTACCTAGAACCTTTTCAAAAATTGCCAGCGAACGCTTTAACAAAGGTTCGGCTTTGTCGTAGCTTTCCATATATAGGTAAAGTACTGCTAAATTATTAAGGCTAGTGGCAGTGTCGGGATGTTCTTTACCTAGAACCTTTTCAAAAATTGCCAGCGCTCGCTGATACAAAGATTCGGCTTTGCCATAACTTTCCATTTTCTCGTAAAGTCCTGCCAAATTATTGAGGCTACTGGCAGTAAGAGGATGTTGAGAACCGAGTACCTTCTCCAAAATGGTCAGCGCTCGCTTATACAAAGGTTCGGCTTTGTCATAGCTTCCCATTTTCTCGTAAAGTCCTGCCAAATTATTGAGGCTAGTGGCAGTGCCGGGATGTTGAGAACCGAGTACCTTCTCAGAAATGGCCAGCGCTCGCTTAAACAAAGGTTCGGCTTTGTCATGGCTTCCCATTTTCTCGTAAAGTAATGCCAAATTATTGAGGCTAGTGGCAGTGTCAGGATGTTCTTTGCTTAGAACCTTCTCCCTAATAGCTAATGCACGTTCTGCTAAAGGAATGGCTTGCGTATATTTACCTTCCTTATACAACTGTACAACTTGCTGATTCAACCGCTCGGCTTCCTCCAGTTCTGCTGACTGTTGGGCTGAGGGTGTTGGCTGGGCTTGTCCTCCGACTTGCTTGGGAATACAAAAGAGCAACCCCAGCGCCATTGCAACTGTAACTGAGAGCGACGCTAATTTTGTGCAACCCAGGATTAAGGTTTTTGGCACTGAGGTTTTTTGAGTCATTGATTTTATTCCACTATTAGGTTAACGAATGCCAACAACAAATATTCCTTCGCTTAACGCCTATTGCTAGCAACAGAAAAAAATGCTGTATTGCATTGCTAATTACATATAGCTCTGGCTGTTACAGGGGGTATGCAATAATTATGCGGAATTTACGGAGAATAATGGTAAAGGTTTTGTAAAGCTACGGTGTAGGGAGAAGAGGAGTAAATATTTATTGTTAATGAATTACAGATAGTGCGTTACGGCAAAACGATAACATATTTGTTTATTTTGTTAACATTTCGGAGCCGTAACACATCCTACAATTGAGTAATACTTAGTCCATGCAGGTGAACTTTGCCTGTGTAGCCGCGTTAGCGCAGCGTGCCCTAAGCGGGCATATTCAATCGCCTTTCTTATGACACAAATTATAGAAAAACTGTTAACAGTTGAAGAATTCTTAGAGTGGAAACCAGAAGACACACGTTACGAATTGCATAATGGAGCAATTGTTGAGATGTCACAACCGATAGGGGGACATGAAGAAGTAATTGGATTTTCAGCAAGAAAATTGACTATCGAATTCGACCGATTAAATTTACCTTATTTTATCCCGAAACAAGCTTTAGTCAGATGCCGTAGCAGTGAATCTTCTTACTCACCCGACGTATTGCTTTTGAATCGTCCTAATTTAGCTTCGGAACCTCTTTGGAAGAAATATTCTACAGTTGAATTTGGAGCATCAATACCTTTGGTTATAGAAGTTGTTAGTACTAATTGGCGAGACGATTATTATAAAAAGGTTGGTGAATACGAGGAAATTGGAATTCCTGAATATTGGATTATCGATTATTTAGGATTGGGTGGACGTAAGTTTATAGGCAATCCAAAACAACCTACTATTTCAATCTACCAGTTAATTGATAATGAGTATCAGGTTAATTTATTTCGAGATGACGAACGTATTGTTTCTCCTAGTTTTACAGAATTAAATTTAACCGCTAATCAAATATTTGAAGCGGGTAATGTTGAGTTATGAAAAGTAGAAGTTGGGAAGTAGGGAATAGGGAATAGGGAATAGTTAAATCATCATTATGTCTTGTGGGGTGGGCATCCCTGCCCGCCCATCTAATTATTACTAATACCAACTACCCACTACCTATTACCAACTACCAACTACCGACTCATATCAAAAGCAAAACTCGGCAACGTCATCTCAACCCCATCCCCCAAACTTACACTTACCAAAAACTTCTCATCAAAATTCCCCACAACCCTAGTAAATAAATAACTATTCCCCAATTCAGGATTAACTTTCTGCTCTACTAAAATTCCAGTTTGGTCGCTAACTCTTAATTTTAAATTTGATGGTAAACTCTCTAATGCTGGAGTACCTAATATCAATAACAAAGTCCATGAATCAGGTTCCGATTCTGATAGCAAATGCCAAGTTACAGCATATAACCGCAACGGAACACCAGCTAATGATAAATCTTGATAAGCACCTCTTGCTTGAACGGGAATTTCTAAACCTCTTTGTTGTAGTTGCGAGCTAATTACCGTAAATTCTTCTACCGGAGTTCGCATTACTGGTTGTGGTGTAATATTTGGTAGTAAATTCCAATTAGTTTGAGCTAAATCATCTAATTCATCCCACAACCAACGTCCGACGTTAATTGCTGGTTGGGTAATTAATTTAAATATATCTGATAAATGTTGTTGTAAATTCTTGATAGATAAATTATTTTCTGTTTGAGTTTGTAAATTATATATCCAGTCAATTAATTCTGGATTAGTTAAAACTGCGCTTGCTTGTTCCCAAGTTAAAGCTTCCCAAAGTTGTTTTGTTTGTAATTGAGGTAATTGTTTTATAAGTTCTTCTTTAATTAATTCTAAATTTTCAACTCTATTTGTAGGGATTGCGGGTAAAGGAATTGCAACTGGTTCCAAACAGTTTAAATACAGTAATAATCTATCTGATTCGTCAAAAAACCAAGTCACAGGTATTTCATAATTCCAATCTGAATTAGGCTTGAAATTAAGGTTTTGCTGTCTTTCAGATAATTCTTTATAAGAAATGAACCTTTTAATAACTGCTTTTTCTTCCTCTTCTAAAACTTCTACTAAAACGTAAAAGTGAGGAATATATTCCGGTAAGTCAACAACTATTCTAGATATATCAACTTGTTCGTCGATAAAACTCCCCGTAGTAATCAAACAAATTTTATATTCACCTACCTTTAAATTAGCGACAGTAGGAATTAAATTCGCAAATCGCGGCTGTAAAACAGTACATTTATCCTGATTTACATTAAAAGAACTACTTCGTGATTCTAACCAGTTTTCAAAAGCCGATAAACTTAAAGCATTCAAATAAGTTTGCCATTGTAATGATTCATCTTTAACCTGGCTGCTTAATTCTACCGCTCTATCAATTTGCGATTGCGATAAAGAGATAGCTTCTGGTGGTAGTTGTTCAAATTCTAAGCTCATTGGTAATACTTCTGTAGATAAGTTAGTCATTTTTGTTAATTATTTTTTACTTTCACTTTTCTCTTAAATCTAGATATTCACACAATCTCGAAGCAAATCGACTCCTAGTTGAATTAGTTCTCGAAGCCGATGCTTCTATTTCCGCTTCTGCAATCAAATTAGTAACTTGTTCTGTTAGCGCAATAGTAATTTGTGATTCTAAAGCTTGTAATTTATCTAAAGAAGCATAGTTTTTTGCTAAGTCCAAAACTCGATTTTTTAATAATGCTAAAAGTTCATGTGTGATATCAGCACGTAATTCTTTTAATTTTAATAAACGAGTAACTTGAAACTGTGCTTTCATTTCTATACGTTTAGCTATTTCTGTCATCGATAATCCCTGACAATGAAATAATTCTAATGCTGTAAGAAATTTTTTCGCTTTGATACTATCTTTACGCTGTATTTTATTTACCCTCACTTCGGTAACGGTAGCTAAAGCATTATCCAAACATTCGATAAACTGGGGACGATATAATTTTAAGAATTGGCTGGTTTTATTTTCTGCTTCTTTTTCAGAAGCGTTAACAGCAGGAATATTTGAAACTGAAGAATTATTATTTGTATCAGCAGCGTCAATAGATTCCTTAGCTAAAGAACCACCCCGAACATGAATTCTATATTGTCGCAGGTATCCGGCTAACTGCTGCAATTGCGACATTAAATTATTGTGTTCATAACTGTATTTCCCCTGACTTAAATTATTCGATTTATGGCTAATTTGCTCTAGTTGTTCTATATTCGGTGGCTGACATTTACTTGTCTTTCTAGCTTTACGCTGCTGCAATCTTTGGGCGCGGTAAACTGTATGATAACTTTGTAATAACCATTTATGTTGTTGAATTTCGCTAACAGTTAACGAGTGAAATTGACTGAGAATACGCTCTAACTGTTTAGGTTGAGTATCGTTAAGAATTGCCCAATCACTTAAAAGGTAAATTCCGCATTCAAGCAAAAATTCACTCAAACCAGGATGCTGTTTTACCTTTCTACTCGTCCATGATGATAAACTACTTTGATTTATATCAAAACTATCCAATATTGTTAAGGAATAGCATTGATAAGAACTTTTCGACTGTAACCTACCATCATCATCAAGCACATAGGGAAGTAAATCACGAGTGGTAAAACCCCCAGTTGTACCAAATTGCTTTTCTAAATTTAAGCAGACTTTTTCAATTTCCCAAGAAATAAAGCATAGCAGACAGCGCTGTGCATTGTTCTTAGTTTCATCGTCGGATTGATTCGTATATAAATCCAGCAATCGTAACTGAATCTCTTTATGGGAAAGACTGTTTAAATCCGATAGTTCGTTAAATACCTGGTTGAAAAATTTCTGTGCTGATGGAATAGGTGAAATTTGAGGATTACCATCTACTCCAATCGTTACCAGTGTCGAGTATATCGATGTATTAATCATATAGTCATTAGTATCTTACGATAGTATATTAAATTACTAAGTACATTTAACCAAATTTTCCTCATAGATATTTGTTCCTCTAGCTTGCTCAACTCTCATTAATTCTTAGCTCCGAGCAAGTTGGGGTTATGCAGTTTTATAAGCACTCCGAGTAGAAAATTTGAACCCAGGTGATATTAGTCTATTGCTTTAACAATAATTATTTGATAATGAAAAGAAAAATAATTTATCTCCTATCTTTCCTCATCCAGTAACTAATGAATTAAAGGATTTGTTTATTCAAATTAATTTACGTCCATATTCCCAACGTAAGGGTATAAATATTGATGATGAACAAATCAATGCTTAAATAGCATAAGGATAATAAGTGCATTTATCGATACAAAGATGAGAGCAATTGAAATAGTTTAGGAAAGCAGTTGTCAACTACACTCAACTACAACTACAGCATAATATCATCTAGCCAAAAAAACTGTTAATCGTTTTAGCAACTTGATACATAAAAAATTTACCCGTTTCTAGGATAAAGCCAGAAACGAGCAAATAAAGACCAATTATTATTTTTGTGCCAATTTTCTTACTTCCTCAATATCTAAATCTAATACTTTAGCAACTCTCTCGATACTATCTCCTTCCTCCAGTAATTTTTTAGCAGCTTTTAATGATACCTCTTTCTTAACACTTTGATAGTACCCTGTTTTTTCTATGTCATCACCTAAATTAATCATGGCTTCGATTTCCTCTTTGCTAAGTTCTGGGAATTTATTAACCACTATGTTTTGGATAAATGCTAGCACTTTCTTCTTATTTTTTTCATCAGCTATTTCCTCAGTCGCTTTACTTATGAGTTGTTGGGCTAAGGTGCTAGTTTTTTTACGAGTTTCCACAAAAAGTTTTGCGATTCCGGTTGCTAATGACTCATCATCGGGAAGTTCCTTAAGATAGATACGAATTAGATGATTTTCTACCAGAGTTTGATAGCGGGGATGGGGTGGAACTTCATTCCTTCTTCTATCGTAAATTACAATTAAGTACCATTGAGGATTGGGGGGACGATATTGACGGAAGTAAACGAAAAGTTCTCCAAAAATTCGTTCGTAAAAATCGTCATCTTTGTAAGTTTGAAATTCAACCAAATATAGTGGTTCGTTTTCGCTACCTGTAACTGTAGACAACAAACCATCTAAACGAAATGATTGTTCTTTTACCTCCTGTGCTGTGAATGTATAAATATTGGGATTAACTTCTGGTTTGCCAATAAGTTGGAAAAATAGCTGAGGAAATTCTCTTACTAAATCATAGAAAAGAGTATCTGTTTTCATTTTTTGCACCCCATATTTTTATCTATTTATTATTAAATTACTTTTAGGATACAAAACATAAATTATATTTTAAATTTGTAATATTAACCTTCACATAAAGCTATTACTAATCACACATTCTCAGACATCCTATCCCAAGCTTGTAACACCAATCCTTGAGTACGATATTCTCCAAATTGTTTAATCTCATTATTCTTTAAAACCCATAATAAGGTTAATTAGTATATTTTTAGATGCGAAGATGAGAGCAATTGAAATAGTTTTAGGAAAACAATTATTAACTATAACTATGGCATAACATCATCAAGTTTTAATTGTAAATTTGGAAATAAATAAGAAGAAATCACATTTCCCAAACGATATTGTTGCTGCTGATATATACCATCAACTAATTGACATACGGTAAAAGTTGGTTTTTTAGGGTTCCCGATAAACTGCAAACCGCCCAAACTGCGAAAATCTATAATCCAATATTCAGGTATTTCTAATAAACTATATTCTTCAACTTTTCTGGCATAATCATCCTGCCAATTCGTACTCACCACTTCTGCAACTAATTTAATAGTATCGCCTCTACAAATAATCGGCTCCTTATCCCATAGCGGCTCTTGTCTTAACTTTTCTTTATCTAAAACAATTACGTCTGGACGTAATGCTGTTGCTTCTGCTGCGGGTGGTTTAATTAGACAAGTTTTTGGGATTAACCAATTCAAATTAGAGCGAAAAATTTCGGCATAAACTCTACCAGCAATGTTTCCTGACACTTCTTCATGAAGACCAGTTGGTTCCATGTCCCGTAATTCTCCGTCAATAAGTTCGTAACGCGCGTTGTCTCCATACTCAGTAATAAATTGCTCAAAAGTCAGAAGTTTGGGTGGAGTGTATGTCATAACTTATATTGTGAGCGGGAAATGATTTTATTTTAGCTAAGTTAACCCATCTCTAATCCTGCCAGCAACTCACTGTTTGCTCCACGAAATACAATCAATTGCTCTTGTGTCCCCTGCTGCGTTAAGCGTTACCCTAACGGGTCAGCAAGCTGAACACGTTCGCTGCTAAGCGCGGCTCAGTGAGTCGTTAGACTAAGCTCACCTTTATGTATCGCCTTAGCTTCCTCTCAAGAACATGACACCGTAGAACGCAAATCTTGCCAATATTCTGGCGTTGCTTCCTGTCCTTGAGAATCAATACCTTCGAGTAAAAGGGTTTCCAATCTTTCTTTTGCCTTACGTTTTTCTCAGACTTTGCAACCTAACAAAACAGGATTCCATATTAGTGAATTAATGGAGCAATACAAGCTAAAAATACGAATTGGGGTAAAATTGGGGTAAAAATATTGTTTGTAAGGAAAAACCGTTATATCTGCGTGGTTTACCAAGGTCTGCAAAACCTCCATCCGCCGGTTCAAATCCGGCTGTCGCCTTTGTTAATATTCCGTTGTTTCCCGCTTCCCAAGCGCCTTCTAGCTTCGAGGAGCGGATTCTTCGTTTGTTCCATTTTAGTTCAAATCCGGTAGAATCAACTCACGATTTTAGTCCAAATTTAGTCCAAGTTTTTGCGACCTTTTGGGGAATTGCAAGGAATTTTCCTGAAGTATTAACTTTTGATAATTGGGGTAAAATTGGGGTAAATTATCATGGATATTAGCGCTCGCCTCGCACAAGCTAATGGTAGGCTGCGAAATTCCAATATTGGTATAACTATTGAGCAACGTGGAAATATCTTATGGTTAAGGGGGACGTTTCCGCCAAAACCTAACTCCGGTAAAACTAAGCCCCATCAGCAAAGAATATCTTTAAGAACGCAACAGCATCCTCAAGGGGTTAAAGCGACAATAGCTGGATTACAGTACGCTGAAAGACAAGCTCGTGCTATTAGCGTACAGCTTGATAGCGGTGATTTTAATTGGATGCAATGGGATGTAAGCCAAGCACCAAAACCAGAAACCGTTTCGGATTGGGTAGAAAAGTTTGAAGCTGAATATTGGAGAAGAAGAAAGCGCAATCAGCAAACCGAAACAACTTGGAAGAAAGATTATCAAGTTGTTTTCCCAAAGTTCGCACAATTCGCCGACGATAGAGAATTATCTATTGACTTGATGATTGAATTCGCTAGCCTTAGCGAACCCGATACGCGCAGTCGTAAAAGAGTATGTGATATGTTGGGTAGACTTGCTAAATTCGCTAAACTCGGGAATTTAGAAGCAATAAAAGAATTAACAGGAAATTATTCTCCTGGAACAGTATCGCCAAGAAGTCTACCTACTGATAAGCAGATAGCTCAATGGCGAGAAAGAATTTCTAGCCCAGGTTGGCAGTGGATATATGGGATTTGTGCTGCATATGGTTTGCGTCCCCATGAAGCATTTCATGTTGATATGTTGGATTTTCCTACTGCACGAGTTAGCGATGAAACAAAAACAGGAGAGCGATTTATTTATCCGCTTTATCCGGAATGGGCAGAAAATTGGAATCTTCAAGAAATTGTCTTACCGAATTTAAAATCAATTGAAGATTCTTCCAATGCCAAACTTGGGACTAAGGTTTCTGGCTTTTTCTACGATTTAAAAATTCCATTTCCTCCATACAACCTACGCCATTGTTATGCACGTAGGTGTTTCGAGTTTGGTTTTACTCCCGATTTCGGAGCTAAGTTAATGGGACATTCAGTTACCACCCATTGCAAGACATATCGAGCTTGGATTGATGAAGCAACCTATCTAAAAGTTTATGAAACATTAATCAGCAAGACTGGTAGACCACCTGTTCCTTAACTAAAAATTATCCGGAGGGCTAATTAATAATCCCTCCGGAAAAACAAGGTCGGAAAGCTACTGGAGTTTTCAGAAGGCAAATATGTTGGAGGCATTCGGCGTGATGGGTACTCACGCCCTATAGCATATCTATTGAAATAAGGACATAAATATTTTAAGTCCCTCCGGGAAGACCTTACGGTACGCGCAGCGCGTCTCCGGCGGATTGTTTCATTTTTTACGCTCGCTTTAAACTCAGCAACTTTTTGACTAAACCTCGCCCAAATTTCCACCCCAATGAGCTAATTTGAACTCCTAAAAGCTAGTGTGGTAAAGGTATCCGGCGATTTTTATAGAGAATACGGTAGCGGTCGCACTACACCTTCGGATAGAAGGTTAAGAGAAGGCTAAACCTTCTATCCGAAGACTGCAAAAGGTCAAGAAGTAGCAGTTTTTCTTTTTGTTGTCATTTGAATTTGAGAATTTTCAACCGCTTCTTTCAATTCGTCAAAAGAACAACAATACAACTCAAGCAATTTCCCAGTTTGATAAATACTCAAAGTCGGCAAAGTTCTGCCTTTTTCCCAATTTCTAACAGTAGATTCGCCAACACCTACAACGCTAGCTACGTCAACGGTTCTAAGATTGTTCTTTTCTCTAAGTTGCCTTAAGTTCATAATTTTATCGTTAACGCGTTGACGTGCTTGATAAACGGTTGTAGCATAAAACAAATAGCGTCGCCAACCCTCGCCAAAGGAAATGCGACGCAACTTGTTAACTTTGACAGTCAATAACAATTATGCCTCAATTAACGCAAGGTGTTCAAGTCTTAGCGCTAGATAAGCGTGCAATTTTTTTATTAGCTCAGCAGCAATCTGTTGTTGTTGACCAATTTACGATTACAACCTCAAATTGCGAACTAGAGATAGAGGTAGACTGTATTGAAGACGGTGATTTCGGAGATTTGTACCGAGTCTGGAAAAGCGATAGATTGATAGGTACTTACAATCTTCTGTGTTGATGATGATGGCCCGAAGTCCTTACCAATAGATGCAGCTTTCTCTCGTTCCTTGCGAAAACGAAGAGGAAGTGCCCCGAACGGATTATCTCGTCTTATCTAGATAACAGATGGATTAAGTAGTAAAAACGAGGCGAAGAATACGCCTCAATCAAAAAAATAAAAACCATGAAAATAATAACTCACGATTGGAACGGAAGCGCAATTGCACAGCTTACTGAAGATACGAAAATTGCTAAATACGACGTGCCAGCAAGCTACGTTAACCTTACTCAAATGTGTCAGGCTAATGACAAAAAGTTGAATAATTATATGCGGATGGAAGGCACGAAAGCTTACTGGGAGGCGCTTTCCACCGAAACGCGGATTAGCGTTTCGGCATTAGTAATAACAATCAAAGGTGGAAACGACAAACAAGCTCAAGGCACCTGGGGACACCCAGAAATTGCCATCGACCTCGCACAGTGGGTAAGCATTCCATTCCGAATCTGGGCAAACCGCACTTTAAGAAAATTAATGTCGGGTAAAACTTCTCAACCCAAACCACAAATTGATTCTCAAATAACTCCCGAACAGTTAATAGGTGCCTACTCAATAATTATCGACAAGTTTTCCATATCAGAAGAACTTAAAGGCACCTATTTACTTAGAGCAATGGAAGCGCAGTACCCAGGAATCACGCCATCAGTTCAAAAATTACTGCCAACCGTTCAACCCAAAACAGAGGAAGAATATATCTCACCCACCCGACTTGCTCAAGTATGGAACGAGAGACACAGCACTAATATCAAAGCCTATCAAATCAATCAGGCATTGGAAGAAACAGGCTATCAAACTAGCTATTACACAGAGCGAACCAGCAGTAAAACCGGAAAAATAAAACGTACCAAACAATACTCTCCAACCGACTTAGGTAGCGAGTACAGCACTTTCTTACTAGACAAAGCCCGAACTGATAAGACCGTACAGGTATTGCGTTGGAAAGTATCAATTATCGAAGAAATTAAGAACCAACTAGGAGGAGTAAATTAATGTTGGAAGAAACTGTTATAGCAATCAAAGCTCAACTGAGCGAAGCCAAAAGCGCAGCCCTTACACCATTTATCAAAGAACTACTTGCAACTCTCAATTCAGAAGGTTTCACCTTCGTTGATTTAATTGAAGCAATCGCTGCTCCCACGACGATAAATTATCAGTCGAATTGGATTCCGCTAGACTTAGAGAAACCACCAAACATCTAGAAAAAGCCGCATTAGTTTTGAGTTCCACCATTTCAATCCCACCTGTAAAAAGTAACTAAGCGTCCTCTTATTTGTTCGTAGTCTTTCATTGATTAAACGATGGAATGGTCTTATTCACGTTTAGCTACTTTGATATTTACACATACTTTGCGAAGCATCCTGCGATTCTACTTGAATTAACCGGCTGGTGCTAAATTCTTCGATGTTGATAGAATTGATTTAGGTTCCGATAATACCGAGCCAAAACACGCTATTTTTATCAACCCAGAACTAAAACTTCAGGTAGCGGAATTCAATAAAGCGCTGAGCTTCCTAAAAACTCAGAGAGAATCTTCCAATTAAACAGAAATAACACCTGAAAAATTAATTAAATTATGCATTTCCTACACCTCTGATTCAAATTATATTGATGTTAGAACCGTTATCGGTACCAACATTTGTATATAGGTTTTAGTTTGTTTAGCTATACAATTTTTGGAGTCTTAGTTAATTTTCAGCCGTTTTGATGGTTAAAAAGGTTATATGAATTAGGATTTGAAGGGGATTCGATAATTATCTTCCGCACGGTTTATCGATTGAATATTGACTTTAGCAGCCGCTAACCGCATGCGAATTTTGGCAATAATTCAGAAAATGTAAAATAAAAGTACAATTGGTTAAGGAGCTATAGCTGATGACATTAACTATCGGGTCAACTTCAGTACCCACCTTAGAAGAATTTTTACAATTACCAGAAACAAAACCCGCAAGTGAATATATTGATGGGAAAATCTACCAAAAATTAATGCCACAAGGAAAACACAGCCGATTACAAACTTGTCTATCTACTGCCATTAACCAAGCGGGAGAGCCTAAAAAGTTAGCACTAGCGCTAACAGAATTACGCTGTACATTCTCAGGTAAATCTATAGTTCCAGATATTGCAGTGTTTGAATGGGAAAATATTCCTTTAGATGAGAACGGTCAGATTGCGAATAAATTTGAAATTCCCCCCGATTGGATAATTGAAATTCTTTCACCAGAACAATCTGCAAGCAAGGTGATTCGTAAAATTACATTTTGCATCAAAAATGGCACGAAGTTAGGTTATTTTATTGATGCTGATGATAAATCAATTACAGTTTTTCAACCCAATCAATTACCAGAAGTAAAAGAAGGTCTTGATATTTTACCCGTGTTAAGTGTTTTGCAAGATTGGCAACTTACGGTTGAAGATGTATTTAATTGGTTAAGTTTTTCGGGCAGAAAAATCATTTAATCTTTTAATTGCAAAATTTGCTTAAAAATAAAATACATTCTTAATCAATTGCTTATAATAAATGCAGAATACCCGACTGTATACTATATGTGGGTAATGTCATGCTTTCAGACAACCTTAAACTCATAGAGCTACCAAATACTGACGAATTAGCTTGCTCGGATGATATTCCCGTGGATAACGAAGACCAGAATTTTCTGCCCAATATCCTACTATTCCTACTTAACTCAATTTGGGCAAGCCGTACTGATTGGTTTTTCGGCGTAGATATGGCAATTTACCATACTACAGGTGTTAATCCGAGAGTACCTGTTGTCCCAGATGGATTTCTGAGTTTAGGGGTGGAGCGTAAAAAAGGTGGAAAATCTCGCAGGAGCTATGCAGTTTGGGAAGAAGATAACATAGTACCAATACTAACTTTAGAAATCGTATCGTATACTCCAGGTAACGAATACGACGATAAATTAGAAATTTATCGAAAACTAGGCGTACTTTACTACATAATTTACAACCCCGAATATTGGCAGCGCGACCAACATCAACCACTGTCCGTTTATAAGTTGGTGGATGGTAATTACGAGTTACAAATTAAAGAACCATTATGGCTACCGGAAATCGGTTTAGGTATTGGGAGACATCAAGGTGAAATTGGTGGAATTGAACAGGAATTTATGTCTTGGTATGACGAAAGTGGAAATCGTTATCTGATGCCAGAAGAAATTGCTATTCAACAAAAGCTTAAGGCACAAGCGGAAGAAGAAAGAGCAGAACAGTTAGCACAATATTTACGCTCAAAGGGTATTGACCCTGATAATTTACCAGACAATTAGTAATCCTATAAAAATGAAGTCGCAGTACCAAAGTTTTTATTGTCAGCAAGAAATTACCGAATAATTAAGTGTAACTTGGCATTAAAACTTTAACTCAAGTTAGCTAGGAGGGATTGATTATCCCTCCGGAAAAATTTAACGAAAAGCTACTGGAGTTGTGAATCCGTTCAATACGGCAGTAATATTGATTTTTATAAGACGATTCATAGAATCATTGCGTCTCGCATCCACCCAATGCAAACCTTCTTTCCATTGTCCTGACCTAATTCGTCTCAGAATTGAACTACGGCTAAAACCTTTTCCTAGCCTTTTTGATGCTTCTTGAATTGTTAACAGCTCCGCATCAGCTGGTAACTTATACATTGTTCGTTTAGCCAAGTTACTAACCTCCAAATTTTTATTGTTTTTCAACCACTAATGAATTTTGTTAGCAATAGTTTTTCTTCCATCCTTTTCGGACTTACCGTAATTAAAACTATTGCGATTGGAAACAATTTAAAGTTTGAATATGTCTCAAAGTTCATAACATTCGAGACAATCAACAAGAAAGCAGTTAAAGACAGCAATTCATAAACAAACCTTTCTTCTAATTGCAAGCCCCCACTATGCAAGTACAGAAAAAATGTTGTCTACCATACAATACCGCGCCGAATCAATCGATTAAACCTGTTTTGGCTCAAAAAGAAGCTCTTTGAACTATTAATACATAAATTTTTGTATTTTGACAATTTTTTGGATAAACTAATATTTAATAGCAAATATCAAGCTGTATAATAAGCTGTAATTAAAAGATTTCTGAATACGTAAATAAATAAAAATTAGGATTACTCTAAATCTAATCAGGATAAGACTTACAAAAAATATTGTAAGTAGTTAAGCAAAAAGCTGTAGTATTTATGAAACACAGGGATAACCGAATACTTAAATTCAGCTAAATTTCAATAAAATTTGATTTATTACGGTAAATTTGCCTGTTTTATAAGCATTTCAGATTCAGTAAAAAAATAATTAATAAGAAATAGCTGTAACTCGATGATATATCGTTTTGCTTAGAATGTTCTTTTTTCTACGTCTCTAATTTTGTAAGCCAGTTTACATTAGCCTTTGACTGTCTATAAATTCTAAATTTAATAGAATGAATTTTGAAACTAGTTGTGTAATTACATAGGATGTTCAACTAAATATTTGTATAAAAACTTTTTTATTGAACGCAAAAAATAATTTTTAGAATCAAGAATAGTAAAACAATTATCACTTTCGATAGATTTGTTTTCCCTGTAATTTAGTCATCATTTTTTATTAAGTGTTTTCGGCTACAGTAAAACTATCAGAAAATTTGTTAATGGATTTTAATACCCGCATA
Source organism: Rivularia sp. MS3 (assembly GCA_019192545.1). Lineage (GTDB taxonomy): Bacteria > Cyanobacteriota > Cyanobacteriia > Cyanobacteriales > Nostocaceae > Rivularia. The sequence continues at coordinate 77,559 of JAHCMI010000007.1, read as the reverse complement.
ATTTGAAATCATGCGGATATCAACTGTCTCGTTAATTGATTCCCTATTTACTCGCACTTGGAGTTTACAGTTATGAATAAAAAATGTAGTGCACTTGCGGTTCGTATTCTAATAACGCAGCATGGCTTACGTTTAGTGCAGCGATTGCGTAAGCTGAAAATGCGTTTAGTTGCTTCGTTGAAAAATAGTATTGACTACTCTCCCGATAGTTAAATTCCGAATATTTAACCACGCTAATTTTTTAATTTTCCTAATTTTCAACAGTTTGATAAATTTCTGCTTCTGGATAGCAGAATAGTCATTCTTCGTTCTCTACAAATAGAATCCAGCAGCAAAAAGTAAGTTAGGAAGCTATTTTTGTCTTACTTGCAACGCTTGCCCACCTATCTGCTAATCCTCTAAGAATTTCTTCAATGTCATTATCACTTGCAGATAGTATTTTTACGCGCCAATCCGTTTCTTCTGTACGAATCTTCAACCAAAAATTATCTTGAAATTCTTTTGGCATACAAGCAAGTAAGCTGAAAAATTCTCCTGCTTCTAAATCGAGTTTTCCAGTGCGAAATCGACTGAGACGACTTTGATGAACTCCAGTCCAAGTGCTGACTTGTTTGGCTGAATAGCCAAAAGCCAACAATAATTGATTAAAAATTTCTCTGTGCTGGCTCATCGCAACATTTCTTTACTTAATGATTGCCAAATTAGCAATACTATATTCCTGTAATTGCTATTTCAGCAATGCTTACTTCTTGTAATCACGACTCACAAATAAGTGAGACGGCTTTGAGTACCCACATCATAGCACCACAGTTTTTGTTAAGCATCGATTTTTAAGTGCCTAACTGATAGACCTGTAGCTCGGCTTAAATGTTTCAAGCTTTCTAAAAATATATGACTAAAAACAATTGCTGCTCCCAGAGTGAGTTTAATTCTGGCGAACACAAACAAAAAACACCTCTTTTTTATCGTCTAATTCACAATGAATGGGTGGAAACTGTGAAAAACTTGACTGGAGCCGAAATCAAGGTGCTGTATTACTTACGTTCGCTCGACCCATTTGGCGATCGCCACTTAGAGTACAGCATTACGGAAATGGCTAAAGAATTAAATATCTCGAAAGGAGCAGCATCAAAAGCAGTTAAGAAATTAGACCACGTAGGTTTGATTGAGGCACAAATATCGAAGGTCAGAATTAAAATAACTACTGACCAATACAAAAATACTGAGTTTCCTATAGGAAACAAGGTTTCGTATAGGAAACCCAAGTTTCGTAGAGGAAACCTCGGTTTCCTATAGGAAACCACAATTTCCTATAGGAAACGAGCAGCAGTCAGAACCTTTGTCAGATGGTGGTTTGAGAACTCCTCAGACTATTAAGACTTATTCAGACTTTATAAAGACTCTCTCAGAACAGGAGCGAGCTAGTTTTTTGAATTTTTGTCAAGAAAAAGCGAAAAATCTTAGTCAGGAGGTGATTGATTTAGAAGCATGGTTGGCAAGTAAAACCAAAGCTGGAGAAAACCGTTGGGAAGTTCAATATCGTTTTTATAAAGCTTCTCGAAGTTCCAGACATCAAGAAGAACTTTCTCGCATACAAGCAAGAGAGCAAGTGAAACAATGGAAGCGTAAATTAGAAGAACAAACCGTTACTGCTACTGTCGCTTGTAAAGAGTCGTTGCACAAAGAGAAAGATGAGCATGAATAACAATATTCATCAGATGCCCCCTGCAAATATAGAAGCTGAAGAAGCTGTTCTCGGCGGAATCATTCTAGACCCCCAAGCTATTGCGAGAGTACGCTTTCACTTAATCTCAGAAGCTTTTTATGTCAAAGGTCATCAAGATATTTATAGTGCTGCGGTGCAACTTGATAATCAAAGTAAACCAACAGATTTATTAACGATTATTAGTTGGCTCAAAGACCACAATTTACTTGGAAGTATAGGAGGTCGAAATAAATTAGCAACACTTGTAGACCGTACTGTATCAGCAGTAAACATCGATTTTCTCGCCGATTTGATTATGGAAAAGTATAGAAGGAGGCAGTTGATAAAAGCAGGTAACGAAATCGTTCAACTTGGCTATCAGACAGAAATTGAGCTACCACAAATATTAGATAGTTCCGAACAAAAAATCTTTCAAATCTCCAATCAAAGGACTTGCTCAAATACCGAACATAACAGCACAATAGCCTTTGCTGCTTACAAAGAAATAGAAAATGTCAATCCTATTTATTCAACAGGATTTGAGCAACTAGATAAGTTGATAGTGGGATTTGAACCAGGTACGTTAACTTTGGTTGCAGGCAGACCATCAATGGGGAAAAGCGCTATTTCTTTAAATCTGGCATTAAGGATGATATTAGAGCATTCTCTCCCAGTGATATTTTTTTCACTAGAAATGACTAAAGAACAATTGGAATATCGCTTGTGGAGTTTAATCAGTATTGCTTCCGATTACTCTGAGTGCGACCTTATTCCAATACAAAGCGACCGTATCCGCAGACACCGAGCTTTGAGTGAAACCTTGGCTGATTGGGAATTAAGCAATATCAACAAGATTGTCAATATTGCATCAAATTTACCGCTCTATATTAGCGACAGTAGGGGGATTAAAGTCTCTGACATTGCCCATGAATGTCGTCAAATCAAAACCAAGAAAGGAAAAATAGGCTTGGTTGTAATTGATTACCTACAAATGATGGCTGAAGATTCGAGCGGTAATCGCAGTTATGAGTTAGGGGCGGTGGCAAGAGAACTTTATAAAATGGCAGGTGATTTAGATGTTCCGGTATTAGCACTTTCCCAAATTAATCGGGCTGTCGAAAGTAGACCAGTTAAGCGCCCAACAATGAGCGACCTTAGCCAGTCGGGAATATTAGAGATGGTTGCCGATAATATTATCCTCGCATATAGGGATGAATACTATAACCCGAATACGTCAGACCAAAAAATATTAGAACTGATTGTGGCTAAGGCAAGACATGGAGAAACTGGTACTGCCACTGTCTTGTTTGATAAATCTTATGGAGTTATTGCGTCACTGATGGAATGAAACTGACGATAACAATCTTCGCGTCTAGTAGATACAATTTGTGAGCAGAATAGCTATGAGTATAAATTTAGCTTCAACAATTCCTGACGAACAACAGAATTTACAATTGATACCACCCTCATTTAGCCAAGAACTTCAGATTGACTCTGAATTTAAAAATCTAATTCCTCCACTCTCTGTAGAAGAGAAAACACAATTGGAAGCAAATTTAAAAGAATTTGGCTGTATTGACCCTCTGGTAGTCTGGGAAGGAAAGTCTATTATCTTAGATGGTCATAACCGTTATGAAATTTGTACTAAAAATCAAATTCCATACAAAATTGTAGAAATTGATATGCCATCCAGAGATGATGCTATTTGCTGGATTGTTAACAATCAATTGGGAAGACGTAATACTACACCAGAAGTAGCAAGTTATTTGAGAGGGAAACGCTATCTGCATTTGAAGGGTAATCGTGAGGATAATTTGAAACAGAATTCCCCGAAGTGCAAGTTTTGCACTTCGGAAGAAGAAGTAGAAGATGCTATCTCGATGGATAAAGCTAAATCTTTAGCTACTGAATATAAAGTTAGTCCCAGGACAATTAAGAACGATGCGAAATTAAGCCAAGCACTAGACACTTTAGCTGATGCTTTAGGAGAAAAAGTTAAGCATTCAATTTTATCTCGTAGCCCCAAGATGACCAAAGAAGATATTCTATCGCTAGCCCAAGTAGTGCATACTCAAGGAAGTACTTTAGCTAAACAGATATTCGACAATAAACAAGGAAACAAAAGCATTGTCCAACAAATTAAGGACAAGCAGCGAGTTCCTAACCCCAGAATTGTAGGTGAAGTCTGCCAAATTATTTCTAAGGGCGACCCAGATTTAAAGCAATATTCTCGATGTTGGTGCATAATTAATGCGGTGAACCTTCATAGCTGTGCTATTAAAACCTGGAAAATGGACTTCCCCACAGTTAAACCTGAAAACTTAGAACCAACATATACTGTATCTGAAGAAATCGCGGCTCAAAATTGTCAACGTATTCGGCGATTAGCGGATATAGTTTGTAAGGACGGAGAAACTACTCATATAGCTGTACTTGAAGCGCTTTCAAGAATACATGACCCTGCTAATCTCACATCCAAGCAGGAACGAATACTGTCTTTTTTAGAGAAAGAATACGATTTATAAAATTGCGTCTGTAACTACATAAATTATGGAAATATCGACTATTTTACTTTTAGCCCAAGCATGATAAGCTTAGGGCTATTTTTAATAACAAATTTATTAATGTTTCGCAGTTTGAGTAAACATTAATAGTTGTAATGGGCAGCATAGTAAATATATTTTGTAATACTTAAGTAGAGTACTTAAACTGTTAGTAGCCAGTTTAAAGTTCAATCTATGTATTTTTACATTAATATTGGAATTGAAATTAATATTTTAATACCTTAAATATCAATAAAAGCGTATTAATACACAATAAAATATTATACAAATGTAATATTTATAGTCATATTAAATAATATGCAATCGTAGAAAAATGGGATTTTTATTTACCTCGATTGGATGATTAATTTTGAAGTTGAAACAAGCTATCAAAGAGAGAGAAAACGATTGGATTTGAATGTTAATGTCTTTAAGAACATCCCGTGATTCGATATCCCCAAGACTCTACGCCCCCTTTTATTCAATATCTAATTCTTCTTTATGGATTACTGCACTTGCAATCACAGTATTCAATGCAATTGTCAATCCAAACCTAGCAAGCTTTACAACAGTTATTTTGGGTATTTTTGCAACAGTTGCAATAGCTTGGAGACATAAATTTAATAGTCTGTTTACTTTTTTAGAAAAGCTTTCTGGGTACTATCGATTATCCACACCTATATTTATAATATGTGGTACTTTTTTTCTGTTAAACGCATTATCAACACCAGCGCAAGCACAGTTTTTTCAAAACGCAGAAACCTGGATGACTGGACAATTTACAGGTGCGGGAGAAGCTATTCCATTAGTATTTAACGTGTTGCGAGGTTTGTTTTTAATTTACTTAGGAATATCTTTAGTAAAGGTAATTCAGGCCTCAAGGCAGGACGAAGATTGGCAAAATTTAGCCCGTACACCAATGATTATTTTAATTGCGGTGACAGTGGGCGATATTTTGGCGAATTTGATTATTGGTGGTGGAGGTGGTGCAGCACCCGGAGGATAAGAGGGCAGTGGGCAATCGGCAGTCGGCAGTCGAATAAGAAAAGAAAAAATGTATTAATTATTCTGTGTTGCAATATCCTTTTCCACTGCCGATTCCCGACTGCCTACTGCCGCAGCAGCAGGGGGAAGAATTTATACAAAAATGGTAGGTAATGTATGGAATCAGAAAAATCAAAGTATCGAAAAGTTAATGCGACTTTAGGTAAACAACCATCAATCGGACCTTTTCCTGCTGACCAGTTAGTTCCTTGGGCAATTATTTGTGGAAGTTCCTATTACCTAGCTCACGGTTTACTACGCTTAAATTGGGTTTGGACAATTTCAATTGCAGCTTGGGGAATTTCGACTTGGTGGGTGTTAACTGCTAATGGTGCTTGGAGAATCTTATCGAAATTTGTTTCAACTCCTAACTGGATTAGGGTTGGTATTAGGTATGAGGCAGTCGGCAATCGGCAGTTGGCAGTAGTAAAGAAGAAGAGAAAGAAGGGTCGTAAAAATTCAGGATTACATTGAGTTTTGAATAGAGCGAATTAGAGAACGTAGCATTCTACCAACGGATTCACAATCTTCCAATATTGGATTAGCAGCCTCAGAAGTTGCCAAATTAACCCGAACACTCAGAATAAGATGAGTTTCTAATTCTTTTAAAGAGCCTTGAGATACTCTAAGAAACTGAACGTATTCTCCCTTTGAATTTCTTCCATATCCTTCTGCTATATTTGCCGGTATCGAAACAGCTGCTCGTTGTATTTGCGAGGACATTCCATATATTTCTTGCTTAGAATAATTCCTAGTCAACAAATAACATTGTTCTGCAATGTCCATTCCCTTTTGCCAAACTCGTAAATCTCTATAAGAACGTATTTCACTGCTATTCACTGTAATGTTTCCTGACTCTTTTCACTATTATCCCCTATGAACTACTCACTTTTAAAACAAAATTACTACTTTATTTTTCCGACTGCCCACTGCCTACTGCCCTCCTATGAAGATTGGTAAAAAATTAGTTGAAACCGGAATAGAGAAAGTCCGTTTAACACCCTTAGAAGACGCTTTATCTTTAGTATCGATGCTACAGATAAATCTTCAAGGACGCTCTGTTGGTGCCTATGTTCTGAGAAAGGGTGCTAACAATTTTATGATTCATTTTGGTTTCGAGTGCGCGGGTATTCATTCGACATTACGGACAGAGCAAATCTCACCAGTATTCAACGCTATCGAATCAGGGTTGAAAGATTTACCACAAGGGGAACGTTTAACAATTCACCTAAGCTCTTTTACCGATGATACACAAAGACAGCAGCAGCTAAAAACTTTAAGTGAAAATGCTCCAAGTCTGGAATTACAATACCTCTTAATGGGCGAACGCTCTCGCGTCCAACAATTAACACACATCGGCATCCGTAAACCTAAAACATTACGTTTGTACTGCACCTACACCATAGAACAAGATACCAACGGTGCAAGCGATGCCATAGAAAAAGGACTTTCCAAATTAGAACGTTTATGGAAATCATTCACTGGCGAAATTAACGAGTTACAGTTTGTCCGTATTGAGCGTTTGCTATATTCTTCTTTTACTGATGGTTTCCAACTTTGGGAACAGCTACTTGCTAACAAAATGGGTTTAACTGTACGTCCCCTAGATGCAGAAGAACTTTGGAAAATTTTATGGCAGCGCTTTAACGACACACCACCACGTCAAATTCCCCAGCTTTTAGTTCTTAACGAAGACGGATTGCACGAGAAAATTTATTCAGATATTGCCCCCAAATCTCTCTTAATGGAATCCGATTCTTCTGTCCCCATAGCAGATAAACGTTGGGTGCATCTAAAAGATAAGTATATAGGAGCATTGACCTTTGTAGAAAAACCCGGTGGTTGGACTGATAAAGAAAGACAAATGCAGTATCTATGGGAGATTTTATCAAAAGAAAGAATTTACGACACAGAAATTTATTGTCAGTTGATGCGTGCGAATGAAACGCTTGTAAAAACTAATATGCAGCGTCTTACAAAACAGTCCAATACAAGTGCTACAATCGCTCAACAGAAAAATTCGGTAGACGTAAAATCTCTACTCAACATCAAAAAATCAATCGACGCGCAGTCAGAGCTATATGAAGGAGCCGTCCCAATTCATACTGCGGTTGTGTTTTTGGTTTATCGCGATACTCGAGAACAATTGGATGAGGCTTGTCGTTACTTACAATCAAGTTTTCTCCGTCCTGCATGGGTGGTGAGAGAAACTGAATATCCTTGGAGGATTTGGCTGCAAACTTTACCTATAACCTGGGAACGTTTGATGACAGTTCCTTTCAATCGCCGCTTAATCTACCTAAGTAGTGAAGTTCCAGGACTTATACCCTTAGTTAGGACAAGAAAAGGTGATGATAACGGTTTTGAATTGATTGCTTCTGCTGGAGGAACGCCAGTATTTCTCAACTTATACACTCAACATAAAAATTTAGGATTATTTGCTACAACCCGTGCCGGAAAGAGCGTAATGGCATCGGGTATAATCACCCAAGCTTTAGCGCATGGAATGCCTGTAGTTGCAATGGATTACCCGAAACCTGATGGAACATCTACCTTTACTGACTACACTAAATTTATGGGTGAAGATGGAGCTTACTTCGACATAGGTAAAGAATCCAGTAATTTATTTGAACTGCCCAACCTACGTTCCCTTCCACCAAAATTGCAGCAAGAAAGATTTTCTGATTACAAAGATTTTCTGGCAACTGCTTTACTAACAATGATTGTGGGTAGTCGTAGAGGTTCTAATAGTGCAAACTCCCAAACACTAACCGATACCGTGCGTTCTATCCTAGCGTTAGCATTGAAAGCTTTTTTTGAAGATGATTTGATACGTGATAGATATGCTGCTGCATATGTTAATGGCTTTGGTTCTCCCGAATGGTCTACAATGCCTACCCTGCATGACTTTTTAAGTTATTGTTCCCACGAGCGACTGCGATTAGATTCGATGAGTAGTGATACCAAAGCCGCATTGGAAACGATTTTACTACGTTTGCGGTTTTGGCTTTCATCAAGAGTCGGACAATCCTTAGCTCAACCTTCTACCTTTCGTAGCGATGCGCGATTATTAATTTTCGCATTACGTAACCTTTCTAACGATGACGATGCTGCAATCTTAAGTTTGAGTGCTTACAGCGCTGCATTACGACGAGCATTGTCAGAGAAAGCAAGCGTGTTTTTTATTGATGAAAGTCCTATCTTATTTGAGTATGACTCAATTGCAGCACTAGTTGGAAGGCTATGTGCAAATGGAGCGAAAGCGGGAATAAGAGTAATTTTATCCGCACAAGACCCGGAAAGTATTGCTCAGTCTCCTTCAGGAGCTAAGATATTTCAGAATTTAACTACTCGTTTAATTGGACGTATTCAACCCAATGCTGTTGACAGTTTTACTTCAATTTTGAAGTATCCACAATCGATAATTGCTTGTAATGCGACAGAAAGCTTTTTTCCTAAGAAGGAAGGATTTTATTCTCAATGGTTATTAGATGATAACGGGATTTTTACGGGCACCCGTTATTATCCACCATTTAATTTATTAGCAATAGTAGCGAATAATCCCATAGAACAAGAGTACAGAACTGCTGCGATGAAGAAATATTCAGATAAATTTGTGGCTGTGACTAAATTCTCAAAACAGTTGACTGAGGCAGTAGGCAGTAGGCAGTCGGCAGTCGGAAAGAATAATAAGACGTGAGATGATTAATAATCACAATTATCTTTTCATAGGATTACCTTCTCACATAAATATAATGGCGGTAAAAACAAATTTGATAATTTAACTTTGTCTTTTCCCTACTGCCGACTGCCGACTGCCGACTGCCCTAAAACGACTATCTACATAGCATAACAAGTACTTAAGAACCAGAATAATTATGAAAAAAAGAAAACTAGTATTTTTTGGATTAGGAGGAGCAATTGTTATTTCTATCTTAGGAATAAGCCACGCGAGCGCTTCATCAATACCATTTATTTTCAATACTATTAACCAACTAAAACAAGAGTTAAATTCAATAGATAACTATGTTGAGTCCGTACTTGAAAGTAAGTTAGAACCTATAGCTTCGTCTTTAGGGAAAGATATAGAAGCCGCTATTAATGAAACGCTTGGTGCATTGGGTTTACCGGACGCTATAGAAGCTCGCACAGAAGTTGAAAGAATAGCTGCAAGCTCAGATAATGCCATTAATACGGTTGAGCAAGTCACAAATGAATTAGATCGTCAAATTACTCGTGCTGTCGTAGACAGTACGTTAAGTAAAAATGGTCAAAATTTGACCAGCGAAGAAGTGGAGAAAACCCAAAATTCTATTGAACGAGTTCAAATTTACTCAGCTGCTGCTCAAGACGAAGTAGTTACACAGAACGTAATGAAGCGAATTGCTCAACAAAATACATCAACCGCAGCGATTTTAGGAGCAATGCGGGCGGATGGTCTTAAATCAAAGCAATCGCAAGATTTAGCGAATCTTAATTTGACCAATATTTCAAGGTCTTTAGATGGTCAGAACCAAGCACGTCAAAAAGAAATTGTAGGACAAGGGTTTAGTAATTTACGTACAGCATCACAAGCGAGATTGTTTTAAGGGCAGTCGGCAGTGGGCAATCGGCAGTCGAAGAATTATTTACTGTTGAATATTTTTAAAATAATGAGGTGAAAAGTATATGTATGGTTTTTTATCTATACCGACTGCCTACTGCCGATTGCCCACTGCCTTCTTCCTTGCTCAAGCTAATAATCCCAGTCCCGGTCAAGCAGCTTCCACAATTACAGAAGATGGAATTGCAGCAGGTGAAGCTGTTGCTCAGTCGATGGATAAGCTGTGGAATGACGTACTTGATGGAGGATTGTATGGTGCGATCGCCAATCTCGGAATTTTCTTTGCTGTCGGAACTTTACTGATTTTCATGGTGCAGTGGACGAGAGAGATGGTTGATGGTGACAACAGCAAAGCTTTCTCAGAAATTATCTGGCCGTTAGTCGTAATAGTTTTACTTACTAATAACGCCAAACTTTTATCCGATGCGACTCTTGGACTTAGAGCAATTATCAATCAAACAAATCAAACACTTTTAGAAACTACATCTGCTTCTATCCAACTACAGGAAGCCTATCAAAGAGTAATGCTTAAAAATGGTAAATCAGAGGCAATAAGAACGTTAATTACTCAATGTAACGCCATAGCTGACCCGACTCAACAAACTGAATGCTTACAAAATGCCCAGAAACAAGCGCAACAAATCGAATCTCAAATTGATAATAAAGATTCCAATTTTCTTGAAGGTATCAACGATTTTTTCAACACTAATATCTTTCAATTAACAGTAAGGGGATTGTTATTAGCTTTTAGTATTGCCTTCCAATGGATTATAGAAGTTTCTATGTTACTGACAGCATTACTAGGGCCTCTTGCTGTCGGAGGTTCATTATTACCTGTAGGAAATAAAGCTATTTTTGCTTGGTTGACGGGCTTCTTCTCGGTAGGAATGGTAAAACTTAGTTTTAATATCATTTCTGGTTTGGTTGCTACGTTAGTTATGAATGCCGATAATAATGACCCAATGATTTTTGCATTTGCAATTGGTATTTTGGCTCCAATTTTATCGGTTGTATTAGCTGTAGGTGGAGGTATGGCAGTTTTAAGGAGTTTTTCAAGTATTGCTAGTTTAGGTCTTTCTTCGGTTGTAACTGGATTCATGAAAAAACCATAAATAATATTCAATATATGACAATTCATAAAAACTTAAATTCTCAAACAGAAGACAGACGTTTAAAATTTTTAAATCGCACTACAACTCGTTTTTCTAGAAGTGATACTTTAGCATTATTTACTGTCGGTACTTTCTTACTACATCTTCTAGCTTTTATAAGCCTATTTTTGTTATACGGTTCCTATTCCCAATTAAGTAAAAAAGCACCTCCAAGTTTAGTTCAATTAGAAAGTGGAAAATCAATCAAAGTTGCTCAATTAGGAAGTTTAGAACGAACACCTCAAGTGGTACTACGCTTTGTTTCCGATACAATGACTTTAATGATGAATTGGTCGGGAAATTTACCAGCTACAACAGTCGAAGATGCAGTAGAACCAAAACCAGACAGTGGTGTAGATATTAGGGATATCAGTAATAGTAGAGGTAAAGTAACGAAAGGAGCATGGCAAGCATCCTACGCTTTATCGTCAGATTTTCGGAAAGAGTTTTTAGAACTGCTTGCTGACATAACACCTTCGGGAGTGTTTAAAAGAAAAACCCAAGTAGTTTTTGTTCCACAATATTTTCAACAACCAGTAAAAATAGCTGAAGGTAAATGGAAAGTACGAATGGTTGCTAACCTTACCATGTTTGAACAAAGTAATAAGTTAGGAGAAGTAATTCCTTTTAATAAAGAAATATTTGTTAGAGCAGTAGAAGCTCCTTCATCTCCTAACAAAGTTGATGGGTTAGAAGCAGTAGTTTATCAAGTACGTTCTAGCGGTTTAGAAATTTATGCAATACGAGATTTACCACAGGAGAATTTATGAATGATAATTTAAATTCGAGTGAAAATGTTGTTGAAGGAAATAATCAACAATCTTTACAAGAATCTTCAACTAATTGGGATGAGGAAAGTTTAGCTAAATTACTTGGTTATGATAATTCTGAGAATAAAGATAATACTGTCTCTAAAACTGAGATAGAAACGATTGATGAAGAAGAGCCAACAAGCAATAATAGTCAAGTTGTAAACGATACAGAAGTTGGCGATTCAAATAATAACGTAGTTGATACTCATGAATTATTTGATGACCCACATGATGGTAAAACTCAACCAACTTTTGCAACTAATCCTTTTGCTAAGTTTGGTGCAGTGGGTTTGATATTATTAGTTGTCTTTGGTACAGGAGCTACTTTTTTAAATAGTATTATTTCTGGTAAGCCAAGAACTGCACAACTGATTTCAGATAACAAAACTGAAAAACCGAAAGTTATTTTTGAAGAAAATACTAAACCAATAGAAAACGAGAATGGGAAATTAAAAGCCGAATTAGCGTTATCAACTCAAAGAGAGAAAATTAAATCTGTCTCCTCAGAATCAGAAAATACTAAAACACCTATTCCAAAAAATAATTCACAAGCTCCGCAAAAATTGAACGAAGATAATATAAAAACTCCTCAGAAGAACATAGCTTCGGAGCCAAGACCACCAGTTATCAGTAGACCACCTGTTTATAGAACAATTCCTCGTCGAACAGTGCAAAATAATTATCCTGCTCGTTCACATAAAATAGCTCCTTCGCTACCCCCTACTCCACGTACAACCGTAAAAGAACCATTACCCTCACCAATACCTTCTCCGGTAAAAAGAATATCACCACCACCTCCACCAGCTACACCTGAAAAACCAGCCGAAATTGACCCCAAACAGCAATGGTTAGCTGTTAATCAATTAGGAAGTTATGGTACTGCACAAATTACACCTTTTACTGAAGAGAAAAACGAACAGAAAAGTCAAGAAGAAGTTAAACCCGCAGTAGATGAAAAGCCAATCTTACCTACGACGATACCATCAGCTACGCCTTTAATGGTTAGTCAAACTTACGAAAATACCACTTACCCCGAACCACTTTATAGAGAAGAAGCTAAAATTCTAAATACAGAGTGTTTCTATAATGAATCTTGTCCTTTTCCAAAACAAATCGTAAAGCAATTAAAAATAGGTTCTACTATTACTGGAAGATTAATTACACCTTTGACGTGGGATAAAAATTCAGCCTCGAATACCAATCCTAAACAATCAAACTTTAATCATCAAGAAAATTTTATAATTCAAACTACCGAATCGCTGAAAGATAGAAATGGTTTGATTACTTTACCTAAAAATACTCAAATTGTAGCGACTATAAATAGCATTCCCTCTTCTGGATTAGTACAACTTCAAGCGCAACAAATTATTATTAATGGTAAGCAATATATTCTTCCCAAACAATCAATTAGTATTCGTGGAAATAAGGGCAATCCTTTAATAGCATCAAAACGAAGTTCAAAAGGTAAAGATATTGCCGCACGGGATGCAGAAACATTTGTCGTTGGTTCTCTTGCAAAAGTTGGTAAAGTACTTAATCAACCCAAATCCGAACAATTTTCTACTTCAAGTGGCTTTGGTGGTAACAGTAGTTTTTCTTCGATTAGACGAAGTGATTCTGATATTTTAGGTGCTGTTTTAGAAGGCGGATTTGAACCACTTACCGAACAAATAGTAGAGCGGAATAAACGAAAAAAATCGGAAATTAAACAGCAGCAAAAGGTTTGGTATGTTCCTGCCAATACGCGGGTGCAGATATTTGTAAATCAATCTTTTCAATTTAGTGACTGATGAGAATTATCATGAAAAAAGCTGCGGTAATTTCTATATTCATCTTAATTAGCTTTACTAATATTTCAATGAAAGTAATAGCTGGTGAAATCAATTTTAGGAAAGAGCGAATAAGCAGTTTTGTAGCAACTGGAAATAGTAAAAGCGCAATACCGTTGATTAAATTATCCTCTGGATATGGAGTTAATGTTTCATTTATCCCTACTGGTGAAACAATAGAAAAAGTATGGTTGGATAATCCTGGTATTGCTTCTTTAGATGTAGATGGTTGTTTATCTGGATTGGGAAAAGAATGTGAAGAAGATACTGGTGCAACTGTATTGCATTTACGAAGAATTAAACCCTTGGATTTTAAACAATTACCTTCTACCACCACAAGTTTATTGACAGTAGTAACCAAAGGTAGTACAAAGCGAAGGGTTTACGTTTTTCGAGTAGCAATGGCGGATGTAACACCTAAAGTTCACACAATTGAGATTACAAATGATAATGAAGAGTTTAATATCAATAGACTTGGAAACACTACAGATACTATAAATTTACAGTTAATAAATAGAGGATTTATTGTTGCACAACAGCAGCGTTTAATTTCGTTAAAATCTCCTTTAATTCCGAGAGTTAGAAACTTTTTAGTTTCGATTAGAGCAGGAGAACAAATAAATATGGCTGCTCGTAAAAATGGAATCTCTTTACAGTTAGTCAACCGCTTAATAGAATTAGGAAATAAAAGTTATGAAACCATTAAATAAAAAAAATAGTTTATTCTCTGGTATCGGTTTATCAATAATAATTTCTAGTTCAATCATTGTCTCGTCACAAGCTCAAGATATATCCAATAATCGAAATAGAATCCAAACAGTTAATTGGCAGAATACTCGTATCCCAGATTGGAGTCAAATTACTTTTTCTACAATGCCTTCTATCAATATAGATGGTTCGTTTCAAGCACCTCCAGGTGTTCAAGAAAAGTTAGGTTACAATCCAAATCGCAGTTGGGAGAAAGGACAAAACGTTTCAGAATTTATGATGTTAGGCGATTTTCAAGACTCTTTTGAGTTGCAAAATTTTTCGCTGGCTGATATTTCTCAAATTACAAATTCACATCCAAATAGGATTAGTTTAGAAGAATTTAGTATTATGAAATTACAAACTTTAGGTAGTTTAGTTTCTGCAATTCCTGAGTTAAAAAATATCCCTATTAGTGAAGTCAAGCCTGTAGAATATTTACTTTCTCAGAATTTATCTGGCTCAGTTGATGGAAATAAAAGGATTGGTAATTTACTCGAAAAATCTCCTCACCTGGGTAAACTTAGTTTTTCTAAGGTTGATTTAACTTACTACAATGTCGATTCCATTCCTGGACTATCTACAACACCAATTGAAGAATTTGAAAAATGGCAAGGAGCTTATATCGATTCTGTTCCAGGATTAGATTCGGTTCCTTTCTCCCAATTCCCCAATCCCATTAACACTATAGGTGGGGAAGTCGGAATAGTTGATGTTGCTTTTGGAACTGATGAGCAGTTACGACAAAAGACTATTTCAGGAAGTAAACAAGAAGGTTTCGCCGTACCTTGTAGAAAAGATTGTGCTCATGTAGAGGTATCTGGTTCTAAGTCAGTCAAAGGGAAAGCTTGGGTTAGCGGTAAATATCAGTTAGTTAAAGGTGGTAGGGGAATCCTTGGTTCGGTAAACAATGGGAAAGAGCCTACAGGAAGACATTTATTTGGTGATGCTTTTAAGGTCGCGGTTTGGGATGTATCGGAAGTAGATGGAATGATGTCTCAAGGTTTGTTCTTTCGGGTGTGTATGCGGAATAATTTTGTTGATTTGGGATGTACACCCTATTTTATCGGTCCAGTTCCATTTATGAGTTATCGAGAACAAGACGCTATATTTCTAGGTTTGATAAATGGAGGTGGAGAAGATTCTACTTCTACTCCCACAAGATTGAAAAGTAGCGGATTTACTTTTAATAACTCTCCTATAACTTCGAGTAGTAATTCATCTAGTCTATTATTACCTAATAAAGGTAGTTGTAACAAACGACATACATCAGGTACTAATATCGATGCTTTAAGCACTGGGCTTTCTGATATTCAAGATAATTACGACTCTGTAGGAAATTATCTTTGTGATGGTAAGGGTAATTGCGGTCGCTCTCTCGGTGCAATGCAATTTATGTCATACCATCCTGATGTGAGAAAAATCATTGAAGGTAAATCAGGTGGAGCAAAATTTCTTACTCGATTAGATAAAGGTGAAGAAGTTACAGGTGAAGAAATGATGCAATATTTTTCACCTACAGAACAACAGAATTTAATTGCATCCGATACGAATCAATTATTAAATAATGCATCAAAACAAATTGACCCAACTACATCCAAAGCATTTACAGGTGAAAGATTAATTGAACGTGTCGGTCAAATGCATTTTGGCGGTGCAAGTATTCCAATTGATTCAGAAATTAGTAATTCCTCGGAAAGTGATTCTGTTAATAAACATGGGATTACAGTTTTAGATGGATATAGAAAAGCGATGGAAGCAATGGATTGTATCGATAATAAATAAAAAAATTAACTATTATCTTTAATATGAAAAAAGAACTCCATAACAAGATTATTCGTTTTCAAATATCATGTATAATTTTGTTTTTTATTTCGGCTCCTATTTTATTATGGATGCTGAAAACACCATCATCTAATAAAAAAGTAAAAGATTTTGAATATAATTGGCAAAATGCTGTAGATGTAGTTCCTCAACCTCTACTTGCACAAGTAAAATCTTCTCTTCCAGAAACTAAGTTAGACAAAAAATCAATCAAAGTTCTGAAAATATCATTAGATAGCGGTGGTGAGTTATTTGTATTTGATTATCGTTCACCTAAATTATGTGGTGTCGGTGGCTGTTTATATGAAGTTTATCATTCAGAAGGGGAGCGTTTTCTACAGATAATAGCTGACCCAAAGCTACCAGCTTCTCAAAAATTTATTCACGTTAAGAACTATACTTTTATGCCTTTTCCCTGTCTAATTTTTACTCAAAAAACAAACATGAATTCTATGCTATCTCTTAATAAATATTGTTTTGACCTTGGCAGGTATACACACTTCCACGAAACTTGGACACCTATCGGAAAAACTAAAAAATGACAACTATTAGATTACAGACAACTACGACACCACCAACTTTACAGATTGAAAGACTAGCGGATTTAATTAAGTCGGAATCTGGGTTAATTCTTATGGGCTGTTTTTTGGCGATCGCCATTTTCAACTTCCTGTCCGGTCGCAATCATAAAGGTAAAGTAGCAACCAGTTACTGGGGAGGTAAACGCGAGAAAAACAAGGCTAAACATAAAGCTACTTTTCAGATTGCCAAGCCAATCCGAAACTCAGTAGCGCTTTATGTGGGTACTCCAACTTTCATTACTTCCAAGCTTGAAAAACATTGGCGTGATGCTGGTTTAATCAAAACTAAACCTTCTTTTACTCAACAACTACATAGGTTATCTCAACCAGATAGAACCTTATATGTACCATCAGTTCAAAGGGGGATTGCTGCTATCGGTGCAGCTGGTTCTGGTAAAACTTTCTCTGTGATAGACCCCTTAGTGAGAAGTGCTTTTGACCAAGGATTTCCAATGTGTCTTTATGATTTTAAGTACCCCGCGCAAACTAAACGAGCTGTAGCTTATGCTATGAAACGCGGTTATAAGGTACGAGTATTCGCTCCAGGATTTCCTGAAAGCGAAACTTGTAATCCTCTAGATTTACTAAAAGACTCAGAAGACGCTATTGCAGCAGGACAATTGACGCACGTTATTTCTCGTAATTTTGACCGCAGCAACAATAGCAGCGATAAATTTTTTGAAGAAGCTGGTGATAGTTTGGTAGAAGGTATTTTACTGGTAACAAAGGCTGTTAAAGCTTTGACTGGGGACGATAAGTATTGCGATTTGATGATGGCGCAAGCTATTTTATCTTTACCGAACTTGGCAGCACGTATGGAAGCTGCTTCTAAAGATAAACTCAAAGTGTGGACTTCTCGTCCGCTTTCTCAACTTATCAGCGTTAAGGATTCCGAGAAAACAGCAGTTTCGATTATTGGTACCGCACAAAGAATGTTTCAGCGTTTTCTCAAACGCGACTTTGTAGGTGCTTTTTGCGGTAAAACGACATTACCGTTGAATTTAGACGGAAAGCAGTTGATTGTATTTGGGCTGGATAGAAATAACCGAGATATTGTTGGTCCCTTACTTGCGGCTATCTTACATATGATTGTGACTCGCAATGTATCGCGCACCGTACCGCGTTCTGACCCTTTAATTGTGGCTTTGGACGAATTACCAACTTTGTATCTACCAGCACTAGTAAATTGGCTTAACGAAAATAGGGAAGATGGGTTTGTAGGGATTTTAGGATATCAGAATATTGCTCAACTAGAGAAAGTTTACGGTAAGGAGTTAACAAGAGCAATCTTTGGGGGTACTGCGACTAAGTTTATATTTAATCCCCAAGATACGGAATCAGCGAAGTTGTTCAGCGATTATCTGGGAGAAATGGAAATTCAGTTTAATTCCAAATCTCGCAGTATGGGTAAAGGGGGAGGTTCTCGTAGTACTAACGAGCATCATCAAAAACGACATTTATTAGAACCCGCACAGTTTGCCAAAATGGGTACTGGTAAAGCGGTAATTATTAACCCAGCTTATCAAAGGGGTACGGAAGCTTATGTTCCGTTGTTGCAGAAAATAAAGGTTCCCTTATCAGATATTCAGCAGATGAATTGGTCAGAAGATAAATGGGACTTAGTGCGAGAAAGATTGATTGAGAATAATTCTGTAAAGGTAAGTGATTCTGAGCGTTCTAATCAGTTTTTAGAAAGAGTTCAATTGGCAGAAAAATTATTTCCATTACCCGAAAAACCCGGAACTATACCTTCTCCTCAAGAACTTGCAAGTGTGTTTTAAATAAAGGCAGGAGGCAGGTGGCAGAGGGCAGGAGAGAAAGAAGTTTTAAACCAAATGTTAATACCTTAAATCCAAACTAAACTGTAAATCCAATGTCGTAACGGGACTTAAACCACCTCATTTTACAAGAACTAGAAATTATCAATTATGCCTTTTACTTAAGGTTAAATAAATGAATATATCTAAGAAAACAAGTACTATACCTTCTGCCTCCTGCCCTCTGCCTCCTGCCTCCTCTACAAATTGGAGTAATGAAATTTCGTTGCTTCTACAAAAGTATCCTTCTTGGCAGAATATGTTAGCTGAAACTATTGAAAAACCATTGTTTGAAACAGGTTACTGTCCTTTTGTTATAGAAATCTTTGACCAATATGGTTTATTAGCTGGCAGGATTAATAAATTTGGATGCTATGAATGTACGAGAAATAGTAATCAGGAGAGTCAGTTTATAGCTTGGATGTTCGATGGAGAATTAGCAATTTTTTACGTGGATTCGCATATTTTACTCAACCGTATTTCTAAACAGGAGGAGTTCATACAATGAGTGATATATTTACTTTAAACTCCGGCGATGCAACTGCTATTCAACAGCATTACGAGCAGATAATTTAAACTTTATTACGAACGTTACTAGATGTTAAAAATTCGAGAGATAATCAACGACAAGATTTAAAAATATTTGATGGTGATAGGTTAGTTTACGGACGAGATAATAATCAATTTAGAGACGAAATTTCTGGAATATCGGGACAGCTTTTAAATCCTCAATTAATTAGCGAACTTCAACAGTTACGCTCTACACCTGTTGATGATGTTGCTTCAGGAGTAACCAATAAAAAAGTAGAATTGGACGGACAAGTTATTTTACAGAGTAATGAGAATGGTAAAGTAATTGTTAATAATTTATTAGGTGAGCAAACGGTAAATAGAAGTCAAGAAAGGCCAGAAATCGCTAAAGAAAATAATTATAGTGAAGAGCGTCAAGACTTAAACCAAATTCATGAAGTTGATTTTCTAAATACTGAATCAAAAAATCATTCATATTCAGTTAAAGAGGATACAAATTTACCGCTTACTAATGGCTCAACACGAGTTAAAGAGTCACTTCAAGTTTTAGAAGATAGTCCTTTAAAAAATATCTTACTGGCTGAAGTTGAACAGTTAAGAACTGAGTTAAAAGCATTGCAACAAGAGCGAAGCTTTTATCACGAATTAATCTCTCAAAGACTACAGCAACCAAAAAATACTTCATGGTGGCAGCAAGCTGTTAATAATGTTTCAACTGTGGTTCAAGGTGTAACTTCTGCTATTAAACTAGGATTGCAGGAGTTTAAAGCGAATTCTGTACAACATAAAGGTGCTGCATCTTTAAAAACTTTATTTCATCTCCAAACGCAACCTGGAGCCAACCAATATACTGCTGGTAATTACCAAATTTCTCGTCAAGGTTCAAGATATGAAGTATCCAACTCTTCAACGGGAAAACTTTTAATGCAGTTTCATTCAACTCCTTTAGGGTTAAAAGTCTCTCAAGGTAATTTAGATAGTACGCAAATTCAAGACATTAGTACTTTACAACATTCTCTTAAGAAAAATGAACCTCTACCGACAACATTTACTCCCGTAGGTAAACAAGAAGCCCAATATTTTTCTCGTGTTGAAACAGTAACCTCAGCTTTAGTTCAGTATGCTATTGCTCAAGAAAAAGAAGTTGAAATAGATGGTGTTTTTTCTTATAAATGGACAGCTAGTCCAGAAGGTCGCGTACACATTGAAGCCAAAGATGGACGTGGTGTGCTGTTAGAGAAGGATGGGGGAAAGCTCAAAAGTAATATGAGTCAAAAGGATTTAACTTATTTTGAGCAAATTCTGCCAAAACTTCAGCCTAAACAACAAAATTTAGTTTCTTCTGAATCTAAAAACAACCAAGATTTTGAATTAGTTTAGTACCCAATTTAACAAAGAATTAACAATGGAATTATCATATTTGAACGTATTAATCGATTCTGGTGTTCCTGTAATTAACGTAACTGCTTCAACCAGAGAGCGCCTAAGTGTTTTAAGCTCGATTATAAGAAGCAGTGCTTATCCCAAAAATGTTCCTATATATTTATGGAATTCTGGTTGGGGATGCATGGAACAAGTAAATTGTAATTCGGCTTCGGAAATAGATTTTTCTGCTATACATTCTAGTTGTTTATGTAAGTACGACCAAGATATTTTTGATGTTTTTGAGTTTTTAATGGATTCTGAAAGAGAAGGGATTTTTATTTTTGAAAACTTATTTTCTTTAGGAAATACTGCGCCAGAAGAAGATAAATTGTTTTCTCACAAACTCATATCAAAAATCATTAATATCTACTATGAACTTGAAAATAATAGTTTCTTCAAAAAACTAATCATTTTGACCACTGATAATGTTGAAATACCCTCAACTCTTGCTAGTTTAATTCCGACTTTATATAATCCATTACCTTCTGAGAATGATATTGCTGATTATCTCAAAAAAGAATTACCATGTTTGACACAGAAAACTAATATATCGAGCCTAGTAAATGCTGCTTCTGGTCTAACTATTGAAGAAATTCGCTTGGGGTTAAAAATTGCTATTCGTCCTGAGTTAACAACAAATATTCATGACTTATTAAAACAACTTTTAGCTTACAAGATTTATCGTTTTCGTTCTTTGAATTTGAATTTTGTTTCAAAGCCAAGCGTACCTGATTTCGGAGGTTTGGATTTATTCAAGAAGTTCATCCTCCAAGCCAAGCTAGATTTTTCGACTGAAGCTAGGAAATCAAATATTCCTCTTCCCAAGGGATGTTTGTTAGTGGGACCACCCGGAACTGGTAAAACTCTTGCAGCAAATGTTTGTGCTTCTATCCTGGGCTTTCCTCTTGTCAGTGTAGATACCGCAGCCGTTGTTAGCGGTGGTGCTACGTATTTGAAGCGTACTTTGAAACGGGTGGAAGCTTGCGCTCCTGTAGTGCTTTATTTTGATGAGTTGGATAAACTATTTTCTAACTCATCAACAGGCGGGGAAGATGCTAATTCTGCACAGATTTTAGGAACTTTACTTACTTGGTTGCAGGACAAAAAAACTGCGGTGTTTGTGGTTGCTACTCTCAATAGGATTGATGTGTTACCCCCTGAATTAACTAGGATGGGAAGATTTGATGAAATATTTTATGTGGGATTCCCTCAAGCTTACGAGCGTAAGGAAATTTTGATGATGCATTTGGCAAGATTTGATAAGCGCTATAAGGATAGTGATGTGCTGACACAGAAGGAATGGCGAATTATTCTCAATAATACTGTTAACTGTACTGGTGCAGAATTAGCTCGGATGGTGGAGAAGGCTGCTCGGAAATTGTTTCACCAAGGGCTTAAAATGAATATTGGTTTGAATGAATTACTGGAACAACGGGACTCTATGGTGCCGTTGTATGTCAGGGATACTGATAGAATTTTGGCTATTACTAATCGCGCTAAGTATTTTGCACAACCTGCTAGCAGTGAAGATACGTCGGTGTTTGCTCCTGCTATTACTTCCTTTTGGGGTGATGCAATACAAAATAAAAAGAATTAAAGTTTTTATACGTTTGATTATCACACGGCTCGTGCTAACGAAGCAGATTCAGTTTTTGCTTCGTTTTCTACCAAGGAGCTAGCAATTAAATTCAATACCTCAGACTTGCGCTCAATCGACATCGAACCAATTAGCGATCGCAAATCAACCGCGTCTAACATCGACTCCCCATTTAAAAGAGAAAAGTAATAAATCTTTGCATCACTTGGTAGTGCAGCTATCAAGCTAAAAAGAGTTTCAGCCATTAAATCTTTACCTTTCCTAAATTGGCTAATCTGACATTCTTGTACTCCACTACTAAGTGCCAAAGATTTTGCAGGAATACCAAATTTTTTCAGTGTTTGAATAAAAGCTTTTCTGTAATCCATCTTCATATAATAGATATAATTTTTAACCGTTTAATTATATAATTCTATAAGTCAGTAATTCATAATGGAGATTCTTGGCGAATAATTCAATGCTATCAGATTAAGTCGGTTGTGACCTCGTGTTGCGACTAAGTGCAATAAAGAAAGCTTGTTATTCCCGAACTAAAAAATATCAAGTTAAATAGTTGACGGCTACATAGCAATAGTTCAATAGTTCTTATTTTTGCTTCTATTTAAGAATCAAGTGTGTTTGCTTCCAGTTCGTAGAAGATTCATTTGTAAGGAAGGATATAAAAATGACAACTCTTTTTGACGTTGAATTATATCAGGACTTTGAGAAACAAGGTTGCCAACGCGACTGGGATAAAGTTTTTTATGACCCTGCTTGGGACGAACCCAACGGTCTTTCTGAAATAGAGCAAAACAAAGCTTTGAAAGAGGAAGACGAAACTTTAGCTCCTCAAAACAAAAGTTTATTTGAACAATCTGATTCAAAATTTTCTGAATCAGTAACGGTCAAATCGGCAGATATAGAAGAATTAACCTCAACTCCTCAAAGCTTGATTCAACGAGAGCAAGAATCTGACCTTAGTTTATCTAATCATTCTTTGAAAGCAATAAGTTTGTGGCAGCCTTATTGCTCTTTGATTGCTTTGGGTCTAAAAAAGTATGAGACTAGAAGCTGGAAAACCAACTATAGAGGTAAGCTATTAATTTGCTCTACAGCCAAACTTACTAAAAAGCAATATCAACAGTATCGGAAGATTTGCAGTAGCGTCGAATTACCCGCTTGGAATGAAATTAATTTTCCATGTGGGAAGGCGATTAGCGGAGCTAAACGCCTTCGGCGTAACGCCATTTGTGATTTAGTGGATTGCATCCCCATAACACGCTCGTTTATTAAAGAACAGTCAGAAACAGAAATAAAGAGTGGGGATTGGGAAGTTGGACGTTATGCATGGAAGTTAAAAAATATTCAACCAATAACAGAACCGTTTGCTGTTAAAGGTAAACAAGGACTATTTAATATCTCTGTTGATGCTCTCTTATCCAATTGTGAAATAGCAGAATTAATAGAGGCTAAGGAAACAACTATTCCTATTCCATCAGAAGATTATTTAAAATCTAATGCAGGGGGTAGGGAACAGGGAGCAACTAGTAAATCATTTTCATCAGACGAATGGTACACTCCACCTCATATATCTGAGCTTGTTATTCAGGTGTTGGGACAAATTACTCTTGACCCTTGCGCGGATGAAGGGAAACATATACCCGCAGTGCAACACTATACTATGAGAGCGACTAATTAAATGAGGCGAAGGTTCCATTGAAATAAATATTATAATTGCTAGCTTATAACTAAGATGTGGCGCGTTTTAAGAATAGAATTACTGTTAATTAATATCCAAAATAAGATTGATTTAAGTCGTCAATAATTTATATTCATTGAAATAAATATAAATTATTTATAGGCTATTTATAGTAAAATAAATATATAGTTTATCGATGTTTTAATTCTCGATAACTATTTAAAATACTGTATTGAAAATCCTTTTCAAAATGAATATTATAGACCCATTCAAGCTTCCCTCATTGCCGTTAGGTTGGAATAGAGCTTTACCTAAATGTCCAGCTATTTACTTTGCAATCAGTGACAATAAACAAATTCTCTACATTGGTTCAACAGTAAATCTTAATCGCAGATGGTTTCGTCATGAGCGGTGTAGAGAATTAGGAAATGTAGGTAATGTTCAGATTGCTTGGTTTCAAGTCTCAGATATTTCTATCCTTATAAAGTTAGAAAGTCAATCAATCAGATATTATCAGCCATCTTTAAACATTCGCCGATGTAAAGGTGACGGTACTGGCAGAATTCAGATGCGAATAGTTACTAAGAAAAATGGTAAACAGTACCAGCAGGCTTGGTATGACTGGCAGCTAAAAGGTGGTGAAAAAACAATTTCTAAAAGTACTTATATTCCAAAAAGGTTATTATCCCAGGTGCAGATGTTGGAGGCACAAAAGGCACCAATAAAGGCAATATTGCAGTTGTTGGGAATAAACCTGTAGTTATTAAAATATTAAATTATTTTGCTCCGACTGCTAATGTTGTCTTATTGAGCCAGGGAATACAATCCACGCTCTTATAGTCCGTCAGCAGGGCTTTTGGCATTAAAAAGTGGCGAATCAATCATCGAGCAGCCCAAACAGCACCCTTAAGAACCATAAAATCAATAAAAGCCTGAATCCGTGGTGAAACTAGTCGTCGTTCTAAATAAAGCGCTGTAAAAGGCACTTCGTCCGGTCTATAATCAGCTAAAACTTCTTCTAATTTACCCTCAGTTAAAGCGTTTATAGCCATAAAACCAGGCATTTGACTAATACCCATACCTAACATAGCAGCTTGACCTACGGCTTCCCCATCATCAATAGTTAGCGTACCCGTGAAATTTCTGCGTTCAATTTGTTCATCAATAGTAAAAAACCAAGGTACCAGACGACCCGTTTTGCGATTGCGGAAATTTAAGCAGTTGTATTGAGCTAATTCCTCCGGATGTTGCGGTCTTCCATAGTGTTCTAAATATTCAGGAGTCGCACAGGTAATTAAAGGGTCAAGAAATAACCTTCTGGCAATTAAATTAGCGCTATCAGCTAATTCTCCAACGCGAATTACTACATCAAAACCTTCAGCAGCTAAATCAACGTCTCTATCATCAAGAGAAAGGTCAACGGATATTTGAGGATAAGCTTGTAAAAACTGAGTTAATAAAATTGTTCCCCACATTCTGCCATAGGCAGCAGACATACTAACTTTTAGTCGTCCGCTGGGTTCTGTTTTCGTATCTTTTAACTCTTGAACTAAGTCATCCATTTCTTCTAAAAGTCTTTGAGCTACTTCATAAAATCTTTCTCCTTCATTAGTCAAACTGACGCTGCGGGTAGTTCGGTGTAGTAGTTTAACTCCTAACTCTTCTTCCAACTTCGCGACTGCTTTACTAGTAGCTGGAGGAGAAAGACTTAATATATTAGCTGCTTCGATAAAGCTTTTGGTTTGGGCAACTCGGACAAAGGTTTTGATATTACTCAGGCTTTTCATTTCTTATTAGTAACTAATAGTAAATAATAAAATAACTTTTAGCCTATTTATCTTACTTTATTCAAAGATTATTCTGTATTTAGAAACAAAGAAAAGGAAATAAAAATTATGAATTCACAAGAAGTTGTTGATGCTATTGCTCAATCCGAACGCATCGGTCGCCAAATTTACAAGGGTTTTAACGAGCGCAATCTTGGTCTTTGGGATGAAGTAATTGCTCCTGATGTGGAAGTACGTAGCACTGTTGGCACAATGCCATTGATTGGTAGAGAAGCACTCAAAAATTGGGCTGCTCAATTCCAATCTGGATTTCGACCTCGATTGGATTTGGTAGACGAAATTTACGGTGTAAATCGCGCTACCATTGCTGTCAATTTAAATTGGAAGCATGACAAGGAATTTTTTGGGTTAGAACCTACTGGCAGAATCGGCACTTCAATTGAGTATTTCATCCTGTGGATTACTGATGGGCAGGTAACGCGCTTTTGGGTCGCAGACCACACGATGGATTTGACTATGTATTTGATTCGCGAACGGGGAATGCACTATCCCCAGAACTTTACTCCAGAACCGATTATTCGCGGTTTAGAAGCTAACAAATTTGATTAAGCAGTGCAATCCGATTCATTCTCGCGCTACAGCAAAATTTTAAATTATTGACGTTACGGAGCAATATAACTATGAAAACCATTCAAGCAACCGAACACGGTGCAGCAGAAGTTCTTAAATTAATCGAAACAGAAATTCCCCAACCAAAGCCAGGACAAGCTTTAGTTAAAATCCACTATGCAGGAGTAAATTTTATCGATGTAGCGATGCGTCGCGGTTGGTATCCCAATCCACCTGTTCCTACTCCCTTTATTCCTGGACCTGAAGGGGCTGGTGAAGTGATTGCTATTGGAGAAGGTGTAACCGAAGTAAAAGTAGGCGATCGCGTTAGCTTTATGCAGGAAGAAGAGGCTGGTTTAGACCGTGCATATGCTGAATACATTCCCATTGCGGCTTGGAAACTCATTCCTCTTCCCGATGATATCTCTTTTGAGACGGCAGCAGCTATGACAGCCCAGGGTTTAACAACTCACTATATGATGAACGATTTTGTGCGGCTTGAGCCTGGAAAAACTGTCTTAGTTCATGCAGCAGCAGGGGGAATGGGGTTAAATCTTGTACAGTGGGCAAAATATCTAGGTGCATTTGTTATCGGTACTGCATCTAGCGAGCATAAAGCACAGAGAGCATTGGCATTAGGGGCTTCAGAGATTATTAACTATACCCAAGAAAATTTTGTCGAGCGAGTCAAAAAACTTACTAATGGTAAAGGTGCAGATTTAATCATAGACGGAGTAGGTAAAACAACTTTGCCAGGTGACTTTGAAGCGGTTGCGACACGGGGACATATTGTTACCTATGGAATTGCTGGTGGTATGCCAGACAATATCAATCCTTTCGATTTACTTTATCGTTCTCGAACTCTTCATGGTGCAGATTTATTTGATTATATTGCTAATCGTGAAGAAAGAATTATGAGAGCTAATGCAGTTTGGCAAGCTATTAGGGAAGAATGGCTCAAGCCCCAAATTTCTCAGATATTTCCTCTAGAAGATGCTATAGCAGCCCATCAGCTTATAGAAGACCGTAACAACATGGGCAAAATTTTACTCAAGATATAGCGATCGCACAATTCAATCAATTAATGAAATAAAAAAGGAGAAACAAGATGAAAATTGGCATAATTGGTGCAGGAGCAATTGGTAAAACATACGGAGAATTATTTAAAAGAGCAGGTCATGAGGTGATGTTATCGTCTCGCAATCCTGAGAATATTGAGGCTGGTAATTATCAAATAGGCGCAGTTACCCAAGCAGCAGCATTTGGCGAAGTTATCATTCTAGCCGTAAATTACCGCACGGTTGACTCGGCAATCGCCCAGATGACAAATCACCTTGACGACAAACTCGTAATTGATACAACCAATCCGCTTTATAGCGATGAAAATGGCAATTTGAAGCAACTTATTGGAGAAAATGAAGTTGCTGGTGTAATAATGCAGCAGAAAATTCCCAACGCTCGTATTGCCAAAGCTTTTACTACATTGTGGACTGGGTATGTAGAGCAATATAGTAATGTTCTAGAACCAAGCCTTGTTATGACCTACGCTGTAGATGAAGAGAAGGACGAGCAAGTAGTCAGACAGCTTATCGAAGATTCGGGCTTGATTCCCTTCAAAGTTGGAACTGTAGCAGAATCAAAATCTCTCGACCCAGGCAGTCCACTTTGGAATGTCAGGTTAACTCCCGAACAAGCATTCGTAAAGCTTCATGCTTTTAGAACGACTGCAAAAGCATAATTTGATAAAAAATTATAATTGAAACGGGAGAAAACAAGATGAAAATTGCATTTATTGGTTACGGTAGCATGGCTGGTGCGCTTGCAGGAAAATGGGTAGCCAATCACGACCTGATTATTAGCGGTAAAGATTTCGACAAAGCATCAGCTTTTGCAAAAACTCTCGGGCACGGAGCTATTGCTGCTAGCCAAACGCAGGCGGTTGCTGAGGCAGAAGTAGTAGTTCTCTTGCCACACCACACCAAGTAGCTATTGAAACTATTGCTGCTTCAGGAGGTTCTGATGCTTTTGCTGACAAAATTATTTTCGATATGACTAATCCCGTACCAGGGTTTTCCCAAGGTATTTATACTGTCGCTACTTACGATGGCAAGTCACTCGCTGAGGCAATTGCTGCTGAAGCTCCCAAAGCTCATGTTATCAAAGCGTTCAACCTATGTCCCACCAAGCTATGGGCATCCCCTGCGCCAATCATGATGGACGGTCGTCAACATACCACACCGTTTTGTGGTGGTAACGCTGCTGCACGAAAAAAAGCGGCATCACTTATCGAGGAAGTAGGCAGCGAACCAGTCGATCTTGGTGACATAGAATTTGCTCGTCAGCTTGAAGCTATGGGTAGCTTGATTGTCAAATTAGTAGCTGAAGGTCACGACCATATGACCTGTTTTCAACTAATTCAACCGGAAGTGAAACCTATTGCTTAATTTTAATTTGAGTGCGGCTCCGCGCACACCCGTGTGAAGCGGGTGTGCGTATTTCCGAAGATGCTTTGAAATCCGCTACAGCTAAATTAACAAACGCTCTGACTTTGGGTGTCATGTAACGACTAGAGGTAAAAATTGCTGACACGGGTACGGGTACTCTTTCCCAATCTTTGAGTATTTGAGTCAATCTTCCTTGGGAAACTAATGGTGCTGCCTGAAAATGCGGTAACAAAGCAATACCTAGTCCGTCTGCTGCTAAATCTCTAACTGCCAAATTATTGTTAATTATACATAGCGCTTCCCCAGTAATCTCCTGCCTTTGTTTACCATTCACTAATGACCAGACAGGTTTACCCCTGGGAGAAAACATAATCAGTGAATGTTCTGATAAAGCTTGTAAAGATTCAGGTTCTCCCCGCGCATGAGCGTAGGCACAACTCGCGTACAAACCATAGCGAATGTAGCCCAAAGGACGAACAGATAACTCCGAATCCACTAATGGTCCTACCCGAATCGCAACATCAATACCTTCGTGAATCACATCTACTATACGATTAGAAAAATCTGCTTCCACCTGCACTTGGGGATATCGTTTGAGATATTCCGATATCCAACAATTGACTCGCATTAACCCAAACTCCGTTCCTGCGGTTACTTTAAGCAGTCCGCGAGGTTCTCCATGAGCTTGAGCAATGCAGGCTTGTGTCTCTTCCAATGCATTTAAAATGCCACAAGCTCGCTCGTACAAGTCGCGACCGATTTCAGTGATGCTTAAGCTTCGGGTTGAGCGTTTCAGGAGCTGTACACCCAAGCGTTTTTCTAAGCGACTAACGACTCGGCTAACGTGCGCTTTGTCTTTATCAAGCATCTCACCTGCTGCGGTAAAGCTCCCAGCATCAATAACAGCGCGGAAAATTTCGAGGGATTCGAGGTCGATTGTTGATTTCATAGTCAACAGTCTATTGCAATTTTGGGTATTTATCAATCCAAGAAAACTAGATAAAGTTTAGTCATGGATGCAAAAACAACATTCCAATTAAAAGAATTTAAAGAAAAAGAGGTCTAGAAATGAGCGGACAACAAACTCTCCAACAAAGATTACAGTCAACATTAGATAATCATTTGGCAGCCCTTTGCTTTACTTACCACCGTTCGTGTCAAAGACAAAGCAGCAGGTGACCGTTTGGAAGCAGCAATGCAAACTGTTGTAGAGAAATCGCGTCAGGAAGCAGGAAATATTACCTATCACGTCAATCGTGATGCTAACGATTCAACTATTTTCTATCTTTACGACCGTTGGAATTCAATTGATGCTGTTGATTTCCACGAACAAACCGAATATTTCAAAGCTGGATTGGTGGTATTAAAGGAAGTTCTAGCTGAACCACCAACAACAACCATAATGCAAATTGCTTACTAAGACGATACAAACTTACGGAGAAATTAAGATGAAAACATTAACCAACATTCAAACAGTACAAAAGTTTCTAGAAGCACAATATGCAGGTGATTTTGACCGTGCTTTTCAATCCTACGCTCAACCTAACTTTAAGTGGATTGTCGGTAGTGGTGGTAATGAGATTCTGCGAGAAGCAATTCCTTGGGCTGGTTGCACCCATAAAGGTAAAGAAGGCTACATCAGATTGACTACACTTTTGTTTTCAGAATTTGAAGCACTTGAATTTGAACCAAAGCGCTACAGCGATGCTGGTGAGTGTGTTTTTGTAGAAGGTCACTTTACCTTTCGCCATCGTCAAACCGGAAAGATTGCCGATAGTGATTGGATTGCTCGTTTCGATATGCGAGATGGTCTGATTGGGGGTGGTCAATTTTACGAAAATACTGCTGGTGTTGCACTAGCACGTAAAGCAGCTTAGACCAGACGTTTCTATTTAATCACTATTACTTTAAAACCAAAAGGAGCAAACATCATGAAAATTGGTATTCTTAACGCAGGTAACATCGGTCGTACTTTAGCTAAACCTTGGTATGATGCAGGACACGAACTGATGCTTACCAAACAGGGGAATCAAGAAAAACTTGATAAATTTATGCTAGAAGTAGCAGCAGCAAATCGGGGTACGCTCAAGCAAGTAGCAGATTTTGGCGAAGCAGTATTATTTTCTGTCTATTGGCTCAATTTGGATAATATTTTAGCTCAAGTAGGGGATTTAGAAGGCAAGATTGTTATCGATACTATGAATCCCCTCAAGGTCAGCGAACAGTTTGAACACTATCACGATTTAGAGTTTATGCAATCTAGTTCGACTTCTGAAGAGCTGCAAAAATGTTTGCCCAAAGCTCGTGTAGTCAAGGCATTTAGTACCATGCCCTCGACTGTCTTAGATAGTAATCAGTGGTCTAATAATCCGGTTAAACCAGCAGTTTTCGTAGCTGGTGATGATGACGCGGCAAAAGAAGTTGTCTTTCAACTGGTAAGAGATGCAGGTTTTGAACCCTTTGATACAGGTGCGCTGAAGAATGCCCGTGGTATAGAACAAATGGGTATTTTGCTACACAATATCGGTACGCATCAATTCGGCGGAGATTATGCAAGGCTTGCTCCGACATTTCTACAAGCTTCAAAACTAGAAACAAGCAAAGTTTAGTTAATTAAATTATTGAGATTGTATTTGTAATAAATGGAGGAATAAAGATGACAATGCAAGCAATTCACGTTACACAGTTCGACGACATTATTATCTAATAAGTTGATTTACGCAAATTTTTGAATCATGTAAATATTTTCGGTGCATGAATTATCGTCAAAATAATGTGGCTGATATTTTGTCTCTGAAAAACAAAACATTAAAAACCACTAAACAGAACCTTCTCAACCCTCGTCGGAATATTCTCTTCCGCACAAGCTTTCAAAACCTTAATAGCAGTTTTATTGTTCTTCTTTGCAAAATATTCCCATATTCTGAGCCAATCATTACAACTAAAAGTATGCACTTGTACTACTCCAAGTTCGGTAATAAATCGACATTCGATAGCTTGGTGAGATATCTTCATTTTAGAAAGCATTCTGGCTTTTTTAGGTGAATTGTCCATCAACCAGTCATAATTCATTTCAATACACTTCAATCCCTGTGCATATGAAATCTGATATTCTCCAGTTGCTAACACCAAAACTTCCAAATTAATCTCATCATCAAGTTGAATTTGAATTGGATTTGCTCTTTTTACTAAAGAACTACTTTTAAAAAAGCAGGGATTTGGTAAAACAAAGTCTTTCTGTGATTTAAAATTTAATCCCTCTATAAAATCTTCCCATTCTTCACGACATAAAGATAATCGATGATGCTTTAATTTACCTGCTTCGAGAAGATGCCGTAAATAAGTTGCGATTGCAGGTAAAGTTACTGCATTAATCACAACTTTTGAAGGAATTCTGACATCTATTGTTTCTAAATTATTGGATTGCACAAAATCTATAACATCCCCTTGTAATTGTCCAACTAATCGTGCCGTTTGACGAGCGCTCATTACTTTCGTACCATCTGGAAGTCGATAAGTCGCCCAATAATGATGTCTCCATCGCCACCTAGATAAAGTAGTGTTTGGTATTTTTAAATTACTATTTGGATAAACAATTCTTTGCGAACGGTTAGTTTCTACTGGTTTAAGAGTATTAGATAGATTCATAATTTGTGAGAATTAATGAGAACAAATACTTCTAGTGTTCTTCCATCTAATCGTTTCCACAGCCTAGTATAATAACTAGATTGTTATTTTCTCTCCCTGTTTTTAGTAGATACACCCGTTTATATTATTTCAAATTTTGTTGATTTTATATTTATCGTTGGGAGCAGTACCAACCATAAATAATTAGCTTTTGATAAGCTATTAAACGCTGACTTAACTGTAGCTTAAGTTAATATGAATAAACTAATACTACACAAAAATTTAAATACTATATTTCGATTTATTATCTATATTTTTACTTGTAAAATAAATATTTTTTGACCTATTTTGACACAAGTTTGATGTGATAAAAATTAAAACCACGGTCAATAGCTATTCAATAATCAATAGCTACTGACCGTTATCATAGTAAAACCTTAATTATTCGTATATTTCAAAATTAAATCTATATTTTTAGCTTCTTGCTTTTTACCTTGCTGTAAATAAAGGGTTTTAGCATGGCGAAGAGATTTTTTACCTTCCGCTATATTTTTCTGACAAATTAGACTCATACCTCGCCCTTCATAGCCTAAAGCGATTTCAGAATCAAGAGAAATTGCTGTTTGAAAAGATTTTTGTGCATTCTTGCAATTAGCTTGATGTTTTTTATTTTGATTTTGTTGAAATGGCGGTATTTCATTCATAAAAACCTCGCGGTAGTTTGGAAACCCAGGTTTTGTAAACCTGGGAGGAAAAACGCCACGCAGTAATTTATTGCTGCGTGGCTATTAAGCCGATTGAACGTTGAATTAACCGAACTTTGTTTTTACTGAACTGTCCTAACCGCTTCCAGTTAGCATCAGATACAGAAACTTGTGTTTTGGTATCACCGCTTACCCAACCTCTAACAGTTTTCTTGCCAAGTGTAGCCTCTACAAAGTCACCTTTTCTCAAGCCGTGACGGGTAACTGTACCGCCATATTTACGGCGTTTATTGCCAATGCTGGGAACCATTAAATGTAACTGTCTACGAGATATTGGCGGACGGCGAATAACAGTTAATGGACATGGCGTAATATTGACTTCACCAACCCAGGCTCTAGAGTTAAGACTGGTTATTTGATACTTAACGAACTCGCTACAGGCAAGGGCAATACCATCAACCGCGTGAGTTTCAATTACCGCGTCTGATTTATTGGTTTTCTGCTTTTTAAGTCCTAGCAGAGTTCTCAGTTGTGCAGTTTCCCAACCTTCTTTAACCTGCACCATGTAATCTTTACTGAGTCGATTAAGCTGCCATTTTTGAGCAACCATTACAGGACTAAATGCTTTATCTCCCCGTGCTTTAATTGTTTCTATGACAACTTCCAGTAGCGGGAAAATATTGCTTAACACCTCAAGTACACGGTATTCAAGATTGCGGTTAGCCTTGATTGATGGCGGTATTTTGCACTGACGACGATTATCAAAACGTGCTTGACGGTGTGCGCGTTGGCAGAAAGGAACTTTGCGGTTAATCCGTCTACCTCTTCTTCCTCGTCGCATCATGCGACGCTGCTCCATCCTGTCTTTTATTTTTTGAAAAGGTAAGTAAAGATGCCCCAACCAGTGGGTACAATTTCTAGATTGAATTGCTATCCCGATGGAGTCGAAGAGGTTGTCACCAACCTCAACTCTCCTACAAAACGGAACGTGAAAGTTTCCCCTCATTCCGCTCCTCGATTAGGTAGCCCTTTGTCATGGGTACTTCTATCCAAAGAACCGTCATTAGCGGTTTTGGTATCGTGGCAGTGCTTATGTAGAAGTTGCAGATTATCCTTTTTGTTGGAACCTCCTTTTTTCTTCGGGATAATATGGTCAACTTCCATTTCGTCTTCTTCTCGGAAGTACAATCCGCAGTGATTACATTTTCCTTTTTGTGCCTTCAATAATCTAGTGATTTTTGCTGGCATTTCAGGACTACGACCTCTTCTAGTACTCCAAAATATTGTGTTTCCGTTGTAAGGAGAGGAGATATCTTTCACTTTAATGTGTCGTTGTATTTCCGTTTTGGAATACTTCTCTAATGACAAAATATATTTATCTTGTTTACACAAAAAGACCCAATTATCTCCTTCGATTGTCCCCCAATATTTGTTGACAATCTTTCTTCTTCCTGTTCCAGGACAACGATATTTTGCCCAAGCCCACAGTTTCTTCCACATTAAATTATCTAACAGCGAGTACTTTTCTTGACTACATACTGTAGAGAAGTAATTCGCCCAACCTCTTATTACCGGATTAAGCCGGGAAATTAATGCTGCTTGAGGAGCATTGGAGTGTTGGTCGATTATGCTCGCAATGTTACGATAATGGTTTTGAATACTTTTGGCGCTGGGTTTGATGATAGTCTTGAAACCAAGTTTTTCACCATTTGACCGTTTGCCGGAATTGTGTTTCCCGACTTGATATTGCCTAATGTTGAAACCTAAGAAATCAAAACCACTATTTCCTTCTTGAACAATGAGTGTATGTGATATCTTGGTTTTGCTTGGTTTAAGTTCTAATCCGATGTCTTTGAGCCAGTCAGCGACAATTGCCTTACATTTTTGGATAACTTCTAGGTTTTCGTGAATGACCACAAAGTCGTCAGCGTACCTAATTAAAGTCAAACTTTTCCTATTATCTCTTTTACCAAAACCGTTTCTGGTGGGGAGAGTATCAGCGAATTGTTTAACTCGGTTTTCCATTCCATGTAGTGCGATATTTGCTAATAGAGGGCTTAGAGTGCCTCCCTGTGGTGTGCCTTTGTTTGTTTCACTGAAGCCTTTAGCTCGATTGGCGTATCCACTCCAATCTATAACTCCTGCTCTCAACCATGCATTGATTTGTCGTTGTAATGTTGGAAAAGTATTGACTTTTCTCATTAGTGCTTCATGATTGATGTTATCAAAGCATCCTGCGATATCGGCATCCAGAACGTATTTTGACTTCTGATTAACCGCAGTGTAAATTGCTTCGATAGCATCATGGCATGAGCGTCCGGGACGAAAACCATAGCTATTTGGTTCAAACTTAGCTTCCCATTCTGGCTCCAAAGCCATTTTTACGCTTGTTTGTAAAGCTCTATCGTAGATAGTAGGAATGCCTAAAGGTCTTTTTTCCGATTTTCCGGGTTTAGGTATCCATACCCTTCTTGTCGGTTTCGCCTTTGAACTTAGCCTCAGTTCATTAACAAGTTGGAGTCTTTGCCGGGGTGTATAAGATTTCTTCCCATCAATTCCAGCAGTTTTCCGTCCTTTATTGTCCTGAGTTACCTTTCTAACGGCTAGTAGCTTTGCATACCAAGACTTCATCAGAGTCTTTTGGAGTTTGCGGACAGTTTTAACGTCACCACGTTCAGAAGCTCTGTAAATTCGTTTTTGTAACTTGAAGACTACTCTCTCAACTTTACGCCAGTTGATGTTCTTCCATTCTACCATCGAGTTTTCTCGTGTATTAGACATATTTATTACTACTTACAACTTTACTTATCCACTTAATCGTGAATCCGTCAGCTTGTCCTGGACATTACTCCAGGCGTTTGCTTCTGATTCAATCCTTCCCAAAACTGGTATATGGTTAGCACCTACTCATAATCGACCATATGAGAACCGAGAGATGGGTTACTTCGTTCCTAACAACCATTTGTTTAACGCTTTTGGTTAAACCTTTCTTTGAACTTTTAGGGCTGGTACTGGTTCACCGGGTTTAGTGGGGGTACTTGTTAGTCAGTTTACTGGCTGCTAACCCTCTATCCTTTGACATTTTGTCTCCAGCTAATCAATCCGTTTTTGCTGGTTTAAGCTGACGATGATTCAAACGCACCATTCGATATGTCGTCTTTTTTGACGATTACTACCCATAAGCTCTAACTTGCGATATAACCGAATCGGATTTCCAGCTAATTATCGCTTTCACTCCCGCTTTACCTCCATTGATAGCTAGTCTCCGGGGTAGGGAAACTCCCTTTATAAAGGGCGCTGTGTGTCGTCACCGTTGTACCTACAGGGAGGGACTTGCACCCTCATGGTTGTTAAGTTGTCAAGGTTCTGATAAGAACATATGTTCTTTCCTTTCCCAAGCGGCTAATCCCTTATGGGCATTTCATCTCATAATCTCTAGCCAACGAATCGCACGGTATATAGCTTACCGGGGTCGATACCAACCACTAAGGGCTGTGTATCGCCTTTGGCAGCATCTACTGTTAATTGGATTGCGAACACATTAAGCTTGTTTTTCCAGATAACAGCTTTACCGCTTTTTAGCCAACGCCTCGCCCTACTTGGTTTTGTTGGCATCAGGGGGTATCCCTCTTTATTAATAACTGGTACTCGTTGCATGGTATAACCCTCCGAGTCTAAGTAATTAGTCTCCTCGCCCAACTAATCCAAAATGTCTTGGCTCTACCCAACGGCTAAACAAATAACCTTGCAAATAATCCAAGCTGGAGAAGCACTTGGAGGTGCGTATCAGGATTAGTCTCTTGGGCTATTGCACTGCTACGTAAAGTTTGCTCTTTACAATCCCCGTGACTTTAGTCCGGGGTCAGTGAATGCGCTCTCTATTCCAACGTGGCATAGTTTTTAACTCCTAGACGTTGTTGTAATTCTTTATTCCAAGTAGTTCTTGGCTGTAATTTGGTTGAATGAGGTAAAAGCTTTTGAATGGCTGCTACATTTTTATTGGGGATAGTAATAACTACATTCGGTACATTTTGTAGAAATTGCACAGGTATAGGGATGTGCTGTTCTAGAAGACTATTTGAATAAATTTGGTCAATGGATAAATAAAGAGTTCTGTCTGTATGAGGAGCGTTTAATATCGCTAGAGATAACGATTCAATTGGCGAAGCAGTTAACATTGCTGCTGTTACAGGATTATCAGAGCTTCTTCCCATACTCAGATGAAACCAACCACCAGAACGTTTACTTCCAGGATATAAACTAAAAGCATTCGCGGTATTTTTCAATGAGCATAGATAAGCTCCGGTAGTTTCAAAAGAAAGATTTCGTGCCAAAAATACGGCGTTACTATTACTATCTGCATATAGCAAACCACGCTGATTAAGTGTTTGTGTCAATTTGTGGGGAATACAGTAATGGTTTTGGAAATATTTCTCAACTTCTTTCCAAAGACTTTTATCGGGTACTGGTGGTACGAATACTTTTGTCGGATATTGATGTGAAATATTTAAAGCTCTACTAGCTACTTGATTAGTTACCGCAGCTAGCATCTGCTCCTCTCCGAATTTGTCGCGTAACCAGATAAGTGCATCATCAAATTTGCACTGATTGACTCGCATCACTAAGTCGATAGCGTTGGCTTTGGACAACCATTGGTTAT
This sequence comes from Rivularia sp. MS3, assembly GCA_019192545.1. GTDB lineage: Bacteria > Cyanobacteriota > Cyanobacteriia > Cyanobacteriales > Nostocaceae > Rivularia. Next base: position 39,841 of record JAHCMI010000007.1, on the reverse strand, counting down.
CTAAATTTATCCCTAATTCATAAGCAACCAAGCCTAAAGGCAATTCTTCACGTTCAATAGTTGTTTTGAGGATTCGTAATTCTGACTCTAATTTTTGGCGAAGTTTTTCGTTTTGTATTGCAGTTCGTTTTAACTCGTTAAATTGCTTGAGCAAGCGAGAACGTTGATTGAGCTGGTAATTAATTATTTCAAACTCTGGATTCAAAATTTGAATTATTCGCTGTCGATACTCTTCGCTTGTTTCAGACACCCTATTTTTCGGAAGAAAGCATTCTAAATTTATAAGTTGGGAATCTTGATTTACCGCAGCATAGTATTTTTTGAGCGTGGTGTAAGTTGCTTTGCTACCTTTAATCCCGCGAGAGATACCTAAATGTTCGACAGCCCTTCCAAAACTGTCTTGCAATTCGGATAATTTCATTTTTCCACCAAACAATCCCCGACAGTTAAGTTTACCTTTATCGTCTAACGGAACGATATAAGCGTGAATATGAGGTGTAATTTCATCAAGATGTAACTCTGCTCTAACTACTCGGTTTTCCCAAGAAGAATACAACCAATCAACAGACGCTTCCACAAAGTTGTCTAAACGCTGTTTTTCATAAGTTCCTGCTTCTTGAAGTGCATTGGGACGGAAATAGGAAGCACTTGCACTGAGCAACATTTCTACTGCAAGAACAGCATTTGAACGAATTTTTTGCGAACCGATTGCGTGTCTTACTAAAGTTGCTAAATCTAGATTGGAAGAATCGCCAATAATTCGTATATTGGTTACTTCTGAGTTTGCATTAGGGGTATCTCTTTCTCTTGCAGTATGGGCTTCATTGCCTTTGAGCATTCCCCAGCTTTTGATTTTCTGGATTTTACAGACGGCTAGCGGTATCATCGCTTTTTATTATTTTTTATTTATAGTTTTTACCTTCTTACGAATCCAATTTGCGTCTCAAATCTCGAATTGCAGCGCTAGTATTTCGCTCGTAAGCAATTCGGAAACATTCGTTTACAATTTCTAAAATATTGATATTTGGGAAATAACGGCTGTTAGTTTTTTCAACATATTTATCATCTTCCAAACCGTAAATTTTAAGCTGGTTCTTTTTAAATAACCAAACTTCCGGTACGCGGTAGGGTAGATAATCATTGATATCCGTATAGCTTGTTACGTCTACTTCGATAGCTAAATCCGGTGGTGGTTCAACACTCCAATCAATTCTATTTTTTCCGGCGATCGCCATCCAATTATCAATATAAAAGCAGTAATCCGGCTCAATACCGCTTATGGAAGATAACTCCATTGTAATTGGAGTAAATGACTCATATTCCTGCTCTAGATAATCGAGCAAAACTTTGACCACATCAGCAATTAAGCTCGCTTTACGTCCGTGTTCTGGTAGCGGTGCCATCAACATAATTTCTCCGGGTCGATATTTGATGCGGGGAGAAGAACGGTCCCCTAGCTGTACGGATAGGGATTGATACTCATCCCAACTACCGGGTAATTTTAAAACCGTTCCAGGGGGTAAATGAATTTCTTTGGGCGTGACAACAGCAAACATTATGTCACCTCATAAAATAATACGTTATTCGGAAGCAAAGTTTTTGAATTTACGCAGTAGATGCAACTAAATTTTACCTTTAAAGCAAGCTTATCAGCTTACGTATGAATTTAAGACTACATTTATAAGTTACATATACTCTATGTATTTCCTTCTAATTAATCTGATTTCGCAGCAAAGCTTATGTACTATTTTTAGCATTTACTGTTTTAAATTAATGTAATTATACACAAAATTTTTTCTGCCTTTATATGCTTAAGATTTATTCATAGCAATAGCTACAGTGTTTTATTCAATATTTATTCTATTTAACCCAAAAATAATTTTTAATACGATAGGTTTTTGCTGTAAATGCGAGAAAAAATAATCTTCCTATTGCTAGATTGCCGCTTCTACTCCTCATTAGTTACTAAATAGAAAGATTGTTAAAGTTATCAAGAATCAAAAATGTTGAAAATTAAAATTGCTAACTACAAATCAAACGAGATTGATTTATTATTTGGAGTGATAAGCATTGTTAATACCGATTCTAGTAAGACGCTTGAAAGAAATTAATTGAACGAAAACTGGGGTTTAATTTCAGCGCAATAATTATTCAAGCCGTAAATAAAAAAATTGTGTAGTGTGTTTACAAATGAACTTATCAACAGGCTGGAATATATTTGGAGCGCAATAAACCGAGCTAAATGATTTAATTATTTTATTCCAACACAATTACGCTGTATTCAGAGCCACAAAGACGACCGAATAAAACCTCAAAGCATTGCTATAAGAATTGTACAATGAAGTAGTTATCAAAAACTATGTAACGAGTATTTGGTGAGGAATATAGGAGGTAATTTATTCAAAAAATGGTATTAGATAAAATTATCAATCCCTCATTTATCCCTCACAGCTTACTCACTATTACTCAATATTTACTCACAATTTCTTCTTCATAAAACATGGGTAAAAATAATCGAAAAACAGTACAAAAAAATAGTACTCCGGTTCAATTAACTCTCGCGGCTGACATTGGTGGTAGTGGTTTAAAAGCAATTTATGCAAGCGCTGACGGTAAACCTGGGAGTTTATTTATGGAACCGGAAGTAATCGCAGTACCTAAAGCTGCGATTGATGACTTATCGCAAAATAATTTAGGAATATGCGAACCTACAAATGCTGCTTGGGTGGGATTTGGTGGAAAGTATGCAGCGGTTGGATATTTAGCTGCATCGCGCTTTTATGCTAATGCTGGATTAAAAGAGCTTAAGTATGAACGAGGTTTGTACAAAGTTTTGGCAAGTGTTTGGGTTTTAGCGCAAAAATTAAAACTGGGTAGTTGTTTTAAATTTGATTTGGCTGTATTGCTTCCAGCTAGCGAATATGAATCCAGAAAGAAATTTGAACATATTTTGCGCTCCCTTCTTACAAGCTTTGAAACTCCTTCAGGAAATATGTCACTGGAGTTAGGAAGATTTAATTGTTATCCAGAAGGTGCGGGAGTATTTTTACTTCATTCCAAGCGAGTAGGAGTAGAAATTGGGCAGCGCAAAAGCGCAATTATCATGATTGGATATCGCAATGCTTCAGTTTTAGTAAGCTATCGGGGAGCATTAGACAGCGGTAAAACTTCGGATTTAGGTATGGTGCGGATGATAGAAACCGTTATGACTAAAACCAGCGGGTTGTCGGAATCTGATTTATGTAGAACTATAATTGCCAGTGGGTACGATATCAATCCAACCCCTTTGTATAAGTTAACTCGTAGCACTACAGTTGCAGCTCGCAATGAGGAAGTAGCAGCGCTGGTAAAGGCAATGAAAGAAGCGAAAAATCTTTATATCGCAACGTTAATATCTTGGTTAAATAACGTAGTTCCCCGCGATGTTGATGAAATAGTTTTTTGTGGAGGTACGGCAGATTATTTGAAAAAAGAACTCAATTCTCGTTATTCTGCTACACCTTGCATCTGGCACGGTGGGGTTGTGGTTCCCGATGCTGTAGATACGTACAAATTAGGAACCAGACTTACAGATGCTTATGGGATGTTTTTGTATTTCATGTCTAGTTCAAGTTCGGTTGATGAGGTAGCGTAAGTTGAAGAAACGAAGAGTTGACTACAGCATCAGATTTCAACCTTTTGTGGGAACTCCAGAAGAAAAAGTTTTAAATTATCTAAGACATCATCAACTAAGCTCTGTCAATACTTTGATAATGCAAGCTATTCGTCCCTATTGGCTGCCTTTAATGTTACTTGAAGATGATGTAATTCCTTTGAACATTAAACAACAACTAGGTAGAGATGCTGTTAGAGAGTTATTGCTTCACGCTGATTATATTTGCTCGTCTTTAGGACTGGAGCGGTTTTATAACTCACTTATAAGCAATGATAATTTAGCTCAAACAGGTAAATCAAATGAGCTTAAAGCTGAAAAAAATTCCAATGTTTCTCACAAAAATGAAACAAAGCTTGTCGGACAGTTGGAAGTTGAAGTAGGGAATGGAGAATGGGGTAGTTTAGGTTCGTTTTCTGAATAATTTATTATCATCAAAGCGGGGATTTATCAAATGAGCGATACAGCAGAAAATCAACAGTCGGAAAAAAGAAAGAGAGGTAGACCAAAGAAAAACACTAATTCTTCTACTGCTTCAAATAATAATTCACAAGGTATATCTATAACAATGCAAGAAAAACCTCAGATAACTGAAAATTCAAATACTGAGAATGAAATTAACCCATCTGGTGAAACTTCTGCTCAAGATTGGGCTAAAGAATTGGAGGGTGATTCAAGTTTACCCCATACAGAATTATTACAATCTAATTCAGATGAAGATAAATCTGTAATTACTGCTCCAATATCTACTAACACAAATAACACTGTTACCCATCAAGAAAAACTAGTCAAAACTCCTACAACTATTCATATCATAGGCGGTGAAAAAGGGGGCGCAGGCAAGTCGTTTGTTAGTAGAGCCCTAATAGAATATTGCGCTTCTATAAAACATAAAGTCGCAATTGTGGATGCAGATAAGAGTAATGAAGATATTTCTCATATTTATGATAATGTGCATTCAGCAATATTTAGCGATGATGATAAAAAAGCCAATCAAGCCGACCACATTTTTGATTTGGCATTTGAAAAATCCGTGATTGTTAATTTACCTGCTCAAGTTTATTCAAAGGTAACTGACTGGATAAAGACGAATGATTTGGATGAGATAGGTAAGGAATATCAAATTACTTTTGTGAAATGGTTTGTATGTACGGGAGGTGTAGATTCTGTTGATTTCTTTATCAAATCTCTGAATGATTTAGGAGATAGGGTAACTCATGTATTTGTAAAAAATTTGGGATTGTGCGATGAGTGGGATTATGTAGATGAAATGCCAGATTTTCTCACTGCTAAAGAGACTCATAAATTTAAAGAGATGGATTTCCCAAAATTTCCATTCTGGGAAAGAAATGTGATTGATAGGTTAGGGATTACTTTTAATAGTGCGCTTTCTCATCCTCAAATAAAGGTGATATCGAGACAGCGAGTCAAGAATTTTCTTGCAGAAGTCCATACAGCGTTCTCCGAAACGGGATTGGTTAAATGACACAGGAAGTTGCTCCCGGTGATAAAAACTCAAATCGGGAAGAAAATGACCAAGTTAATAAGTTTCTGGCTGAAGCTCTAAATGGTAAAAGCGAAGAGTTTAAAAAGCAAGTATTGAGTTTTGCTGTGAGCTGCGGTTTATCCCAGGATGACCCTTTATTTCTGATTTTGGTCGCTACCGGACAATTAGAAGTAATGCTAAAAGATGCGCCGGAAGTTCTGCAACTGCTGTTCGAGACTTGGAATCAAGATTTGGCTCGCAATTTACACCAAGTGGAAAAAGTTGCGGTAGAGCGTCAGAAAGTAGCTATTGATAGAGCTGCTCATGCTCTAATTCGTAAAGCACAGTTTACAGAAAGCCGAAAACTTTTAACTTCTGTACTTCCGGCAGGTTTATTATTATTTTTCACCCTGGGAGTTGGAGCAATTTTCGGAATTTTAACGCCTCCTTGGATTGCAGGGATGATAAGCGGTGGATATACAAAGGTGCAGTCCAATACTTTGACATGGAATGAGTTGGAAGCAATGAAATGGGCGATGTCTAGAGAAGGAAAATTCGCCAGAAATTTGATTGATTGGAATAGGGGTTATCTGGAGAATGGAGAATGCATAAAAGATGCTCAAAGGTTAGGTGTGATTTTATCTCAGTACGGACGTAAAGCAAAGTCAGGACATTGTTTTGTTTGGGCTACTCCGCCGACAAAGCGTAAGTTTGTAGAACCGTGATAAGAGGCAGGGGGCAGGGTGCAGGGGGCAGGGGAGAAGCATTCGTAGGCTTAAGAAATCATGTCAATTGCTCTAGAATATTTCTGTACCAAAACAGGTAAACCTATAGAAGTTGATGGTAAACCTTTAATTGAAACTTTGGAAAATACTGCTGCTGAATATCTTTATGGTAATGATGTGAAGTGGAGTATCGGCATTGTTTATCCTGGAATCTCAACTGAGGATGATTTGACTAAGCATCAAGGTAAGTATCTTCAGTTTTCTAAAAAAGACCGACTATACTTTTCTGATGAACCAGGATTGCGGTTACAAATTTTTGACGAACCACATTTTGGTGCTGCATATGGTTCTTTGCTATTTGGCGAATGCGAGTATTTTTCTGAAGTCGAAGATATTAAAGTGTTGGTAGTAAATGATGAAACCGGGGAGTGTGGGGGAGTTTTACCAGAACAGAAGGCTTTGTTACTTGTAGGAGATGGAGATGGACGGATTGACCATAAATTACACGAAAAGTTGGGTAATATTCCTTCTACTCAGTTCCAAGTAAGAGGAATTATTAAAGTCCAGGAGGGAATTAACGCAAATCAAACAATAAAAGGCACTTTAGCACCAGTTAATCTTTCTAATATTGGAAGTGGTTATGATTTAGTACTTTCTAAATCTCAATTGGGTAAAGGACGCAAAAATAAACTTTATAACGAAAAAACCGGGATAAGAATTAATCGACAAATAGAAGTGGAACCGGGAGAATATACTCTTACAATCGGTATTGGTAATCGCGAAAATGCCCGCACGGTAGAAGCTGCAACGGGCGCTCAATACTGGATAGGATTGCCTGAAGGTGCGAAAAATGATGCTTTACCCAGGGTACAACAGCGTTTGGCACAATTAGATAATATTGCGAATGACCCGCGTAAGGTTGCATTAGATTATATTCAAACGGTGGAAAGAAGGCTAGAAGGTGATTTTAAAAGAGAAACCGGAACTAAGTTAATCCATGATTTCGATTTGGATGATTTTGGAAATGTGGTTGACGAAGCTTTTGGGGATAAAGACACCGAATTAATGTACCAGCTTCTCAAAGCTGATTTAGAAGGACATCTACAAATTATCGAAACACCAAAGGTTATCAATTTTCTGTCAGAACATCTTCAAGAACAATATCGGGATTGCGCTACCGGAAGAGTTATCAGATTTCAGTCTTCGATGCTGATGACTTGCAACCGTTTGAAAGATTGGGAGATTTGTGACCATACCAAACCTGACGGTGCGAAAGTTTTATATCATCGTCCCCCAGTCGGTAATACAAACGTCATGGCAGTACTTACGAATCGCTTATTGGAAGGGGAAGAAGTCAATCCCGGTAGTATTAAACTTAATCGTCGCACAGCTACCGCTCTTAATAGTGACTGTGATGGTGATAAACCTTTAACTGCACTAGCTCAAGATTTTCCCAGCACCACACAAGAAATTGAGTTCAAAACTCAACCAGAAAACCGTTATCCAGAAAGTGTTTTACCTCAGAAAGCAGCTTACTGTGGAAGTTTTGAGAAGATAGCTTTAGAAGCTGCTCAAGACAATATCGGAATTGTAGCTAACTTAGCGATGAAAGCAATTGCAATTGAATCTGAGTGTAGTCAAATTCCTGTTAACGAGCAAAGAACATTTTTAGCAAGTTTATCAGCTAATCTTGCTCGATGCGCTTCTTATAATCTACCTAAAGAAGCAGAACATTTACGAGAGTTATTAAATGATTTTAGTGAATACAATTATCGTTTAAATTTTGAAAATCAAAGTTCAAATAATTCTTTTCAAGATTATTTAATACCACTACAGGAATCAGAAATAAATAATACTATCACACCCGAACAAGTTTCCGAAGGATTAGCAAAAGCACGGCAGTTATTTCATAATTTATCTGGTGTAATTGACCAGCAATTGAAGATTGAGGGACAAAGCGGTAAAAGCGCGTTACGTAGCGACCCAGAAATAATCAAATTATGTACAGAATTATGTGCTTATCCTCAAGTTTATGCTCTTGAAGACCGTAATGAAAAATGGGCTTATTTAGATAAACCGATTAGAAGTAATCTACATACCGCAATTGATTTATTAGTTCAAGAAACTAACCAGCATTTTGAAAGTAATGCTCTTACCCCTCGTCCGCTATCTCAGTTTAAATATTTATTTAGAGGTATTGATTTTAATTCTTCACAGCTTGAGATTGCAGCAACTTACAAGCAACAATATGAAAGATTAATTCGAGCAGCCCATGATATTAAGCAGGAAGTAGAAGCAAATCGACATCAACCGAATTTAAGGATGGTGGCGAAATCTAAGAAGGGGAACCAGATAAAAATTAAATTAAATCAAAAAGATACCAAACATCCTCAAGCTTATTCTCTTACTCAGATGCAAATTTCTCTACTTAAAGACAAGAATCACTATAAAGCATTTGCTGTAGTACCGGGAGAAACTACAATTAATAAACGTGGGCAAGTTGTACCAGCAAAAAAGCAGTTGGGATTGTTAACGGAAGCTTCTATTATTAAGAATAAAGAGACTTTTCAAACACTACACCATAAAAATAAAAACAATTGGATTGAGCTTGGTAAACTTGATATCGATATCAATCCTGCTCTTAATTCTTCTCACGAAAAAGCTGCTTTTAAATTAGCTTATGAATATGCTGCCAAAACGAGAGAACATATTCGAGAGAAAGAAAGATTAGTGGTAGCAGCAGCGATGTGGAATCTATCAACTAAACGAGTTAAAGAAGAGTACGATATTAATAAACGTGCCGGTGCAGTTTTTGCTATTTTTGGGGAAGAAATAAAGGAGCAACTTCACCAACTTCAGTTTACCGAACTTACGGTTGTAGGAACTCATAGAGATGCTTCCGAACATAAAGGAAAAGTTTGGAAAGGGGAGACAGTTCCGATACAAATTGAATTAGCTCCTAGCTATATTGATTCATCATTACAGGGACGTTGGTTAATCGCAGAAGATAAGAAATTAGGAATGCTTTCAGCCTCTGATGCTCAACTTCCTGTAAGTGCGATCGCCAAAGCTACGATAACTAGTGAAGCAAGTACCGGGGTAACTATTACTACACCGAAAGGTAATTCAATCGAGGTGAATAAGTTAAAATCGGGAGCTTTCGTTGATGTGGATTGGAACAAACAAAGTTACCAAGCTACTGTGACTATTTCCGTTAAACCAAGTAGAAATCCTCAGAAACCAGATGTCGGGGTTGCAATGATTAAAGACAGGAAGTTGGGAGAATTAAAACCCGAATCATTCGATAAACTTTCAGCAATATTGAAAGCTCATAAGATTCCGTTACAGGGTTACACCGTCAAAGGTAAAATTACCGCTGCTCCACCTTCAGCAGCAAAAGTTGTAATCGATGCGAGTACAATAGAGTATCCCGAAGAGTGGAGTATAATTCCACAGAATGAGCCTTCCGAAAATAAATTCTTATTAGCACAACAAATCCAAGCTAATCGTACATTAGAAGTTGCACCGATTATTCATGCTTTTCTTTCTACTCAGGATAAAACAACAGTAGAAGGGAAGTTAAATACAGTAAGCTGGAATCCTCAAACACAAGAGATTACTTTATGGACTAATGGTTCATCTAATCCGAAAATGCAAGTTAAGTATTCTGATGGGGAGTATCAAGCGCTGTCAATTGGTAATACTGTTGAAGAAATTGAAGCTAATGGTTTAAGTGAAGCAGATGTTCAACATTTTCAACAGATAGCACCTTCTATTTACGCTCGAATCGCTGGAAATCAATCGGTAAAAATAGAGAATAATGTGGAGAATGGTTACTAATATTTTCGCTTAAATTAAATTCAGTATCAAAAAAGGAGGATGTGTAAAATGACTCAAAAGAAAGAATATATTTCAATTCGTAATCCTTATCAAGATAAAACATCGGGAGAATTATTGGCAGAAGGAAAGCTTGATGTTGACCAACTATATTACCCGACTAGCGATGATTTGAAAAGAATGGAAGAACGAGATAAAGAAAACGAAGAAACCGAAAAACTTGTTAATTCTGAAGAATTTAATCAAATGATTGAGGAAAATAGAAGTAATCAAGATTCTGAAGAGATAGAATTTTGATTTGCTTATATCTTAAGAGACGCTTACGGAAAGTTATCGCAAGCGTCTTCTGATAAATTAGTATTCGCTTGCAAGCATAATCGTCATGACTCGAAACGTTTTATCAACGTTGTATGGTTCTTCTGAGCCGATACCTTGTTGATATTTTTGTCGGTCAAAGTAATCTATTTTAAAGTAAAACTGTTCATCAAATAGCTCTATTTTAGCCATATCATGTTCTTTCCAAGGGTCGTTATTTTCATTGAAATCGCTAAATTGCTTTACCGCTTGAATTAACTGTTGTAGCTGATTTGTATTTAAACAACCGACTCCGTGTGTGATGATTACTTTTCCTAGTTTGGCATCAAATGTTTGACGGAATTTATCGTTGAGAGCGCGGATTTTAGCGGTTGAGTTTTGTTCGGTTTGATTTGTCATTGTTCTCACCGTTATTTTTCAACCTGGCTTGCTTTATATATAATGTTTTTCAAGTTTATACATTTTTTTAATCAAGTATTTTCATTTTATTCATTTCAGGAAATTTCCGAAAAATAGCTTCTCAATTTGAGAAACGATGCAGGAATTGTGTAAACTCAAAATTGCATTCAAATTAAACAAAATATTAAGTGGAAATCAATCAACAGAAAGAACAATTTAGCAACGCATATCTTCAAGCCGTAACTAGTGTTGCAGGTTATTCTCTCTACAGACCAGCAGTAGATGACGACAGCGTAGACTGGGGAATTGCTGCTAGAGGTACAATCTTGTCGTATTCGTGCGCCTCGCTTAGAATTGCAGTTAAAATCAACATCAAGGGATGTTCTGACGGATAAGCTGCTACGCTATCCTATCAAGCTAAAAAACTACGATGATTTGCGAATGGTTGATTTTGCTATTCCAAGAATTTTAGTAGTTGTTTTACTTCCCGACAACTTAGGCGACTGGGTGAGACAATCAGAACAAGAACTTTGTATGAGGTATTGCGGCTATTGGTTATCACTACGAGGAATGCCAGAAACACAAAACAAATCGACTGTAACTGTTAGCATACCGAGAAATAATAAATTTAGTGTCGCTGTTCTTGAGTCAATTATGCAAGACATTGGTCAAGGGATACAACCATGAAAATTACAGTACAAGATGCTCCAATAATCGAAAATATAGAACCACAACAACTCAAAGAGTATTTGCAATCTCACGGTTGGTACGAAGACAGACCATTTCTTGACAATGCTACAATTTGGCATAAGCAAGTAGTAGGACAAGGTGAATTTGAAATCTTACTACCAAATACAAAAAATGTGAGAGATTATCTTCCGAGAATTCGTGAAGCCATTGAAACACTAGCAACCTCAGAAAATCTTTCACAGCTTGAAATTTTAAACGAATTTATTAATAATTATCCTCATTTGAAAATTCAAGGCTTTGTCACGCAAATTGCAACTCCTCACAAAGATAAATTAAGCGGTGAAATAACAATTGTTTGCTCAGTTTTTGAGAAATTACGCAAAATCAAAACAGAATTTACCGACTATAATTATATTTTGGCTATCAAAGCTTATCAAGAACGCCTACCTGTTGTTTGTATGGGAGATTTGGTGAAAGAAAATGATGTGTTTATTTTGCAAAATCCTCGCGATTTTCAAATAGAGTATATTTAAATTTTTATGTTTGTTTACACATCGCTTGCTGTCAACATAATATTTTCTATCCCCACAACAGAATCCGGTTCAAAATCATTGGGAAGCATCAAAACCATCCAACTTTTATAACTGTAATTAGTTGGTTTTGTTAAAGGATGATAGTTAAATAATTCAGTAACAGCTTCACAAAAAACATCCATTCCATAGTTTTCTAATATTTCCTCTAATTTATCACTACATTCAGAGATTTTATCTAGGTCTAATTGAGAGTTAGCTTTCATGATTGACTTTGTATTGAATACTTTTTCACCCAGGGTAAGCGCATCTAAAAAGGTGTATGAGAATACAGATTATTTAGCAAAAGTATGATGAATCAAACATATTTGAGTTGTAAATATGTTAAGTAGTACGCTGAAAATTAAGGCATCTACTTTTGATCAGGGATAATCTTGTGGTATTCGGTTTCAAATCTCCATCTAAAGAGGTTAAAAGCTCCAAAGCTTTGAGTATAGCGTCGGCGACCGTATTAACAGAAAGAATAGGAGAAATTTTTAGTTCCGTAGAAGACCCCCGTGTAGAAAGAACTCGTGTTCATTTATTACAAGATATTCTAATCATTGGAATATTATCAGTAATTGCAGGAGGTAAGGGATGGGAGGATATGGAAAATTATGGATTAAGTAAATATGAATGGCTCGAACAGTTTTTAAGTTTACCTGAAGGTATCCCAAGTCCAGATACATTTAGGCGAGTATTTGAACGTATTAATCCAAAAGTGTTTGAGCAATGCTTTAGACATTGGATAGAATCAATAGTGGAATGCTGTGGAGCGCAAGTAATTCCCATCGATGGTAAAACTCTTAAAGGTTCTTATGATAGGGAACAGAATAAGTCCGCTTTACACTTAGTAAGTGCATGGTCAAGTAAATATCGCCTTGTTTTAGGACAAGTGAAAGTAGCGGATAAATCAAATGAAATTACAGCAATTCCAGCATTATTGGAATTATTAGATATTGCAGGATGTATCATTACTATTGATGCAATGGGTACTCAAACAGCAATTGCATCTCAGATTTTTAATCAAAAAGCGGATTATGTTCTAGCACTTAAAGGAAATCATCCTACACTTCACAGACAAGTAAAAGATTGGTTTGAGCAGCAATCACTGCAAGGATTTAAAGGTGTTATTCATAGTTATGATCGAAGGATAGAAAAAGGTCATCACCGTACCGAAAAAAGACAGGTTTGGTGCATTCCGATTTCTCAATTACCACCTTTACATAATCACTCAGATTGGGTCGGTCTTAAATGCGTTGTTATGGTGGTTCGAGTTCGACATCTCTGGAATAAAACAACTCGTGAAGTTCAATTTTATTTAACTAGTTTGGATTGTGATGCTCGTAAATTAGCACAAGCCATCCGCTTACATTGGGGTATTGAAAACGGCCTGCATTGGACTTTAGATGTTACTTTCAATGAAGACACTTGCCGTATTCGTACTGGCCACGCTCCACAAAATCTGTCATTACTGAGGCGAATTGCACTTAACGCATTGAATTTGGAGCAATCATTCAAGCGTAGTAATCGTCAAAAATCCAATCGAGCAGCTATGGATAATAACTATATGTTAACGATTCTTACTGCTTGCTTATATCACCATAATCATGTCTCAAAACCTATATGTCAATAGGATTTGAGACGCGCTTACCCTGGTAGTGTCTAATAATTTGATGGTTGTTGAACGACAAACTTCTATGTTGCTTTCCATTAGTTTATTCTCATTAACTTTTCACCCTCTGCGATAGCAAATATGTATTTATATTAAATGAGTACTTTTATAATCTTTCTTAAAAATAGCGATTTTTCTTAATTTACTTTACTGTCTCTATACTTTTTTATAATTGAGTTTATTAAAAGTTTTATTTATATAAAATAATTAAATGATTAATGTATTAAAATATAGATAAGACTTGCATTAATGTTTTTTGGCTGAACCAATGGCTTATAGTGATTTTAAACTAGCTCAAGTAATCCAATATTTTGGATTGACTGTTATTGAAGGTTCCCAAATATTCGCCGATATTTCTGAAGAGTCAGAGAGCGAATTGCTTGCAACAATTTTGAAAGAAAATATAGATTTAGCTGTTGCAATTAATACGGAAAAGGCACGCTCGGAAATGATAATCAGCCCAATTTTACTTGAAGTTAGAAGAAAACTAAATTACAAAATAAGTTTATTTTCGGGAATAGATTTTAATGTTGATAACACGAGAGGATTAAATGGCTTTTGTGATTTTCTTATTAGTCTTTCTCAAGAACAGCTTTTTATTAAAGCACCTGTAATTACTTTAGTTGAAACAAAAAACGAAAACCTTAAATCTGGCTTAGGTCAGTGTATAGCAGAAATGGTTGCAGCACAGTTATTTAATGAAATGCAGGGAAATGAAATTAAAACTATTTATGGTGTAATTACTATTGGAACAATCTGGCAGTTCTTAAAATTAGAAGGTAAGACTATTTTTATTGATTTGAGCGAATACTATATCAAAGATATTAAGAAAATTCTGGGAATTTTAACCAATGCAGTGAGATGAAATTCTACGGATTATACATACAAACAGATATTTAGTAAACAAGTACTACTTTAATTTAAGATAAAGCAATACTTGAAAAAGTATAAAGTTTGACTAGTGTATTGCGGTGTATAGTTTTTAATGGTAATGACTGCTGACACCCCTTGTTTACCATTTGTGCGAAATGAACCCAATTCCAATCAATCTGGATTTGCTGTTTAATGCAATTAGTGGCATCGCTCAACCTGTTATCAAAGAAAAGGTTCAGCGTAATGAAACCGTAATTAAGTTACTCAAGCAGTTTAAAATTGACCCAGAGCATCCACCGGGGGATTTTAGCGGAGTATATGCTTACACACTTGTAGAATATGGTGTTGGTAAACCGAAGCCGATTTTGGAGTTGTTTCGACAGCAGGAAATTAAAGTGGCGTTTCGCAAAGCATTTGACCACAATAACCCTTCAATATTGCTGTCTGAAGTAGATGCTTTTGTTAATGCTTATGCTGTGGGTGATGAAATCAAAAGTTTAAGAATTGATATTAAGCGGGAAATTGCAGCTTTTTATATCGTGTTTTCGCAAGTAGCTAAACGTACCCGCAATCCAGCAGATACGATTATGAGCCAGCAAATTGGTTCTTTACATACAAGTATCAAAAATATTCAAGAGCAGCTTGATAGAATGCCAACTTTGGAAGGTATTCGTACAGAAATTGCACGATTAGCATCACAGAATTATCCAGCATTACCGGGTGATGTAGAAACACAGTATTTGGGAGACGAGAATAAATGTAGGGCTGTAGCATTAGCTCAACAAATGCGCGGCTGGTTTGAAACTTTGGGTTACAGCTTTGAAAATTATGAAGTTTGGGCAGAAGAATATTTTGAATTTATCATAAATATTCCTGTAAGACGTAGCTTTGACCGCATTCTTGTGCGTGGAATTGCAGGAGAAATCGGACTTAGCGATGTAATAACTTTGCGTTCACAGGTGCAGGAGCAAAAGACTGATGAAGGTTGGCTGGTAACTACTCGTCGAATTTCTGGAGCAGCACGTAGGGAAGTTCAAAAGGAAAGAAGCCGTTTTCTTGATTGCTATACTTTTGACGAACTGATTGACTTAGATGCTGATTTTAGTGGTTACGTTAATTGGTTGGAAGCGGAAATTCAACGTCGCAAAATTCATAAAAGATACGTACCTTTAGCCTGTACCAAAGAAGAACTTGACTCAGTTACCAAAAGACGCATAGGTGTCAGCCGTTATGAGGAAGAGGATGGATGGATTGATGGCTATATAGATTTATGGTTGGATGACCCCGCAAAGGAGCATATTTCTATACTGGGTGAATTCGGTACTGGTAAAACTTGGTTTGCTTTTCACTATGCTTGGACTGCATTACAACGCTACAAAGATGCTCAAAAACGAGGCTTAGAGCGTCCCCGTTTACCTGTTGTAATTACGTTACGGGATTTTGCGAAAGCTTTGAATGTAGAAAATGTTTTAGCAGGGTTCTTTTTTACTCAGCATAATATCCGCATCAATAGCGATGTCTTCGACCAGTTGAATCGCATGGGTAAGCTGCTGCTAATTTTTGACGGTTTTGATGAGATGGCTGCAAAAGTTGACCGTCAGCAGATGATTAATAATTTCTGGGAATTAGCCAAAGTTGTAGTTCCCGGTGCCAAGGTGATTTTAACTTGTCGCACGGAACATTTTCCCGAAGCTCAAGAAGGACGCGCTCTAATGAATGCAGAGTTACAAGCTTCGACTAAAAACTTAACTGGAGAAACACCCCAGTTTGAAGTGTTGGAATTGGAGAAATTCAACGACGAGCAAATAAAACAAGTATTGTTACATCAAACAAAAACTGCAACCGTTGACCAAGCGATGGGAAATCCGCAATTATTAGACTTGGCTCGTCGTCCGGTAATGACCGATTTAATTTTAGAAGCATTACCAGATATTGAAGCCGGTAAACCTGTGGATATGTCGCGGGTTTATTTGTATGCTGTGCGACGAAAAATGGAACGGGATATCAAAGCCGAACGCACATTTACTTCTTTGGCAGATAAACTGTATTTCTTGTGCGAATTATCTTGGGAAATGCTTTCCACCGACCAAATGAGCATTAACTATAAGTTGTTTCCCGATAGGATTCGGCGCTTGTTTGGTTCTATAGTGCAGGAACAAAATGACTTGGATCATTGGCACTACGATATGATGGGGCAGACGATGCTGATTCGTAATGCTAATGGGGACTATACACCCGCTCATCGTTCTTTATTGGAATTTTTTGTAGCGTATAAATTTGCGGCTGAGTTAGGAGCATTGGCTGATGATTTTACGGAATTAGCACAAGCGCAATCTCGTTTATATATAAATGCTGCACCTACTGAATATACTTGGTCTAATTATTTTCAGCGTCAATTAGATAACGAAGGAAATTGTATTGCGATTGCTCCGTTGAAGGAATTTATTACAGAATCTTTGGAGAAATTGAGGGAAAATTTTGGCAAAGCTCCACTAACCAAAGCGGTATTGGATTTGATGTTGGGAATGGTAGGAGATAATGAAGCGCTGGTTAAGGCTATTGAGATGACACGGGGGAGAAGTGAGGATGAAGTTGGTTATGTTGGGGGGAATGCGGCTACTTTGGCTGTGAAGGTTGATAAATCTGCTTTGGAGGAGAGGGATTTTTCGGGTGCAGTAATTAAAGGGGCAGATTTTAGCGATGCTAGTTTGAAACAGATTAATTTCGAGCAAACAAATTTGAGTTATTCAATTTTTGCGAAGTTTCTAGGACGTGTTTGGTCAATTGAGTTTAGTCCTGACGGTATTTTGGCAACTAGTGATAATAATGGCGTAATTAATTTATGGGATAAAAGCGGTAAAGAAATTTATAATCTTAAAGGGCATGGTCGCGGTGCAGATTGTATTGCTTTTAGCCCAGACGGTCAAATATTTGCTAGTGGAAGTCGTGACGATACGATTAGATTATGGAATTTCAAAACTGGTGAATGTATAAAGGTTATTTATAAAGCACACGAAGAATGGGTTAAATCGCTTGCTTTTAGTCCAGATGGTAGATTTATCGCTAGCGGTAGTCATGATAGGACTGTGAAATTATGGAATGTTTGCACCTATGAATGCTTGCAGGTTTTTCAAGGTCATAATGATAGAGTGCGTTCGGTTGCTTTTAGTGCTGATGGTGAAACATTAATTAGCGGTAGTTACGATAAAACAATTCGCCAATGGAATATACATAGTGGTGAATGCGTAAAAATTTTTCACGGACATACTGGTAAAGTCACTTCTGTTGCTTCTCATCCCCAAAATTCGATTTTTATCAGTGGTAGTCACGACCAAACTATAAAAGTATGGGACGCTGATATAGGTGAATGTTTGAAAACTTTATCAGGACATACAAATATTGTTAGTACGATAGCTTTTAGCCATGATGGTAATACTATTATTAGTGGAAGTCACGATGAAACTACTAAACTATGGGATTTAAATACCGGAAAATGTTTAAAAACCTTTCTAGGTGATGGTAGCCGGATTCTTTCAGTTAAGTTTAATCCTAATAGTCAAACTATTGCTACTGGAAGCGCAAAACAAGCGGTAAGAATACTAGATGTGGTAACGGGTGAATGTCACAGAACGTTACAAGGACAAAGCTATTGGATACGTTCAATTGTTTTTAGTCATGATAGTAAAACAATTTGGAGCGGTAGTAACGACGAGGTTATACGTCAATGGGATATTTCAACTGGTAAATGTTTCAAAACTTTGGAAGGACATACAGGTTCTGTAAGTTGTATTGTGCTTAATACCGATGGTAGTTTACTTGCAAGTAGTAGCGATGATAAAACAATCAAAATTTGGGATTTGAATGAAAATCAATGCATTCAAACATTGCAAGGTCATTTTAATTGGGTAAATTCGGTTGCTTTTAGTCCTAATAGTCAAATTATTGCTAGCGGAAGTCATGATAAAACTATTAGGCTATGGGATATTAATACAGGTGATTGTCTCAAAGTTTTATCAGGACATTTAAGCACTGTACGCTCAGTAAATTTTAGTCCTGATGGTCAAATTTTGGCAACTGCAAGCGATGATAAAACTATCAGATTGTGGGATATTATTACTGGTGAATGCTTGCAGGTTTTTCAAGGACATACAGATTGGGTACAGTCGGTAGCTTTTAGTTCCACGACAACGCTTGTTAGCCCCAGTACTGATTGTACGGTGAAAATTTGGGATATTTCTAACAGCGAATGTTTAAAAACTTTGCATGGACATGAATATGCGGTTTTTGCAGTTGCAGTGAGTCCAAACAGTCAGACAATTGTTAGTGCTAGTCGCGACCAAAAGCTTAGAGTATGGGATGCTAGTAGTGGTGAATGTTTACGAGTTTTGCAAGGACATACTAACTCAGTTCTTTCTGTTGCTTTTAATAGTGATGGCAGTCTTTTGGCTTCATCAAGTGGAGATGATAGCATTAGAATTTGGGATTTTAAAACTGGTGATTGTATTGCCATATTCAAAAGTGAAAAGCCTTGTTTTAACATGAACATCACGGGTATCAAAGGCTTAAGCGAAGCTGAAATTACCACGCTCAAAGCATTAGGTGCTGTGGAAGAATAAATAGACCTTTTCATATCCGGTCAAAACCAAGCCGAATCATCGCAATCCCCCATCAGGTCTTTAATTTCACAATAATACTGATAATCAACTTCCAATTGTTTCAAGTCGGTATCTAATACTAAATTTTTTAATTCTTGCACTATTTCTTGAACGTGATTTTCATCGCTGACACCCGAATAATATGTTTTGATAAATTTGTCAGCTTTACTGATGAACTGTTCTAAGTTTGAAACGAAAACCTGTTCTGAATCGATTGCTTGAATCATTATTTTTTCCCAATTATTATAGTTGTTTTGAGATTCGTCAGAGCATTCAAGATTTTCTCAAAACCGAATTCCGTCCCGCTTCCCCAGGATTCGAGGATTTAATTCAACGTTTCCTATCAACCCCAGAAGCAATATTCAAAGGTCCTTACCTTTCCATTGGTTTACCATTCCGTCCCGGTTCCACAGGTACGGACTATTTCCCCGATGTACCAATGGCTTTTCCTCCTCATCGTCATCAGGAACAAGCTTTTGACCGCTTAAAATTACCTTATTACCAATCAACCCTCGTCGCTACGGGAACGGGTTCTGGTAAGACGGAATGTTTTATGTTACCTATTCTCGACCACTGCTATCAGCATGAAAGCGAATCGGGTATTAAAGCGCTACTTATTTACCCGATGAATGCTCTTGCTACTGACCAAGCAAAGCGGTTAGCAAGTCTTATTTACAATAATCCCAACTTGAGGGGAAAAATCACTGCTGGTTTGTTTGTGGGTGAGTCGGAGCGAGAACCGAAAGCAATTATGGGTGAGGAGAATATCATCACTGACAAAAATATGTTACGTGATTGTCCCCCGGATATTCTGCTGACGAATTATAAAATGTTGGACTATTTGCTGATTCGTCCCAATGACCAATCATTATGGTCTGGTAATAGTCCGGAAACGTTACGTTATTTGGTGGTTGACGAAATTCACACTTTTGATGGAGCACAAGGGACGGATTTGGCTTGTTTGATTCGTCGTCTCAAAGCTAGATTGCAAACTCCAAAACATCAATTGGCTTGTGTGGGAACTTCTGCAACTTTGGGTGGTAGCGGTAATAAGGGGGAGATGTTGAGTTATGCTACTACGGTTTTTGATGAACCTTTTGATGAAAACGCTTTGGTGGAGGAGGATAGACTTACCTGTCAAGAGTTTTTATTTGATGCTTTTATTAATCCTCTTCCTATTCCGGAACCGGAACAGTTAGAAGTTCTCAAAGCTAGAAATTACGAAACTATAGCAGAATACATTTGCGCTCAATATCAGTTGTGGTTTGAGTCAGAAATTACGGCAGATTTTCACAGTCACGAGTGGAGGTTTGAACTAGCCGAAAAGCTGATTTCTTTACCAATAGTCCACAATCTTCTCAAGGTTTTAGACCAAGAACCAATTAATCTGACGGAACTTTGGCAAAAACTCGGTCGTAAAATGCGTTTACCCACAAGCGATGACCCAATTTACCAAGCTGCTTTATTTGATAGTTTAATTGCTTTGTTTGCAGTTGCTCGTCGTCAAAACAATAGCGCTAGGGTTCCTTGGGTAAATATCCGCTTGCAGTTTTGGCTCCGAGAATTGCGTCGGATGGTTGCTACTGTAGGGGAAGAACCGCAGTTAGTATTTGCTGATGACCAAGTTGCAGAAGATAAAATTCGTACTCTCCCGGTAATTCACTGTCGGGATTGCGGTAGTACGGGATGGGGAGGTTTGAGAAGAAAGACGGGTGATAAGAAGATTGGCTGTAATCTGCGGGATTTTTATAAAGCTTATTTTTCTAAGGACACTTTGATTAGCTATGTTTTCCCCAATCGTCAGGGAAGGAAGCTCGATAATTGGAATAGTTGGAAGTTATGTGGTGATTGTCTTACTCTTAATAGTACCGATAGGGACAATTGCAGTGGATGTAGTAGCGAAAATTTAATTTCTATTGTAGAACCCGACCAAGAAACTCTTATTCAGGTATACAAAACCAAGGATGGTAATCCTCGCCGTATTTCTACTCATGATTGTCCGTTCTGCGGTAGCAAAAATGGTTTATCAATTCTGGGTTCTCGTGCTGCGAGTTTGGCTAGTGCTGCGATTGGAACGTTATTTGCATCGAGTTACAATGATGACCGCAAATTAATTACTTTTTCGGATTCGGTACAGGATGCAGCCCATCGAGCGGGATTTTTTGAAACTCGTACTTTTCGGACTACTTTAAGAACTGCTTTACGACAGCATTTGAATGGTAAAGCTGGATGTAATTTGGCTGAGATTCGGACTGATTTTAATCAATATTGGCGCAATAAAATCGGTTCGGATGAGGATTATGTTGCTACTTTTATGCCTTCGGATTTAGAGTGGTTAAAGGAATGGGAAGATTTACAAAAAACCGCTAAAGCTTCAGCCAATCTTGTGGAATTGATTGATAAAAGATTGGATTGGGAAGTGGTTGCAGAAGTTGGTTTAAGGACTTCTTTTGGTGGTTCTTTAGAACGAACTGCTAGCTGTGCAATTTATTTAAATCCAGATTTAATTAAAAGTTTAATACCAGAACTATTAGAAATATTACGTAATGAAATTGGTGGTTTAGAAGGTTTACAACCGGAAGAATTAACTCGATTTTTATTAGGATTTATTCATCACTTGCGTCAGCGTGGTGGTATTTTACACGCAGCGACAAATAACTATATTGAAAGCGGTGGTAGCACTTTCTTATTACAAAAACCTTTATTTATGCCGGGATTTGCTGCATCCCTAGCGCCAGTATATTTGGTTCAGCATGGTAAATTCAATTCCAGTTTTGAAACCGTAATTAAATCCTCGGGAAGCTGGTGCGAAACATGGCTTTATAAGTTATTTGTAGACGAAAAAAATATATTAATCCTTAACCAAGCAGAAAATCTCTACAATATCGTTTTAAACAGCTTAGTTAAACACCATATTTTTGCAGAGCGTCAAACATCAAAGGGAATTAAAGTTTGGGGTATTGAACAAGAAGCGCTGCATTTAGATACCATAGCGCTATACTTTCAATGTGACGAATGCGGACACCGAGTTACTGTTTCTTCCCAGGAATTAAACTGGTGGACGCAAATGCCTTGTTTAAGACCCAAATGTAAGGGACAATATCAACAATCCGCAGGGAATCCCCTTAACTTTTACCGCAACCTTTACGCTAAAGGTCAAGTTTGGCGAATTTTCGCTAGAGAACATACTGGTTTATTAGAAAGAGAAGTCCGAGAAGAATTAGAAAACCGTTTTATTAACAGCAACCATCGCTACGACCCGAACGTAATTTCAGCTACCTCAACTTTAGAAATGGGGATTGATATCGGTACGCTTTCTTCAGTTTTATTATGTTCAGTACCTCCCAATCAAGCCAACTACCAGCAACGTATCGGTCGAGCGGGAAGAAGAGACGGTAATGCTTTTATCAGTACAATTGCGAACGGAAAACCCCACGATTTATACTTTTGGGCTGACCCGATGCTGATGATTGCGGGTGGTGTGGATACTCCCGGTTCTTATCTTGATGCTTCAGCAATTTTACAGCGTCAGTTAACAGCTTATGCTTTAGACCGTTGGGTAGAAACGGGAATTAACCCAGAACAGTTTCCCGAACGATTTGGAAAGGTATTAGATAACGTACACAAACGGGATTTATTGCGCTTTCCCTACACCTGGCTGAGTTTTATCGAAACCCAACAATCAAGTTTACTACAATCATTTTTAGAACTATTTGAGAACCAAATAACCCCAAGAACAGCACAACAGCTACAAATATTTATTGAAAAAGGCAATAATGATAATGGTGGATTGCGTTGGAGAATCCTTAATCGTTTACAGGAAGTTGTTGAAGAACGTCGTTTGCTAAAGAATCAAATTGAAATCCTCAGACGACGAATCAAAGATAAAGAACAAGCAGCTCGTAGCGAAAATCATGAAGAAGAACTAGCAGAACTCCAGCGAGAGCGTAGCGGAATCATGGAGTTGGTTAAAACAATCAACGATAAAAATATTCTCAATTTCTTTACCGATGAAGGATTGTTACCCAATTATGCATTCCCAGAACCCGGTGTGATTCTACGTTCGATAATTTGGCGATTGAAAAACATTAAAGGCAATAGTACCACGGGTAAATACGAAACCTTTACCTTCGAGTACGAACGTCCCAGCGCGATCGCACTCAAAGAACTCGCTCCCAGTAACGTTTTCTATGCTGAAGGAAAGCGAGTTAAAATCGACCAAATTGACCTCAATCTTTCAAAAATAGAAGAATGGAGATTGTGTAGAAACTGTTCCTATGCAGCTCCAGCAATATTAGAAGTAGCCAAACAACCGAACTGTCCCCGCTGTGGAGATACAATGTGGTCGGACAAAGGACGCAAGCGGAAAATGGTACGATTGCGTCAGGTAATGGCTAACTCTAGCGCTAGAGAAAGTCGTATCGGAGATGATACAGACGAAAGAAAACCCGCATTTTTCACCCAGCAAATGCTGGTAGATTTTGAACCGGAAGCAAGGGAAAAAACCTTTGTCATCCAAGATGATGAATTCCCCTTTGGATTTGAATTGATTTCAAAAGTCACCTTCCGGGAAGTCAACTTTGGAGAAGGTAATTCCCAAACAGAAAACTTTGAAATCGCAGGTGTCAGTCGTCCCCGTCCTGGATTTAGGATATGTCGTCATTGCGGTAAAGTCCAAACCGACCCCGAAAAACCCGAACATACCTTAATTTGTCCTCGTAATCAAAACGCTACCGAAAAAGACTTTACCGATATTCTCTATTTATTCCGACAATTTGAATCAGAAGCAATTCGGATATTATTACCCGTCGATACCTTAACTTCCGATAGAAAACTGCATTCATTTATAGCAGCTTTGCAACTGGGATTAAAACAACATTTCAAAGGTCAAGTAGACCATTTACGAACCTTAGTTAATCAAGAACCCCAAGAAAACACACCCAGCTTATTACGCAAACCCTTTTTATTCCTCCACGATACAATCCCCGGTGGAACGGGATATCTCAGACAACTAGTCCGCAATAAAGAAGCTTTCTTCTCGGTACTCGAAAAAGCATTAGTTATATTACGAGCTTGCGATTGTGACGACGGTTGTTACAACTGCTTGTACGGTTATCGCAACGGTTACGACCAAGACCAAACCAGTCGTAGAACCGCAATTGACCTACTCAACACCATATTAAATCATCGTCAGCAACTCCACGAAACAGAAAGTCCGCTATCCCAAGTTAAATTAAATGCATTATTTGATAGCATACTTGAATTGCGTTTTATAGAAGCACTACAGCGCTACCGTTATCAAGATGAAAATCATGAAGAACAACCCGTTATTCTCCGCAAAGAAATAGTTAACGGAAAAGCCGGATATTTTATTAAAATTGGCAATCAAGATTGGAATATAGAACCGCAAGTTGAACTAGGAATTAATCAAGGTGTAGAAATTCCTAGTAGAGCCGATTTTATTTTTTATCCTGCGAAGAATTCATCTAATATAAAACCCATTGCAATATTTACCGATGGATGGCAATATCACGAGCATCGGATTGGTGAAGATTTTTTGCAGAGAATGGCAATTGCTAAAAGTAATAAATATCATGTTTGGTCTTTATCCTGGGGAGATGTAGATTCGCAATTGTCCAATAAAACAAATGTGAATTTAAATGATTTTTGTATTGATTTATTAGATATTGGTCTGAATTCGCAATTTATTAATAGAGAAACTACTTTCTATGAAAAATACAACTGCGAACAATTACGTCCTCTGGCTGAAAAAAGCAGTTTTATTTGGCTAGTTAACTTTTTAAAGAATCCCGACAAACAATTATGGACTAACTTTGCATTAATGCGAACTATAGCCCAAACGGATAGAGTTAATTTTAAAGATGATAAATCTCGTCTTAATTGGCAAAATAAAGTTTTACAGCTTACGAATAATCATGTAGTTGATGCATTTTTACCAATAAAATCTAAACGGATTTTAAGTCATGTTGAATACAGCAAAAACGATAATCAATTAGTCGATATCTATATTTCAATAGATTCTCAACGACATAGCAATCAAGAAAGTAACGGGTCGTTAGCTGTAATTAACTTAGATGATACAGCAACAGAAAACGATAAAGAATTACAAAAAGCTTGGGTAGGAGTATTACGCTACTTCAATCTTTTACAGTTTATCGACCACAGCTATGTTGTCACGGTTAAAGGAAAGAAGAATAATCTAAATAATCAACTTCAACCACCAAAAACAAATCAATCTACAGCAGTCAATAATAAATATAAAAATTCAGCAGCTTGGCAGAAATTAGAGGAATTAATATTTGATGAAACAGCATTATCTTTACTCAAAGATATGCAAAATCATAATTGGAAGATACCGGAGGTTGGTTATGAATTAATTGATAGTAATGATGTTGTAATAGCCGAAGCCGAATTTGCTTGGTTGTCGGATAAATTAGCTTTATTAGTTGAAGAAGATATTGATAGTCGTAAATGTTTTGAAAATCGTGGATGGAAAGTTTTTTGTATTGATGAGGTTTTGGTTAATCCGGAGGAGTTTAGGAAGAAATATTTGAGTTAATGGTTCGTGGTTCGTGGTTCGTGGTTCGGGGTTCGTGGTTCGTGGTTCGTGGTTAGTAGTTTGTGGTTCGGGGTTCGGGGTTCGTGGTTCGTGGTTCGGGGTTCGGGGTTCGTGGTTTGTGTTAGTTGGACACGAATAATTGAATCTAAAAAACCGCAGAGTACGCAGCGGAAAGTGCGGTCTTGGGGGTTTCCCCCATGAGCAACTTTCCAAGACAGAGAGCGCAGAGGAAGAGTAAGAAGAGGAGGAGTATGTTTTCTATTTTTGACTTTTGACTTTTGACTTTTGACTTTTGACTTTTGAATTTAAATGGTGCGTGACGGTATGTACAAATTTTTTGATTATGTTTGATAGTTTATCGTAACCGTCACAGCACCCTACGTTTTTTTACTTTTGACTTTTAACTTTTGACTTCACCCATGTTAAAACATCAACCTAAATTAGCAATATCAGCAGATTTTCTCGATGCTTTTAGTAAATTACCTAAAAGAACTCAAGCTAGAACTACAGACTTTATAGAAAAATTCAAAAAGAACCCAACCAGTTCGGGTATTAATTATGAAAAAATCAATAATGCTAAAGACCCCAATTTAAAATCAGTTCGAGTGGACGGTTCTTATAGAGCTATTGTCCTCAAACCCAGCAAAGGAAATATCTACACCCTGCTTTGGGTTGATAATCATGATGAAGCTTACGATTGGGCACAACGTCGGGTGTGTAAAATTAACCCAGAATCCGGTTCGCTACAAATTATTGACATCGAACAAGTTAGCGCTATCGAAACGGAAATTACCAGCCGGAAAGCTCCTGAAATCCCCGGTAGATTCGATAAAATACCCGATAAATATCTGCTCCGACTTGGTATCCCCAACGAATTATTGACAGCAATTCGTGCTGTCGTCACCGATACCGATATTGACCAAATTATTCCTCAACTACCAGAAGAAGCAGCAGACGCTTTATTAATGATAGGTGCTGGTTACTCCGTCGAAGAAACTCTAGCGCAACAGTTTAAGAAAACCGAACAGAAAGTTGATACTGATAATATTGATGCAGCATTACAAACCGATGACAGCAAACGTCGCTTCCGAGTCGTTGAAGATGATGCTGAATTACTAGAAATACTCGCAGCACCTTTAGAAAAATGGCGCGTATTTTTGCATCCCAGTCAAAGACGCTTAGTCGAACGTGATTGGAAAGGTCCCGTAAGAGTATTAGGTGGAGCGGGAACCGGAAAAACAGTCGTAGCAATGCATAGAGCAAAATGGCTCGCTGAAAATCGATTTACAAATAATGGCGATACCTTCGGTGAGCTTCGCTTAACGCATTTTATTCACAACGTTTACTCGTAACTTAGCGGTAGATATCGAAGCCAACCTACGGAAAATCTGCTCCTCCGAAACCATGAAACGTATTAAAGTTGAAAATATCGATTCTTGGGTAGCATCTTTTCTAAAAAGTGAAGGTATTAATGCCAAAATCGTCTACGATGAGCAAGTTGCAGAACTCTGGGAAAAAGCTTACACCTGCAAACCAGAAACCCCTTCACTTAGCCTTGAATTTTACAAAGACGAATGGAAAGAAGTAATTCAAGCCAATAAAATAAGCTCCCTTAAACAATATCTGAAAGTTCCCAGAAGCGGAAGAGGTACCAGATTAAATCGAGCCGATAGAGCGGCAATTTGGCAAGTATTTGAAGAATATCGCTCCTTTCTGCAACAAAAAGGCTGGAAAGAAAGCGAAGACGCAATGAGCGACGTTTGCAGTCTACTAAAAAACAAACCTGGTGAAACCCTACCCTTCAAAGCCGTAATCGTAGACGAAGCTCAAGACATGAGTCAAGCTACCTTCTCGTTAATTCGGGAAATAGTTCCCCCCAAAGACACCGGAAATGATATCTTTATCGTTGGCGACCCCCATCAAAGAATTTACGGACGCAAACTCGTTCTCAGTCGATGCGGTATAGATATTCGGGGACGCTCCCACAAACTCAGAATTAATTATCGTACCACCGACGAAACCAGAAAATGGGCAACCAACGTCCTGGAAGGAGTCACAGTTGACGATTTAGATGGAAATCAAGACGATTTAAAAGGATATCGCTCATTACTCCACGGAGACGAACCAATTATACGCGGATTTGATAGCTTTAGTGAAGAAATTGCATCTATTAAAACATACCTGCAAAAATTAGAAGAAGAAGGAAATCCTCTTTCCAATAGCTGTATTGTTGTCCGTACAAATCAATTAGTTAATCAATATATATCAGTTCTCAACGAAATAGGAATAAAAACCCAACAAATCAAACGCAGCCAACCAGACAACCTATCTCACCCAGGAGTCAGAGTTGCCACAATGCATCGAGTTAAAGGATTGCAATTTGAATATGTGATTTTAGCCGGAATTAATGATAATTATTTACCCTTACAATCGGCATTAAAAAATGCTTCCGATAAAGCCGCTCGTAATGCCATAATGAATGCAGAACGCTCATTAATTCATGTATCAGCAACTCGTGCTAAACGATGCGTTACCGTTAGTTATTATGGAGAACCTAGTTCTTTGATTCCGGATGTTAAGGTTTAAATTAAAGTCAAAAAACGTAGGGTGCTGTGACGGTGACGATAACTTATCAAACATCATCAAATAATTTGTACATACCGTCATGCACCATTAAAAGTCAAAAAACGTAGGGTGCTGTGACGGTGACGATAACTTTCAAACATCATCAAATAATTTGTACATACCGTCACGCACCACAGTAAATTTGGTGGGTTTTCTTACCTACCCGTGTGGGGTTGCAAACCCTAATCTAATAGTAAAAGTCCTATAAATCTCACATCTTGCACCATTCTCAACAACCGCCTTGGAATAAATTCCCAGGCTTAAACAAAAAGTCTGATAAATCAGACTGGGCAAGTCTTTTAGTGCGTTTTAACGCACTTTGTATATGAGCCTTAAAATTGATTTTAAGGCGGGTTTCCGGCTTAACGACAATGGTGCAAGATGTAAGATAAATAGGACTTGAGAACAAGCTATTAAAAATAATCGAGTTAATTACTAATAATTAAAATCACTATGCATCTATCTCACTTATTCAATCTACCTCAAACCTGGCTCCTAAAAATCTACTTATCCATAGCTCAAGCAACATCTTCAAATACTGCGATTGATATCAAATATCTCCAAGAACAAATTAAGTTTCTTCAAGATTCCCACTCCCGCTTAAACAATAGCTTCACTGCTTTTCTCACAGCAATAGGCTTACTTGTCACAGCAGTTGGAATTGTTAGCACTTTCTTTTTTAAGCAAAGTCTAAAAGAAGCCCAACAAATGGTAAAAACCGAAGTGGAAACAAGATTACAAACATCCGTAAGTACAATTGTAGGGAAACAAGTTGATAATCTGAAGCAAATTTTAGTTAGAGAAGAAATACTAGGTAATATATCCGTTGACTACATTCTTCCCAAAGATGAAGTAATAACAGTAGATGAATATCCCGCAGAGTATTTATTGTTAGCTCAACGAGACTTTAAAGATACAAGAATTTTAGATGCTTCTAAAAAAATTAAAATTATCAGCGATATTGTAGTTTTAGACTTAGTAAATTATCAACTAGTCAGCGATGCAGAAAAAAGTGGTAAACAAGAAAATGAAATCAATACGCTAATACAAGAAAGAGCAGCATATCAAATCGATAAAATAGTCAAAGTGCTTCCCAAACAAGCAATTATAATAGTATATATTCGTCCTGGAAAACTGAGAATTAAAGCAATTGATGAATTACCAAACAAGCCAAACGTCAAATATTACGCTTCCGCTAACACACCAATCAACCTCATGGGAACCGTAGTAGACTCCGCTTACGTCGCAGATGCTAGAAAAAAAATCTAATGTAGGGTGCTGTGACGGTTAAAATAAATTTATCAAACACAATCAAACAAATTCGCGCATACCATCACGCACCATTAAAAGTCAAAAGTAAAAAGTTTGAATCCAATTCTACCCCCTCTTCCCCCTTTCCCCCCTTCTCCTTTTCGTGGGATAACTAAAATCGCTCAAACCCCTATTCTTTCGTCGTATCCCACAAATCACTTGCTGTATAAGGCTTTGAACCTTGTTAGTTATGAGTTTATTGATAAGAATTATCAATTATTCCGGTCAAATTTTGCATCCCAAAAAAAAAGTGCTGTAGAATCACTGCTAGGTTAGGCTTTCAGAGGCTAGCCTTTAAACTTCTTCGGAAGTTGAACTAATGGAAACCAACGGATAATCCGAACAGGCAAAATGCCTTGATAAGCTTTAAACTTCTTCGGAAGTTGAACTAATGGAAACCTCTATAACATCGAGTTTGTCGGACGAGTTCACATTAACTCCTTTAAACTTCTTCGGAAGTTGAACTAATGGAAACGTCACTAGAATAAACCTCTAGCTGTGTGAAAAGCTCCTTTAAACTTCTTCGGAAGTTGAACTAATGGAAACGGCTTTGTCATTCACATTAAAGTAAATGGAGTGAGAACTCTTTAAACTTCTTCGGAAGTTGAACTAATGGAAACGTGCAGAGATAACTTTTAATGCAATTTGCCAACTACTGGAACTTTAAACTTCTTCGGAAGTTGAACTAATGGAAACCATTATCTTCCTCCGTAAATTGCAGAGCAAGGCCGTTTCTTTAAACTTCTTCGGAAGTTGAACTAATGGAAACACTAATATAGCAACCAAACCTAAACTGATATTAGCTTTAAACTTCTTCGGAAGTTGAACTAATGGAAACGATTTGGACCTCCTTTTATAAAGACTGCTCCTTGCTGACTTTAAACTTCTTCGGAAGTTGAACTAATGGAAACTTAATAGCGTTTTCTAACACTTCTGTTAAAGTCATCTTTAAACTTCTTCGGAAGTTGAACTAATGGAAACACATATACATATATGCAAACTCGTTCCAATCAAATGCTTTAAACTTCTTCGGAAGTTGAACTAATGGAAACAAAGCCATCTCTTTTTTAGCAGCTTTCATAACTCGACTTTAAACTTCTTCGGAAGTTGAACTAATGGAAACAAAGAAAGCGTCTAAACCGAAAAATTTAGACGCTTTTCTAGCATGACGATGAAAATATTTCCCTTGTTAATTTTGAATTAACAAAACTATTTAGCCGCGTGCCTTACATAACAATTGACCTTACCGTTTTCTTCCCGCCAAGTAGTATTAAGAAAAGGAATTGAAGTTCCGATGATATTTCTCCAACCAGCTTCGTAAGCTTTGTTATTGCACCAATCAGAAATTTTTGCGCTGTAATCACCTCCCTATCTCTCTTTGTATTTATCTACTTCAGCGGAAGACATTTCTGCAATAAAAGTTTGGTCGTAGATTCTACCAACAGTATTACCTCTAATACCATTAAAGTTCTCTTCAATAATTTCTTTAGTCGTATCCCACAAGTTAGCTTTCGCGGGTTGAGAAGTTACTGCTATTACAGATATTCCCATCAGTAGACTAGAGCCAATTCCCAGTAACTTAGACGAACGAGTAAATTGCACCTTTTTAACTCCTGAAATTTGAAGAAAATACCCAATCATAAAAAATTGGGTATTAATTTTGAATGCTTAAAATCAACCGTTAGGTTTCCATTAGTTCGACTTCAAAGGAAGTCAAGCAATTCAATTTTGATGATTAAACATCACCATAAACTCAGTTCTATTCATCTTTGTTCGCAATACTTCGAGGTAAGCAAGTGCATCATCCCTTCGGCGAAATCTCGCGATTAAAATACACTCCTTGCTTGGTAAAGTGCGAACTATACACCAGGGATGCAATTGCTTAAAATAGGTCATATTTACCTCCCAAAAGTACCGCAATTGTGATGAATAAATGGCTTTTGAATTGCTTATACTCAGATTAATTTAGGAAGAAGATATAAAAAAGGTCGGCTTGATATTGACAAATATTTTGTTGTGTGAAATTTACTTAAATTGAATTAGTTAATAATGAAAACAGAACCTCACCCTGCCTCCGGCTTCCCTCTCCTTAATAAGGAGAGGGATTGAGGGTGAGGTTTTATATTTTGTTTCCCATTGCTATGTATAATTAGAAAATAACAATCGGCGTAAATGTTCGGGAATCTCCTCGAAATGTTCTAAGAAAAAATCCATTAACGCTAAATTAAATAAATCATTACGGTTCGGATAACGTTGATTTTTTCCATGTTTAAACCAACCCCTGACGGTGGAATCCGAACGATAGCAGATTGAAGCGATTTGCTCGTAACTTACGTCCCATTTTGTATAGAATTCGATTGGAGCCATTTGAAAATCCCAAAGACTATAGATTGTAATTAGATGTATTTCGCGTTTCCCTAACGTTTTTGGTTTTCGCATTTTTACACCTTAAGAGATGATAATGAAATGATTTGGTTTGTAGTTGAGCTTTAGCCCTTCCAATGTCTTTTGATAAGAGCGAAGACAGCGCAACTACGAGCCTAAGAATTATGCTTTTGCTATTTGATTAATCAATGCGAATCGATGTACATCACAATAATGTTTTTCTTATCCGTATATCGCCAGTAAAATCGTTTAGCCATCGATGCTGAAGAACTCCAAACATCACCACTTTTACAGCGATATCGATGAGTTCTTAAGCTACGATAAGCGGGTCCCGATTTTGCTAAAATTTCAAAAGCTTTATCATATTGCTTACGGTCTTTTTTTGGTAATTCATCAAGTTGTTTTCGTAATTTTGCGGTAAAAACTAAATCAAACTTGACCATTTTTAAGTCAAAAGTTAAAAGTTAAAAGGCAAAAGAAAGAATTGATGTAATATTTATCCTCCCAATCAACAACAGCCTGTAAATTAGTTGTAGAGATTCTCTTTTTACTTTTTACTTTTAATTTTTTACTTCTATAAGCTACGGTGGAGCGCGTGCTTTTTGATATTTATTCATGTGGGTGAAAAAACTTCTATTTGTAATTCCGTAACCGCTTCGGAATTAATTCTGAAGCTAATAGCTCAAGTCTACTTAAGTAGACTAATCATTTTGTTCAGTCGTCTTGAGACGACTTTTGCTATTAGCCGGGGAATTACATTCCCTGGTGGTGTTGAAACTAAACAATAAACGCAGCATCATCAATGCTAAATTCCGGTTTAGTTCCAACTACCGCAATTTTGCAGCGAGTATGTGCGGACATGGGATAAAATCTAACTTGGTCTTCGCGTTTGTTGACGAGTCGCATCAATAGTTTGGAAATCTTTTTGTATTGTTCCTCGTCTAAAACGCATTCAAAAACTGACTTTTGAACTCGCAAACCGTAACTTTCTAGAAGTTTTGACACTTTGTTGCGGCGAGTATCGCTAACGATGTCGTAACAAACAAGATAAAACATAATTACTTCACCAAGGTTAACGCTGGTTTTTGGTTTTTAATTACTTTGGTGAAACTGGTTTGCTCTGGATTAAACTTCAAAGCCAAAGGACGATAATATTCCACATCTCCCAACAAAGATTTGACGTATTCTTTCACCTGCAAATCCATGCACTGACGGTAGCTGATTTCTCCAGCGTAAGGATGCAGAATGAAAGTTTTTAATTTAGCTTCCCAGGATTGTAGAAAACGCTTAAGAAGCGTAGTTGGTTTCTTTCCGTTACCGTTGGTTTTATGTAGATTGCGAGCAAAGTTCAACAGCAAATCATCGACAACCGGAGCGCCAAATTCTGCTGCAAAGTCCCAAGCTAAGGGTAGTTCATAATATCCGTCATCGTGAAAAACCGCGTAATCGGGATGAAGTCCAGTGGTATTGAGCAAGGTATAGATATATTGAACCAACAGTTGATTTCCTAAATGCAGGAATTTACTTGTATACCTACCATGTCCGTTGCTATGGAACTTGAGCAAGGAACCAAAAGCACAGTAATAAACCCTATCTGCTTCAGTGCAAAAATCCTGTAAATCGTTGATAGAAGGTGCAATTGGTAGATTATCCATCAACAAAGTTAAATAATCTAATGCGCGTTTGGTTTCGTAGCTAGTGTAATTACGAGTCCAATTTTGCAAATAAGTATGTTGATTGTGCAGTTTAGCCCAAATCATACTTTCAGCAGTAGCGCGATTAAATTCGGTATTATGAATACTTTGCTGTTGATATCTCAGATATTTTGGTCGTATTGCTGAAGGGTTTTCAACTCTCCCTAAAAATTCACCGCTTTGAGTTAGATACAAAACAGGAATTTGATTTAAACGAACGATTTGGATTACTTGCTTTGGTAATTTAATGTTACCAAAAACAATAAATTGGCTGATATTACGAATGGGAATATAAAAGCGCTGTTTGTGGTTATGGAAAACCTTTAAATAGCGACTTTGAACTTTGAAAGATACGTCCCGTTCGGTGATATAAATTGTGGACATGGTTTTGAAAAATGAAAGGATTTAAAGTCAAAATTTAGAAGTAAAAAGTCAAAAGTTAGAAATCAGAGTTCTTTTTACTTTTAGCTTTTTACTTTTTACTTGATTGACTTAATTCCATATTCCCAGGTGGGTATTTGTGTACGTGTGTGAGTTATATGAGTTTATGTGTGAGTTTGGAAATAGGTATGAAAAAAGGTCGCGGATGCTTTCCACGACCTGTTTTTGATATTTAATTTTTCAAATTTTGAAGTAGCTAGAAATATATGTAGGTTGGGTTGAATAAAGTGTAAGCGGAGCTTTCTCGTAGAGTAACCCAACAAGATCAGATTGTTTACTACTACTTTCAAAGTTTTATCTAAGGAAATGCAACAGTCATCCGTTGCTGTTTCCATTAGTTCAACTTCCGAAGAAGTTCAAAGATGGTAATGGAAAAAGTCAAAGAGTACAAATTACTCTGTTTCCATTAGTTCAACTTCCGAAGAAGTTCAAAGTGAAAGCAGAAGGAATTGACCCCAAAATTTATTTTAGTGAAGTTTCCATTAGTTCAACTTCCGAAGAAGTTCAAAGACCTGAATGAGGTGTTTCCTCAAAGGGTAGAGGCAACGTTTCCATTAGTTCAACTTCCGAAGAAGTTCAAAGCCCCTCTGGAGCCCAGCATAGAAGAGTTTGATGAGGGTTTCCATTAGTTCAACTTCCGAAGAAGTTCAAAGGTCAACGAGATTGACTGTGACGAGGTTGGAAATAAGGTCTTGTTTCCATTAGTTCAACTTCCGAAGAAGTTCAAAGCAGCTGGAGCTAAAGTTAGATTAGTTAATGGCAAAGTTTCCATTAGTTCAACTTCCGAAGAAGTTCAAAGATTACATATCGAAGAAACAAAATATCAAGAGTTATTATTGTTTCCATTAGTTCAACTTCCGAAGAAGTTCAAAGCTTTGAGTATAATACCACTGTACCTGTAAAAATAACAATTGTTTCCATTAGTTCAACTTCCGAAGAAGTTCAAAGGATAAAAGTCCAGCTTTAGAAATAGGTCCGGGAGCTTGTTTCCATTAGTTCAACTTCCGAAGAAGTTCAAAGATTGAGAACGGAAATTACGAGTCTATAAACATAGACGTTTCCATTAGTTCAACTTCCGAAGAAGTTCAAAGGAATTTTGTTTTGTACTTCACTACAAAATCTGGGTGGAGTGTTTCCATTAGTTCAACTTCCGAAGAAGTTCAAAGTAGTTTTGAGCCAGACGATCACAGAGATGTGAATCGTTTCCATTAGTTCAACTTCCGAAGAAGTTCAAAGCGAGATATAATTACAGAGGCTCCACTTGAGCTTAGAGAGTTTCCATTAGTTCAACTTCCGAAGAAGTTCAAAGTTTATCTTTATTTTGTTGATGCCATGAAAATGGGAACGTTTCCATTAGTTCAACTTCCGAAGAAGTTCAAAGTCTGTTTCTTCTGGTGATGTGGGGTTGCATTGGCACGTTGGTTTCCATTAGTTCAACTTCCGAAGAAGTTCAAAGGACTGCTTTGAAGTACAAAATACTAAAAAGCATGTTAAGTTTCCATTAGTTCAACTTCCGAAGAAGTTCAAAGCCTCTTCCTCTAGTTCTTCTGGTTCTGGAAGTGGAAGGTTTCCATTAGTTCAACTTCCGAAGAAGTTCAAAGCACTACTTCAAGCTAACCCTGCACAAGCAAAACTAAAGTTTCCATTAGTTCAACTTCCGAAGAAGTTCAAAGTGCTACCAAAACAACAGAAAGCACAAATGAAAAAGTGGTTTCCATTAGTTCAACTTCCGAAGAAGTTCAAAGTGCTCGTCCAAACAGATTTGGAAGGATAGAGAAAGTAAGGTTTCCATTAGTTCAACTTCCGAAGAAGTTCAAAGAATTTCTCACCCGAGTTTGCAGCTAACGTTGCTTGTTTCCATTAGTTCAACTTCCGAAGAAGTTCAAAGGCTAGCTTCTAGAAGCCTTGCCTGGTAGTGATTCTACAGCACTTTTTTGTGGGATGCAAAAATTGACCGGAATAGTTGATAATTCTTATCAATAAACCCATAACTAATCAGCCTTAAACCTATACACAGCAAGTGATTTGTGGGATAGGACGAAAGAATAGGGGTTTGAGCCACTTTGCTTATCCCACGAAAAGGAGAGGGGGAGGAGGGGGAAGAGGGGGAAGAGGGGGTAGAATTGGATTCTTTAATGGTGCGTGACGGTATCTCCCAATTAGTTTGATTATATTTGATAAATTATCGCCACCGTCACAGCACCCTACGTTTTTTGACTTTAATGGTGCGTGACGGTATCTCTTAATTGGTTTAATTATATTTGATAAATTATCGTCACTGTCACAGCACCCTACATTTTTTAACTTTTAAGTACTTCCATATATAAGATAAAAATGATATGCTTCTTTATCAGTGTTTTTCCGGAATGAGTATATTGGCTGGGGAAGTATATCTTTGACTAATAAAAAATTTATAGGTAGCGCTAGGATTTTTTTTAGTGCAATAAAAATTAAAAATATTTAAGTAAATAGTAAGTATCTATAAATAATCTTATTCTTACTGAAACATTTTTCTATGAATTTTCACTTTGTATATATGCTTTTTGCATTGTGATTTGTAGAATAAGTTCGGCTATATGATTATTTGTTTATTCTTATTTTTACTTTTCAACTTTTAACTTTTAACTTAATTAATATATGGACTTCTACCAACGTAAGTTATATGCACTATTGCGATCGCCGGAATCACCTGAATGGGGAAATAATATTGTATCGCAGTTAAGCTGTCTCCAAAATAACATTAATGAACTAGAAAGCTGGTGGCAGCAGGGTAAACAAGCACGAGAAATTGCTGCTTCGAGCGACCATTTCAATCTCAAGTCTATAGACAATCAAGAAAATTCTGAAGGAATTAGAGCTTGTCACCCAATCAGCGGTCAAAAACAAAATATATTACTAAAAGTTGAAAATCAACCGAATATCGATTTTATCAAGAACGAGCCAGAAGCTAAGAAGGTATTTTGGTGGTTTTGGCGGTTTTATCCCGAATTTTTCGCGAATCAACAACAGGATGCGTTGCTCTCTCCGGCTCATATGGTTTTACCGGATTGTCCGCTACACTCTCATCAAAGTGCGGTTTCGGCTTTGACTGGTGCAATGTTTCCTAGAGGTTGGAAAGATGGAAATAAACCAAAAACTCCTTATTTATTGCTGTTTTCCTTTTCTCCGGTGCAGGAATTTATCAAGTCTTCGCGGAAATTTGTCGATTTTTGGGCTGGTTCGTATTTACTTCACTACCTCAGCAGCAAGTTATGCTGGTACATTGCAGATAAACTCGGTCCCGATGCTTTGATTGTTCCATCATTGTGGAATCAGGAAATTATCGATGCTTTGATTATCAAAAAATACTCCGACTTTGAAACAGATTTTGAAAAGCTGCCGAATGGCAACAATCCGGTTAAACGTTTTGATAATAAGTTATCTACAAGTTTGAGTACCGCTGGTTTTCCGAATACAATTACTGTATTGGTTTCTGGAAAAGAAAATGCTCGAAGATGGGGAAATTATCTTAGTGCAAAATTAAAAAAAGAATGGGTTGAAATTGGTAAGAAAGTTAGAAAAGATATTAGAGAAAAAGTTACTAACTTTCTTCAGGAAAATAATGAGGAAGAATTAAAGTCAATAGTTACAGAAGTATTTTCAGAGCTTGAACAGAATTCACCTGAGTTTGAACTATATTTTAAGGAATTAACAGACTTGGCAGATGAAAAAAAACATGGTTGCTGGGAATGGGGAAAACTTTGGGAAGTTCAACTTCAAAACACATGGGAACCATATTGGACTGCCATACCTTTAGGAAATCCAGAAACTAGTTTAGCAATTAAACGAAATGATAATAATTATTTTGATGAAAATTGGTTGAAAAATCAAGATAATATTGCTCAACCAGTTGTTGAAAATTTTCCCGATCAATTTGAAACAGATTTTTATCAATATTTTAACGTTGGTACTTGGTGGGGTAGTATTCAGCAACGTTTGGGATTGTGTTTAAACAACGTTAAATATACTCGTAACTGGGAAATTCCTACAGCACCGGGGGAACGCTCGACTATTTCTGGTAAATTTAGCGCCGTTCATCCAAGATTTAATTGGCATAAATTCCGCGAAGGAAGGGGACAAGCTTCTGGTTCGATGCGCTTGTTTTGGAATGTAATGAAGTTAGCATATCCCGGTTTATTCAACGGTTCCGAAAAACTGAATGCTTTGGAAATAACTAAGCGTATGGCTTGGGTTTATGGAGGAGTTGCAGAAGATTTGGGGATTGATATTAATTCAATCATCAAAAAAATTAAATCTCTTCCACCAGAAGAAGAAAAAGAATTTCAACTAGTTGAAGAAAATCAAATTATTTACGAACAGCTAATACGATTTCCTAATTCAAGTTCGATTGCATCAGCAAGATTTATTCACGATGATAACCACGATATTACTTCTCAATATAGGCAGTTACTCAGCGACAAAATTAAAAATAAATTTTCAAACAGATACCGTAAATTCTTTGATTCTATAACTCGTCGTGCATCTCATGTATTGAAAACAGATAAGAAAATTAATCCAAATAACAATCAAATTAATAATCAAAATAACAATTCAAATGGTTATTATAACGGTGTCATGTTTTCGAGTAAATGGCTTGCTGATGACATGGGTTTAAAAACCGATGACGCTGCAAAGCTTAAGGAATTAGTCAACGAAGCTCATAAAGATAAAACTATTGGTTTTGGTGAAGGAAGTCCCGCTGATTGGTGGGTGATTCTTCTCGCTGATGGTGATGGAATGGGGGATTATGTTTCTGGGAAGAAGTTGGAGAAATATAGTTTTTATGTTGAAGTTGATGCTGTTGATAGAACAGGTGAGCAATTCAACCATAGCCAATTTGAAAATTTTATCAAAAATACTGATAAACGTATGGGACCAGCTACCCATATTGGTTTAAACCGAGCGTTGTTAGACTTTTCTAATCGTTTGGTTCCCTACCTGACAGAACAGCGTTTTTGCGGTCGAGTTGTATATAGTGGTGGTGATGATGTGATGGTAATGCTACCGATTGAAGATTTACCGGAATATTTACTATCTCTGCGTTCTGCTTGGTGTGGTGGTGATGACCCTTACCAAGAATTTGAGAATAATCATAATAATACATCAAATCTCCCTACCGGATATTGGTATCCCAAACAAGGAGTAGGAAACCTAAAAGACTTACCGCAACGTCCGCATTTTACGATGGGAAAGAATGCAACCATGAGCGCTGGTATCGTATTTGCTCATAAAAGCGTTCCCTTACCCACGGTTTTAGAAAGTTTGTGGGATGCAGAATCCGGGAGAGCAAAAAAAATAACTGGTAAAGACGGACTTTGTTTCCGGGTTATCTACGGTGGTGGAAACCAGTTAGAAGCATTGATGAAAGGAGAATTACTTGCTGAGTGGTGGGATTGGGTAAAAGATTATCAGGATTATCAAGACAAACTTGCTCCCTTACTATACCGTTTAGCCGAAGAATTACCTCGTCGTGCTTCGATTACCGAAAATCATTATTTATTCTCGAAAGCAGCAAAGGTAATAATGGATAATCGGGATAGTGAGAAGCAGCTTCATGAGGTGTTTATAAAAATTGAGAAATGGTTAGCAAGTTGGGAAAATTGGGTGAAAGGAGTTATAGAGAAATGGGCTGAGGATAATTTAAAAGATTCTAAAAATTTGAGTTTTGAACAGAAAATTCAAATAATTCAAGATAGCAAATCCAAACCCGTAGGTATTGAACCAGAAGACTTGGGTAAAATTCTTAGATTTACCGCTTTTTGGATTGATAAACGAGTTGAAAGGTGGAAATGGAGGGAGTTAAGTGAAAAGTCAAAAGCCAAAAGTTAAAAGTTCAAAAAACGTAGGGTGCTGTGACGGTTACAAAAATCTATTAATCATAATGAATCAA
>JAHCMI010000060.1 GCA_019192545.1 Rivularia sp. MS3 | reverse complement strand
CATCCGTCGCTGACAGCGCTTTAAGATTGGGACGAATTCTCCCCATTCCCTTCAATGGGTTCACATTGCAAAAACTAGCAGTATCAACAAGCGCTGACGGACGAGAAGCACTCAAAGATACCATTCATGATGTAGATCCACAACGAGCA
This sequence comes from Rivularia sp. MS3, assembly GCA_019192545.1. GTDB lineage: Bacteria > Cyanobacteriota > Cyanobacteriia > Cyanobacteriales > Nostocaceae > Rivularia. Next base: position 57,859 of record JAHCMI010000060.1, on the reverse strand, counting down.
GAAAAACTCGCCTTCCTGCCCACTTCCACGGCACGAGAACTAGAAATGCTCGTGGACTACCAAGGTATGATTCTGGAATTACTTTCCAACCTCCCAGAAGGTAAAAGATTCGCGATTTACTACGTCCTGCGTAAAGCTTATGTAGAAGGGGGTTTTGGGAATAACACCAAAGAAATTACAAAACAAATTAATAAATTAGCTGACACCGTAAGTCCGGATACCACCTTAGATGAAGACCTAATGTGTCAAATCAAGGGTAAGCTAAATCCCCCACAAGAAAAAGAAGAAACACTTTCAGCACTCCCCCAAACCTTCATAGAAAAAATGGCGTATCGCTTACCAGTAGACGAAGTAAGACAAGAATGTTTACTTGAAGTTGCCAAACACCAACCAGAAGAATTAATTAACGCAATAGCAGAAAACGTAGGTAATTTAATTATTTGTTCTCCGGGTGGTGGTGGTAAAGGAATAGTTATCTCGAACGCATTACGACAAGTCAAAAAACTGCATCCCGATATTCACATCTTCTACATTGACCCCAAAGCAGACCCCAAAGAAAAAGGTTACTTAACCGGATGCGTTGACACATACAGAAGTTTTAAAACATTAGGTGCAGACCCAGAAAAAGCAGTTGCAGCCTATGAAAGCTTTTGGGAAGAATTTTACTTAATTAAAGGTAGAAAACTATTAGTTTTAGACGAAGCCACAACGATGGGAATCAAATACGCATTAGTAAAAAAAGCCGACCTTTTAAAAAGTAGAGTAGGAGAACTTCCAAGCTTAGGAGGAAGCGAAGGAGTTTCATCCTGGATTGTTTGTCAAAACCCTCACGTTAGCGATTTAGGAATTAACACCGGAATACTTTCTCAATTTGCAAGATTGGCTTTACTTTGTACAAAAAAAGGGGAAGCAAGCGCCAGTTTTGACATGATGAATCGGACAAAATTTACCGCTAATACCAAATATGTTTTTGATGACGTAAGAGTTTTATGTGATAAAAGTCCGAGAGACAGAGCATTCTTTTACAGCAAATTTGATGAATGGCTACCAATGCCAGAGATGACGAATTATTCTGGCTACGACCGCGATTCAAATACATTCATTAATCCACCAGAAACACCTACACAATTACCAGCAACAGAAGCACCTACTGTAATTCAAAATCAACAAAATAACGCTGATAAAACCGATAAATTGGATAAACTATTTAACGAAGGATTGAGTAGTAAATACGCCTCAATTAGCGAAAAATCTCTTGCCGTACTTGATAAATTAAAAGAAGCAAACAGAGATACAAACGGAGAACCAGTTAAAGTAAAAGCAGTTTGTGATAAACGTCCATTTGGAGCAGATAAGCCACCTGCTAAAGAAATCCGTTATTACCTTGGAGAATTATATTATGCAAATTTAGTTAGAAAAATAGGAGAAGAACCGAGTGAATTATATATAGCTTCCGACTTAAATTAGACACATGGACGGACAGGCGGACAACAAAGCGATAACACCTACATTACCTCTCGTCCGCCCTGTCCTTTGTCCGTCCGTCCATAATGAATAAATCGCGGACATTCATAGGGCGTAAGCTGTCCGCGCTGTCCGTAACTTGTCCATGAAGGACAACTGTCCGCATCTTCAGAGGGCTTCTGCCCGTCCTTGTCCGTGAGTTGTCCCGCCAGTATTCCTACCTTATAACACCGGCTGATTTCAACTAATACAGACCACTAAATACTGTAATGCGAGGCAATCATAAATACACAGCAAAAATCCTTTATTGAAAGCAGGAATAACAATATGAATGTAATCAAAGAACTAGATAATTTTCACTATGGAATATTACAAGCTTTATCATTAATTCAAAAGCTTAAACAAGAACACCCATCATTATTCAATGAAGTATTACCAGAAGATTCAGATATAAGGATGGGAGATGTATTACAAGGATTACTTAATGCTGAATCTGAATTATCTAAATCCTTAGACTTAATTGGTACAGAACCAGATGATTGATTAATAAATCAAATCGTAAAAATACCTAAAAGCTTATCTTATTAATCAGTAAAATCACTCTATACATTTTATCTAGGGTATAAATAAAATGTATTAAACAACATATTTATTGGCTTGTTTAATATTTAAATAAAATAATAGATATTGACCTTAGTACAGAGTAATTCTGAACTTTATATTCTATAAAAATATTTATTAACTAATACATTTTATCGATAATAATGTTATCAGGTGCAGCGTTAAGAAAAACGGGTAGTGGTTGGGAATTCGCCAGCGAACTGGCATTGGAAGATTTTATTTGGGAAAATTTATCCCAGCTATTTAAATTAACTCCCCTCAAAAGACAACATCCAGCTAAAGGTGAATACTGCGATATTTTAGCGGTAGATGATAAGAAACAACTGACAATTATTGAGCTTAAAAATACAGAAGATAGATATCTTGTTCAGCAACTAACTCGCTACTATGACAATTTAGTAGATGAGAAACCATTTTCAGAACAAATTGATTACAATCAACCAATTAATCTTATAGGAATAGCCCCATCTTTTCACAGACACAATCATATTGACCGTAAATATAATTTACTGACAATAGATTTTTTAGAATTGGTTGTTTTACAAAATAATCAAGAGTTTAACTTACAGCTAAAAGACATTGATACTTCTCAAACTTGGTCAATTAACATCCCGTATAAAGAAATAGACTTTAGTCAATTATCACAAGATATTCCAGAACCACCTCAAAAATTACTAGATTGGCTTGGTAATTGTAGTGGTGATGAGCAAGTAGCAATCATCAAAATGCGAGAGCAGATTTTGAGCTTTGATGAACGGATTAAGGAAACAATTGAAAGTAGGAATACCATTCGATACGGTAAAGGTAAAACTAAAGCTATAGCTGAAATTTGCTATCAACAAAGTAGCAGTAAACCAATCATATTTCTGTGGTTGCCTACTCCCACATCATGGAGAAAAGAAGTAATAGGAAGATTACGGTTATGGCTTGATGGTTCCACGGTTACTCATGTCGGTCATATAGCGTCGGGATTTGGCAGAATGAAACTGCAATGGGAATGGGATGCTATGCCACGAGAAAAACGACCTAAACATATGTTTCATAGCGGTTCTTCTAAATCCTTTACACCAGTACCAATTTTTCAAGGCTATAACGATACTCCCAATAATTTAGAAGCACTGACTGATTTAGCATTAACTAAATGGTTAAATAAAATTCAATAGATATTTGCCTCAAGTTAGAAATCACACCATACAAATTATTATTTAATTAATATCCATATAAATATGAACAACGAATTTAAACCAGTAAACGACGGGGAAATTATATCTGTCAATTATCAAGAAATTGGTTGCTATCTAAATTTGAAGTCCAACGGTTTTGATGACGTACAAATTAAGTCCGAACAGCTTGCAGAAGTAATTAAAAGAAAATTAAACATAGAAGATAGGAAAGGACAAACACTATTTAAGGAAGGTATAAGTTGTGAAGTCTTCAAATCTGGAGCTACAGGTTTACAAAACATGTTGATTAAGAGCCAAATTAATATTAGAATTTTGTCCCTCGGAGCCAGAGTCTATAAATGAATTTCCCGTTGGGACACAGAATGAATATTTATCGAATGATGAAATATAGGCATTGAGCCAAAAATATTATTATCTCGCTTGCAATTAATGCTTATGCGGCATTTCTACCTCATATATCCTATAACAATTCTCAGAATGCTGATATTCCTCCTTATGAATGGTAGTTTCTTTAATCCATACGTATCGCCATTGCGCTCTTCCCTTACCATATCTCTGCTTGCGAAGATGCGAGCGCCGCTTGTGTGGGGAGCGCATCGCTGCGACTTCGAGCGTAGATTCCGATTCAATTTCGTCTTCAATTTGCTCAAAATGTTGCTGCAAACGTCCGCAAAACTTAATTTTTGTATACCCTAGTTGTTCTAGTTTCTTTTTGGCAACTGCTGATACTGACTTTCTTTTGGTTTGAGCTACTAAATTTTTTGGTGCTTCAATTGGATAATCTTCTACGATTTCTTTAGGGTAAGATTGCAAGTAAAGTAAACAGTTAATAACAAGTTTTAAATATTCTGCTGACCTATCAAATGCTGTTTTTAAAATAAGTTGATGTGAGCTATGGTAATCGGTAATAGAATTTAAATCTTGATTGTTCTTATCTATTATATCTTGAATGTATTTATTATTTTTATTACGAAGTACATTTTTAGCTTCTATTAAACTATTGCTAACTGTATTTCCCGTATTTGCAATTTCTAGTGTAAAACCTTTTGCATCTTCACAACCATCAATCCAATTATTATATTTTTGGCGCTGATTCGCTACACTAGTTAAAACAATGTCTAATGCGCCAGTTATCCGACATTGGCTTACATAAGCACCATCTAAATCAAAATCTATATAGTTACCTATATTGGCTGAATTACTTTCCATAATCATATTTTGAGTCTCGCATATAGCCGTGCATATTTTTTTGTCTTCTTGCTTGCCAAAGTGTAAATAAACTGTTGGGAAGGGTAATTTAATATCTTCGACTAGTACATTATCTACGTCCGTATCCCAAAATAAGTCTAGTAAACAAGGAGAAAATTCAAAAATATTGTTTCCGCTATGAATAAAAGATACGTATTGTTTTAAAACTAGTATTTCTTGGTTTAGATGACATAGCATTGCTTTTTCTGCTAAAACATTCTGCTTGTTTTTATATGCTGAATCTCTATCTAATTTTTCTTGATTCAATTCTCTCATGTAAACCGAATATAAATTAGAAGATACCGAATCTCCCAAGTAATTATCAAAATATTTTATTAAAGGCTTCGCAATTTTGTTAAAGGTTAATTTATGTTTGTTAAATACACCTTTAATTGGGTCTTCAAATAATGATAAAAACCTTTCGGTTGCTTCAGGTAAAAACAATTCCCGACTTTGTGCATATCGGATAGGATGATATTTTAATAAAAACTGACGTTTGCTGTTTGCTAGCTTACTCATTGCTTAAAGGTTGGATAAGTATTTATCTTCGGTATTATTCCCATAGGTGCTTAATTTCTAACAAACTTCGGAAGCTTTTTTATTAGTACTCGCGCCCCTAACATTGCTTGCCGCAAATATCTTTATTCAAAAAAAAATCGTATTCCTTGTTCGCCTGCGTTGCCCAAAAAACTGTATTCTATTTACATACGGTATATATCCGGGTGTAGAAACAATGCGAGTAGAGCGCGAATCAATTAACTTCAAACTCCCCAAACCCTTAGCTGATGCACTTCGAGGCGCTGCAAAGGAACGAGGCACCACAGCGACGGATTTAGTAATTCAAGGGCTGCACCAAATTTTAGAAGACGCGCCGGGTGTAGAAGTGAGTACAGAAATTCGCTTGCAGAAAATAGAAGAAAATTTGCAGCAACTATGGAGCAACACCAACGGTCAAGGTAAAACGACCAAAACGGAAAATGCCGCTGCCGATTCCCACACGGAAGCAAGACTAACCAAAATCGAAGAAAAGTTAGAAACAATCAACAATCGAGTAGCACAGTTAGAAGGAGCATTGATTGCCATTCAACGTAATGGTGGTGCATCAAACAATCGTCAGCGATATAGATATTCGGGCAACCCCTACAATCAAAGTGGACGACCACCTCAAATGCAACCACTCTCAGAAGAAAAATTAGCGTGGAGACTTAATATCGATGCTGCGACACTTCAAGAAAAACGTACAACCTTAACTCAAGAAGAATTTTTGAAGTGGAGTAAAGACCACGATAGTAGATATAAATGGCGATTTAATTCTAATGATGGGCTTTATCACCCGGTTGAAAACTAATAATCAATGAAAACAACAAAAGCAAGATTCGACACAGAGAACGGTATAGCTGCAATTATTACAAAAAAGAATGGTTATAAGGAAGTGACTTACATAGATAAAAATGGTAAAAAGCTAATCCAAGCAATACTTATGGGTTCTACCGTCGCATACAAATTAACTTAAAAATAATCATCGCTTTCAAATATTCCCAATAATTCCATATAGTTTTGATTATCTTCCTCCTCTTCTTCTGGAATAAACCTGTACGACCACGATTTAATAGTTTTTGGGGTCTAAATAAAAATTTAAGCTAACATTGCTCTTTTAATTTATGCTGGCATAAAAACCGATAGCTAGCAATGGATGCTACATTAATTCATATGATTTATCTTCAGAAAATGACTTGGAGGATGGTATTTTTAAAGCATTCGTTATAAATATTTTACAACGATGGCTAAAAAGATTGGTACAAGAAAGACAATAACTGAAAACCTATCTACCATTAGATGGGAAAATCTAATAAATGCTATAGAACAAGCAGCTGGTGGTGAATATCGCAATGATATGAGGGTGCAACCTGGAGACGCACCAGCAATTTATTACACCTACATACTTCCTCCTGGAGTAGAAAATTTACTTCCCCCAAACAGACATAAGCAAAACGCTATCTACTATTCAGAAACGACTAAACTAGGTAAAAATCTCATCCAAATAAGTAAACACTATGGAGTAGAAGAACTACTTCGTGAATATTTGTTATCCTGGGACGATTATTCTAAAAACCCTGAAAAAATTGATTTGTTATTAAGTAAAAATAAATAACGTAGTTAAAATTACCACGGTTGTTGATTGATTGTCGCAAGCACGATAAATGTGGTTAATAACGTTATAACTGCTGACCTATGACTGATAAGAAAGTAATAGCAAGCTGCACCCTAGATGTAGACCACTCCTATTCTCACTACGCTGCGATTTATGAGGACGGAACTATCCTACGTACTTACACAGAAACATACTTTAATGATTGGGAAGAAGAACCAGACCATGCTAATTGCGAACCACAAACAAGTACCCACGAGGAAACAGATAACTACCCGAAATTACGCGGTAACTACTGCTATGAAGACAAAATAAAAGCAGCAGTAAACCAAGCTTATAGCAACGGTAAAATCAACAAACTACCTGAATGGTTATAAAATTCCACAACATAAACCATCAAGTACGCTAGCCATTCATCTGCGAGCGTAAGCATAGAACCAATGCCTCGCAGTACCCCTGCTCGGTTGCACTTCAATAATTCCCTTTATATATCTGCCGGGTCGTTAATACGGAGAAATTTTTTCTTACTTTTTATCTTCTGATACGGAGTTACTCTTTATACTCTTGGTCAATTAAGTCAGCAAGTTGGTTGGTAATTTCGCCTTGGTTTTGGTTGCGGTTGTCGTTGTAAGTCATCACGGTTTCGACCTTAGAGTGACGGCTGTAGGATTTACCTTTAGTTACGTCACCGTTATTAATTTCCAAAACTGCCGTAACTCCGCTATGTCTTATTCGGTGGGGTGACATAACTTTATCGATACCCGCTGCTTTAAACCGACGCACCACCATAGAACGAATCGCGTTACCGCTCAAACGATGTCCCCAGGTGTTATTGTCCAAAGAAATAAACAAAGCATCGTTGGCAATTAACCGAGAACGAGAATCGAGCCAATTAGTAATTGCAGCAACGGTTTGAGCGGAAAGCTTTACCCACTCGTCGTTATTACCTTTACCCTTCCCAAATATCCGCAGTCTCCTACCGTGCGGGTCAAAATCTTTCACAGATAACTTGCTCATCTCCCCGCGTCGCAACCCATTTTCCCACAGCAGCCGCAGTATTGCATAGTCACGTTTACCAATCTTAGTTGAACGGTCGCACGTTCTTACTACCGTTGCATAGGTTGGAGCGTCTACACCAGTAGTATCCCGATAAGCAACCGCTTTCTCCATCTCCACATCTTCTAGAGAGTATGTACACACCCCCACCTTCCGCGCAAATTTTACTAAAGATTTAATGCTGGTAATTCTCCTATTTACCGTCGCTTCCTTCAACCCTCTCTCAAGAAGCTTCCCCTTGTATTTAAGCACAACTGCCACAGCCCGTTTTTCTGATAAATGCAAAAACTCCAAAACACTATCGTTGTTTGGTTCAAGTCCGGTCATTTCCTTAAAAAACTTATTTATATCCTTGCGGTACTCGCGTTTGGTGCTTTCTGTACGAATTGTGGCCAACATCGAAGTAATAATATCCTGCTCCGACTCCTCGGGTGCGAAGTAACGCTCGATAGGGGTAGCGAGAGATTTTTCTAAAGACTCCGCTGAGGAGCGAGGAGTGTCGGACATATATTGTGGACGCGAAAGTGGGCGTTTTCGTATTCACACCTACAATACAGCGAATGGTATACGTGGTAATTAATTGGGGCGATAATTCGTTATATTTTGTTGTAGGATGTAATGTTGCTTCATATACGTTTATTTAAGTGCGAATATCTGCACAACAAATGTCGCCGCACCGGATTCGACACAGTTTGATTACTACGGTATTGGATAAAAATAATGAGAATTACCGTATCGGGTTTAACTGTCATGCCAAACCCGATACGGTAATAAAATATGACGATAATCGGCAAAAATTGCTTTCTTCAGATGACCGATATATTTGCAAATTTGGTTTGAGGAGTGCGATAAAGTTTTATTTAAAAGAGTCGCCCCATACCGATTCTTATAGCGATTAATTAGTATGCGTCTCTTCATCAAATATATCAGAAAAAACACGGTGTATTAATGTATATATAATAAATGCAAACTATATATTTACTCCGTATAAATGAAATATTATCAAGCTATAATATCTGCCATCATACTTCCATCGATGATTATTTTACAGCCTTTGGCGGCAAACGCTTTATCAGCGCCAGAAGTAGGGAAGATTGCCGAAGGAATTACTGTATTAATTGAGTACAAAGATAGTCCTAATAATGGTTCTGGCGTAATTATCAAAAAAGAGGGGAACGTTTACACTATTTTGACTGCTGCCCATGTGGTAGCAAACCCAAACCGAAAATATGAAATTGTGACTCCTGGCAAGAAGCGTTATTCTCTAAATCACAGCACCGTTAAAGTGTTACCCAATCAAATAGATTTAGCTGTTGTTACATTTACTAGCAACAACAATTACAAAGTCGCATCTATTGGTAACTCCGACAGTAGCGAAAGGGGGACGGTAGCCTATATAAGCGGCTTTCCAGATAAAAATGCAGTTATCAACGAATCAATTCTCGTCGTTACTGAAGGCAAGATAGCTGCTAATTCCAATCTAAAAAATGGTTATGGTTTGGTTTACGATATTACTACCAAAGTGGGAATGAGTGGCGGTGCGGTATTAAACGATGCGGGTAAGCTAATCGGTATTCATGGTAGAGGTGATAACAGTTACGATGAAAAAACCGATACCATTCAAAAAAGCGGTTTGAATTTGGGAATTCCTATCAATACTTTTGTGCGACTCTCAGCACAAGCAGGAGTGAATATCGGAGTCACCGCATCCCCTGTAGTTGCAACTTCTGAGGTCAAAGCCGGGGATTTACTTGCAAGAGGTGTTAATAAAAATCTGGGTGGGGACTATACTGGAGCAATTGCTGATTTTACGCAAGCTATCAATCTTAATCCTCAATATACAGAAGCATTTTTGGGAAGGGGTAATGCTCGCATTAAATTAAAGGATTATCAAGGTGCAATCAATGACTCAAACCAAGCCATTAAAATTAATCCATTGAATGCTATTGCTTATAAAAACCGAGGTATTGCTCGCTTTGAATTAGGAGATAAGCAAGGGGGAACGAATGATATAAAAATATCAACTGAACTATTTTTACAAGAGCAAAAAGCATTTCAAGATAGAATGAGTAAAATTAAAGAAGATCATGAAGGTAGACAGCGTTTTATTGAAGAACTTAGAAGACAAGCAGAAAAAGATAAAAATTCCTTTAATTAAACACGAGAATAAAATCTAAAAATTCAACGGTAATTATAGTAGCTGATTTGTTTTATTGTTTGAAAAACAATGCATAAAACAGGAAGTGAAGATACTTCTAAATTTACCTGCTCCGAGCGCATGAAACGCACGCTACAAACCCATCCGAAGGGAAAGAAACCCCGGGGCGAAACTATTACGATAACCTAGTAGCACTTTGAAGTGGGTGCTACCTTGAGTATCACAGAGGCGGGAAGTCAAATATTTCTCCGGGGCAGTTGTCGTTGTGGTAAAGCATTCATATATTTTATATTTCACCAGCAGTCAAAAACGTGAACTATAAAAATGTGTATAAAAAATAAAATTTGCTATTGATGTTGGTTTTCATGATATTCTCCTACCCAAAAGAAATTACCAATACCCTACTTTTGACGTACTCGTTTAACGCCCACCCGGTAAGACGCAATTGCCACTCTAAAAGCTTCATTAAAATCCTTTTTCGTGCATAGCGGATAACGTTATCCGCCTGGTTTATAATTATCCAAATATCGCAACAATTCAAGCATTTTTCATACAGTGAATTTTACCCGCATCATCACGCTATTTAACCAATCCGGCGGCGTTTCTAAGACTACTTTGACTCACAATCTGGGCTACCACCTCGCCGCCAATAAACGCCGAGTTTTGCTAGTTGATATGGACCCCCAAGCAAGTCTTACTCAGTTTATGGGTGTAGACCCTGAATCACTCGAACAAACTGTCTACAATGCCATAATTGACGAGGAACCATTATTTATTTACCCCGAACCCATCAACGGAATTCAGCTTGCTCCCACTAACATTAACCTTAGCGCTGCCGAACTTCTTCTACCAGCCGCAACCGCACGAGAATATCGTCTAGCTGAAGCACTCGCCCCCATAAAGGATAATTATGATTTTATCTTGATTGACTGTCCTCCATCGCTTGGTATTTTGAGTATCCTTAGCTTAACGGCTGCTACACATTTAGTAGTACCAATCCAGTGTCAATTTAAATCCTTCCTTGGTACCGACCTACTTCTCGATACCATTGCCCGTGTGAAGAAAAAACTCAACAAGAATCTACAAATTGCTGGTTTTATTCCTACTATGTTAGATAGTCGCACGGCACAAGAAACCCGTACTTTGAACGCAGTACAAGAACAACTTTCCCAGGTGGGGACTATATATCCTGCCATCCCTAAATCCATTGCTTTTGCTGACGCATCCGAGCGTAGAATGCCGCTGGCTATGTATGATAAAAAACACGCAGCCGTAAAAGTGATGAAGAAAATAGTGAAAGAGTTAGAAAAACTTGAAGTAAAATCGTGAGCAAGAAAAACGTAGCTTATAGTGCAAAACTCAAACACGCTAAACCATTGGATTTAATGTTTGGCGGTGAAGATTCTGATACTTCCGAGCAAAGCTTAGTACAAGCAACTTCCAACAATAAAACCAACAATACAATTGCGTCCGAGAAAATTAAATTAGACCCAAACCAACCCAGGCGATATTTTGACCAGCAAAAGCTATCGAGCCTCGCGCAGTCGATTAAAGAACTAGGCATACTAGAGCCGTTACTTGTGCGTCCGTTGAATGATGGTTTGTACGAACTTATTGCTGGGGAACGTCGTTTTAAAGCAGCTGGAATTGCAGGACTTAAAGAAGTTCCATGTGTCGTCAAGGAAATGGATGACGATACGGTTAAACAAGTACAGTTAATTGAAAACCTCCAGCGTGAAGATTTGAATGCGTATGAGGAAACAATTGGGATTTTGGAATTACTAGCGCTGCGGTTGGGAATAACGCAGTCCGAGGTAATCAGCTTGCTCAATCGTATGGAGAAAGCCAACCGCAAGCAAGCGGATAATGTTATCCGCCACGAGGGGAAGTCAGGGAATAAAACAGCGGATAACGTTAGTAGCTCTAAAGAAAAGAAGCAAGCGGATAATGTTATCCGCCACGAGAGGAAGTCAGAAGAAAGAAAGGCGGATAATGTTATCCGCTCGGATGAAAAGTCAGTGGATAAAACAGCGGATAATGTTATCCGCCATGAAGGGAAGTTGGCAGATAAAACAGCGGATAATGTTATTCGCCGTTCTCAGAAACCACAAGCGGATAACGTTATCCGCTCAGAAGATGTTGAGATAATAAACAACGTATTTACTTCTATTGGTAGGCTTTCTCCCGAGTCATTCCGAGCAAATCGTCTACCTTTATTAAACCTCTCCAGTGATATTCAACAAGCGTTAGCATCTGGAAGAATTGAGTATACCAAAGCCCGTGCAATTGCACGAGTTAAAGATAAACAACAACGCACAAAGTTACTCAAAAAGGTAATTAGTCAAAATCTTTCTCTGACTCAAATCAAAGAGTTGATAAAAAAATTACAATCCGAAGAGGAGCAAGAAATATCACCGAAGATAGCTGCTTCTCAACGAGTTGTAAATATTGGTAAGCAGCTTAAGGGAGCTTCGGTATGGGGTGATGCTAGAAAGCGCAAGAAGTTGGAAAAATTGTTGGGTGATATTGAAAAGCTTCTGTCTGAGCAATGATGTTAATGGTTGATTATGTTGTTCTGAGAGTCAACCAAAAAGTTTACCTATCTCAGTAGCCGTTGCTTTTCCTTCAATCAAACTGGAATTCTGAACCTCAACTTCATGGGGTGATTCTTCTTTATTTACCTGGGAATTTATATCAACCCCATTACCACCAGTACTTACAATTGGTGTAGCAACGGCATATACCGCATCCAACCCTAAAGCCAGCGCCATAATACCAAAGTGTTTGTCTGCCATATCTCGCGCTATCAAAAAAGCAGAACGTAATTTATCTGTATTACACTGACCGTTTCCTTTACTAGCGTATGGCAGAAATGCCATTACCAAAATTTCTCCTATTCTCCGAGTTGCTTCTTCTTTATCCAAACTGTTGAGATAATCAGCCACTTCTGCAAGGGGTGTACCTTCATAAGGTTGGAGACGCAAACTCAAGCTTTTACGTACCCTTTTAGTTTTTGGCATTTTCTGTCTCTGTGACAATATCTTTTAACTGCGAGAACATTCCAAAACAATCAATTAAACGAATTGATTGATGTTTCTTAATCTTCCATTTGAAACTAAAAATATTTCCAATTCGTTTTTGGATGTCTTCAACCCAAACTAAATCCGCATGGTTAATATAATCCCGACCGTAATAAGTATTTGTTCTTTCTCCGATTTTCCTTTCTCTATAACTATGACTCTCCGGTTTAATACCTTTACAATTAAAATATTCTTCTAATTCTGGTTCTAAAAATACCGCAGCCCCTCCACCAATAATTACCTCATCAGGCATAGAATAGATATTTTTATCTAACCATTTTTTTATTTGATTCCAATAAGAAGGTATTGCTAGTTTTATCGCTTTAACTATATCTTCTTTTTCTAATTTTCTTAAGGTTTCATCTTTAGCTGTTGCTAATGTTGCAATTGCTTTACTCTCTTCCCATTTGGGATGAACGGTACATTCGTCATGGTAAATATGGTGTTCGGAATAATCGATGGTTTCAAAGATGGAGGCTGCTAATTTATCTCGCTCCAAGCCGCTTACCCGTCTACAAACATCATCTAGAAAAGTAGAGAAACCCAATAAAGGACTATCTCCCCGTTTGATAGCACCTCCATCAAAATAAATTGCTGTCACGTTGCGATGTCCAAACATTAATACTACAACTTTATTTTCTTGCAGCCATTCCAAACCTTTTTGTTTGATACGAATTGCAGCTAAACCTCCACCTTCTGGACGACATTCAAAAGCAGATAAATTAACGTTCCAGGATTGTCCGCAAAACTTGAGGCTTCTAAGCATCAGTTCCAACTGTTCTTGGAACCGATTGCGGTCGTTGTATTCGTTCCAGGGAAGTAATAACCCGATATACAGATTTACTTTGATTGATTGCGAGGAAGCATTTTTTCTGCGTTTGGATTTAACATCATGCTTTGACAAGATGACACCAATTGCAGCCAGTACTTTGTACAAAGCGTTTTCATATTTACGTTCAAAAATTCTATCGATTGCTGCAAACTCTGACGTAAAATCTCCCACCACAAAGATGCTACCTTTCCACTCCACCCAGGCTTGTTGTTCTATAGAGGGAGCGCCAAGCCAACCCGATTGGTCGTAATAGCGCTTTAAATCGGACTTGGTAATTTGTTCGACACCGGGGGACATGAGTAAACAGTTTGGTTTATTCCAACCTGAAAATTGATAAATAATCTTGGTTTGGGAACCCCCAACATCAACTGATAGAAAAATATTGCACGTTGTTGTCATAAAAATATTGCCCTTGATAATTATTGTCGGGAGATACGGAAGAAGGAAATACCGCCGCTTATAGAAGAAGGAATTATTTTTATAGAGATTTGAAAGCAGGAAATAATGAAGGTAGCCGTCCCGGAATAACGTAGCTCAGGAGATATTTTTTTTTGAACTAAGAAGGAAAAAGAAGGAATTATTCTTTGGGTTTAAAACTTCACTCGTATATAGTTGTCTTAGTAAAGTTGGGGAACGAGCGCTTCTATATTCCTATTTCCCCATTTTTTATGACTAATTTATTCAAAAAGCGACTTGATTTTTACTAAAAACGGATATTTTTTTTAAAGTTATGTTTCTCCTCATAGGTAACAGCACAGTAGTTACACAAAAATCTCGTTATCGCTGTGTCATAAGCATTTAATTAATCTCAAAAAACAGTATAGCAACTGTGCTATGACTGTGACATTCGGCACTTTTACCTATACAAAAAGACATATTAATTTAAAAATAAAAAGTGTAGTAATTACACCTTTCTCTTAATTACTCATTCATCCAATTAACCCATTTTTTCTAACAATATTTTCTCGTTATTTTCTCCCACGTTTTTGTATTTTTGCGCTAGTTTATTCATATGCAGCAACTGGGTTTAACGCCAGCCATGTTGCCTTTCTACGCTGTACGCGCAGAACGCCCCTGTGGGACGACGGCAACGGCTGGCTCCTGCGGAGGGCTATGGCACAGATGGGTTATCTGTTATGGGAAGTAAAACTAAAAGAAGCGATGGTGTCGCTCGTAAAATCACACATCCGGTGCGATTTGCGGACGACGAGTACGAACAATTAAAGCTAAAAGCCTACAATGCGCGAGTATCTTTGACGGAATTTATTCGTCGTGCGGCGCTCAGAAGACAAGTTGTAGAACCACCACCACCCCCGCAATTAAATTGGAAGTTGTATGAGGAGTTAAATTCTATTGGGGTAAATCTAAATCAAATCGCTAAGGCTGTTAATCGAGCAGTTAAATCGGGGAAGGGGGCGAATGTTGATGTTGAGCGATTACAGAATTTGGTTACGAAGTTAAATGCTTCCATTCGAGAAACACAAATGCAGTTGTTGGAATGTGGGGTTGTGGATGACGGGCGAAGAGTAGAGGAGAAGTAGCGAGTGATTGCCAACCAAATGAAAAACCGCAGCTTCCGCTCCACTCTGGAATACGCTTTAGAGAAAGAAGACTATGTAATTATTGACAGCAATATGGGTGGGTACAATCCTCGACAATTAGCTAGAGAATTTGGTGCAGCTAGAAGAATGCGACCGAATTTTCAACGCGCTTGCGGTCACATAATTTTGTCTCTACCTCACCGCGAAGCATCTCACCCCCAGGGGGAATACCACGAACATTTAGATGATGAGAAATACGCTCTAATTGCTAGGCGCTGGTTAAAAGAAATGGAGTTCCTGGGTGATGGTTTGCACAAAAGTCAGTACGTAATTGCCCGTCACCAAGACACCAAGCACGAACATATTCATATAATCGCTAGCCGCATTCGCATGGATGGGTCAGTTGTACCGGATTCTTGGGACTACCGCCGCAGTGAAGTGGTGGTGCGACAATTAGAGCAAGAATTTGGTTTGGAGCCAACACGCTGTAGTAACGAACGAGTGGCAGAAAAAGTTAAACAGAAACATGGTATTAAAACAACTGTTGGAGAACGCAGCGCCCAAACTAAGAAACAGAAGCACCATTTTAGCGGTAAGCCACCCGTTAAACAATTACTAGCTGACGCTATCGATGAAGCAACTTTTGACCAACCAACAGTCACCGAATTAATTGCTCGACTCCAAAAGCTTCATATAAACGTACACCCTAGCTTTAGTACGAAGGGGAAATTTAAGAACGCGATCGCGTTTTCTATGAATGGGGTAAAGATGGCTGGTTGGAAGCTGGGTAAGGCTTACAGCTTTCCTGGACTGCTTCAACGTAAAGGTGTTGATTACAACTCAGAACGCGATATACCAGCATTGAGAAGCGCACGCGATGGGCAATTAGTCAAACTTCCTGTTAAGAGCGTTTCTCCATACTCCATTACTGATGATAAACCAACGTTTATTGATGAAAACAGTCAACCTAGAGTTGAAGATAATGAACTAAAAACTACCGCCATAACCAATCAACACAAGAGTGAAGATAAGCAACCAAACGCTACCCAGGAAATCAATCTTATTCAACAAGAATACGTTAATAAAATTACTCCTACCATCCGACAATTTTGGGAAATTAATAAACGTCCTAAATCTATTAAAGGCAATCACTACAGCATTACATTGGAAGAAGGAATATTAACGCTTAAACGCCGCATGGGTGAAAAGATTGCTGACATTCCTACGGACAACAGTACGACACCACAAGGATTTAATTTGAATGAATCCGATGTAGAAAGATTTTTGGAATTACAACGAATACTCAATAACCAACATGAACGTCAAAATATTCAAAAAAATCAAGGATTGGAACGTTAGCACCCCAATTACAGCCCCCAACTAGAACCACTGCGTTAAATCAGTCGGGGGTGGCACTGCCACAATTATTACTCGTGGGAATCTAGTTTCTCCAAGGCAGCGCCACACCGCCTGATTTTTCCAGTTGGGGAAAGTGCGGAGCATCTCTCCTGGCTATAGATTGAAGCGTTGACCAGTAAATAAATGCTCTCCTTCAAAGTAACACTGCTTGTTTTCAATATGACATTCCCAAATATATGTTGTATGGTAGGGAATTAGTTATTTATACGTACAAGCATCGATAGATATTAGTAACAATATATAAATTTTTCTAACTTTATAACAGGCTTATAGCATTTTAAGGGAAGCAAAATTTACTCGTATTCTATACACAGCGCAACAGTATACAATTATGGTTGTTACAAGTTCCAAACCTACTTCTAATTCCCCAGCTTTGGAAATAAATTGCTCTCAAAAGTTTGTGGGATGGTTGTATCAAGAACAAATAAGTTTAGCTTTTACTACCTACCAAACCAGTCGTTTGATATTGCTGGGAATTGGACAAGAAGGAAGATTTTCTGGGTTTGAGCGCAATTTTAACCGAGCAATGGGGTTGTATACGGTTGGTTCCGAGCGCTTCTACCTCAGTAGCAAGTATCAATTGTGGCAGTTTGATAACGTACTTGCTCCGGGACAGAATTATCAAGGTTACGATAAACTTTACGTTCCCCGCACTGGTTATACTACGGGGGATTTGGATATCCACGATGTTACTGTTGATTCTTCTGGAAGGATAGTTTTTGTCAGTACGTTGCTTAATTGTTTGGCGACGGTAAGCGAACACAATAGCTGTACGCCGTTGTGGAAACCGTCGTTTATTTCTAAAGTGGTAAATGAAGACCGCTGTCATTTGAATGGAATGGCAATGGTGGACGGCAAACCGGGCTATGTAACGGCAGTTGCTCAAACCGATGTAAAGGATGCTTGGCGAGAAAAGCGTCGTGATGGAGGTTGTGTAATTGATGTTACTAGCAATGAAGTTATTGTATCTGGGTTATCGATGCCCCATTCACCTCGGTTTTATCAAGGTAAGTTGTGGTTGATGAATTCGGGAACTGGGGAGTTTGGTTATATTGATTTGGAAAGGGGAAGTTTTGAAGTTGTAGCGTTTTGTCCCGGTTATTTGCGGGGGTTGGCATTTTGGAAGCAGTGGGCAATTATTGGATTATCTAAGCCGCGAGGGGAAGATAAAACTTTTTCTGGGTTAGCGTTGGATGAAAGGTTGACGGAGAAAGGAGAAGAAGCTCGTTGTGGATTGATGGTAGTTGATATAAATACAGGTGAAATCGTCCACTCGGTTTCTGTGTCTGGGGTAATTAGAGAATTATACGATGTACAAATATTACCGCAGGTACGGCGACCAATGGCATTGGGTTTCCAGAATGATGAAATTAGCACTTTGCTGACTTTGGATTCGATGAGCAAGCTGTAATCAGCGAACAGTGAACAGTTAGCAGTTAACAGTGAGCAGTTATCAGTTAACAGTGTTAGCGTAGCGTGTCCCGGAGGGACATACAGTTAGCAGTTAACAGCGAGCAGTTATCAGTGAACAGGGGAGCTGCTCGCTATTAAAAGTTATTTCTTCATCGACTCATGCATCCTTCTATCTCTATTGTTATCACGGTATACAATCGCTCGCATTACCTGGGAAATGCTATAGAAAGCGTTCTCAATCAAACCCATAATGATTTTGAACTAATTATCTGGGATGATGCGAGTACTGATAATTCTTTAGACATCGCTTATCAGTATGCAGAACGAGATAAACGTATTCGAGTAATTGCTTCTAAACAAAACATGGGCTGTTCCCCAGCCATCAAAGCTGCTGTTGAAGCCGCTACGGGAGATTATATCGGGTGGGTAGATAGCGATGATATGCTTGTCAAATCGGCGCTTGAGGAAACAAGTTTAATTCTCAACAATCATCCTCAAGTGGGACTTGTTTACACCGATTATGAATTAATGGATTCGGAAGGCAATCTTCATGGGTTGGGACCGCGATGTCAAATTCCTTACTCCAAGGAAGGTTTGTTGGTAGATTTGATGACGTTTCATTTTCGGTTGATTCGTCGCAGCGTATATGATGCGGTTGGTGGTGTAGACGATAGCTTTGATAGGGGTGAAGATTACGATTTGTGTTTGAAGCTGTCGGAAGTTACCGAAGTTTACCATATTGCTAAACCTCTTTATTATTACCGTCGTCACGACAGCAACGTTACCAACGACAATTTAAAAAATATTTATTGGGCACAAAAAGCAATCAATGATGCGTTAAAACGGCGGGGATTAGATAAAGATTACGAACTGGATACTAATATAACGGCTTTTTTTAGCATCAAACCCAAAACAAAGGCAGAAGACACAGAGCAGGGGAGCCAGTGTTACGAAGCGGTAAATACAGTACTCAGAACTGGTGTAGAAGGGGAAAGCCAATCCGACAATCAGTTTCAAGGCAATATATTAAACGCTACAGTTAAGAAGTCAGCAGAAGCAGAAAGGAATTCTACCTCTCCTCTAGTTTCTATAATTATTCCCTGCTATAACCCAGGTGAGATGTTTGAGCGTTGCTTGAATTCTTGTTTTGAGCAAACTTATCCCAATATAGAAATTATTATCGTCGATAACAATTCAACTGACGGTTCGATCGCAATTGCTCGTAAATTAGCAGCTAATACTTCTCGTCGCGTCGTCTTTACAAAATGTCACAGTCAAGGACAAAATTATGCTTTCAATCACGGGTTTACTTTAGCAACTGGTGATTACATTCAATGGTTGGATGCTGATGACTCTTTGATGCCTGATAAAATTGCATTACAAGTAGCAGCATTAGAACAAAATCCTAACTTTGATATTGCTTATGGAGATTGGGAATATTGTTTTTATCAATCTGATGTGGAGAAGGGAGAAAATCCGCAACAGGTAATTCCTCAAAAAAGATGCCAATATCGATTCGGCTTTACTTCGCGACAATACGACGATTATTTATTACAAGCTTTATCCCACAACTGGCAACCTCCCTTGTCCTATTTATTACGTCGTGATTGTGCAGTAAAATTGCAAGAATTATTTGCTTGGAATCCACAAACTTTTTTAGCCACTGACAGAGAATACTATACTATTGCTGCAATTATTGGTTTAAAATTTCTCTACGTTCCCAAGGCTTTGGTACGTTACAATTTTTGGTCGTCCACTCAAAATAGCCGTAAAGCTTCTTACTCTTGGCGTACTGGATGTTACAAAAAAATGCATCTCCGGTTCCAGGAAATTGCTGCACAACAACCAGCACAAATAATTACCAAACAACATTGGTTTCTCCTCAAACAAAATTGGGATTTGTGGAAATTGGCATCAGTTACGTTGATGCAAAAAACTCCAGGTAGTTTCTTTCTAGTCAACCGTAGTACCCAATCTGGAATAAATATTACTCCTGTAGTTGCAAGGGTTATCAGTGCATTGCATAGAATTAATACGGTTTGCACTTTAGAAGACCATGCTCATAGAATTGTACATCTAATGGCACAACATATTGTGCTTTCTCAGAAAATTGATAGCTATGACAAAGTTGTAGAGGAGCTATCAAAATGGGTGGGAATTGAATATTCCTCAAATCGCGATCAATTAACTTGGAAGCAGTCGCAGTTGGATATTAAAAATGCATCTTCCACCTCGTTGAGAAGCAAACAGGAGGAGGAATTAAAAGTGTTAATGAATACAATTCCTTGGTTTGCTCCACTGTTTGAACGACAAAGGTTAGCGGTTTTTTACACTTTAGATAAATTACGCAATGAGGGAATGCTCGTACAGCATACACCCGTACAATCTAGCTTGAATTTGTTAGCGCTGTAGACTATTTTGATATCAGGTATTGTTAGTAGACTGCTTGCAGTTTTTTAATTAGAAGAAGATTAAAATATAAATAATCATTATTTACAGTTTCTTCAATTAGCTGATTATTAAATTTACATTTATAAGCGATAATTTGAGCGCGATTATAATTATGCGTATTGAAAAGTTACACATCCAAAATTTTCGAGGATTTGAAGATATAACGCTCAATTTACCTAAATCTAACACGGCTGTATTTATTGGTATAAATGGTGCGGGTAAGTCATCTATTTTAGATTGTATTGCGATAATGTTAGCTCAATTTGTTGCTAAACTCCGCAATCTTGAAGTAGCAGATATTGAGTCTTCAGAAAATGATATCAATATTAATTCTCAGTTTACTGTTAATACTATAACTCTTTTAACAGGAGAACAAGAAAGAATCTCCTGGGAAATGATTGAAGAGGGTTTGTTAAAACAAAATTGTAGTAACCATGATGAAATTGAAAATTATATTCAACGTCTCCAAGAGAATTTAAAATCATATTCCGATTTAAATTTGCCCGTGATGGTTTATTATCAAACTCATCGCATGGTTTTAAAGAATCCCTACTCTTTTAATCGTAAAAAGGGTAAACCAGAAAAATATTATCAATTTTATGCTTATCAGAAAGCTTTCTCTAGCGAGATTAATAATTTTCAGGATTTTTTTGATTGGTTTAAGGAAGAAGAAGACTATGAAAATGAAATTCGGTTAAGAGAAAATCCCGATTATAGAAATCCTAGATTGGAAATTATTAGGAGAGCTATTACCAGTTTTTTTAATAATTTTTATCACAGTAATTTTACTAACCTAAGAGTAGTTAGGTCAGTGTCGGAAAGGTTTATGAGAAATTCGGCTAAACCTTCTTTGACAATCACTAAAAACAATCAAGATTTTAAGATAGAGCAACTGTCTGACGGTGAAAAAATGTTATTAATGCTAGTCACTGACTTAGCTAGAAGATTGGCAATTGCTAATCCTAATTCAAGTGATGCATTATCGGGTGAAGGAATAGTTTTAATTGACGAAATTGACCTGCATTTACATCCTCAATGGCAAAGAAGTGTGATTCCAAGTTTGACGCAAACGTTTACCAATTGTCAATTTATTGTTACTACTCACTCACCACAGGTATTAAGTGAAGTTAAAAGAGAAAATGTATTTATTATCGAAAATTATCAAATAGTTGAGAATACACCTCATACTTATGGGAAAGATAGTAACTCTATTTTATATCAATTAATGGATGTTAAGGAAAGACCGGAAACTGTACAAAATCAAATCAATAATTGTTTAAGATTAATAAATGATGGTCAAATAGAAACGGCTAAATCAGCTTTAAGTGAATTATCTAATTTACTGGGAGAAAATGATTCGGAAGTTGTTAGAGCTAATACACTTATTGATTTTTTAGAATAATAACTGGCTTAATTAATCAAATGAAGCGAATTATCAAAAATCAGGAGCCAAAATCATTATTGGAACATCGCTTACAGCAGTTTGCAGATTATAATAATTATCCCCAAAAGGAAGAATTAAGGGATTCGCTATTAACTGAACAAGGTCATATTTATTGTTATTGTATGCAACGAATTAAGAAAGATAAAATGAAAATCGAGCATTGGCGTTCTCAAGACGAATATCCAGATTTACAATTAGATTATAATAATTTACTTGGTGCTTGTGAAGGTAATCAAGGTTTACCAGAACATTTACAACATTGCGATACTAAAAAAGGTAATGCAAGACTAACTATAAATCCTACTGATAATCTTAAAAATTGCGAAGATTTAATTAAATATCTTCCCAATGGAATAATCTACTCGGACGATACAGCTATAAATAATGAATTAAATGAAGTATTAAATTTAAATATACAAACATTAGTTAATAATCGTAAAGTAATTTTAGATATTCTTATTAAACAATTAAAAAGCGAGCAACCAAAGGGAGATTGGACAGCAGCGTTTTTAAATAGAAAAATTCAGGAATGGAGCGATAAAAATAAAGATGGAAAATATCAAGCTTACTGTCAAATAGCTATTTACTATCTAAAAAAGAAATTATCAAGGTTAAAATAAAGATAAATATTATCGAACTGGTTTTAATTACTTACAATCACTTTTTCTGTAATTTCTTGCTTCTCAATAATTTGAGCAGTTGCTTGTGGTTTGATTTTCCGTTTAAGATGATAGCGACCAACAATTTCTACATCAATTTCATAATCGGTTGCCATTCCCCGACGCTGTAATGCTCTTGCAATTGCTTCTTGGGAATTGTAAATTAGCTCTACACGCTTTTGATAAGATATACAGCCTGTATGCTGGCGATAGTAATATAGCGGACGTTCTAAGTGATGAACTTGTGTAATTTCTGATAATCTTAAGCATAAATCGTAGTCTTGAACAAGTCCAGATTCCGAATCAATTCCACCTGCTTGTTTAAACACTTCCTTACGCATCAATCGGAAGTGGAAAGTCATAAAGTCAACTAGCAATCTATCTGGGGAATAGGGGATTTGACAGCGCTTCCCTTTCCCAAGCATTTGATTTTTTTCGTTGATTATTAAATAATCGGTGTAAACTAATCCAACTTGGGGATTGTTATCTAAAAATATAGCGGTTTCTTCTAGTGCGGTTGGTGCTAAGATATCGTCGCTATCTATCCACCCGGTATAAGTTCCAGATATAACTGAAAATGCACCTTGTAATGCAAGAGTTTGTCCCTGGTGTTTTGCTGCAATTACTTTTATTCGCTTATCTTGTTGGGCATAATGGTTAGCAATATCTACTGAATTGTCGGTTGAACCATCATCCCAAATTATTAATTCAAAGTCAGTTAGTGTTTGTTTGAGAACGCTTTCTATGGCTGCGCTGAGATAATTTGAGCGGTTGTAAACGGGGATGACTATGGAAATTTTTGGTTGCATAAAGCCGTTCGATTTTGGATTTTAGATTTTGCGGAAAGTTGGGGGTGTCGGTTTCCGTCCCCCAAACTTTCCAAGACAGATTTTGGATTGTTCTCTTCTTATAAAAAGAAACTGTGGAGCTTTAAATTTTCAATTTTTAATTGCTCAATTTCCGCTCTTAATTATTATCTCTCTATATCTCTTCCCTCTGCGCTCTCGATTCTGCGGTTTTTTTTAAAATCAGTAATTTTCTGCCAACAAGAGAATAAGATTTATTCGAGAAAGGGAGATTTTGTATTATCCTTTGATTGAAAATAATAGGCTTATTTTGAATCCAAAATTATTGCATCAAGTTTGATTAAGAATAATACTTTTAATATAGTATTGCCACTATTTCAATTTTGTCCAATGACGAATCATTTTCTCTGAAGGGATTTATTACTTTTAATAAATGACACTGCACTAAAAGCAACAAATGTCAACAAACTAATAATAGAAGAAGATTCGGGAATGCTTTTAGCTGACTTACCACCGTTAATATAATATTGGGCTTTCTCCCAAACTGCTGCACCAACTTTACGTCCCATTACTCTACCGTTGATATCCCCATCCTGGAAGTGAATACCTCCGTAAAGTCGAGATATTCCAGCTTCATCCGCAGCACTCGTAAAAGTATCCCAGCAAAGTTTTATTGGGGTGGAAGGTGTATTGGTTTCAAAGGTGGAGGTGTTGGATAATTGAGTGTGACAAGCTCCTAGTTCATCGCTGCTGGTAAATCGTTTGAGAATCTCCGCACCAGCAGCGCTAAAGGTACTGTGTCCGGATACGTATTCGGCAAAGGGAGGAGTAACAAACGTAATATCTTGGTAGGGTAGCCAGGTTGTACCATCTATCCATTGAGTACCTTTATCTGGACCAGCCCAAGTATAGATTTCTTGTCTGTTGGTTTGGGGGTTAGTACGGACTAGGGAATGGTCGTCTGGTAATAATTTATTTGCTGCTAGGTATTGGATGGCTGTGACGGGACGGACGTAATCGTAATGTTCTTTAGCATTCCATGCTGCAATTCCTGCATCGGATACTGCGTTGCCCAAACTAAAGAAGAGTTTGACGTTATCATCTAGGCTTAAATTATCTCTGGTGGAGACATATTCGGCGAACAAATGCCAGTGACCTGGTGGTAGTATGGTTTGTGGTCCGTCTGCCCAGTATTCTGCAATTACTTTTTGTTCGTCTGTAAGCAAAGCGCTGTATTCAATTACTTCCAGAGCTTGGTCTATATAGGATTGAGTACCGAATTCTGCGGGTGGTGGTGGTAGGTATTGATTTCCAGATTCTAGAGCAAAGGGGGTAACGTCTCCCCATTGCGGTGTGAGAAATTCTTGAATGTTGTTACCGTTATCTATACTAATTGGTTGCCAGCGATTGGGGTCGGTTATTTTATCCCAGGTGTTGACTGGTTTGTAGTTAGTGGTGTCGGTGTAATTATTTAATTGGTTGGAACCGTCGGTATATTTATTATTAAGTAATGTTTTAGCTGCTAAGTTACCTATTCCTGCTGGGGTGTTTGGGTTGGTGGTTGTAATGGTGGAATCTATTCCTAACTGCTGCATGAGGTGAGTAAATGCAGGTTCTTGGGTGGGAAATAAGTCTAGGAGGGTGGTGTATGCAGCGTAGTTGATTGCGGTGCTTTTGTTTTCTGGAGTGATTTCTTTGCTATCAACTTGGAGGTTTTTTAGTTGAGTGTCGATTGCTACTTGGTCGTAGGCTGCCCAGGCATCGTACATACTGGTATTAACTAAGCCCAAGGCACGGGATGTGGGAGTGGGTCCCATGTTGGTGTTGCTGATGGCTTCTAGGGTTGCTTGGTTCCACAGCAGTACGGGGTCTTCTGTGTGTAAGGAAAAATCCATTGCTGGGGAAGGGAGGTTGAAGAGGATGCTGATTGTGGAGGATAGGATTAGGGGGAGTTTGGGCTTCACAATATTTGCGCTCAGATTAATTGTCTAAACTTCTATGGGTTTGTTTAGTAATACTTTTTTCAATATTCTGCCTACGACGTATACTGTTCTACGTGTAGTGCTGCTAATAAATAATTTACTGCCATCTGTAGATATGACGGCAGTGATAATACTTAAATATAAATGATTTTAGATTATTAAATATGTAAAAATACTGATAAATTTATTATTGGAGATACATATCGAGGCTTATGATAAATCTATGGGTTGTGGAATACCCCATAATTTGATGGTGCTATCCCGACTAGCGCTAGCAATCATTTGACCGTTGGGAGAAAACGCAACTGAATAAATATAATCGGAATGATAGGGAAGTGAATTACCTGCATTCAATCTAAACATACGAATCATCTGGTTTTTAGTTAAATCCCATATATCAATCGTTAGTCCTCCCGCTGCTAAAATGTTTCCATCTGGACTTGCTGCTATAGACGTGTAACCGGGAACTATATCAACGCTAATGTTTGTTTTTAAATGCTTGAGTATTATTCGATTCCCGTGGGTGCTAGCAAGTATTTCTTGTTGCTGCCAAAATCGTAGTGCGTAAACGCAGCCCAAATCTTCACCAAAGCAACGAATTTCTTTTAGGTTTTGTAAATCCCAAAGTTTGATAGTACCATCGGCGCTGCCGGTAGCTAACGTTTTTCCATCTGGGCTAATATCGATAGCGAATACGGCATCTGAATGTCCTTGCAGCGTGCAAATTTCTTGATGACTGTGCAAGTCCCAGAGTTTTACCGTACAATCGTCGCTGCCACTAGCTAGTATTTGTCCGTCGGGGCTAATCGCTACGGTATTTACTGAATGATTGTGTCCTTGTAGCGTACAAATTTCTTCTCTACTTTGTAAATTCCAAAGTTTGATTGTGGCATCAGTGCTGCCACTAGCAAGTATTTGATTGCATGAGCTAATTGCTACAGTTCGTATGGAGCTTGTATGTCCTCGAAGTGTGGTAATTTCTTGAAAGGAAAGCAAATTCCAAAGTTTAACAGTTGCATCAGCACTACCGCTAGCAAGTATTTGTCCATCTGGGCTGAAAGCAATTGAGTAGACGGAACGCGAATGTCCTCGTAAAGTTTTAAGATAGCGAAAGGACGCATAAAAGGGATTAGAGGTTTGCAGTTGATCTCGTTCTTCTCTACTGCAAAAAGCCAGTTCTTTTCCACTCCTCACAACCCTTTCATCAAAATACCAATCTATTTTTTTTGGTGGTAAGTGTAAAGGCTCAAGATATTCAAAATAGTACCAATCCTTTTGTTTTTTATCTTGTGTTTCATAAGATGTTTGAATTGGTGAATTTTCAGCAATCTGCTCTCGAACTAATTGGAATAGATTTAAACAACACTCTTGAAATTCATAACCTGGGTCTGGTAAAGAGGATATAATATCATCAAAATCATTTTTATCTTGCTCAACTACTTGCCAATTTGCTTGTCTAGAAAATATCATTTCCTTAACTTTTTCAGGTAATATATCAAAATCAGGAGATGGGTTTTCAAAGTCTTCAGTAAGACTGTTAATAGTTTCACCCATTACTGCTTGATATATTGATTGAAACTGAATGTCACCAATAATTTCTCGTAGATACGCGACTGGTTCTAACTGTAAGATAGTAGTTTTAAAATTAGCACCATTATCTATACCTTGAGTTACAGTAGCAGCCATTCTGACACCAATTTGTTGAGGAATATCTAAAAAATAAACTTCTATTTCTTCGGTTACTTTAGCAATTTTCAAGAAAATTATTAGTGCTTCTTCTGGATAACCGCGATTTGCATATTGTTGTGCTAATTTGTATGCGGCACCTGATGCTATATTTGTCCACCAAATTTTCTCTTCTAAGGAAGTAAATTCGCTAAATTTGTAATCTGCGCTCAAAGGTAGTTGTTTTAAAGTTAAATCGATAAAATCTTCTATAAATGATTCAATATCTGAAGCTACAACGCTATCGTGACTAAATTTATCTAGTATTTGATTTTCATTTTCAGTATCTGTATTATTGCTCCATAGATTGCACAAGAAACTGTTATAGCTATACATTTCTTGAAGCAACTGCTGATAAGAAAGAAGTAAAAGAGGAATAGCTCGGCAAACATAGCGAAACTGCTGTTCGCCAAGTAATGTATATAAACGCCTAAGTGATTTGAGAAATAATCTTTTTAACCCATTTTCATGGAGAATCCAACTTAATAATTGTGGGATAACTTGATACTGACTAAGGTAAATAATTAAAGCTTTTATTGGTTGACTTTGCTGCTCATACTTCTGAGCAAGTTTTAGCGTTGCTGCAAATCTCGCCTCTAGTTTTGGCTTCCAAACAGTACGTTCTTCATAATTAGAAGTAGTTTCATACAGGTTATAAAAATCCGAACGTTTCTGTTTAAATCTTTCTGACAAAAAGTCAAAAGATTTTATTCCCAAACAATAATCGGTGACAAAAGTAAAGAAATCACGACCGATTTTAATTAAATCGTAATTATCCCACGTTCCTACATAAATATCGTAATTTTTATCTTCATCGCTATAACTTGTCAAATCCCAGTAAATATAATAATTATTTTGACCAGAAGCAAATTGCAATGCAGAATTTATAAACGGGCAGAATTTTTTACGCCTTTCTTCTAAGTCAGAGGAATATCGTATCCACTGATTATATGGCTCGCTAAATGATGGTTGATGATACTTAAGTACGTCTTTTAAAAATTCAAAATTCTGCTGCAAACGATTTACGTTATCGATATCTATAAATTCGTTGAATCTACCTCCACCCAAAAGAAGGCATAATTTCTTGTAATCGGCAGGTAAGAGAATTCCCGTGTGAGATTCAAAATTATGGATATCCTGTTCGGTATTTGGTAAACTATTTCCATTCACTATTTCTAATTGAGAGATTAGTATTTGCCATTTATCCTGAATCATTGGTTATTATTAAGGTCGCCTAGATATGATTTATAAATTTTTGCATTAAGGCTCTTGTATTTCTGCCTATTAGAACTCTCTAAGATTTATTTTAATTCCTTTTAGCTTTAGAGCTAAAAGCAAGTTTTCAGAGATATCTATCGATAGAATACTACTATCTAAGATTGTTTAGCGATTAAACTAGCGAGCAGTCTAATAAATATGGAACCAACTCAACTCAAGATGACGCTTATAAAACCTGAAAGCTACGTTTTTTTTGGGAATGAAAGATAATTTATTTTCAACTCTAATGTCATAAGCTCATTATTTCTTACTTGTAGTTTTATTCTCGTTTCTCGATACATTTTCCCCTTAGATTTTGTCGTCCATCTACTAATATATAAATCTTTGGTAGAAGCTTAGGAAAGTGCAATATAGAAGTATTGAGAATTTGAATTTAAAATCTGGCAACTTTCCTATGTCTTACTTCTACCATTTTTCCTAATCCAATGTAATTTGATCTAAATTACTGGAGGTAATTGTAGCTGTACCGCCATACTGGGCAAGTGGATTAGTGAATCTGGCAGTAATCAAGTGAGAAGGTGCCACTGAATTTGCCAGATATAAATTATAAGGTGGGGGTCCTTGCGGAACTATAAATTCTGCTCTTACTGTGAATTCGGAAGGTCTGAAGGGAAATTGAGCTGCTAATGGATTTTCATCACCAGCATATATCAACCTTACTTCCATATTAAGATAAGGAGGTTCTTGAGGTAAAGTTGAGTAGCAATTTTGTATTTCATCCCGATAAGTACTCTCTGCTTCATAGAGCCTATAAAGATAGTCCAGGTATTTATTTAAATATTGACCAAATTTATTATACAAAAATGTATTTACATAAGCATTTTGAGAAAAGAAATTATTAACAAAAGGATTAACTATTGTTTTATTAGAGCCGCCAAGTAGATTAGGAATAATATGTCCATTTTGTTCATCTGCTCCTGCACCTTCTGCTTTACTAAGTCTTCCCCCTACAGGTATAGTTTGATCTGATTTCCAATTAGTTGTTTGATTAGGGTCTTTTTCTATCCTAGCAGTGACAATATCTCTATTTATAAAAAATATTGGTTTTACCCGTAAGTTATTTTCTTGATTTATTGGGGGATATATATCTTCATAAGTAATCCCCTTTAGTGCTGATGGTTTAAAAGTCGCTAACTCTGTAGCGGCACCAGACTTAAACCACACATCCCTCATATCTCTTGAAGAAAATGTCTTAAACGAATCAAGTTTAATATAGTTAATTCGACGATTGAAACTTACTACCCGTCCATACTCTCCAGTCGGGTCAACCATGCCTATTGGATTATTACTAACGTAGGCATAAAGATTCATATCCCCACTATCAAATCCAATCGGGTCTTCGTTAATAAATCGCCCTACTGTTGAGTCATAATACCTAGCCCGATAGTAATATTGCCCTGTCTCCCCATCAAACTCACGTCCCGTATAACCAAACCGAGTATTTACAGCAGAATTAGTTTGACTGGTAACGTTACCAAAACTATCGTAAGTAATGTGATTTTGAACTACACCATTGGAGTCAACCAAGTCGCGCACGGTATTTTGATTGTCAGTCAGCGTCCATAGGGTTTGACCTCGGGCATTTTCGTCTGCCAAAATCTGGTCAATACCCGAACCGTGCAAATATCGGTGAGTTTGCGTACCGTTACCGTCAAAGGTTAGAGCAATGTGGTCGCCGTCATAAACAAAGCGCTCAATTTCAGCAGTTGCTGTACCATCCCCATCAGGGTCTACTTCTTTGGCAATGCGGCGATTATCAACATCGTAAGCGTACTGTACCTGCTTGATAGTATTATCGGCTGCGTCCTTAGTAACAACTTGCGTGAGGCGATTTCTATAATCCCACAAGTATTCCGTTACTTCACCCGTACCAATTTCAGTTCGCTTGGTAAGATTGCCTTCGGCATCATATTCGTAATTATAAATACCATCCGATTGCAAGCGATTGTTGCCACCTGTAACGTACCCGGTGTTAGTGCGATTACCGTTGTCATCGTAGCTGTAGGCTTCGTCTGCTTGGAAACTATGGTCGGTTTCCGTTAGTTGATTTGTATTGTCGTAGCTGTAGTCGCTGGTGCCATCAGAAGAAGTGAATTGAGTAATCCGATTTGCAGTATCGTAATCCCAATTGTAGTCAGCAAAGGTTGTATCACCTTTGACATGAGACAATCCACTCAACTTGCCAGCATCGTCATAGGTGTGAATGCTATCAGCTACCAGTTGCGTTCCAGCTAAATCAGCATAACGGGTTACATTCTTCAACTGACCGGCAGCATCGTAGGTCATATCAACTCGCTTGTCAGCTACTTCGTTACCGCTTTGAGTAATTTTAGTTACGCGGTTGAGGTTATCGTAAGTAAATTCTTCAATACCACTTAGTTGACCGTTAATAGTATCGGTAACGCTCAAACGGTTGCCTACAGCATCATAAGTGTAGTTTAGCAATACATTGGGAACGCCCGTGGTGCCTGCATTATTAACTTTAATCAAGCGTCCCGCAGCGTCGTAAGTATGGCTATAAGCCGAATCCGGGTCGCTAACAGCAGTAAGTTGACCGGCAGCATCGTAGGTGTAGTCAATGGAACGAATAGCGTTATCACTTTCATCCAGCCAGTTTTCCTGATTGCGGCGGTTGAGTAGATCGTAAGTGAAAGTCCGCTTGCGACCATTGCGGTCTGTAATAAGCGTTTGATTTCCTATAGCATCGTAATCAAAGAAGCGAGTAGCACCCAAGGCATTTGTTTCAGCAATCAATCGATTGAGAGCGTCGTAGCCAAAGGTAGTCGTGTTTTCTTCTGCGTCAGTTCTAGCGACAACATTACCAACCTCATCATAGGTAGTAGTTTCGGTATCCCCATTCGCGTCCGTCAAACCAATCTGACGATAAAGCGCATCGTAGGTAAAGCTAGTTTGATTCCCCAAACCATCAGTTATCGCAGAAATATTACCCACTTCATCAAAAGTAGTGGTTGTGGTGTTTCCTAGCGCATCAGTGACAGATGTTTGGCGATTTAGGGCATCGTAATCATATGTCGTCGTGCGTCCTAAAGCATCTGTGGTCGAATCAACATTTCCTACAGCGTTATAAACAGTAGTAGTTGTATTACCCAAAGCATCTGTAACACCCGTTATACGGTTAAGGGCATCATAGTTGAATTGTGTTGAGCGACCCAGGGCATCTGTATAAGACGCAACTCTACCATCTGCATCGTAATTGGTGATTGTAGTATTGCCTAGAGCATCCGTGATTCCCGTGCGGCGATTGAGTTCGTCATAAATGAATCGAGTTGTACGACCCAGTTCATCCGTCGTGGATATTACGTTTCCTAAGATGTCATAAGCAGTAGTAGACGTATTTCCTAATGCGTCGGTTGAAGCTATTTGCCGATTGAGAGCATCATAAGTGTATTGAGTTGTACGTCCCAATAAATCTATTTGTGATGTGACATTTCCTACAGCATTGTAGTTAGTAGTAGCAGTATTTCCTAGTGCGTCGGTTGAAGCTATTTGACGATTGAGAGCGTCATAAGTGTATTGGTTTGTACGTCCCTTAGCATCCGTTTGTGATATTACGTTCCCTACAGCATCATAAACTGTAGTGGTTGTATTACCCAAAGCATTTGTGACTTGAATATTGCGATCGCGATTGTCGTAGGTGTAGCTAGTTATGTTTCCTAAAGCATCTGTTTGAGAAACAACATTTCCAACTTTGTTAAATTCTGTGGTGGTTGTATTGCCCAAAGCATCAGTTGTTGCAAATCGTCGCCCCAGGTCATCATATTCGTACTCCGTTCGGTTCCCGTTGGCATCAATGGTCGCAATTAACTGATTAGCTACGTCGTACTCGTACTTAGTCACATTACCAAGGGCATCGATTTCACGAATTAACCGTTTGCGAGCATCGTAAACTTTGTTGGTTTGGTTGTTATTCCCATCAGTAGTTGAAACTTCATTATTATCAAAGTCATACTGAGGTTTTTCAGTTGTACCATCGGGATGAATTGTTTCAATTAAGCGATTGCGGGCATCGTAGCGATATTGAGTTGTATTACCTAACTTATCTGTAACTGACTCTCGTTTTCCAGCTTTGTTGTAACTGTAGGTATTAACATTACCAAGCGCATCAATGCTCTTTATCAAGCGCCCCATATCGTCGTACTCATTGGTGCTGATATTACCAACTGCATCAGTCTGTGATACCAAATTACCTAAATCATCGTACACGTAGGTACTAATAGGCGATGTCAGCGGTCCCGTACCATCTGGGTCAGCTTCAATTGTTCTCACCAAACGATTCAAACCATCATACTCATACTCGGTACGATTTTCATTTTCATCAATGAACGCCGTTTGATTTCCAGCACCATCATATTCAAACTGCTGTATCGCTTCATCTACCGTACCTTTAGCAACGGTCGTCTTAATCAGTCTGCCAAAATCATCATAATCGTGGTCAGTTATCCTACCCAAAGCATCGGTCATTGTATCGATTTGACCGAAGTCCGTATAAGTATAACTAGTAGTTACGTCATCGTCGCCACCGATTTCCCCTACTACTCTGGTAGTGGAAAGCATATTTCCGTTATTGGGGTCAATTTCGTAGAGCGTGATTCTACCAAGTTCATCGATTTCGCTGGTTACTTGGTTGAAGATGGGGTCGTAAGTGTAACGGCGTTCGGTAGTTTCAACACTTCCTCCCGGACTAACAGTATTATTGAGCCGGATAGAAACGGTATTGTCATTGCTGTTGGTAGTAGCGAAATCTAAATCTCCATCACCATCAAAGTCATCTAAGGTAATAGATTTAGGAGAATCTCCTACACCGAAGTAACGAATATTTTCTTCTAGGAAGAAACCCGAACCATCGCCTAATAGTACTGATACTGAATCTTCGTAATAATTAGTTGTAAGTATATCAAGTAACCCATCCCCATTCACATCTCCTAACGCTACGGATGTTGGGTCTTCACCTACTGTATATTCACTATTACTGCCAAAGGTGCCGTCACCATTATTGAACAATACTGATACGCTGTCATTGTTATAGTTAACAGTAACTAAGTCAGTATTTCCGTCCCCATTCACATCTCCCAGTTCTACTGACTTCGGACCAAATCCTACGGCATATTCACTATTACTACCAAATGTGCCGTCACCGTTATTTAACAACACCGATATACTGTCCGAACCGTAGTTAGCAGTAATTATGTCAAAGCTTCCGTCCCCGTTCACATCAGAGGTGGCTACATAGCTTGGAGAACTTCCAACTGCATATTCATTATTACTACCAAAAGTGCCATCTCCATTATTTAATAACACTGAAACGGTGTCCGAGTAGTTGCTAGAAGTAATTAAGTCAGAACTTCCGTCCCCATTCACATCAGAGGTGGCTACATAGCCCGGAGAACTTCCAACTGTATATTCACTGCTACTGCCAAAAGTACCGTCACCGTTATTTAATAACACTGACACATTGTTATCGTAGTAGTTAGAAGTAATTAGGTCAGAACTTCCATCCCCATTTACATCTCCCAAAGCAACGGATTTAGCATAGAAATCAGTAGCGTAATTTAGCAGATCGGAGAAAACACCATCACCTCTACCGAGAAGAACGGATACGCCGTTATCATAAGTATTCGGCGTTAATAGGTCGGGGATTGAATCTCCGTTGACATCCCCGGAGATTATTGATTCCGGAGAAAAACCAACTTCATATTCAGTCGTTTCAAAAGAACCGTTTCCATTGTTCAAAAGTATAGAAACGTTGTCATCATAGTAGTTTGCGGAGAGTAAATCGAGGAAACCATCCCCGTCTGCATCGCCTAAAGCTAAAGACCTGAAAGAGTCTCCAAGTGCATATTCAGTACTATTAGCAAAGGTACCATCGCTGTTGTTTAGCAACACTGAGACGCTATCACCATAATAGTTTGCAGTTACTATATCTTGGCGACCATCCCCATTCACATCACCTAATGTTACAGAATTGGGAAAGCTTCCAACAGTATATTCAGTGCTATCAGCAAAGGTACCATCACCGTTGTTTAGTAACACAGAGACGGTGGTATCACCATAATAGTTTGCAGTTACTATATCTTGACTTCCATCCCCGTTTACATCTCCCAATGCAACATCAGAAACTGCGCTTGGTGTATAGTTTGTTTTTTGACCAAAAGTAGCATCGCCGTTGTTTAACAGCACCGATACGCTAGGAATATAGTAGTTGTTGGCAGTTACTATATCTTGACTACCATCCCCATTAACATCTCCCAAAGCTAATCTTTCTGGATCTTCTTCTATCTCGTAGTTTGCTATCTCAGAAAAAGTAGCATCGCCGTTGTTTGACATCACCAATAGACTACCACCATAGCCTTCACCACTGGCGACTACAATATCTAGGTCAGCATCATTATCTAAATCACCTAAAACAAGGAAGCTGGATTTGTCTTTTACAGCAAAAGAGGTGCCAGTAGTAAATGAACCTTCCCCATCTCCTAATAATATGGATATAGTACTGGAATCATTGCTTAAACTTACTATATCAAGGGAATCATCAGCATTTATATCCCCTACAGTAATAAAAGAAGGATTACTTCCTATTTCAAAATTAGTAGCAGCATCAAAAGAACCATCTTCGTTTCCAAAGAGAATAGATACATCGCTAGAATAAGAATTCGCATTTATTATGTCCAGAAAACCATCACCGTTTAAGTCTGCTGCTACGATTTGGTCGGGGTTTTCTCTTGTCTTATAAATGGGATTGGCGAATAAGCTATTTGAAGTGTTGCTACCCGTTCCTTGATTGGGACTGGAAATCTCATCTTTAATACTGAGGACGTTGCCTTTTTCATCGTAAGTGTACTCAGTAACATTTCCTCTACCAGATGTAGATTTTGTCACCAGATTATCGTCATTCCGCTCAACAGAAGGCAAAAATCCAGCCCCGTCAATTGAGGAAATAGCTTGACCTGCTTGGTCTAATTTCGTGCGAGTTACGTTACCGTTACCATCAGCATAACTTGAATCCGCATCACCCAGTTCTTCAGCAACAGGTGCATTGAAAGGATTAAGGGTTTGTTCCGGACGGGATAATCCTTGTGTTTGTACCGGGTCAACTCTAACCACCGAACCATCAGGACGAACGGCGCTCTTGACACGCCCGTAAGCATCATAAATATCTTCTCCACGATTGCCACGTTTATCAATTGCAGCGGTCATGCGATGAGATTTGTCGTACTCC
The DNA here is from genome assembly GCA_019192545.1 of Rivularia sp. MS3. GTDB lineage: Bacteria > Cyanobacteriota > Cyanobacteriia > Cyanobacteriales > Nostocaceae > Rivularia. The sequence goes on along the minus strand of JAHCMI010000060.1, from coordinate 22,112 downwards.
CATTTGCGAGAAGATTCATCGGGGTCGGTAATTTTAATTAAATTACCTTGGGTATCGTATTCAAGTTCGGTGATGCGATTTCCTGGGTCGGTGATACTACTAACTCTGCCGTTGGTATAAGCAAATGTAGTTTCCAAACCTACGGGGTCAATAACTTTAGATATCTGACCGTCAGTATTGTATTGGTACTGCGTTTCATTGCCATTGGAGTCACGTACCAATTCAAGCTTGTTTTGGGCGCTGAACTGGTATACCGTCCCGTCTTCAATAGTACGGCGAAAAGTACCATCTACTAAGCGTTCCAAATTAGAAAAATCGCCGCCAGGGGAAATATAAAAATCATCAGTTTGAATTGGAGCTTCAAACAATAATTGAGTACCGTCACCATCGATTAGCAGCAAGGAACCGTCATCATTTTCAACAATTTCCTGCAATCCAGCCAGTCCCCAACCGCTACCAAAGGCGCTATCGATACTGTTAACATTGATTATTTCGCCCGTACCAGTTGATAAAGAACCAAAGAATTCTATTCCAGTAAATACTTGAAGACCTGTTGTTAAATCATATTCATATTTACCAGAAGACATGGAACGCATATCTACCTGCAAAGCGGCATCAAGAGAGTTACTATTTTCAGGAATATCCCAGATATGCTCGCTGCCTAGCAATCCATATTGCCCGGAAGCAATGCCAGCAAGTTCGTACTTAAAATCATTAGATTTAATTTTTAACCGGGCTACTAATTTGTCACTTGAGGCGGATGCAACATTGTTGTAGCCAAAATTTACGATTTGTCTGGGGTCTGCACGCAGCGAATGATAATTAAGTGTCAGTCCTCTAGTTTCACCCAAGGATTGATAGGTAACGAGGTTATGAGCTTCTAGGACTGTTCCGGAGTGCAATTCTACTTCTGAATTAATGTCGTTCTTAACTTCGCAATTTTTACATTTGTCGTCTTTGTTACGCTTGTTTTTATCGAGATCATCTGGCTCTGGTGGTGGTGGTGCTAAGAAGTGCCAACTACTATTACGAATCCCCCCGGATATCGTTTCAATTACGCTACCGTCGTCACTAACTTTCCCAACTCCCACTTTGTCAAACAACCCGGTATTGGGATTAATTGACCACAAGTCCATTTCCAATCCCGGCGCATATCCGGCGCGGTTAGGCAGCGATAAAGGTGCGGGAGTAGTAAACACCATTTCCCCTGGTTGAATGGTCACTACTACATCCGGACGCAGGTTTTCTGGTAAAGCAGCGGGTGTTAAGTCTCGTGGTACTTCTGTGATACTCAACTCACCCGTAAACGGATTACCTTCTTGGTCTTCTAAACTACCTGCTGCTACAAATACGGATGCGCCGGGAATTGTATCGGTGGTAACGGTTGTATCCGCATTCGGGTCAATAGCAACCCCATTTTCCGTATCCAGTACTGGCAGGTAAATGGGACGACTAATAACGTTATTTACCCCTTCATAAACTTCATGTTCCAACACCAGGGGCAGTTTCTCGGCAATAAACGGATAAGCATCGTCACCAGCAAGCAGTTCTGCTCTTACCTTAAGGGTATCGCTGGGTAGTTCTCCATCTACTTCTAGTTGGAAATAACCGTTAGCATCAGTAGTAGCTTGCAATCCACCCAATTCAATTACTACTCCCGCTAATGCTTCTTGGTCGGTGTTTTCAATTACACCAGAAACGCGGGTAGTTGTAATCGGGTCTGGTTCTACGGTGATAGTAACGTCTTGAGTTACGTCCACCCCACCAGCGGTAGCAATTACGGTGAAGCTATAGGTGCCAATATCGTTGGGAGCGGGGGTAAAAATTAACGTTCCATCCCCGGACAAGGTTCCTTTAGGTAGCGGGGTATCGGAGCGCAGGGAGTAGCTAATGGGGTCGCCGTTGGGGTCGGTAGCAATTAACGGTATTTCTAAGCGTTCACCGGGCATTACGCTCTGGGATTCTATAGGAGACAGTTGAGGCGGTAGTTCTGGCGCTCCGGCATAGAATACTGGCTGTAGATCGAAGCGGGTGAGGGATGGGTTATCAAAGACGATTTGTACTGCGTCGGATATCCCTTGAGGATTTAAGCCACCGGGACGAATTGCGTTACTGAGGTTGATGTAGGGAGAGTTTTCTGAATCGTTTCCAGAAGCGTTGTTTAAGGAAACACCATCAGGTAAATTTGTCAATGCAACTACTAATTCCCTTCCCAGGGTTGTAGTTCCATTATTGCGTACCTGCAAGTCTGCGGTGTAAGTCCCCGTATCGCTGTCAAGGCGGACGTTGGATAGCAGTAATTCTACATCGGTTGTGGTATTAAAATCACCTAGATTTATTTGTTCCCCTACATCTGCTCGTTCGATATCTGTAGGGAATACGGGACCCGCAATTGCTTCTGTGTCAACGGTGTTGGTAATATCTTTGATTTGGACGACGCTACCGGTATCGCTATCGTTGTTAATTAATTGGAATACCAAAGAACCGCCGGTTTGACCTTCTAAGCTGGTGAGGTCAACTCTCACCCGATTTCCGTCGTAGTTTACCAGTCCGGGAGTAAATTCTGCATTGGTACCGGAAAGGGAGAATAAAGCAGTTCCCGGTTCTCCTTGGTCGAGTAAAGTAACTTCTGGGCTAAATGAATCTACTAGGTAAAGCGACAATCTATCTTCCGATGCCGTATTAGTGTCGCTGGTATCAAATTGAGCATCGATTTCAAATTCTAACTGACGCTTGCCTTCATCTTGACCGAGTTCGATTTCCATTGCGGTTTGGGTAACAAAGCTGTTTTGTTCTCCCAAAATTACGCCGTCTGCTGTCTTGATTCCCCAACCTTGTGTATCCGTTGTTCCAATAATAAAATCATCGCTGACGGTAAAGTTGGCACTTGTTTGAGTTGAATTACCGGCAACATCGAATACCGATAACGTTAAACTATGGTCGCCATTTGTCAAACCCGTGGGAACGATTTGTTGGTCAAACGTACCTGAATTATTGATTGTCAGAGGAGAAGAAGCTTGTCCGTCCAAGCTGTAACTGGTATCTAATATTCCACTACCAGTATCGCTAACGCTACCAATCAAGCGAGATAAGCTACTGTGTTCCCCACCGTCTACGGGGGTATTTAGTTCCAGAACGGGATTGCTGGTATCTAAAGTAAAATTAACTTCCGAATTACTCAACTGATTACCCTGCAAGTCTTCCAAGAGCAAATTGAGGCTGTATGCTCCATCTTCTAGAGACGCACGGTTAATATTCGCCAGTTGACTCAAATTTAAATTAAAATTACCACCGCTGTTAACCGAATCGGTAATATCTACATAATTTTCAGCAGAAGTCTCGCCAAAACCACCTCGCAAACGGACATTACTATTAAAATTACTAATATTTCCGCTAACCGTTGCATCGCTGGTAATACCGTCGCTATTGGTAGTACTATCCGGTGCTGTATCGTTGGCTAAAGCTGCTGTAATTTCAGAAGGAGCGGCAATAGTAATATTGTATGTAGTCGTACTAATATTACCTGCGGTATCGGTAATAGTAACCGTTAGCGTATAATCTCCATCGCTAATTCCAGTTAAATCAAATTCTTGGTCAAAAGCACCCGTATCATCAAAGGTAACGGCAATTTCTGCACCGTCATCAAAACGGTAACTGATAGCAGAAATATCGCTACCACTACCGTCTAAATTACCAGTTAATCTTGCTCCTTCGGCAAGTGATTCTGTATCGATGCTTGTCGTAAAATTGATTGTTGGTTGTGTAGTGTCAACCGTTACTTGCAGTGGTGTTGCAGAGGTGTTGGTATTCCCCGCTATATCTGTTGCGATCGCGCTAAATTCATAAGTACCGTCTGCAAGGTTATTTGTCGCAATCTGCCAATTACCCGTGTCGTCAACTGTAGTTTCTCCTACTAATTGACTATCTTGCTGTTGTTCTCCAGCTTGGAACAGTTGAACTACAGAACCGGCTTCGGCACTACCTGTAATTCTCGGTACCGTATCGTTGGTAATATTATCAGTATCGCTAGTACCGCTATCGCTTGTGGAGAGTAGGCTGAGAGTAGGTTCGGCAGTGTCGTTATCTAAAGTAAAGGCAATATCAAATACATCGCTTTGATTTCCAAAAGCGTCTACTGCTTGCAAGCGTAACGTATGAGAACCTGGGGTTAGAACACCACCGTTAATTTGTTCTAAAGCAGTTTGACTAATAGTAAAACTACCATCTTCTTTAAGTTGCGGTAGTACGTTTTCATAATCTGCAACCGGGGTATCGTCCAAACCAGCAATAAAAGTTGCTATTTGACTACTATCAGTTACCGTACCGACGATAGTTGCATCAAACGTAATACCGTCGTTGTTTACAGTGTCGTTTGGTGCAGTATCGTTAGCTAAATTCGCAGAAATAATGGGTGCTTCTGTATCGGTATTGTCGGTAATATTGGTTATTAAACCAAAATCAATATATCTAAAGCTAAATTTGGTATTATTATCTCCCGCTTGCAGTTGTAGCGTATCAAAAGCGTTATCGCTGGCAAAAGATAACTCTTGGTTTTTATTAGCAATCGTATAAGTTTGTTCGCTAACAATATTACCTTCTCGCAAGGCTACGACTTTAACAGTACCGCCATTTTTCTTGCTATCTATAGCGCTAACTCTATCTACACTAATGAGTGCTTGATTGGCAGTTTCATAACTTTGGGTTGGCTTAATCTTGAATTGAAGGATTTCGTCTCCATCTATTTTTTTCTTAAGCGAGCTATTCCCGTCTTGTCCATCGGTGATACCAATACCTTCACCAGTATCGATAAAAGTACTGTCTACTTTAACCGTACTACCATCGCTGCTATCGACTGCACTTACTTGTATGCGTTCAAAAGCATCTGGTATAGCTTGGTTTTGCCTACCCCTGACTTGCTTACTGAGAACATCATTCTCAAATACATTCAGCCGCGCTCTATCTTGGACAAATTTGAGACTAGCTGTTGGTGATGGGGAGGTGGTAACGGATTCTAATTCAACAGAGCGCAGCGTAAACTGAGTAGCTTCATTTCCTGCTTGAATTTGCAGTTTATCAAAAGGTTGGTTGCTACTGATGAATATTTCTTCCGTTTCTGAGTTGATGTTGTAGGTTGTTCCTCCTACTAAAACATCTTCTCTTAATGCTAAAATCTTGACTGCACCACCGTCTTTTAAGGTACCGTTATTATTCGCTCTAACAGATTTAATTTTATCTAAAGCAACTATTGCAGATAATGCACTATTGTAATTATCGGTAGACTTTATCTTAAATTCTAATATTTCATCCCCATCAATACGCTTTTGCAATACTTCGGTATTATCATCCCCATCAATAATACCAATACCTTCCGCACTCAAATAATTGGTTGTATCTAAAACGCTACCGTCATCTTGGCTATCAACAGCAGTTACTTCCAAACGCGAAGAATTATTAGGTAAGGGTTGGTTTTCCCCTACAGAAAATTGTTCTACAATCGAACCATTCTCTGTAAGACTTATTCCCAACTCGTCTGGAGCAAATTCAAGGTAAGTTAACTCGCTCGTTGGTGTAACAACAGCTTGGAATTCGGTAGAGCGGAATGTAAACTTAGTATTATCATCTCCAGCCATCAGATGCAGACGGTCAAAAGCTGTATCTGAACTAAATGTAAGCTGTTCCTTTTTATTAGTAATATTATAAATTTGTTCGCCAATAGTAGTTGCACCGCGCATGGCAACAATTTTGACTTTACCACCAGCAGATTTATTAGCAATGGCTTCAACTCTATCTACACCAACCGTTGCGCTAAACGCACTGTTGTAATTATCGGTGGGCTGAATTTTTATTTGGATAATTTCATCATTATCAATGCGTTTTCTCAGCGAAGAATTACCATCAGAACCATCTTTTACACCAATACCTTCTCCATTATCATGAAAGGTACTATCATCTTGAACTCTTGGTAAATCATTACTGTTGAGTGCAGCAATTTGTAATCTTTCTATCGTAAAAGGTATGGGTTGATTTTGTTTAGCTTGTACTTCCTCAACCAACTCACCATTTTCAAAAACTTTGAGTTTACTTCTGTCTTGGATGAATTTTAGTTCGGTGATATCTCCAGGTGCTTGGGGAATTGCTGAAGTTGGTGTAGGAGAAGTTGAATTATCGTCGTTATTATCTGTTGAAAATTTTAGTTCTGGATTACCAACTAAAGGATTATTTTCGTTATTACCCGTAAGAAAATCAATATTATTTTTATCTAAATCGGTATCGGTTTTATTAAAATCAGTTGCTTGTTGTCCTAATAACAGATTTTGAGAAGATGTTTCGTTGAATAAAAATGGTTCCGAGACTAAACTAACAGTTTCGGAACCAAGGTTATCGGTGCTATATGCAATATTTATATTATCTGTAGAAAGTTTTTCTATTTCTGTAGATAAAGGGTCACTACCTGGATTATTATCTTTATTACCTGAATTTAAACCATAAATATCTTCTTGAGAAGAATCTAACAGTGAAGAGTCAAAAAGTTCTTCTGGGTTGCCGTTATTAAATATATCTTTGCTAGCCATAAAAAATCCTTCAACATTCAATTAGAAATAAAACGTAAAATGCCTGCTATCTAGGTCTTAATTAAGTAACTTAAGAACTAAAATCAATAAATAAATTCAACATAAATTTTACGGACATCTATAGCTGAATGCTTGTCCGCAAAAAATACTGATATGTTTTGATTAACGAAGAGTAGTAATCCGAGTTAGGAATTAAATAACAATTTGAGATTTAATATAATCAGGACTTACTTTTAGTTATATAAAAGCTACTAAAAACTATAAATATAAATATGCAGTAAGTAAGTCCGCTCATTTTAACTCATGCACTTACAGCAAACAAATTGTTTGCTTCCGGATTGTATCCATTTGTTGGTAATGCAAGTTCAGGTTGCGCTACTTGCGCCAAAAACTTATTATTAATAATATTTTGATAATCTGATAAATCAGACTGCCAATTATTAATAACTGAATGAACTACGGCTAGCTTTTCTGTATTGCTTTCACCGTCTACTTGGTAGGAGAAACTACCATTAAAAATGATGATAGGTGTTACTTTTTCTTCCGTTTCTTGTAATGCTGCTTCCGTTATTTTTAGATAAAACGGAGCGCGCTGCAAATTGTAAACTAATTCAACCGATGCATGAGGGGGTGTTTCTCCAACTGATTGCCAAGCACCAGGAGATAGCAGTGTTTGGGTAATATACTGCCGAGCCGAATCTTGTTCTTCAAAAGGAACGTAACTTCTAAGATTGATACGAATAGCCTCAAATTCCATATTAGAAAGCACATTCGTATATTTGCGTGCAATTTCTGGAATTAGAATTGATTCTCTATCAACATTTCTAATTGGCTGTGCCAAAATTATTCTTTGAGGCTCTGCGGTAATAGCAATACCGTTAGTAAATATTAGCTGAGCAATATTGTTAGTACCGATTGGTTGGCGTGCTAACTCCCAATCACCTGGTACCATACCGCTACATCTAGCAAAATCTAGACTTAACAGATGGGGCTTGATTTCTTTAGCCTCGATGAAAAACGTTAAGTCTTGAGGAATTATTTTTTGCATGAGTGCACCCCTTTAAGTAGATGAACGCGCTACCGATTAACATCTCCGTATTAATTGCAGTATACAGTTCTCAGATATACGCAGTTTATACGGGATAGTAGTTATCTAAATATCTATAGGAAATATCACTTGTCTTTACTGCACATGTATTCAAAATGAAACAATACAGAGTATTTCCACTTGTTGTCTTCAACATTTTTATCACACTCAATTGTTAACCATCCACCCATGAATATACTTAAGTTTTTTAAGTATTTTCTAGGTGAAAATCAAATACCGATAATTTTTATCAGTATATTTACTGCCAACGAAGAATTCTTGTTAAGAAGTTATAAAGATAATTTCTCTATTTAACGTAAATGGTGTATTGGAAAAAAATGCTTCTGATTAAAGAAATAACCGTTTGTAGAGCGTAAATAATTTTTTAAAATTTATTGCAACTATGTTTACTTTGTTACTTTAAAATTAATAGATATAAAGTAATGTTTATTACCTCTAGCATAACTTTTAGAGTTGGTGTATGCAGCTAGTATAGTTTTCAACTAGGCGAGAATGAACTATATTGCTCCTATTAATCTATGAACGGAAATAGGTAGTAGGGAGCAGGGAACAGTATTTTTATGATTGATTGCGTATAAATTTTTATAGAAAACTGTTTTGGAAGAAAAAGTAGAGATGGTTTTCTTGAGACGAGACTTACTCCCAGTATTGGAACTGTAACGTTAATACAGCGTAAAACGTAATTCTATTTGTAATGAAGCTAATATTCTGTAGAAAGCGGTTATCGTTATTACTTGCTTTCTCTAAAATATCTAAGTACTATCGCACGGAAGCGTGCGATGGCAGGTGTTACGAGATACAACTGCTATGCTATATGCGCTACAACTCTTTATATGAAATATAGAGACGCATCACAGCTAAAAGCACCTGCGAAAAACGGGCGTTATGATGACCTGCTTTAGAAATAACGTTAGTAAACGAGTAATGTAGTGGAATGCAAATTGCAACAAGATTATTATCTTGATTAACGCCGTACCTGAGACACATAAAGCGCACCCTTTATTTGACACACTTCATAATTATCATAATTATATTTTGTCACTGGCACATAAACGCTATGCGACGCTCCTGGCGTATCGCGTAACTCATCCACATGAAAAGACAACACCAAAATTAAGCATGGCAATTGGTTCGATTCCGTAGGGGATGGATACAGTGCAGATAAAATTTCAGAAAGCCCAAAGTAAAACGAGTGCGCGTTTCAAGAAATTTTATCTAAATATAAAGAATTGAACGGTTTTTCAGGCTCACCCATCCGACGAACGTTCAACATTTTTACCTCGGACTACCAATCAAAATTTATTGATGCATTGACAATAAATAGATACACAGATTTATCAAAACTACAACTATACCTGTGACACTTCATTAATGTAATTATGTAGCACGCATTAAAGTAAGGTAATTTTAAGAATATTAAGCGTCACAGAATGTAACATATCTTTTAACCACAGTAGTTTTGGGAACCGTTGCTGAGCAGGGTAGATGCACAGATTTGGTCAGTATGAGGCTGAAGTGTCGTAATTGTAAAAGCTTGGGACACTTGTAGTATTTTACCTCATTTTTGCTCGGTTTAGGTTTTCAGATTTTTCAGTCAAATAGTTAGTGCCCTAAAAATTATTGTTTAGACATTTTATATAAAAACTTTTAGTAAGCGACTATTCAATAAACGTAGTAGCTTGAAGAGTAGTGGGCGTGCGGAAACGCATACTACATTTTTATCTATAAAATATTTGTACGCTTACTTTTTCGTGCCTCACAAGGAACGGTGCAGGAACGGCGGATATTAAGAGCATTGTTGTATATACGTTTTACATCAAGAAGTAACGTTTTTCCCCCATTTTTACCTTAATTGACAATGTTGAAGAACACCCGATTGATGGAAGATGCATTACTTTGGAGGCTGGTTATTAAAAAATATCTTATGCATTTTTCTGTGGCTGAAACCTACTTTTGACAGGGGTTCCGAGTTTTTACGGTTGGGCGTAAAAACTACGGAACAGGGTGGTAGATAATAGATTTAATCCACCTCCCTCCGCCTCTGCGAGAATTATTCAAACAATTAAAAAAAAAGACAATGCTAAAAAACTCTATAAACTAGTTTTGACAAGGGTTCCGAATTCTCCACATCCGAAGTGGAGAATTTGGAAGAGGGGTAAACATGGGGGAAAAATCTACCTCTACTTATATATCAGGAAAAGTCGGAATCCGGCTCAAGCCTTTCTTGTTTTAATCTAATTCATTATCTTTGACGACTTTGCGCTTAGTTCTTGGTTTAAGTTGTGATTCAAGATGCGCTTCTATTTGACGCTCTGTAGCGTTCCAGTTTGATATATCTTCTTCGGTAAGTGCTATCCCTTTGGGTTGCTTACTTGCATCAAATGGAATTTCTGCAATTGTCTCCCCCGATTTCCGCTTAACTAAAATAATATCTTCCGAACCAAACTCGATATCGTAATTTTTACCCCTTATACTTTCACTATTCAAGGAATACTGCTGCCATATTAATAATACGGTGTTAGCAATCCGAGTTACGTATTGTTCTTGAAGCTGTTCTTGTTCTTGAGTTACGTCTGACGGTATTTCAACTTGAGATTGAGATTGAGTTACCGTATCAGTTGGTTCAAATTTAATATCTAAGTAATTAGTCGTGTCCGTGATAATTTCTGGGTAAATATCATCTCGAATCAGTGGTAATTTATTGGTAGGAATAATATATTCGGACTCCTCCTGAAAAAACGATGGTGTCCGGTCTTCGGGTTGAGTTTGGGAGTTAGATTCCGAATCAAAATTATAGAATTCTGATGTGAGTGGTGTCTCCTCCGAGGGGACAATATGTTGCTCTTTATCTACAGAAAAAGGAACTGGTTTTATTACTTCTGGTTGCTTTTCTTCTTGAGCGGATTCATTATTACCGTTCACATATGCGGATGAAATCGAAATATTATTTGTCTTATCTTCGTCATTGTTATTATTATTGATATCTAATTTTTTCTTACGATTATTATTAATATCTAATTCTTCATTACGGTTATTATTAATATCTAATTCTTCGTTACAGTTATTATTGATATTCAATTCTTCATTACGGTTATTATTAATATCTAATTCTTCATTACGGTTATTATTATTGATATTTAATTCTTCATTACGCCAGACACACCAATCTTCGAGGCGTTCTACCCATTCATCATCAATTGTATATCCGCGCTTGTAACTTTCTATCAAAGAACTAATTGGGTTAGAATAATGTTGCTGATAACCTACTTCCAAGTGCTTACGTATGCCAATATGCGTATATAACTTGCCCAAATCCCCACCCTTAAAAGCTTCTCCATCGATACAATAGCTAATTCCTTTAAGCTTGCCAGTACGGGTAAATTTACAATTGACTTGTATATTATCCCTGAACAACCTTGCTACAAATACAGGCATTTCTGGTTTATCTACGGCTGCTTCTTCAATAGCATTTTGCAATCTTTCAACTATATTTAATTCCCCTGCTGCTTTTTCAAAGTGTTTGGGATATGCTTTCTTCTTTTCTACTTCCCAACTGCTTGGCTGAGGAATTAAATCATAGTTCTTCTCGATTTGACGCAATAACTTTTCGGTGCGGTAGTAATCGAGATAATCATCATTGCATTTACCATTATGAGACACCCGATTAATTACTAAATGTACGTGGGGTCTAATTTCCCCATCGTATTCAGCATCATTGTGTTGAACTAAAATAAATTGATTGTTTGATAATTCCAAACCTTCGAGTAAATCCTGGGCTATCATGCACAATTCCCACTCGTCCAGGATTCTATCATCGGGGGCAGGACTAAGTGATATGTGTAGCACTGGTTTTTCTACACGTTGATTTAGCTGTGAAAACCTCCTAAATTCCCACGCTAAATCCGTGGGTGTGGTTGAAGCCATATTACTATTAATCAATTGTGCGTTTTCCTTACCCAAAACATAAGCAACACAACCGTAGAAACCATTCCCCTTCGTGATATTACCAATCATTTCAACAATTCCTAGTTTTAAACGAGGGACTTTTTAGCTCTCAGTCAGAAGAAACTTGTTCAATATCATGAATTGAGCGCATCCTAAAATATGCTAGAGCTAAGTAATTCTTAGCTCCCTTGTGTAGACTTTACCCATATCGTGACCTAGACATTTTGAAGCATATCGTGACCGTTTTCCATTTTATGCTTCAAGTCACAGATAGCGAATGCAATTTCATTCGCTTACTACATTTTTATCTGGGTTGTATTGAAAAGGCATTCCTAACAACTGTAATTTAACTTCTTGCAGCAATGGTTTTAAAGCTTCAATTTCTTCTAGTGAGGTAGTAACGGGTTCTCCCATCTTGATAGCACGATTAATAGCATATGCAATTTGATTAATATTGTTACCAATTCTCCCCAATTCAGCATAGGTATCTGAATTAATTGCTGGTGCTGGTGGTGCAATGTGACGATGCTCTACACAATACCGGATAAATTTTGATAGGTTATTTCCCAATCCTACTTCTTCAGCTTTTGCTTCCCATGCTTCTTTTTCTTCCTCCGTTAACCGCAAGCTAACAAGTGAAGTGCGTTTTGGTTTTGGTTGTGATTTACGCCCTGCTTGATAAACTTTTTTATCCAAGTTTTTCTCCATTTATTCACACTTATATTGGTTTTCTTTTCGTTTATAGAATAAACCAATAAATGCCCTTTTTACAGCTACTGGAATTATCAATTAGATAATAGGATGTTGATAATTAATTTCTTATTAGTAGCGAATTATTCTCGGTGTTAACTCGTATTTATCTACATCCAAATTCACCAAAATGCGATTATTAAAAATCGTATTTAATCCAATATTTTTATACTTTATACTTAAGTAATCTACGGCAATCCTATCGAGATACCGGGGATAATACTACGGTAAGTCTATCGGGTTGCGGGGGTTTCCAAAGGGGGTTGCCCTCTTTGGCGAGCATAGGCAGCGCCGCAAATCAGGTAAAAATGAATATAAATGTAATACGCTGCCATTGCTCGCTACCGAGAACCGCTGCAACATGCGACAGTGCAGGGTCTGCGCTCATATGCGAGGCTGGGGAAGGGTTTCGGGGCGATGGCTGAAAATTTGGCGATTTTTGAAGACATTACCAACATACACCATTAAGTCACCCGGAGGTTACTTTTTTTTGAGGGCAAAAAGTAATTTTGACTAATTTTAAAAATAAAATTGGCTTTAAACCGTCACTAAACTACCACTTTATTACCACTGCACTACCATTTCATTACTATTTTACACACCAGTGCTAATATTTACTAACTTCATACTGAGTGTCCAGACAATTACTATTTTTTGTAGCATAATTGAAGTACAAAGGAGTTACATATAAAGATAGCTAGAAATTTTGCCGTATTTGACCAAAAAGAATTAAGAATTAAGAATGTATGGGTGCAGCGGATACAAGCCCCCGGATTCATCCGTGGAGAAAAAAGTATTTTTTCCACTCTTCAAGCCGCTACCGTATTCTCTAGAAAAATCGCCGGATACCTTTACCACACTAGCTTTTAGGAGTCCAAAGCTCGCTCGTTGGGGTGGAAATTTGGGCGAGGTTTAGTCAAAACGTCTGCTTATTTTAGGAGTAAACCTCGCCCAAATATAAGCGGATTCCCCAGATTTTTAGCGAACAGTTGAAACCCCTTGATTCATCAATGGGGTGATAATTCTACATTCTCCATTCTTCATTCTAAATTCCCCTGACCCTGCACTCTGCCCGCTCCTAGCATTGCAAATACTGAACTCTTGCATTTTATGCTGATAAAATAGACCAGTATACTTGTAAAACACTGACCACTTTATACATTTTATAACTATTCATAAAATAGATTTAGATACATCATTCAATGGGATTTTATTACTGCGTGCTTTGTGAATATTTATGTATTTTAAGGAAAATATTCATGCATAAATTGTGGATATTTTTGAGTTAAATAATATCTCTTTGATAGGCAATAATAAAAGAATAAATAGAATAATTTTAATTGATATTATACTCATACTTTTATTTTATAAACCTTTAAAATGGTATGATTAAAATAAGTTAGTTGGTACTTTTAATTAACTATCTTCTTATTAAAATAAAGTACCATTTTTGATAGCATAAAATTATTGCCAGATGACTAATCCGAACACCGAATATGATTCACCTTGGAAGGAAATAATACAGCTATACTTTGAAGATTTCATGTTATTCTTCTTTCCCCAAGTGCATCAAGAAATTGACTGGAATAAAGGATTTGAATTTCTTGACCAAGAACTACAACAAGTTGTCCGAGATGCTGAACTTGGTAAAAGATTGGTTGACAAATTAGTTAAAATTTATCGTATTGGGGGTGGAGAATCATGGCTGCTTATCCATTTAGAAGTGCAAGCCCAGGAGAAAAGTAACTTTCCGGAGCGGATGTTTGTTTATAATTACCGAATATTTGACCGTTACAAGCGTCCCGTTGCTTCCCTCGCTGTGTTGGCAGATTCTAGTAGTACTTGGCGACCAAATCAATTCGGGTATGAATTATTTGGCTGTACGGTTGATTTTAAATTTCCCGTGGTGAAGTTGGTAGATTATCAACAACGGAAATCCGAACTTGAAGAAAGCCGCAATCCCTTCGCTACCGTAGTTTTAGCACATTTGACTGCATTAGAGACAAGCGAGAATCGTGTGGAACGTAAAGCCCAAAAGCTAGCGTTGGTACGACGTTTGTATGAAAAAGAATTTAGCCGAGAACAAGTACTTAATTTATTGGCATTCTTAGATTGGATGTTAACGCTACCATTTGAATTAGAACAAGAATTTCGGCACGACCTAGAACAGTTGGAGGAAGAACGAGGTATGAAATATGTTACTTCATTTGAACGTAGTGGTATTGAGAAAGGTAAACAAGAAGCACTTTTGAAAGGTATAGAAATCAGTTTAGAAGTAAAATTCGGTAGTGAAGGGCTAAATCTACTACCAGAAATATCTCAAATTGATGATGTCACACAATTAGAGAATATTTTAGAAGGAATAAAAACTTCTCGTAGCGTGTCCGAATTACGAGAAATTTATCAGCCAACAACAGATGAGTGAAGCAGGATAAACCGTTCATGTTTAGAACGCCCCCGTCAAATATGCCGTATGACTTCCGGGGAAGACAGCACAACTCACCTTCATCCGAAAAAACTTTTGTCTCGCGGATTTGAACTACATCAATTTTTTAACCAAAACGATGCGGGTTATTTTTTAGTTGCTTACATTAATATCACCTGGCGGAATACACTCGTGATGAATCCCGCCGTTCCGTTGTATTAACATTATTCAACTTTTCTCAAACCACGAACTTTAAATTTGATTAGTATTTGGGTTTCTGGATGAACTACTGGCAGCCCAAAGGAGTCAATACAAGTGAATTTTCCACCATTTAATTGTTGCGAGATTTCTAGTTTCTGACCCCCAACCAGACTTTTAACTAAAGAATTCCTACCAACATATCTAACTTTGTCACCTACTTTTAAATTAGCTTTAACAGAAGCAGAAGAAGACTTTGATTGAGGTTGAGAAGTAGTAGCTTTATTGTCGGAAGACTCGTTTTTTGGCTGCGACGTAAGCGGCTTATCATCCTCTGTACCAGTATTTGAGTCAAAATTGGATTTTAATGCACACGGAGATATTTTTTCTACTATTTCCTCTGCTTGTTCTACCGTTTCTGATGCTTCAATAATTGGCTCTTCTACTTTCTCCGGAGCTTGTTCTACTGTTTCGTCAACTTTATTAGAATGTACCTCGACTTGCTTTGGTGTTTCGTCAACTTTATTCCCATTTTGATGTGTTTGAAACCCTTTACCCGAAGTTGCTTTTGAGTTTTTAATCCCAACTTCTACGCTTTGAGTAGTCACGGGTGGGTCACAATCATGAGTTACTTCTATACTTCTTTCCTCTTCCTTTTTCCTTCGCTCTTTTTCTATTACTGGGTCTTCCCAAAGTTCTATTAGTTCTTCCATTTTATTTACTAGGTCTTTTAAAAAGGACGACAGTTTTTCCTCTTTCCCAGCAAATTGATTGTGCAACGCTGGTTGGGTTTTCGTCTCTGGTTTTGTGTGTCTACCTTCTAAGAGGTCTACTTTTTCTTCAACCCTATTAATATCAATGTTTCCAGCTTCTACTTCTTGGTCTACTTGGTGTTGATATTTATTTATCAAACCCGCTTTGTTGTTTTCGTCAAAAACTAAGAACTCAATTTTCTTACCTACACCCCGTACTTCACCAAATCCCATTTGTTGAGCGGTAATCATCCATTCTCGGACGACATCGGGTTTGGGGCGGTTTTTGGAGTTGTATCCCAATTGCACGTCTTTGGCTTTTACCCAACCTTTGCGACGGGACATATCAATCAATTTAGTAATATGAGGTGCAATACCATCATCAAATTGTGAGTAAAGGTGAATGGTTTGCCCCAGGAAGAATTTCATCAGCTTTATAGCATCCCGCATTCTTTCGGCTGGTATTTCTGGGCTGGGGGTAACTCCCAAACTTAACTCGTGTAGAACGTGTAGGTTTAAAGCAAGTCTTCCCGTATAGCCTTCTGCTTTGGAATAAGCCGCTCTCATGCCCGGTATTGGGTCGGATACTCGATGCTGCTCCAATTGGGCATACCAAGGTTGAAAAAGCTTAAAAGCGCTCCGCGATAATCTGTATTGGGTGGCTGGAACTAAAGTTAGTTTTCTGTAAATTCCAGTCAGCAATTTGGTAATGTTAACGGTTTCTTCTTCTTCATCTGGTAGAGTGCTTGCTACCAAGGGCTGTTGTGCAAACAAGAACCGCGACCATTGACCGTCGGGGTCGGACGAGTCCCGCATTACGTCGCGCAGTATTTCTGGTTGAATTGTGCCAAACAATGACAAATAAATTCTGGGAACGTCTACTTTAACCCCAGAACTACGCAGTACTGATTGCCCGCTACCGTCGTAGTAACTCAACATATCTTGCTTGTCGGCACCTTTACCACCCCGATAAGCGTTCCTGGAGTTGAAGTAACCAGCTAATTCGTCAACTAAGCCAAATAATGTTTTGTGCGATGCATTTTGGGCTTGTTGCTTGATTCCTTCGCCGTTGGCATCTGTAAAGAAGTAAATATCGGGGGATTCCGGTTCTTTTGGTTCTGGTTCGTCAAATGGTTGTTTCTCTTTCTTAGCAGCTGCCTTGGCTTCTTGCCATTTTTCTAGTTCGGCTTCGTACTCTTGCTTCTCTTCCAAATACTTCGCTTTTTGTTCTGACTTTAATTTATTTAACGGTCCGGTAATGATTTGACGAGTTATGGGTGATTTCTTTTGTCCGGATTCGCTGACAATTCCACCAAAGATTGTGGGTGGTGCCCAGAAGTTTTGACTTCTTTGCAGCATGACTTCTGTTCCTACTTCGTGTAGGGAACTGGTTGCAGTCAGCAATGCTAATAAAATTGTTTCCTCTCGGATTTTTAGCGATTCAGAATATTTTTTTAAAGGACTAGCCAAAAGTGAGGGAAGAAAATCATTAAGGTTCAAATGAGTTTGCTTAATGTTAAGTAATTTCTCAATTTCTCCACGGTTGTCGTCCCTTTCTTCTACAAGTTGTAGTTCTGCAAGCAGTTGCTCAAAAAGTTCCGACATCTTGCGGTCGCTGAAGCCATAAGCTTTAGCTAAAGCAGCCAATCCCATTTTTCTGCTAAATGGGTCGTTTTCATCGGATAGAGCTAACAATTGTGCCCTTAGAGAATCATCTTCTACTAACCCACGGGCTAAAAGTTCTTTGCTAAATTCTGCTTCTAAAGTTCTCAATACTTTTCCAAAGCTGAATGCAGCACTTTTAGAAGTTTTTTCTACTCTCGCCATCAATTTTGCAAGTTCTGTCTGCCGCTTCAAAAGAGCGGGCAGGGTTTGGAAGGCAATACGAGCTATGTTGCAGGCTTCTCCAATGTTGAGTGGTTCTTCTTCTTTTCTTCTAGCCCATTCATCAAAGGGGACTGCGTAGTCAATAATTTGTCCAATTGCTTCTGTTGTTGATGCCCAAGAATGTAAAGATTGATTACAACTATAAACTTTACAATTTTCTGGATTGTTATTCCATGCAACTGCTCTTATCGCTTCTTCTGCTGTTCCGGGTTCGGCGATGATGTAATGCTGGTCTTCTGGAGAGAATTTGTAGGTTAAAACTTCTGGAAATTCTAGGACGTTGAAAACACAAGAAAGTTTTTTCGCTTCTATTAAGTCGGACACCCATAGTATGGGGGCTGTGAATTTCTTGCCCTCAGATGCATTGCAGTAATTGCTGTTGAAGCTGTTGGTGGAAGTTTGTTGGTTTTGAGTTAGTACAGTAGCGTTCATTATTTTTTCTCCAAAGTTTTGTTTTTCCTGTCTTTGGAGTCGGGATGCCGTGCCAATCAACCACTACGCTTTGGATTCATCGCTAAAAATGTAACAACCGTAACTTTTTGAGAGAAAAGATTGGGTCAGTTTGGATATTTTTGTATATTTTTAGCTTAAAAATGTTCACCTACAGATGTACGAAGACGACTTACTGTAGTAATATACATTTATTGTCTTCTCCAAAGACAAGCGGCGACGTGGCACAAAATCGTCCTTTTTAAACTTAGATGTGGAATAAGTTTCCGACGCTCACCCACTTCTTAGTTCTTTGACGACTTGACCCGTCTCCCTATTCAAATTTTTAAAGATAATATTTTTTCATTTTGCAGGCGATAAGAGTAATGAACTTGTTGCCTGTCTTTTTGTACCTCCTAAAAAACGTAAATTTTGTTCCCGTTATGGGTCACGTAGCAAGACTTTATCTCTTTAAATCGAGCCGTCTTTGTCAAGGTTACTATTAATAACTGGGCTTATTGTACAGCTTTTGGCATCATTGGAGAGCTGTATGAAACTAAAAAAACTATTTTTGATAAATGTAAATTTTTATATACTTTGCTTGTTGCAGATAACTTTCTCGCAACAAAGTCGATTTATTGCATTTATTAACCTTTTTAAAATCAGTTTTGATTCGGTTGTGCGGTAACTTTACGCAATATCTTTAACCGATACAATGCCTGTTTCACACCATTTAATTAGTAGCCATCGGTCGGAATCTTTATCCAAAGCTGGCTTAATCCGAAAGTTAAATTCGTATTCCCACGCTTCAACGCCATACTGGTTAACAAAATCTGCTTCTAACCGCTGAAATTCCTCCCAATTGCGATTACCAATTGCGGTAAATATGGGAGCTACTACGCTGATTGGTTTTATTGTCAAGGTTTCAGCCATCACTATATTCCTCAAAAATACAAATAATTGGAAACATTTTCTTTCTAGTATTAATTATTTTGACCAACTTCTTCCCTTTACTGCGAGCTAAAGCAAAGCAAGCTAATTCAGAAGTGGCAGCTGACCAATCCCTTGGATCTGTAGCTGGGTCAAACTCATCCCCTCTTTCTACGCCGTCGTCCGACTGGTTATTTTCTGTCATCTTACAAGCCGTGCAGCTTCCGTATTTTAATTCGTCTTCCGTTATGATTTTCGCTGGCTAAAATCTCCTCCTCGTGTTTCACCTAATCTTGGAGTATCCGCGCTGATGATGCCTTCTTCTTTCGCCATATCAAACATCGTTATTTCTAAAAGTCTATTTGCGCTAATTCCTCTCCTCTTAGCCAACTCATTCCAAGCATCTATAACCAGTGTGTCTAAGCGATAAGTTCTAGTTTTTCGCTGCCTTTCTGCCATCAATACTATAGCTGTGATTAGTTTATACTTCACTTTAACTTACTATTGCGTTACTAAAGGTATTTTCTCTCGCCGCTATAGTAACCTACTTCGTATTGCTATAGCATTACTTTATCCAATAATATTATTTGATACCAATAAAAAATCATAATCTCTAAAGTATAGCTTTTTAGATTACTATTGCGTTACTATTGGTGCGTACAGGGTTAAGTAATGAAAACGACACGCCCACGAACAAAAGTAATCTTTGACGGGGCTATAGAAAATTGAAAAAAAGGATTATTTAGACTTGCAGGCAAATAAAAATCAAGTGCTAATCCTCAAAAATACTAACCCTGGATATCATTATTCGTGAATACGGGTAAAATTCTGCCAATACGTTTCTGCGTCAATATTTTGTCTACATCCCTCGTTTGTAGCGACAGATAACTGTACCAATCTTCTTATCTCAGAAAAACAATGAACAACATTCTTTATGCAGACATAGGTAATTACAGCGTACTTGCAAGCGTAGATGAGAGCGACATAAAGCAAATGCGTAGCCTTATCTATGACACAACCTATAACAGCGAATGTCAAAATAACATTCATCCAATTGAAAGCCCAATGATTGAACTTGGAGCTAAAAAATATAAACTGGGTTTCCTTGCATCCAAATTCGATGGATTTCTGAGTGCTGCTGAGTTCGGCAAGTCCAAGACCGAATTGATTTTACCAATACTCTTAGCTAACTCCCCCTCGGGCTTTGACGGAACAGTAAAATTGCTCGTACCAAACGACGACATTTCAACACAAAAATTCATCAAATCCGCTGTAATCGGCACTCACGAATACAAATTATATTCTCACGGTACAGTAATCGACACAGTTGTTTCATATAACGACGTTATCTTTGAGCGAGAGACAGACGCGGCTGCTAGATATGCCTTTGAATCCGGCATTTTAGACGCAGAAGACGTTGCTTTAGTAATTGATATCGGAGGAGGAACCATAAACGTCGTAGTTTGTGACGTAGAAAATGGCTTTTATGTCCGCTACCGCAACAGTTACCCCAACCAAGGAGGAATAAACTTAGCTCAAACAATTCTCGCAACTGACCTAGTTAGAGGCTACAAGAAAAACTTTGAAGTATCCAAAGTAATGGACGCAATCACCAGGGGAGAACGCACCATTGGCAGGAATAGAGATTACACCTTTGAACCTATCTATAACGATTGTGTAGACCAGTGGCTTAAAGCAATTTTGAGTAAAGTCATGGCGAGTGTAGACAAGCAACTAGACGACGTTACCCGAATCGTCTGGACAGGTGGAGGAGCAGAAATCATCCGTCACAAAATCATCAATAAAGGAATGCACTTAATCTTGCCAGAACCACAACTAGCAAATCTTTATGGATTGATGGGACATACCAAAACACAGCCTTTAATTGCAGCATGAGCGACCTTACCCTCAGCAAACAGTTAGGGGGAAGACTCAAAGCGATTAGTGAAGCATGGCAGCACGAGAACTTAAGCGAAACACTTGCAGTGATTTTTGATGCTGTCTTGCTTAATTGGCAAATACCGTTACCTCCAGTTCCAAACTTATTAAACGATTATGTTTGCAGAGTCAGGATTAAACCGCGTCACGCTCGTATATTCACACAGATGTCTCATAGTTCGGGTGCAAGTGTGGCAAGTATTGCGCGTTCTCATTTAATTCAATGGTTAACAGTATCCACCAGTTCAACACACTTGTTGCATAATCCCTCAACTTCATTACCTAAACAGACGACACAGGCGGCTTTATCTGTTGGAGACAAAGCGTTTGATGAGACTCCAGACTCAAAACGAGAGCAGTCCAAACGTAAAAAAACGGGTGCAAGAGAGAGTCTAAGCGACTTATTGATGTAATTAAAATCTTTCAGAAGCTTGCCCCAAACTTTACTCCCAACCGAGAACACGTAAATCAAGCTATATCAGCGATATCAAAATAAAAGTCCTTCTCCCAATGTTAGAGGAATAGGGAGAAAGACCAGATTTTAACAAATACGAAGGAATTGTACCAAAAATGGAAAGTTGCATAGTTGATACTAACTTATTCTTCGCCGAATGCCTTGACGAGAGCGACTTTGAGAAACATAGTGACCAAATCATACAACGCGCCAACATTATTGAATTTGCGGGAAGGCTAGCAATACCGCTTGTCTGCTGGCAGTCGGAATTCGACCAAGAAAGTCAATATTTTACCTACCAATTGGGCGAAGAATTCAACAACTTAATTAACTTCATGGCAATACTGGATCTGCAAAAACGGGATTGTCGGAAATGGGAGAAGGTTGACTGTTGGGTGTGTGAAAGTCCAGAACAGGCGGACATTGTATTACACCAATACGAATTTAATTTTGAATAGGCAATGAAAAACACCCTCAGAACCACCAGCTATGTTCTTGGTGGCTTGGGGGCTGCTATCTGTGTAGTCCCCTTCATTCCTGCCGTATTCCAACAGGTAGGAGTAGCTATCAAAGAACAACAAGACCAGGTGAACCTGCAACTACAGAAGTCCGCTATAGCAAGACGAGAAGAACTACGTCGATATAGCTTTTCAGAACGTAGAAAAAGCCTAGATGCAGCATCAAGAGCAGGGGAACACGTTGAATACAGCAACGTGACCGTAGA
>JAHCMI010000059.1 GCA_019192545.1 Rivularia sp. MS3 | reverse complement strand
ATATTTCGGTAATTTTTATTCAGAATTTAGCATACTAACAACTGATGAGCCAAAAGTTTTAAAATTTGGCACGCTAATATTTACCCATACTTAGGGCATAAAAATAAGTCTAACGATGATGTTGGGAAGAAGATTAAAAAAGAAATATTTGATATGTAGCAGTTTTCAATTCCTGTATTCAACGAAAACTGCAAAATTATAATTAGCTTAGCGTTTAAATAAGTCTGCCATAAAATCTTCATGAAAGCCTTGGGCAATCGAAGAAATTTGATCGTTTAATTATGCCTATAGTCTAAGCTTTGCTTGCTTTTATACGGTTTGCATCTATTAGCTTACTAATTAAATTCATCTATTCATGGCAGGCATAGTTAAGTCTAAGTAGTTTTAGTCGAGACAAAAAATTTTATCTACGACAGCAAACTAAAAAACTGTTTATAAAAGCTTAAACTCGATTACATAGATTAAATACCTTTCATAGAGGTAAACAAAAGCACGAAGCTTAAGACTAATCAAAGTCTAACTTCAGCCATGAAAACAAATTTTAAATCATTAGTTTATCAAGCAATATAGATATCTCTATTGCTTAGCTATTTATTTACGCAAATAGAAGCCAATAGGCTAATATCATTTTCTTGAAGCACGCTGTTGGGGAATCTAATTTGCGAGACAGAAAATTTGCTTACTAACTACATCAATTTACGCTTAATATGCGCCTTGAAAGTAATTTTAATAAATTTAATCAACTATCTCAAAAACACACCTATGCTCTTATTTGCGCTGAGTGTAAATCAACTACAAACAAACTTGCTTTTATACCCTGCATCTTGATAAAAACACAGCATATACCAGGTAGAACCACCGTTTGTAGTTTTTATTCTTTTGTCAGTATAAATATCAGTATATATAAATTATTGTTTTTGTCAAGTAAGTGATAGCGCAGTTAATATTTTGATAAATCTAACCCTATGTCAGTTGACAATATTTGATGATTATGCGTATAAATTGCTTCTTTCTAATATAATTAGTTGCTAATATATTTCATTAATATTAATGTCTATAAGCAGTTATAAAGCGGCTGTAATGCCTGCAAAATAAAAGTTGTTTGCTATACATATATGATAAAAAATGCAAAATATTACTTTTTGAATTAAAGAATAAAAAAACGGCATCAAGCCATTACATTGATAACAACTATAGTAAAAACTTTTTTACAAAGAATAGTTTTTTTATTAAACAAGAATTGAAATCAAAAGGTAGAAAAAATAACGATAATTTCTACCTCCTGAATGAATTTACATAGAATTAGCCCCAGTAGCTATTAAACGTCTAAATAAACCTTGAGTCCAACCAGTTTCTCTTAACACAGCTTCTGAAGATACTTCTACATAAGCCTGTTCAATAAAAGCTAAATCAATCATGCAAATACGCCCTAAAGCATCTTTAATTTCTTCGCTTTTGCCGTCGGTTTTTGCACGCTGTCCGGCTTCTCTAATTACAGTTGCCATTGCAGGGACAACATGCTGCGGTCCGATACCAATCTTCACGTGAACTAAACCAATATTCCAACGGCGTTCGGCATAATCTTTACCCCAATCATCCATACCTGTAAACATCTCGTAGAACCATTCTATAAACGTTTCTCGCAAACGATGAATGCGTCCTTCGGTGGCAGTTAAGATTGAATTCATTTCTTCATCGCGCCCTAGATAAGCATAAAAATGTTCTGCCATTTCTGGAGCAATTTCCTTTCCCCACTCTGCTTGAGATTTTAATAGCGCTTTATCTTCTGCACTTAAGCCAACGCGCTGCTCCAAGGTTGACATAAACGCTTGTGGTTCTATAGCCATTCCAAGTAACTCCTGTTATTTATCAAAAAAATCGTCAAAAATATAAATCTTAGTATCAGTCAAGTTATTCCTTAATACTGAAACTAAGTCAAGCTAATTCGCTACAATTGGTTATAAAAAAAACAAATGAATCTATTGAAATTCGTAGAATTCCAATACACTATTTTTGTCATCGCTAAGCACAAACCTACTGTGCTTGTCTTGAAAGCGTTTACCAACCGCATAAAAAATTTGGACTGGAATTAAATAAAATCACCAATCCAAACATCGGTATATGGATTATTTGGAGTTTCTACTCAAGCCATTAACGGCGCAATTTTAGCAACAACTCTTTTAACTTCTAAAAACAATAAACCTTGTTTAACACCAGCACCAGCTAAAACCAATAAAACAGCATCAGCTCCACAGCCAACTAATACCCCGTATCCTTTTTCACCTTCAACTACAATTCTATCAATGCTTCCACGGGCTAATTCCCTTCCGATGCGTTCGCCTAGGGAAAGCATGGATGCAGACATAGCAGCAGTACGTTCTTCGTCCATTCCTCCAGGTAAAACTGAAGCTAAAGCCAAACCATCAGGGCTTACTAAAGCAGCACCTTGAACGTCAGAAGCAGCACTTACAAAATTTTGCAGTTCGTCTTGCAACATAGAAACGTTAATCATTTTTTGTTCCTCCAGAATTGTTGGTAAAGATGTTTGAGTAGTTTCTCTAGTTTCTGTATAAGGCTGAGTTAATGTTGTTTCATTAACTTGTTTTTGCGTTAAGTCAGTATTTTCCGAACTTTCTCTTGGTTGAGAAGTTTCTGTTTCTGTCAACTCCGAAGAGTCTACCGACTCCGCAGGAGGCTTTTGAAATGCTTCTTTTAGAAGCTTGATTATGTTACCCAGAGGCATTGATTGCAGACTCCTGAGCGTTATCTTGGGGATTGATTACTTTAAAGCGTAATTTATACGCTTGCCTCAAGACTTGGTAAATTTTAAAACGAAATAGGTTAACTTAAGAATAAGAAGATATTATTTATACTTTATGTTTTACAAATTTAAATTTGAGCATGAGACATTGAGTATTAATAACTAGTAACCCGCTATTTATTACTTACTACTCATAAAGAAAGCTGCTAACTATTCACTGTTCACTGCTAACTATTCACTGTTCACTGCTCACTGCTCACTGCTCACTGTTCACTACTAACTGCTCAACAATTGTAATTAATGCTTGAAATACCGATTCGCGTTGGTTAGCATTAACAGCCATTATGGGAGTTGAATCAGCCTCATCTTGAAACCCTAACGCTAAAGCTATATCCTCTATTTCCCATGCATCAGCACAATCAGTATGAGTTATTCCAATCAATTTTGGAATAGACACAAATTGATTCATATAGTTCAAAAGCTTACGGGCGTGACGGAACTGATTTGGACGATGTGCATCTATCAAAAGAATGAAAGCGTGGGCTTTTTGAATTAAAATGTCCCACATAAAATCAAATCTACTTTGTCCGGGAGTACCGTATAAGTGTAATGATTGATTAGCTGTAATTGTTAATTTGCCAAAATCCAGAGCAACTGTAGTTTTTTCTTTTAATTCTGCTAACTCATCAGTTGCTCTTTTATCAGTGTCAACGACATCAATTTCGCTAATTGTTTGAATAAATGTTGTTTTTCCTGCTCCTACACCTCCTGTAACTACAATACGGAGAATTTCTGATGACATTAAGCTTTACTCCTTAAATACCCTACAAGATTTTGCAGTAGCGAACTACTAACTTTGGGTGTTTGCGATTCTTGATGTTTTTTAGCTGCTCGCGAACCGTATTTTTTGACCCAAGTTAAATCCATATCATAATGGTACTCGTGAGTATTTGATGTTATCTGAGGTACTTCTTCTATTAAACCTACAAGCATTAATCGGAAAACTGTTTGCTGAATCTTGATGGTTGGCTGATTTAATTGCATGGCAATATCTTTTATGGAAATATCCCCAGAAGCAAATTCCCATAATCTCCATTCAAAAGGATTCAAGCGAAGTTGTGGTTGATTATTACTAATATTTTTAAACCCGGATTCTATATTCGGAAGCGCATCTTCAAGAAGTTTCCAGTTTTTCAATACTCTCAAAGCCATTAAAGTCACTTCTGTAGCTTTTAAGCTTAATCCTGTCATTTCAGACATTGGTAAAACAGCTTTGCAATCAAGTTTAAATACACCTTTCTGAATTTCAAATAATTGTCTGACTTGCTGTAACTGACTGGCAAATAATAAATTTAATTGTTCGGCACTTAAAACATCTTGTGTTTTGAACTGCAATCCTAAAGGTGTAGTTGCAGATGCATTACTATAAATGGTTTCTATAACCTGCGGCTCTGCCCAACTTCTTTGTGCGATTTTAGAAACTAAACCTCTACCGCTTAAACGATTCGCCGCAGCAATAATACGTCCGCTTCTAAACCAAATATAAAAGTATTTTGCTCTAGATTCTGGAGAATTAATATCTGGCAAAGTACATACACTCAAACAACCCGATTTACGCCCTTGCTCGATAAGTTGAAACAACTCAGCTAAGGAAAAATCTGTAAAAGAACTACTAAGACTCATAATGGTTTAATTATTTTCAATAATGATTAATTTGTGACTGAAATTCTATCTCAGCAATTTCTGATATCAGGTATTTTTCGTAACTATTTACCTATCAGCGATCGCCCTTAAATACCGCCTCAAGAGCATGGTAATAGTTTCCAATCATTTAAGGCTGCCACCTCAAGCGATTGCCGTTCTATCAACCTAACGCTTCATACGTAAAATCACCCTATTTATTAATTTTTTTTAGTATTATCTGCATTCAGTACAAAAAGTATTTTTATTAACCAATTAGAAATTATATATTTATGTTTCCTGGAATAAATACTTATTATGTTTCTATAATATACTCGAAAGCCTGTTAGTATCGGCTATTTGAAATGAAAAATTTATCGCATTTTATTAATAGCTATTGTCTATTTCATTACCTCTATATAAAACCATGTTTATATTGAGATTTTTAACAGAAAAGTTAATTTTAATGAATAAATTGCAACATATCGTGTGATTAAATAAGCATTCAATCACATAATAATTAACACTTTGTAATATAGGAAAAATTGCTGACTATGAAGCTCTTAATAATTATTTGCATGATTTTTTTATCAGTTTTCTGTAGCGATGCCACTGCTGGAGAATTGAATCAAAAATTAAACAACTTTCCCGAATGGCAAAAGTTAACTTCCGTAAAACCTGCGGTTGGAGACTTAATTTATCCCGAATGGATGAAGGGGGAATGGGAAGTAAAAAGTACCTTAATAGATTTATTTGCTCCGCTAGCGCCAGATATTGTGACACCGGGGTTTGAAAGTAATCGTCAGTATCTTAACCAACCAATTAGTTTTAAAGTTCGATTTGTTAATCAATCAAAGGTAAAAAACCTCACCCCGTCCTATCGGACACCCCTCTCCTTTACAAGGAGAGGGGAGGGGGGTGAGGTTATTGCCGACAGAGCTTACAACGGATTGAATCTAGCCCGAGCAGTTTTAGGTGAGGAGGCAGTTAAAGCAGTTAAAGTAGATCCCGATTCTCCTAATCGACAAATTACATTTTTACGCAGTGAATGTACGCAAAGAATTAATTGCGATCGCCAGTTAGTATCCATCGTCAAAAATCGCGCCATAGAAAATACAGACGACGGTAAATTTATTACAGCAGAAGTATTTGAACAGCTATTTAAAGGTAGTTCGGTTCCGTACATTAATACCGTTGAATCAACTACGGCATATAAGCAATTGTCTCAAGCATCTGCATTGAATCCCATAATAGAAGCGAATCAAGTTACAGCAGTTTATCTTTCATCTCAAGATCCAAATTATTTTAAAGCAGTAAATCAACCAGTTGCTTTATATAAATATCGTTTGGAATTTTTCCCTATAGATAAAAAAATAATGGCTAATTAGCGATTGGGAACAACAAGAATTATTTATTTAACTACTCTTAGCTAGTCTTGTAAAATCTAAAATTCAAAATCTAAAATTCAAGATTCCATAGAAAAGATTCCCCAAGTATTCACCGAAAGGGATTGACATGGGAGAAAATTATCGTCAATTTGTTTGAGAACTTAGGAATTAACTTGTACTAGTTCCGACTTCTGTTGTCGATAATTCAGTCTCAGACGGGGGAGTACTTGGTAATTCCAAACAATATCCAGCACCGTATACGGTTTTGATATATCTAGGATGGCGAGGATCTGGTTCTAATTTGGTTCTCAAATGTCTAACGTGAACCCGGATAGTTTCAATATCATCATCTGGATCGTAACCCCAAACTTCTCGGAGAATTTCGCTGGGGGAAACCGTTTGCCCGTGACGTTGCAGGAGACAGTGAAGTAATTCAAATTCTAAATGAGTTAACTTCACAGTTTGAGCAAACCAAATAGCCTCAAATCGCTCGGGAACTAAAGTTAATGGCCCATAATTCAAAATTTCGCTGTGTTTCGCAGCTTGAGGAATGCGATCGGTACGTCTAAGTAAAGCTCTCACCCGCGCTAGCATTTCCTCGACTTCAAAAGGCTTGGTGAGGTAATCATCCGCACCAGCATTAAAACCTTCGACTTTATCTTGAGTTTGACTTAAAGCGGTTAACATTAAAACCGGGATGTCGGCTGTACGCTCATCTCTCCGCAAGCGCTGACAGACAGTAAATCCATCAACCTTCGGTAACATCAAATCCAACATAATTAAGTCGGGCTGTAGCTGAAGTGCTAAAGCCTGCCCTTTGATACCGTCTTCAGCTTGGCTAACATCGTAACCAGCCATCTCTAAATTAACGGCTACCAACTCGGAAATTGCTGGATCGTCATCTATGACAAGAATTCTCGGCATTATAAAGTAATTGTTACTGGGTATTAAGGTAAGTTAAGAATCTTTGGAAAATACAAAGATTGCTTTAATGATTATAAAAAAAATTTTAAATATAACATAAACCTTAAAATTAAAATATTCTGAAAACTTACTCCAAACTAGACAGAATATCTTATATAATGCGTGTTTTAGCCTACAATCCACCTTTGTTTTTACGAAACGGCGTGCTAATGACTATTGGTGCAGCGTTGTGGGGAAAAAAGAATTGGCAAAAGAGTCTCAACCTACCCAAGCCTAATTATCAAGAACAAATATTTACCGGCGCGCAAGGAGTTCCTATATTTGGCTTGGTAGCTATTCCAGAAAACCCTCGCGGCACTATTATAGGAACCTACGGCATTATCGGCGATTTAGAAGAAGAATGGTTTCTGGAAATTTTAGGACGTAAAGCTTACGCTCAAGGTTATGCAGTAGTATTATTTGACTGGCGCGCCCACGGTAAAACAGCAGAATTATCGCCGACTTTAACCAGCGATGGTTTGTATGAAGGAGAGGATTTTGTTCGCATTGCAGCAAAAGCTTTATCAATGGGATGTCCCCCAAAATTTTGGTTTACAGGATTTTCCTTGGGAGGGCAGTTAGCGTTATGGGCAGTTAAAGCAGCACTAGACTCCACCAAAAATGCGGAAATTGGCATCAAAGAAAGCGATATTGCTGGTGGTGCGGTGATTTGTCCCAGCTTAAATTCCAATCCTTCCCTCAAATATTTAACAAGTTATCCAGTTGGTAGGTTTTTAGAACAAAGAATTGCCAAAGCATTGAAAAAACTAGCATGGAAAATTCATGACAATCATCCAGGCAGTTTAGATGCAGCAGCAATAGAAAGAGCAAATAGTATATGGGGCTTTGACAATGAATTAGTCATAGAAAAATTAGGTTTCCCCTCAGTCGAAGCTTACTATGAAGCAAGTAGTGCTTTGCATATTCTGCCAAACCTTAACAAACCAACTCTAATAATTTACGCAGCAGACGACCCATTTTTTGCACCAGCCATCATCCCAGAGTTACAAGTAGCCTGCGCCCAAAATCCCAATATAGACTTAATATTGACTCCCCACGGCGGACACGTCGGTTATTTAAGTAGCAAGCAGTGTCAGCAACAATACGGTGACAAAGACCCCTGGTGGGCGTGGAATCGGTTCTTAGAATGGATTGAGAAGTAAGGGGAAGATGGGGAGAGAGGGGGAAGAGGGGGAAGTTAGGAGTTAGGAGTTAATAAATATTGATTTGTTAACTGCTCACTGTTCACTGCTCACTGTTCACTGTTCACTGATAACTGTTCACTGAAAAATGTGGTTGAAAGCACCGAAGAATATAGAATTATTATCTAACGAAGTTCATATTTGGCGAGAAAATCTCGACAATGTCAAACCGTTGTTGGAAGATTTGACTCAAATACTTTCGGAAGATGAGTTAGTTAGAGCAAGAAGATTTCATTTTGAGATGCATCGGCAGCGTTTTATTGCCGCAAGGGGTATTCTCAGAAATATATTAGGTCGTTATTTAAATATAGAAGCTTCCAAAATAGAATTTGGTTACGAGCCTCGCGGAAAGCCGTTTTTAGATAAAAAGTGCAATCAAATTAATCTCAAATTTAATGTATCTCACTCGGAAAACTTTGCGCTGTATGCAGTCAGTTTAAATCATTCTATTGGTGCTGATTTAGAATGCATAAACTCAAAAACCGATGTAGTTTCTCTTGCTCAAAGATTTTTTTCACCGAGTGAATTTGCAGTTATAGAATCTGCTCCTCAAGAACAACAGCAACAGTTATTTTTCCGCTATTGGACTTGTAAAGAATCTTATTTAAAAGCAACAGGAACGGGATTAAAAGATTTACAAAAAGTCGAGATTTGTTTAACTCCAGAACAACCCGCACATTTAAATATTCCCAATTCTGATAAATGGAGTTTATTAGAAATACAGCCTTTTTCTAATTGTGCTGCAACGGTTGCTTGTACTGGTAAAGGTTTACAGTTTAAATATTGGGATTATTGTTCGTAGTTGCGCTTTAGCGCTAAAGCGCAACTACGAACCCCTCAGTCAGATGGTGCGTTACACTAAAAGTCTTATTACTACCTTGAAAATTGATCTATGTAGCACAGAGTTCCCAATTAAAATCCGTCATCAAAGGATGTTTTTGACCTAACTACGGTGCAAGCAGTAGGGTGTTTGAAACAAGAGAGCTTTTTTTGAAGCTGTAATCCATACTCTGCCTGCGTTTTAGCCGTTTTCACCCAAACAGAGGTTTGCACTATCCCTGAAAGCCTTTCTATGACTATATCTCAGCCATTTTTTTTTACAGCCTCTTGACATCTTAGTCGCTGAAATTGTACTTTACTAACAGGTTTGCACTTCTGTACCTTGAAAACTAAATATAGTAAGGCTTCTACAGCGAGCAGTTGAAACTAAATCTAATCCCTATTAGGGATTGAAACAACTGCGCTTTCGAGTAAATAAAAAATTCCAGCAGGTTGAAACTAAATCTAATCCCTATTAGGGATTGAAACCTGACGCTTCTCAAGAACTTGATGTAATTCCTTGTTGAAACTAAATCTAATCCCTATTAGGGATTGAAACGCGAGGTAACTTACCAATATCTACGATTGATAATGTTGAAACTAAATCTAATCCCTATTAGGGATTGAAACAGGATTTTTGGCAGGATTATGATTTTTAATTTGACGTTGAAACTAAATCTAATCCCTATTAGGGATTGAAACACTGAAATAAGATCTTTGTCTAAAAGTTCTGCTAAAGGTTGAAACTAAATCTAATCCCTATTAGGGATTGAAACTACTGCCACGTAATATTTTTACTGACACCAAAAATTTGTTGAAACTAAATCTAATCCCTATTAGGGATTGAAACACACAAAAGACTTCTGAATTGGAAAATTTTTGAATTGTTGAAACTAAATCTAATCCCTATTAGGGATTGAAACTCATTCAAAACCTGAAAATAACTAGTTTTTTTAGCGGTTGAAACTAAATCTAATCCCTATTAGGGATTGAAACAACAAACGTACCGCGCTACTTTCTCCGTCTTGTGGTTGAAACTAAATCTAATCCCTATTAGGGATTGAAACCTACTGGTATGTCTCGCAAGGCCGAGGCGAGAGGGGACGGCGTTGAAACTAAATCTAATCCCTATTAGGGATTGAAACTTGAACCACACAATCGCACCGGCAATACTAATAGTTGAAACTAAATCTAATCCCTATTAGGGATTGAAACTACGCCTAAATTACGTGTATCGACACTAGGTAAGGTTGAAACTAAATCTAATCCCTATTAGGGATTGAAACAATTTACATGAATTTTTAAAAGAGTATGCAGACAGTTGAAACTAAATCTAATCCCTATTAGGGATTGAAACAATACATACAATGAAGAAATTATTATTAATTCAAGTTGAAACTAAATCTAATCCCTATTAGGGATTGAAACATTTTCTTTTAACTGAAGAACAATTTCATCGAATAGTTGAAACTAAATCTAATCCCTATTAGGGATTGAAACTTAAGAGAAATATAATTTGATATATTTTCAACAGTTGAAACTAAATCTAATCCCTATTAGGGATTGAAACAAAAAACATTTCAATTTAAATTTAATTTTAATAATTGTTGAAACTAAATCTAATCCCTATTAGGGATTGAAACTTAAAAGGCGATCGCTAAATTCCAGGCATTTATTGTTGAAACTAAATCTAATCCCTATTAGGGATTGAAACTTTATCCTCTATATTTATCACGATTGATTAATTATTGTTGAAACTAAATCTAATCCCTATTAGGGATTGAAACCTTTTGACGTAGAGGGTATTACCTTACCTGCTCGGGTTGAGTTGAAACTAAATCTAATCCCTATTAGGGATTGAAACTGAAAAGAAATCACTCATATCAATTTCTTCTGACAACTGTTGAAACTAAATCTAATCCCTATTAGGGATTGAAACTCCAAAGTCTTGTATCTTCCTCAACCGTTGCTTTTGTTGAAACTAAATCTAATCCCTATTAGGGATTGAAACACAGCCAGTTCATCTGTTAACCCTTGCCATTTCTTGTTGAAACTAAATCTAATCCCTATTAGGGATTGAAACTTGTCTATCCCCCTACACAGGTACCAAAGCCTTGGTTGAAACTAAATCTAATCCCTATTAGGGATTGAAACACGACCAAACTATCAAAGGTCGATATTCTTCCTTAGTTGAAACTAAATCTAATCCCTATTAGGGATTGAAACTACCACCTAGACTCACATAAACTAATTACTATCTGTTGAAACTAAATCTAATCCCTATTAGGGATTGAAACTCTTTAAGTAGCGCGAGTAGTTCAAACCGCAATCGTTGAAACTAAATCTAATCCCTATTAGGGATTGAAACAAACACGCTCATTTTTGGTTGTGGGGGGCAATGCACTATAGTTGAAACTAAATCTAATCCCTATTAGGGATTGAAACGCTAAACTACCTATCCTGCTTTCTCAAATGTCTGGTTGAAACTAAATCTAATCCCTATTAGGGATTGAAACAATAAACTGAAATATATTTTCATCAAATGTATGAGTTGAAACTAAATCTAATCCCTATTAGGGATTGAAACACTTACACCAGTATACCCATGACAGACAGTAAAAAGTTGAAACTAAATCTAATCCCTATTAGGGATTGAAACCTGGCGCTTCAGAAGTTTTTATTTCCTGAGAAGTGTTGAAACTAAATCTAATCCCTATTAGGGATTGAAACTAATAATACATTGGGAATTCATCTTTTGTATTATTGTTGAAACTAAATCTAATACCTATTAGTTGTAGGTTGGGTGAAACGCAGTGTAACCCAACTCGGGTGTTGGGTTGCGCTTCACTTCACCCAACCTACGTAGAGACTTCCTAGCTTCTCAAAATTCAAAATTAAATAGTTTTTTCTCCCCCTCTCAGCTTTCTCAGAAAACTTTAATTAAAAGCTCAGATACCATTCATTCAAGCTTCAGAGTTATCCCCGATATTAGTAATTAAGCGAAACGACAAACACCTGCATACTTTTATCGAGGAGACATTAATCATGAAATTCAATAAATTAGCTGGCTTGGGAATTGCATCAGTTGTATTATTCAGTAGCGTTGGTTCTGTGATAGCTAATTCTGAAGTTGCTGAGGCTTCTTTCATTTTTAGAAGAAATAGAACTACAAAAGTTGCAACTAAAGCTAATGCAATCTTGGCATCCGGTAACTTTGTCAAACAGGAAAAAGCCACCAATGGTAGAGCCAGAATTGTAAGTATCAACGGTAAGCGTTATTTAGAGTTTGACAGAACATTTCGTAGTGGTGAAGGTCCAGATGTAAAAATTATTTTACACCGCAACAGCAATATACCTCTAAATATTAAAGAAGGTAATTATATTACACTTGCTCCCATCAAAAGCTTTAGAGGCGCTCAACGCTACGCAATTCCTGAAAATGTCAACCTTGCTGATTATAAATCTGTAGGAATTTGGTGCGAAGAGTTTAATGCTACCTTCGGTTACGCTCCCCTACAATCAACTATTGCGACTGCTAACTCTATTAAACCTATAGCATCCGGTAACTTTGTTAAACAAGAGAAAGCTACTAGCGGTAAAGCAACAATTGTAAATATCAATGGCAAAAATTATTTAGAGTTTGATAGAGCTTTTAGTAGTGGTGAAGGTCCAGATGTCAAAATTATTTTACACCGCAACAGCAACATACCCCTAAATATTAAAGAAGGTAATTATATTACACTCGCTCCCATCAAAAGCTTCAAAGGCGCTCAACGCTATGCAATTCCTGAAAACGTCAACCTTGCTGACTATAAATCTGTAGGAATTTGGTGCGAAGAGTTTAATGCTACTTTCGGTTATGCTAGCTTACAAAATGTCTAATAAACCCGATACCTTGTATCAATTCCAAGAAGCTCAAAGAAACCCGGTTTCTAATCGTGAAAACATTAATATCTTGTTGCGAAATCGTAAAGAAACCGGGTTTCTGATAACTATTATTTTAACCTCTAACCTTTAACCTTTAACCTTTAACCTTTAACCTAAATTACCGTCCAAAACTCCTAGGATCGAGTGCATCTCTTAATCCATCTCCAAGTAAATTGAATGCAAGTACGGTAAGAATAATTACTAAAGCAGGAGGCCAAATTAACCAGGGTTGCAATACTAAAATAGAAGCATTAGTTGCGAGTGATAGCATATTACCCCAAGAAGGATCTGGTTGCTGAATTCCCAAACCAATTAAGCTCAGTATTGCTTCGGCACCGATGAAGCTGGGTATAGAAAGAGTAGCCGAGATAATAATATAAGTTGCAGTTTGGGGTAAAACGTGGCGGATAATAATATATAAAGGTTTAGCCCCCATTGCTCTTGCTGCTTGCACAAATTCTCTTTCTTTAATTGATAAAACTTGTCCGCGAATTACCCGCGCTAAACCAGCCCAACGAATGAAAGAAGTAATTAAAACAATTAACAAAAAGCGTTGAGTACTGCTTAATCCCGGTGGTAAGACGGCACCTAATGTTACCAACAGGTAGATACTCGGGAAAGTCATTAATACTTCCACTATCCGCATAATTATTGAATCAGTCCAACCGCTGAAGTAACCGGAAATTCCGCCAACTAACATACCCAGTGGGAAAGAAATCGCCACACCTAAAATACCGATAAATAAACTGATGCGCCCACCATACACCAAACGGCTGAATTCATCCCTGGCTTGATCGTCGGTACCTAAAATATTGAATCTTGTATCGTTGGTAGTGCCAAACAAATGTACATTTAACGGAATACCGGGAAATATAGTCACTTCATTCCATCTTGGCGGTAGCGGTAAACCGAATTTAAACAAATTATATTTAGAACCTTTTACAAATAAACCAAGAGGAGAAGGTTTGCTGTAATCTACAATAATTTCCCGTTCGCCAGTTTCTAAATCGGTATCCCCTTGAGTAGTGGGATAAACGTGAGGCCCGATAAACCTTCCTTGCTGATTATTTAAATATACGCGAGTTGGTGGCAATAAGGAACCATTTGGCTGCGAATAATAAGGGTCATAAGGAGCGACAAAATCCGCGAAAATTACCGTTATATAGAAGATTATCAGTAAAATTGCCCCAAATCGCGCTAAAGGGTTTTTCTTAAGTCTTTGCCACCAGTTCATAATTTATACGAAGTTTATACGAGTTAGTTGATTATGAATGTTAAAGCACACATTCTGATTTATAAATTATAAAACCTGAAGATATTTAATAAATCTTAATATATAAGGGTGTGTTAGATGAACGATTGTCTATCTGTGAAGACAAAAAAATTAATACATCATCTAACGCTCCATAACGTTGACAAAATAAAAATTTTTATAGTGCGTTGCGCTTTGATGATATATATTCCCAGCAGTCAACTGGGAATGATAAACAATAAGAAATATCAATCGAATGTCACAACGCTGCGAATTGACTCACCTTTATGCATCAATTCAAAACCTTCGTTTATCTTTTCAATTGGCATTACATGAGTAATTAAATCGTCGATATTTATCTTTCCTTGCATATACCAATCAACAATTTTCGGCACGTCGGTACGTCCTCTAGCACCACCAAAAGCCGAACCTTTCCAAACTCTTCCAGTTACTAATTGAAACGGACGGGTACTTATTTCTTCTCCGGCACCAGCAACGCCAATAATAATACTTTCTCCCCAACCTTTATGACAGCATTCTAAGGCTTGACGCATCACTTTTACGTTACCAATACATTCAAAAGTATAGTCGGCTCCACCCTTAGTTAAATCGACTAAATAAGGAACTAAATCCCCTTCAACTTCCTTGGGATTAACAAAGTGCGTCATCCCGAACTTTTCTGCTAATTCGCGTTTTGCAGGATTAATATCTACGCCGATAATCATATCGGCACCAACCATTCTTGCACCTTGAATTACATTTAAACCGATACCACCCAAACCAAAAACTATAACTTTTGAACCAGGTTCCACTTTTGCCGTATAAATAACAGCACCAATTCCCGTTGTTACGCCACAACCGATATAACAAACCTTTTCAAAAGGAGCATCTTCGCGAATTTTGGCTACGGCAATTTCCGGTAACACCGTATAGTTAGCAAAAGTTGATGTACCCATATAGTGATAAAGTTGGCGATCGCCGATAGAAAAACGGCTGCTACCATCTGGCATCAAACCTTTACCTTGAGTACTGCGAATTGCTTGACAAAGATTAGTTTTTAAGCTTAAACAATATTCACACTGACGGCATTCGGGAGTGTAGAGAGGAATAACATGATCCCCTTTTTTGACACTAGTAACACCTGCTCCTACATCTACAACAACTCCCGCACCTTCATGTCCTAAAATTGCTGGAAATAAACCTTCAGGATCTTTACCAGAAAGCGTATAGGCATCCGTATGACAAATCCCGCTGGCTTTAACTTCTACCAATACTTCACCAGATGAAGGCCCCTCTAGCTGAACCGTTTCAATACTTAATGGCTTACCCGCTTCATAAGCTACTGCCGCTTTAACTTCCACTTGTCACCCCTTTTTCAGTCAATCTTCTTTATTGAGTGTATAGCTGTGTGGGGAATTGGGCATGGAGAGAATAAGTTAGAAGTTAAGAATGAAGAGTTAATAATTATCAATTACCAATTATCAATTACCAATGCCCAATCCCCAATTACCTATTACCCATTACCCACGCCCAATGCCCAATGCCCTATGCCCCATATTCAATTTCCATTGTCCATCGAATATTATAGTTAGAATATCTGTATTTATAATTGACTGCTTATGAAACCTGCCCTAACTAAATTCGGCGCTCAAATGTCCAAACTTACCGGCGTGAGAGCGATTATGAAAGATATTAATGAAACTTTGCGCGCTGGTAAAGGGCAGGATTTGACTAATTTGAGTGCGGGTAATCCGTTGATTTTGCCGGAAGTAGAACAACTATGGCGCGATTGCACTGCGGAGCTTTTAGCTAGTCCGGAGTATGGTGAAGTTGTTTGTCGCTACGGTTATTCTAAAGGTTACTCGCCGTTGATTGAAGCTGTGACGAAAGACTTTAATAAACGCTACGGTTTAGAACTTAACGAACGTAACGTTTTAATTACTCCTGGCAGTCAAACGCTTTATTTTTACGCTGCAAATGTTTTTGGTGGTTACACTACTAGCGGCGAACTCAAGCAAATTGTTTTTCCCTTGAGTCCCGACTATACCGGCTACGGTGGAGTTAGTTTAGCTCCTGAAGCATTATTTGCTTATAAACCAACTTTAGATATTGATGCAGCTGCCCATAGATTTAAATATCGTCCTGACTTCAGCAAATTATCAATTACCGAAAAAACAGGTTGTGTTTTATTTTCTCGCCCCTGCAATCCTACAGGTAACGTTGTCACCGAAGAAGAAGTTAATAAAATTTCTTCAATTGCTGCACAGTCAGATGTTCCAGTATTAATTGATTCAGCATACGCACCTCCATTCCCTGCTTTAAACTATACCAATATGACACCAACTTTTGGTGAAAATATATTGCACTGCATGAGTTTATCAAAAGCGGGATTACCTGGGGAAAGAGTTGGTATTGCCATTGGTAGCGAAAAACTAATTGACGCTTTAGAGTGTTTCCAAGCAAATGCGAGCTTGCACTCATCTAGATACGGACAAGCTATAGCCGCTCGTGCCATAGATTCTGGTAAATTAGCACATATTAGCCAAGACGTAATTCGTCCTTTTTATCAAAATAAGTTTACTGTTTTAGAAACTACTTTAGAATCAGCAATGCCAAAGGATTTACCTTGGTTTCTCCATCTTGGTGAAGGAGCTATTTTTGCTTGGATATGGCTGCAAGATTTACCTATAAGCGATTGGGAATTCTATCAACAACTTAAAAAGGTAGGTTTAATAGTTGTCCCCGGAAATTCCTTTTTCCCTGGATTGCGAGAAGACTGGCAGCACAAAAATCAATGTTTCCGCATCTCGCTCACCGGTAGCGACGAAGAAATAAAAACTGGAATGCGGCGTTTTGCTAAAGTTGCTGAAGAAGTTTATCGCAATGCCACCGTAAGCGTTTGAGGAGTTAGTAGTTAAGAGTTAAGAGTTAGGAGTTAGGAATTAAGAATACAAAATTTAACTTTGACCTTTAACCTTTAACCTTTAACCTTTAACCTATTAACTGATAACTGTTCGCTGATAACTGATAACTGAAAATGGATGGTTGGTTGGAAATTGGTAAGATTGTTGCGCCTCAAGGTATGAAGGGTGAATTACGGGTTTATCCGGATACGGATTTTCCCGAACGCTTTCAAAAGCCTGGTAAGCGCTGGCTGTTGCGTGAAAATACAACCCAACCGGAAGAGGTGGAGTTAGTCAAAGGGCGTTTTATTGAAGGCAAAAATCTTTATGTGATTCAACTCGCTGGTGTGAATTACCGCGATGAAGCTGAGGATTTACGTGGCTGTAAGTTACTTGTACCTGAAAGCGATCGCCCTGAGTTAGGTGAAGATGAATATCATTTAATGGATTTACTGGGTTTACCCGTGTTTATGCTCGAAGATGGAAAATTAATTGGTACTGTAGTCGATTTGATTAATGCTGGCAACGATTTGTTAGAGGTTCGTTTGCACTCAGAAGGGTTAGAAGAAACTAAAAAAACTAAAAAGCAGAAGAATGTTTTAATTCCTTTTGTCAAAGAGATTGTTCCTGTAGTTGATTTGGAATCGGGCAGAATCGAAATTACCCCACCAATTGGTTTGCTAGAAATTAATTAATTTTATAATTTTGATTTCTTTAACTACGAAATAGCTTTGTAGATATAGGATTGCTCCGCAGATTTTTGTTAGCGCAGCGTGCCCAGAGGGCATAAAACACGTAGGGGAGGCAGATTGGGAGGACACTGCGTTGCGGAGGTTCCCGCAGTACGAGCAAGTGTCCGGGTGTGGATTTTCCTCCCCCAATACTGCCGTTGTGTTGCTTGCTGCGCGCAACGCACCATCATATATACATTTCGGTGCGCTCACGGCTGAAGCCATAACACACCCTACAAGTACTTAATTGTTTTCAATATTCAAACCGGATTCCTATATATAGCAATCCTATATGACTCGTGAGAAAGATAGGTGCTAGAAACCCGGTTTTTTTTGAAAAATCGGGTTTCTTAAATCTCATAAATAATTTAGGAATGCTATAGATTAGCTTCTGAATATAAACTATTTTTTTAATTTAACTTTGGAATCTCTATGATAATTAATCTCAATCATTAAAGATTTAAATTCATATACCTCTAATTTATCAATCTTCTCCTTTCTATAATTTATTGAACCGATAATCTTTTAATCGTTTATTGATAGATAAATAAAAATAATTATCTTCTATCTGAAGAAGTAGTTTTTCTAAGTAATTAATATCAGTATTATTGTTTCAAAGGATTCAAAATTCATCTATAGTCTCGTTTTCGGTTAAATCGCGGTTAAATTTGAAAAAGCAAATAGATGTTGTGTTAAACTCCCAAAAAGATTGTTAGCTAAAATAGCTGCAATCATTTTTTATGTTTTATAAGTCGATAGTATTTTTGACAATACTTTTATAGATTATCTTAGAAGTTATCAAAGTTAGCTATCATTTAGCATAATTGGAAAACATTTATATACATTGAAACTATTGATTTATTTAATTCATAATTAAAATATTTAATTAAATTTTTCCAGGTTCATAGTTAGTAAAATAGAGAATATTTAATATTTGAAACCACTGTGTAATTACTAAAACAAATTTATCAATATTAAGGAGTTGTCCATGACTGTTTCTACTCTTCCCAACACTAAACCACTGCAAAACGACGAATTAAGAAAGATGAACGCCTACTGGAATGCGGCGAATTATCTTTCGGTGGGACAAATATATTTATTAGATAATCCTTTACTTAAGCAACCGCTGAAATTAGAACACGTTAAACCCAGACTTTTAGGACATTGGGGAACTACCCCTGGTTTGAACTTTATTTACGTTCATCTCAATCGGGTAATCAAAAAAGATGATTTAAATATAATTTATATTGCAGGCCCCGGACATGGTGGTCCCGGTTTGGTTGCTAATACCTATCTTGAAGGAACTTACAGCCAATATTATCCGAATATTTCTCAAGATAGCGAGGGAATGCAAAAACTATTCAAACAGTTTTCTTTCCCCGGTGGCATTCCCTCTCACGTAGCGCCGGAAACTCCCGGCTCCATCCATGAAGGTGGCGAACTCGGCTATTCGGTTTCTCACGCTTATGGTGCTGCTTTTGATAATCCCGATTTGATTGTGGCTTGCGTTGTTGGTGATGGTGAAGCAGAAACCGGTTCTTTAGCAACAAGCTGGCATTCTAATAAGTTTCTTAATCCCATTCATGATGGTGCAGTTTTGCCGATTTTACACCTCAACGGTTATAAAATTGCTAACCCCACCTTATTAGCTCGGATGAGTCATGAGGAACTGCAAAAATTATTTGAAGGTTACGGTTACAAGCCTTATTTTGTTGAAGGTTCCGATCCAGTTGCCATGCATCAATTAATGGCAGCAACCCTGGATACAGCTTTGCATGAAATCCGAGAAATTCAGGAAGATGCGCGTCAAAATGGCTTTAAGCAGCGTCCGCAATGGCCGATGATTATTCTTAAGAGTCCCAAAGGCTGGACTGGACCGAAAGAAGTTGATGGTAAAAAGACTGAAGATTACTGGCGATCGCACCAAGTACCGCTATCAAATATGGCAGCAGAACCCGCTCACGTTAAGTTGTTAGAAGAGTGGATGAAAAGCTATAAGCCAGAAGAATTATTTGACGAAAATGGTAAATTAATTGTCGAATTAGCCGAACTCGCACCCGAAGGAAATCGGCGCATGGGCGACAATCCCCATGCTAACGGCGGTATTCTGCTGCGAGAATTGAAAATGCCCGACTTTCGTAACTATGCAGTAGAAGTAGAACCAGGGAATACCGTCGCCGAAGCAACCCGCGTTATGGGTAAATTGCTGCGCGATGTAATGAAACTTAATCTAGATACTAAAAACTTCCGTTTATTTGGGCCGGATGAAACTGCATCCAACCGCCTAGCTGATGTATTGGATGTAACTTCAAGAACTTGGGTAGCAGAAACTTTAGAATACGACGATAGCTTAGCCGCAGACGGTCGGGTAATGGAAATACTCAGCGAACATACTTGTCAGGGCTGGTTAGAAGGATACTTGCTTACAGGTCGTCACGGATTATTTTCTTGCTACGAAGCATTTATTCATATCATCGATTCTATGTTCAACCAGCACGCAAAATGGTTGAAAACTACTCGCGATATTCCCTGGCGCAGACCAATTCCTTCTTTAACTTATTTATTAACATCTCACGTATGGCGACAAGACCACAACGGCTTTAGCCATCAAGATCCCGGCTTTATCGACCACGTTGTGAATAAAAAAGCCGAAGTAGTGAGAGTATATTTACCACCCGATGCCAATTGTCTGCTATCCGTAACAGACCATTGCTTGAGAAGTCGTCATTACGTTAACGTAATTGTAGCGGGCAAACAACCAGCATTGCAGTATCTAAATATGGATGAAGCAATCAAGCATTGTACTACAGGTGTAGGTATTTGGGGTTGGGCTTCTAACGACCAAGGACACGAACCAGATGTAGTCATGGCTTGCGCTGGAGACACTCCCACCCTAGAAACCTTAGCAGCGGTAGATATATTGCGGGATCATTTTCCAGAACTAAAAATTAGGGTAGTCAACGTAGTAGACTTAATGACCTTACAGCCAGAGAGCGAGCATCCCCACGGTTTAAGCGACAAAGACTTCGATAGCATTTTCACCACCGACAAACCAATAATTTTCGCCTTTCATGGTTATCCCTGGTTGATTCATCGTTTAACGTATCGTCGCACAAATCACAAAAACCTCCACGTCCGAGGTTACAAAGAAGAAGGAACTACAACCACACCTTTTGATATGGTGGTCATGAACGATTTAGACCGTTTTAACTTAGCAGATGATGTAATTGACAGAGTTCCTCATCTGGGATATAAAGCGGCTCATATCAAACAAATGTTGCATGAAAAACTAATCGAACACAAGCAATACGTTCGGGAACACGGCGAGGATATGCCCGAAATTCGCGACTGGAAGTGGGAATATTAAAAATTTGCGAATAGGGCATGGAGGATTGGGTATAGGGCATTGGTAATAGGTAATTGGTAACTTGCTACTTGCTACTTACTACTTGCTCACTGTTTCCCCCTCTCCCCTCTCTCCATTCCCCATTATTATTCTTAATTCTTAATAAGAAACCCAAGCAAAACGAAGAGAATGTTATAAAGCTATAGGTTAGAAATAATTGTAGATTTAATATCTTACCAACATCACCATAATGACTAGTTCATCCGAGCAAAAATATAATAGATTAGCACCGGAAGATGTTTCTGTACCTACCACGGCTAAAGTGAGGGTAGAAGATGACAGAACTGGTATGAGTGAGGAAACCCTCAAACGTGCCATTGCCGATAGTCTTTATTACGTTCAAGGTAAAGGTGAGTATTTTGCGACTCCCCACGATTACTATATGGCTGTCGCTCATAGCGTTCGCGATCGCATCTTGCAAAGACGGATTCAAACAGCTAAAACTCATTCAGAGAATGGTGTAAAAACTGTTTATTACCTTTCGGCTGAGTTTTTGATGGGACGCTATAC
The DNA here is from genome assembly GCA_019192545.1 of Rivularia sp. MS3. Taxonomy (GTDB): domain Bacteria; phylum Cyanobacteriota; class Cyanobacteriia; order Cyanobacteriales; family Nostocaceae; genus Rivularia. Next base: position 37,766 of record JAHCMI010000059.1, on the reverse strand, counting down.
GGGTAATAGTCTAATTAATCTTGGTCTTTACGAAAAAATCAAAACTGTTCTGCAAGAATCGGGCTTAGAATTAGACGATTTATTAGAGCAAGAGCGGGAACCGGGATTGGGTAACGGTGGTTTGGGAAGGCTTGCAGCTTGCTATCTCGATTCTTTAGCAACTCTGGAAATCCCCGCCGTCGGTTATGGTATTCGCTATGAGTTCGGGATTTTTGAACAAGTTATTCGCAACGGTTGGCAAGTTGAAAACCCCGATAAATGGTTGCTGTTTGGCAATGCTTGGGAACTTCCGCTTCCCGAATATCGCGTAGAAGTAAAGTTCGGCGGTCATACTGAAGTATACAACGATAGAAGCGGACGCTTTCAAGTACGATGGGTACCGCAGCAAAAAGTATCTGGAGTCCCTTACGATACTCCGGTACCGGGCTATGGCGTTGATACAGTCAATATTCTGCGGTTGTGGAAAGCTGAGGCAACTGATGAATTTGACTTACAGGCGTTTAATGCTGGTGACTACATCGGCGCGGTAGGTAGTCAAATGTTCTCGGAAAACATCTCAAAAGTTCTCTACCCTAACGACGATACAATGCAGGGTAAAGAATTACGCTTGCAGCAACAATATTTCTTTGTTTCTTGTTCTTTGCAAGATATTCTGCGCCGACACCACCGACTTTTTGACACTTTAGATAATTTGCATGAAAAAGCTGCAATTCAGCTTAACGATACCCATCCTTCAGTTGGTATCGCTGAATTAATGCGTCTGCTGATTGACGAGCATCAAATGCCTTGGGATAAAGCATGGAATATTACTAAAAATACCTTTGCTTATACTAACCATACCTTGCTGCCAGAAGCTTTAGAACGCTGGCCGGTGGAATTGTTCGGTAGATTATTACCCAGACATTTAGAAATTATCTACGAAATCAACTTCCGCTTTTTAAGTGAAGTCAGAAGACGCTATCCCAAAGATTTAGAACGCATTTCTCGACTATCTTTGATTGAAGAAGGTGGCGAAAAGAAAGTCCGCATGGCACATTTAGCTTGCGTCGGTAGTTACAAAATCAATGGTGTAGCAGCGCTGCATACCGAATTGCTCAAAACAGACGTGCTTCACGATTTTTACGAGCTATTCCCCGAGAAGTTTATTAACAAGACGAACGGTGTAACTCCCCGCCGCTGGTTATTAATGGGTAATCCCCGACTTTCTCGTTTAATTACTGACAAGATTGGTACCGACTGGATTAAGAATCTTGATGAGCTCCGGAAATTAGAAAAATTCTTGGATGACAAAGAGTTCAGAAAAACTTGGCGCGAAATCAAACAAGCAAACAAGGAAGACTTAGCAAAGCTAATCAACAAATCTACCGGAATTACAGTAGATACTAATTCCTTGTTTGACGTACAGGTAAAACGACTCCACGAATACAAGCGTCAGCTACTCAATGCTTTCCACATCATCACCTTGTACAATCGCATTAAGAAAAATCCCAGCGCTGATATTCAACCCAGAACCTTTGTTTTTGCAGGTAAAGCAGCCCCCGGTTACTTCATTGCTAAATTGATTATTAAGTTAATCAATGCCGTTGGTAGTGTCGTTAATAATGACACTGATGTCGCAGGGCGTTTAAAAGTCGCATTTATCCCCAACTACAACGTATCCTCCAGTCAATTTATCTACGCAGGTGCAGAACTTTCCGAACAAATTTCTACTGCGGGGAAAGAAGCTTCCGGAACTGGTAATATGAAATTTGCTCTCAACGGTGCTTTGACAATCGGAACCCTCGACGGTGCCAACGTCGAAATCCGTGAAGAAGTCGGCGCGGAAAACTTTTTCTTATGTGGTTTAACCACCCCAGAAGTTTATGACTTGAAAGCTAAAGGATACAACCCCAGAAAATATTACGAATCCAATCCCGATTTAAAAGAAGTCATTGATTTAATTATTTGCGGACATTTTTCCGACGGGGATCGCAATTTATTTAAACCTCTCTTAGACTCGCTGTTTAACCAAGATAGGTTTATGTTATTTGCCGATTATCAATCCTACATTGATACCCAGGATCGAGTTTCTGAAGCTTATCGGGATACAGAAAACTGGACTCGCATGTCTATAATTAACTCCGCACGCATGGGTAAATTTTCTTCAGATAGGGCAATTTGGGAATATTGTCAAGAAATTTGGAACATAGAACCCTGTGAAATCAAACTCGACGAATATTCAGCTGATAGAGCAGGATTGAAAATGTCGTAGTTCTTTATTACCAAATAAAGAGAGGTAAAAAATAGGTTAAAGGTCAAAGGTTAGAGGTTAAAGGTAGTAATTTAAATTTTCTCAGGACTTACGCAAATAGCATATTTTTTTCGTAGGGTGCTGTGACACTTCGACTATTTATGAACGTAGTGACAATGTTTTTAGTGTCACGCACCAACGGGACTCTTTAAGTTCTCCTAACCTTCCATATTAATTGACCTTTGACCTTTAACTTTTAACCTCTTGCCATGAAAGTAGCAGTATTCAGTTCTAAAAAATACGACCGTCACTTTCTTTCCGAAGCTAATTCCGATGGCGGTCATGAGCTTGTATTTTTTGAACCAAATTTAACCAGTGAAACTACTGCCTTAGCCGCAGGCTTTAAAGCAGTTTGCGCTTTTATCAACGACCAAATTGATCGCCATACAATAAGCGCGATCGCCGAAAAAGGAACTAAGCTGATTGCTTTGCGTTCTGCGGGTTTTAATAATGTAGATATAAAAGCTGCCAAAGAATTAGGAATTACTGTAGTACGAGTTCCGGCTTATTCTCCTTATGCAGTCGCCGAACATGCAGCGGGATTAATTTTAACTTTAAATCGTAAGTATCATCGCGCTTATAATCGAGTTCGGGAATCAAATTTTTCTCTAAATGGTTTATTAGGATTTGATTTACACAATTCCACTGTCGGAATAGTTGGTACCGGAAAAATCGGTATGTGTTTTGCTCGCATCATGAAAGGATTTGGCTGTAATTTACTCGCATATGATATTTACCAAAATCCAGAATGTTTAGAGATGGGGGTTAAATATGTAGAATTATCAAAATTGCTTGCAACATCGGACATTGTTTCTCTTCACTGCCCTTTGACTCCCGAATCCCATCATTTAATCAACGCTACAACTTTAGAGCAATTCAAAACGGGAGCAATGCTAATAAATACTAGTCGCGGCGGGCTTGTCGATACGAAAGCAGTAATAGACGCTTTAAAATCGCAAAAATTAGGCTATGTAGGTTTAGACGTATACGAGCAAGAAGGCGATTTATTTTTTGAAGATTTATCGCAAGAAGTTATCCAAGACGACATATTTCAGCGTTTATTAACATTTCCTAACGTAGTAATTACAGCCCATCAAGCCTTTTTTACCAAAAACGCTCTACAAAATATCGCTCAAACAACTATCAATAATATCAGCGAATTTGAAAAAACAGGTAAATGTGAGAATACAGTGAACAGTGAACAGTGAACAGTGAGCAGTGAACAGTTAACAGTTATCAGTTATTAGATTTGATTTCACTGATTTCTAGTACTTCATTTCATTAATTTTGATGTGTTTATTTTTTCTCAAAATTCGTTTCTCCCCCTGCTTCCCCCACTCTCCCCCTCTCCCCCTCCCTGCCCTAACCTGTCAATTTTAATGAAAACGAGTACTAACTAGTCTTTGGCTGGGGATATGTTGCTTAAGGTTCTGCCTTTTATCTGCACTGGAGGCGGAGGCTTGAAACAAGATTTTCACCCTTTCCCCCTCTTCACCAGGCTACTAGCTACTATAATATTCCGGATATAAATATTTCTTTAATAATTACTTAATTATCATCTATTTCATTAGTTATAAATTACCAGCATTTTTTAACTAATTGTTTGCTATTTACTGTTTATTTAGAACCGTTTGTTGTTTACTAATTACTAACTGTTAAATCCTAGTTGAAAACCATCAATATTGTGACTCAGTTAAACCTTAACTGTTCACTGTTAACTGTTAATTGAAAAAAAGCAGGAGTAATAAATTGAGTAAATTAAAAGTTGCTATAAACGGATTTGGTCGAATTGGTAGATTAGTATTCCGTGCTGGTATTGATAATCCTAATATCGAGTTCGTAGGTATTAATGACTTGGTACCAGCAGAAAATCTAGCTTATTTACTAAAATACGATTCTACTCACGGTAAATTTAATGGAGATATTGAAGCCAAGGAAGACGGTATCGTTGTTAACGGACAGTTCATTCCTTGCGTTTCTGTGAGAAACCCAGCCGAATTACCTTGGGATAAATTGGGTGTGGATTATGTAGTGGAATGCACAGGACTCTTCACAACTTATGAGGGTGCATCAAATCACTTAAAAGCAGGAGCAAAGAGGGTAATAATTTCTGCCCCCACCAAAGATCCCGAACAGGTGAAAACTTTATTGATGGGTGTAAATCACGACTTATTCAATCCTGAAAAAGACACCGTAGTTTCAAATGCTAGCTGTACCACCAACTGCTTAGCACCTATCGCTAAAGTGATTAATGACAACTTCGGTTTAGCAGAAGGATTGATGACTACCGTCCATGCCATGACAGCCACACAACCCACTGTAGACGGCCCTTCCAAGAAAGATTTACGTGCGGGTAGAGGTGCGGCTCAAAATATTATCCCTGCTTCTACAGGTGCAGCAAAAGCCGTAGCCTTGGTACTACCAGAACTCAAAGGTAAACTCACCGGGATGGCATTACGAGTACCGACCCCTGACGTTTCTGTAGTCGATTTAACCTTCAAAACTGAAAAAGCCACCAGCTACGAAGAAATTTGCAACGCTATGAAAGCAGCCGCAGGTGGAGAAATGAGAGGTATTTTAGGTTATACAGAAGAAGCAGTGGTTTCTACAGACTTTCAAGGTAATTTTCATTCCAGCATTTTCGATGCAGGTGCAGGAATCGAATTAAATTCCAACTTCTTCAAAGTAGTTTCCTGGTATGACAACGAATGGGGCTACTCCTGTCGTGTAGTTGACTTAATGCTATCTATGGGAGAGAAAGAAGGCATTTTGCAAAATGCAGAAATGGCAGCAGTTTAGACAGTGAACAGTGAACAGTGAACAGTGAACAGTGAGCAGTGAGCAGTGAGCAGTGAAAAATTATCGTAACTGTATCGAGTTTCGCTGATGTACTATTCATTAGTAATTAGTGTTCATTTGGCATTACTATTACTGCATTAAGTCTAGTAGGTTAGGTTCTTTTCCAATTAACTGTTAACTAGTTATTGATTACAGGTAACTGATGAACCACACCTTCCGGGTGAACAACTGCTCACTGATAACTGATAACTGTTCACTGTTCTCATGCGTAAAACCAAAATTATTTGCACTGTAGGGCCATCTACATCAACACCGGAAAGTTTAAAAGCTTTAGTAGATGCAGGAATGAATGTAGCTCGACTCAATTTTTCTCACGGGGATTATCAATTCCACGGTAGAACTATTGAAATTCTCAGAAGTATACCTACTACTCCAGAAAAACCTTTAGCTTTAATGCAGGATTTATGCGGGCCAAAAATCCGTTTGGGTATGCTTCCGGATGCAGGTTTGATGGTGGAAGAGGGAGAAGAAGTTACTTTTGTCGAACAAGAAAAAGGCAGCAATATTGATGAGTTGCCTTTACCTATACCAACTTTATTCGCAATGGTTAGAGTTGGCGAACCGATTGCTATTAATGACGGACGAATTAAGTTGACTGTTATTGATAGAGATGCGGATAAAATTCGCGCTCAAGTCAAAATTGGCGGTAAAATTTCTTCTCGTAAAGGAGTAAATCTACCTCAAACTCATCTCCCGGTGAGTTCGATTACTGAAAAAGATTTATTAGATTTACGCTTCGGCATTCAAAATAATTTGGATTTAGTTGCAGTTTCTTTTGTTCGCTCTCCTGCTGATTTAGAACCAGCCCAGCGAATGATTGAAGCTGCCGATAAGAAAATTCGGATTATTGCCAAAATTGAAAGACGGGAAGCTGTTGAAAATTTCGATGATATTTTAGAAGTCGTTGACGGAATTATGGTAGCCCGTGGCGATTTGGGTGTTGAAGTTCCCTTAGAACAAGTTCCGTTAATTCAAAAAGACATTATTCGTCGTTGTAACCAAGCTGGAAAACCCGTTATCACTGCCACTCAAATGTTGGAATCAATGATAAATGCTTCCGACCCTACGAGAGCAGAAGTAACCGATGTTGCTAACTCCATAGTTGATGGTACTGATGCAATTATGCTTTCCGGAGAAACGGCAGTTGGTAAATACCCGATTGCGGCAGTTGAGATGATGGGAAAAATAGCCGTAGAAACAGAAAAATCATTACCCGACGGCACTTTGAAATCATATGCTTATCAAGCGGGTAGTCTTAGCGTTACCGAATCTGTCGCCGAAGCTGTATGTCGCATGGCTTATGAAGTTGGGGCAAAAGCTATTTTATGCCATACTTCATCGGGAGATACGGCAAGATTGGTTTCTAAATATCGTCCTACGACTAGAATAGTAGCTCTTACACCCGCAGACATTTCATATCGGCAATTAGCCCTTTCCTGGGGAGTCGAACCTTTGATAATTCAACAAGCTTCTGAAACAGAGGAAATGTTGATTAATCTCATCAATACAATAGTAGAAATGAAAATTGTTCAAGAAGGAGACAAGGTAGTAATTACATCCGGTATACCCGTAGGTAAGCCAGGAAGCACTAGTTTAATCAAAGTGCATACTATTGGACAAGCTATTTCGGCATGATGTTAATGGGTAATAGGTAATAGGTAATTGGTAATTAGTGATAGGTAATGAAATAAATACCTACTCTTAACCTTTAACCTTTAAACTTTAACCTTTGACCTATAACCTGTTATGACCAAACTTATATTAATTCGTCACGGACAAAGTACTTGGAATGCTGCCAATCGTTTTAGCGGTTGGGTTGATGTTCCTTTAAATAGAAGGGGAAGATTGGAAGCGGCTTTAGCAGCTTACAAGTTAAAAGATTATAAAATTGATATTTGTTTTACTAGCTTATTAGTTCGCGCTATTGAAACGGCTGTTATCTGTTTGACTGAAAACGAAGAAATTTGTAGCGGTAAAAACCCGGTAGTAAAACATAACTTAGATGAATCTCAGTGGCATGGATGGGATAAGTACGAAGGAGATGCTTTTCAGGAATTGCCTATATTTACTAGCATGGCTTTAGATGAAAGGTATTACGGCGATTTACAAGGATTGAATAAAGCCGAAACAGCCGAAAAATTAGGTAAAGAATTAGTTCATAAATGGCGACGCTCGTTTTCAGTACGTCCTCCTAACGGTGAAAGTCTTGAAGATACAATGAATCGAACTGTACCGTTTTTCAAAGAACGTATTTTAACTCACCTCAAGAAAGGCGATTGCACTCTAGTGGCTGCTCACGGCAATTCTTTGCGGTCGATTATCATGGAATTAGATAAGCTTAAACCTGAAGAGGTTCCGAATCTAGAATTAGCAACCGGACAACCAATAGTATACGACTTAGATGAATCAGGTAACGTTGTTAATAAATTGATATTAAAGTAATTACAGGTCTGCATGTTAGAGGTTAAAGGTTAAAGGTTAAGAATTTTGACTCCTCTTTTTTCCCTCTCCCCCTATATTCCCTCTCCCTATATCCTCCTCTTTCCATCCCCAATTACCGATTACCAATTACCAAACAGTATGAATTCTTAATAACAATTTAATCAAAGTGCATACAATCCGACAGCCAATATCGGGAATTGGTAAATAGAATAGGATTTGCTGCATAAAAAGGAATCTTTAATCGGTAATTAGTAATTATGCCTTACCCAAATGTATCAATTACTGATTACTAAATTTTGTAAGTAATAGCAGTATTAAACAAAAAAGCGTCAATCCTCGACACATCGATAAAATTAAACGGAGTAAGTTATGTCCAAAGATTTATTAGAACAATTACGCTCAATGACTGTTGTGGTAGCCGATACTGGTGATATCCAACAAATCGAAAAATTTAAGCCTCAAGATGCTACTACTAATCCTTCCTTGATTACTACAGTGGCTCAAATGATGGAATATCAAGGAATCGTTGACGATACTTTAATTCAAGCTCAAAAAGATGCTGGTGCGGGTGCGAGCCAAACTGATATTACAAGATTGGCTTTTGAACGTTTAGCTGTTGCTTTTGGTTTAAAAATTCTGCAAATCATTCCCGGTAGAGTTTCTACTGAAGTTGATGCGCGTCTTTCTTATGATACAGAAGCTACCGTTAACGTTGCACGGGAAATTATCAAGCAATACGAAGCCGCAGGAGTTTCCCGCGAACGTGTTTTAATTAAAATCGCTTCTACTTGGGAAGGTATCAAAGCTGCGGAAATTCTTGAAAAAGAAGGCATTCACTGCAATCTAACATTGTTGTTCGGTCTCCATCAAGCTATTGCTTGTGCGGAAGCGAATGTAACTTTGATTTCTCCTTTTGTCGGACGTATTCTCGACTGGTACAAGAAAGATACCGGAAAAGATAGCTACCCTGCTCCAGAAGACCCAGGTGTCCTATCTGTTACTCAGATTTACAACTACTACAAAAAGTTTGGCTATAAAACAGAAGTTATGGGAGCCAGCTTCCGTAATTTAGGCGAAATAACTGAACTCGCCGGTTGTGACTTACTAACTATTGCTCCGAAATTCTTGGCTGAATTGCAAAATAGCACCGACGAATTACCTCGTAAGCTTGATGCCCAAAAAGCTTCAGCTATGGACATTGAAAAAATCTCTATGGACAAAGCTACCTTCGAGAAAATGCACGCAGAAGACAAAATGGCTTCTGATAAATTAGACGAAGGAATCAAAGGATTTTCTAAAGCTTTGGAAAATTTAGAGCAACTATTAGCCCAAAGATTAGCCAATCTTGATGGAGAAGCTAAGGTTGCTTAATTCAAATTAGCTAGATGAATGTAGAGACGTTGCAATGCAATGTCTCTTTTTTGTAGCGTTTTTCACGCTCTCTAACAAAAATCAAGCATTCCCCTATACAAAATTAATATCAAAAGTAACAATTTTTTTCCAAATTATTGCTACTTTTGATACTACTTTTTTTCATAAATAAGAGTAAAAATACTCGATGTAATGTTTAAAAAACTTTACAAGTAACCGAATTGATTATCAGCTTCGTTCCGCTAAAACGAGGCTGTTTTCTTTTAATGACTATTCCACTAACAAATTCAGAAGACTTAATTCGAGCGATAAATTACTAATCTCTAATTTTGAAAGTAGAAAATACTATACTTAAATACTTTTTATCTTTTTTCTTCGGTAAAGTCAATAAATCTTAAGCAATAATTCTTATTTGTTTCGTACAATACTTTTTGTATATAAAATTGAATAGTGAAATTATTCCTTAAGAGGTTTTTAATTTATAAATATAGCAGATGCATACAGGAGTACTGTATAGTTTGAGATTTTTCTCTTTCTCCCGACTTTATTTGTTTTAATGGCCTTACTATAGGAATCCGGTTTGATTTTTGAATGAAATTAAGTATTTGTAGGGTGTGTTATGGCTTTAGCCTAACGCACCGAAACCTAGATAGGATGGTGCGTTGCGCGCAGCAAGCAACACACCCTACGTGTTTTTCAATAATCAAATAGTAATCCTATAGCAATAAATTATTCTTATATCAAGCAAGATAGGAAATAATAAAGAAATCAATTTTATGAAAATACTCGTATTAAACGCAGGTTCAAGCAGCCAAAAAAGTTGTTTGTACGATTTGGATTACGATAACAATCTTCCTTCTTTACCACCTCCGCCGCTTTGGGAAGGCAAAGTTGATTGGAGCCATCATCAAGGAGTGGCAGAAATTGAAGTAGAAACAGCAAGGGGTGACAAGTTCACAGAAGAAATTGCCACAGATTCCCAGTCTGAAGTTATGTCTCGCTTGCTTGATACTATATGTGAGGGTTCTACCAAAGTCATAAATAAACTTGCGGATATTGATGTGGTGGGACATCGAGTTGTGCATGGTGGTAGAAAATACAGAGAAAGTACGGTAATTAATCAATCGGTAAAAGACGCGATCGCACATCTTGCAAAGCTAGCTCCAGCACATAACCCGGCAAATTTAGCAGGTATTGAAGCAGTAGAAAATATTTTAGGGGATATTAAGCAAGTTGCAGTTTTTGATACTGCTTTCCACAGCAATATACCCGATAAGGCTGCGATTTATCCCGGTCCTTTTGAGTGGACACAACAGGATATTATTCGTTATGGATTTCATGGGATCGGCCATCAATACTGTTCTCAAAGGGCTGCGGATATTCTTGGCAAAGATTTAATGTCTCTACGTTTAATTTCCTGTCATCTGGGAAACGGTTGCTCTTTAGCTGCAATCAAAAATGCTCGCAGCGTAGATACTACTATGGGCTTTACCCCTTTAGAAGGATTAATGATGGGCAGCCGTTCTGGTAGCGTAGATCCTGGAATTCTTATCTACCTGTTGCAACAAGACAATTATACAGTAGAGCAGTTAGATAATATTTTAAATAAAGCCTCGGGTTTAAAGGGTATATCTGGAATATCAAGCGATATGCGGCAAATAAAAGCAGCAATTTCTCAAGGAAACTATCGCGCTCAACTTGCTTTCGATATCTACGTGCATCGCTTGCGCTCAAATATTGGATCGATGTTAGGAAGTTTAGCAGGCTTAGACGCTTTGATATTTACTGCTGGGATTGGTGAAAACAGCCCCGAAATTCGCCAAGCTGCTTGCGAAGCCTTTGAATTTTTAGGAATCAAAATTGATACTGATAAAAATATTCATAAACCCATAGACGAAGATATTTCCACATCCGACTCAGCAGTAAAAGTATTAGTTATACACACCCAAGAAAATTGGCAAATTGCTCGGGAATGCTACGAGCTAATCGCTCATCAGGTATAGGGACTGAAAAAATATCATATATTGTAAACATAACATCTATATGCAGACATACCATTAAATAGTCCTATTTATCCTCAGCAATTTACAATTCATCACTCTGGCTGTTAATTTCTACTGACACCTCTTAATTTTTGGTTTCCCACGCCCTACATAACATGCCAAATCTCTTATTCAACAAATGCCCGTCACCATTAATAGCACGGGCATTGTTGAGTTAAGCATATCACGTTGAGCTATGGAGCAAGATACTTAAGCAGCATCTACCGTATCTAAATCCCACGTGTAATAACCCAATTTATTTGGGACTCTGGCAAATCTGCCGATACGGTAACCTCGGGAAAGTTCCCCTAGCACCATGCTGCGAATCTTCATGTCTCTAATCTCTTCGTCATCAAGCGCTCCATAAATCTGTTCGATTATTTCACTCACAGAATAGATTTTGCCGGAATTATCTTCCAGAAATGAAGAAATAGCATCAATTAAAAACTGACCTTCATACTGAGGAAGCATTGGTATTTTTTTTGTCCTCTGGGGAACCAACTGCTTCTTGGCTTTAGGTCGAGATTTTTTAGATTTAGATTTGCTACCAGGCGGTACTACCAAACTTAAATCCAAGGTATAACAACCAGGCTCATCGGGAACCGACTCCCAGTACATTTGTTCTTTACCGTGGGTGAGAGAAGAATGGACTCTACCTTTAACGACTTTAAATGCAGTTGATTCTAAATCTCCATAGAGCGATCGCACAACGAAATCGATGTGACAGACTTTAGCTTTGTTATCTTCTAAAAGCTGCTTTATGGCTTCTATGCGGGAAATATGGCGAAATTCGGGCAACATTTGAATTTCGGAGCTATTTTTCGCATTATATTTGCCCTTAGACGATGAAGCTTTTTCAAGTTTAGAATCTTGAGCGGTTTCATCTGCTTCACTTTCTTGCTGGGTATCTTCATCATCTAAAGCTGTTGCACCCGCTTCGTCCCCAGCATCAGGTTCAGACTCGGTATCTTCCCCTTTTTCCACTAAATCAGTTTCTTGAGTACTACTACCCTTAAGCTGAGATTCAAATGCTTCTTTAGATAGATAAGGGGATGTTTGCGTAATTGCTGTAACATCGAGTATCTCAAGACCGGGGAAGCTTTTACCGTTGATTAAAGCGGAAGAATTAGACAGCAGCGCTTCAATATGAGCAAGTTGGATTCTGGCAGTAGTGACCTTTACCTCGTACTCTTGTACTAAGCGAGCATAATATTCTCTTAAACCTAACAGGGGTTCGAGTAAAGCTTGGGGTGGTGTTTCAAAGTTTTGCTGCGACTCTGGTTTCATAGGGTTCTGATTCAACTAACTTCAGCCTCTCCTTTATATTTCATTGCTCTAGGTTTAGCTTTGCTAGACCTAGAATTCGATTTGCGATAAGACGGTTGAGGTGGACGACATTTTTCGCAATAAAGCGGTCGAGGCCCATAAGTTTCCCGTTCTGTAGGCTTGTTGCACTCTTTACATACAAACGAGAATACCCTTGTATGAATTTCGCGCTTGTGCGCTCGAACGGTATATTCTCTAACGTTAATTGTCTTGCTTGCCATGATTACTAAGTTTCAAATCTTGTCCAAATACAGTCATTCAAACCGAAGAATGTGCTTGCTTTCAATAGACTCCGCCGGTAAGAGGCACATAATTTGATGTTTCTATTCACCGTTTAAGTTATCCGGGAAAGAAGCAAAGTCGGTAAGTACCATTAATACGTTTGTCTATTTTCTACAAAACTATATATGACTGAAGTAGTCATAATAGCTTTTTACAGACTAATAACTCGACTGGAGTCGAAAAAATCGGGGATGTTAGTTCAAAACCAACAAGAATGTAAGATACTATAAAATCCCCTCTTAAGCTGCAAAGCAACAATTCAAATCCCTCTATGATGTTTTAGTTCGGTCAGACAAACACCAAACTGCAATCAGCTTTGCGGAATCGAACCTGTTACTTTTACCAGGTATGAGGGAACTATGAGGTAGTAATACAATACCTTTTAGTCCTTCCTCACAATGCTCGCTCTATCTCGTCAAGTCATTACCTCGTCAAGTGTAGCCTGTTTATGCTTATTTGCAGTTAGTTTGTTACAATTTCCGCGAATGCAAAAATTGCTCTCTGACAAACCAACTACTTCCGTAGAAGCCTTAGAAAGAGAAATCAACGCGGAACAAGTCCGTCTAAAACTTCTCAAAAAAATTCCTACATTTGGCTATGATAACTTAATTGCAAATTGGATATATCTTAATTTTTTACAATATTTCGGAGATGATGAAATTCGTAAAAAAACGGGTTATGGATTAAGTCCGCAATATTTTGAAGTTATTTTAAAGCGCGACCCTCGGTTTGTAAATGCCTATTTGGCACTTTCTGCAAGCACTTCTATGTATGCCGGGATGCCAGAAAAGTCTGTAAATATTATGAATAATGCATTACAGTCTCTTAACCCTTGGGTTCCCGAAAATTCTTACTATGTATGGCGCTACAAAGCAATTGATGAGCTACTATTCTTAGGAGACTCTCAAGCAGCAATCAAATCTTTTACTAAAGCTTCCGAATGGGCTTCCGAACATTCAAACGAAGAAAGCAGGTTGGCACAATCAGTTTCAAGAAGAACTGCTGAATTTCTGAAAACAAATCCTGATAGTAAATATGCTCAAATATCTGCTTGGGGTATGGTGTTAAGTCACGGCACCGATAAACAAACCTATGAAAGAGCAATTCGTGAAATCGAAGCTTTAGGTGGAAAAGTAGTGGTTACGCCCCAAGGAAATCAAATACAATTCCCGAAAAAAGACTGAATGCACTTAGGAGTTGGGAGTTAGGAGTTGGTAATGACAAAAATGAGAAATTTGAGATTTTAGTTACGGATAGGTTTTTGTTGAGATTTTGGATTTAAAATTTATACGTATCCCTTAGAGTCAAAGTAATTAAAGAACAAGATTTCAAAATGAAAACCATAGCTATGGTTTATTATTCCTAATTCCTAATTCCTAACTCTTAACTTATAACTCCTTATATGCCTATTCTAAATATTATTTTTCGCTGACAAAGAAAAAATATTTTGCTTAATAGGAAACAAAAACTAGCAAAAATGTTAAGTTTTGTAAAAATGAGGGATTAAAAACTAGAAAGAATATTTCTACATAGTTAGACTACAGAAACAGCATATGTACTGCTATTAATACAAAGTCATAGCTCTCCTGTAGCCTAAATGATTCCGGTACAAGTAACATTAAAAAACTTTCTTAGTTATCAAGATGCAAGTTTAGATTTTAGCGGATTGCATACGGCCTGTATTTGTGGCTCTAATGGAGCTGGCAAGTCTTCGCTTTTAGAGGCTATCACCTGGGTAGTTTGGGGTGAAAGCAGAGCCGCTTCAGAGGATGATATTATCCATACTGGGGCCAAAGATGTCCGAGTCGATTTTACTTTTGAAGCCAACGGAGAAACTTACAGAGTAATTCGGACTCGCCGTCGGGGTTCAAGCAGCGCTTTAGAGTTTCAGATTGAAACCCAAGAAGGGTTTAAGTCCCTGACAAGCAAAGGTTTAAGGGCGACTCAAGAAGTAATTCTGAGTCATATTAAGCTCGATTACGATACTTTTATCAATTCTGCTTACTTACGTCAGGGGCGAGCTGATGAGTTCATGCTCAAACGTCCAAGCGAACGTAAAGAGATTTTAGCCGAATTATTAAAGTTAAATCAGTACGACGAACTCGAAGACAAAGCTAAAGAATTATCCCGTCAGTTAAAAGCGCGAGGAGAAGAATTAGAGCGTACCTTAAGCTCGATCAAAACTCAACTCCAACAGCAAGAAACTATTGCTCAACAAAGAACCGAACTAGAAGCCGAACTCAACGAACTACAAAAGTTACAGGGTTTTGATAATATTGGGCTGCAAAATTTGCAGGTTATCCAACACCAGCGACAAGGTTGGGAAGAGCAATTACATTTCGTTCGTCAGCAGTATAATAATCTCACTCAAGATAGCAAGCGTCTCGAAGGCGAGCAATTGAGTTTGAAAACTCAGCTTGATTCTTTAGAAAAATTATTAAATCGAGAAGCAGAAATTAAAGCCGGATATGCCCATTATCAAACTCTGCAATCTGAAGAAGAATCAATGGCAGCTTTGTTTGCACAATATACCCGTGCTTCTCAATTGCTCCAGCAAAAACAGCAGCATTTGACCAAGCATATTCAAGGAATTGAGCGGCAGTTGCAGCAATCTCAAGCGCAATTAGAAGCGCTACAGCAGCAGGAAAAAGATATCGAGCGGACTCTCAAGCATACTGGTGACGTGGATACAGCGCTAGAAAAATTGAAAGCAGCTCGCGGGCATTTAAATCATTTAGATAATTTGCAAATGCAGGTTTCTCCTTTGTTGCAGCAGCGCTCTACATTACAAACCGAACTGCATCGCACTCAAGCAGGAATAGTAGCGCGAGTTGAACAACTCGAAACTACCCACAGACAATTGCAAAACCAATCTCGCAGACAACCGCAAATCCAGCAAGCGGTTATGGAGGTAGAAACGAAGATTGAACAGTTAGATAAAGATAAGGTTTATCTGCAAAGACTACAGGAAAAAGGACTCGAAAAACGGAGTTTTATGGAGCGTTTGCACGCTCAGCAGCGCGAATACGAGCGTCTATTAGGAGAGTTAGAGCAAAAATTGCAAATGTTGCAAAACCCTGATGCGATTTGTCCTTTGTGCGAGCGCCCTTTAGACGAGCATCACTGGAATCGGGTAGTAGATAAAACCGAGGTTGAATACAACGATACTCAAGGGCAATTATGGGTATTCCGCGAACAGCTAGCAGTCTCAGAGCGAGAAATTCAGCTTTTTAGGCAAGAATACCGCAGTGTTAATAGTAAATTATCTCCTTATGAAGCTTTACGCGAGCAAAAAGGAGAATTAGCCGCGCAACTGCAAGCAACTAGTGAAGTTGACAAACAGATACAGCAAATTACTGATGAAAAGGAGAGATTAGAAACAACTTTGCGTTTAGGTGATTATGCGCCGCAAAAGCAACAAGAATTGCAGGAGTTAGAAGAGTATCTACAACAGCTTGACTACAACGAACAGAATCATGCTTTAGCTCGTAGCGAAGTTGAAAAATGGCGATGGGCGGAAATTAAACAAGGGCAAATAAAAGATGCACGCAAGCGACAAGCGCACTTAGCAGCAAGAAAACCCGAAATTCAAGCAACGATTAATCAATTAGAACATCAAATCGAGGTAGAGCAAGTCGATTCCGAAATTGCCCGAGCAATCAAAGATTTGGAAAATCAAATTGTTAACATGGGTTACGATAACGAACGTCATAACCAAATTCGCATAGATGTAAAACAAGCTCAATCTTGGCATTTGCAACATCAGCAGTTAGTTTCGGCTCTTTCTCAATATCCGGAAATTAAAAAGCGATCGCAACATGTAGAGGAAGCTTTAAAAGCTAGGTTGAGCGAAAAACAACAGTTAGCAACAAATATTAACGGTATTGTTGCTCAGTTGGAACAAACCACCAACCCCACCGCTCAAATTCAAGATTTAGAACAGAAGCTAGCTAACCGCCGTCGTCAACTTGATGATAAGCTCGGCTATTTAGGACGTTTACAGCAACAGTCTCAATATTTAGAAAATTTGCAAGTCCAGCATACCGAAAAGCAACAGCAACTAAAAACAGTGCGATCGCAACAGCGGGTGTATCAGGAATTAGCTCAGGCATTTGGTAAAAATGGTATCCAGGCATTAATGATTGAAAACGTGTTGCCGCAGCTTGAAGCCGAGACAAATCAACTGCTTTCTCGATTAAGTGCCAATCAACTACACGTACAATTCGTTACACAGAGGGCGGGGAAAACCAGTAAAGCCAAAAAGAAAAACGCAAAATTAATAGACACCTTAGATATTTTAATCGCCGATGCTAGAGGCACCAGAGCCTACGAAACCTATTCTGGCGGAGAAGCTTTCAGAATTAACTTTGCAATTCGTTTAGCATTAGCCAAATTACTAGCGCAGCGAGCCGGAGCAGCATTGCAATTACTGATAGTTGATGAAGGATTCGGTACTCAAGATAACGAAGGATGCGACAGATTAATCGCAGCAATCAATGCCATAGCTCCCGATTTTGCCTGTATCCTCACAGTAACTCATATGCCTCACCTAAAAGAAGCCTTCGCCGCTCGCATTGAAGTAAATAAAACTCAAGATGGTTCTAAAATACGCATGATGATTTAATTTGAGTTAGGAGTTAGGAGTTAGGAGTTAAGAATAAAGAAGTGAAAGTTATGGATATACTAATTTGTGCGTTAAACATTTGGCTAATAGTGAAAGCATCATGCTTGCTAGCAAAAATGTGTTCAAAATGCTTCACTACAAAAATAAATTGAAAAAATTATCAAACTAGTCACTATTTATTGATAATTTACAACTCTTAACTCCTAACTCCTGACTCCTAACTTTTCAACCGAAACTCATCAAACTTAATGACTTCAGAGTTTGGTTTACTGGTATCAAAACGATAACTACTGACAGTACCTTGTTCTGTATCGAAGACGCTGAAAACGGTAATCTCGTTACTGGCAATATAAGGTAGGGGCTTTCCGTTTTCGTCAAGAAGTGGAGCAATTGTCGGTACTACCGGTTCTAATCCGTAAGGGTCGCCAGTTTCTGTATAATTATCATTATGGTTATCTGGCAAATTAGTTCGTTTTCTATCTCCATATGCCGCACCGTAGGAATTACCTACATTTGATGATTCCAAGAAATGCATTCCATTAGAACTTACAAAACGATTCCATAAATGAGAATGTCCGTAAAAGACTAACTGTACTTTTGCTTCTTCTAATAAGGGTATTAAATCGCGGTTGATATAATCTTTGTCTTTAGGATATTCATATCGTACCGATGTTACATTACCGTTGTCGTCCTTTTCTATTATTTGTACTGGGTCAGTGTAAGCAGGTACAATATTATCTCCTAAAGTGTGGGGAGGATGATGAAACATCACTACCTTATATTTAGCTTGCTGATATTCGACGCTGTTGAGTTCTTTAACAAGCCAATTATATTGAGTACTGCCTTTAGCAATTGGTTCGTAAATATGCTGCCCGTATCCCCAATTCTCCGGATGGTTTAATTCCGCTTGCGGTTCTGCATATTTTCCTCTACGAGAGTTTTCTGTCCTAGGATATCGCCACATATTAGTTACATATAAAACTATTAGACGTATATCGCCAAAACTCACGGCATAGTAACCTTTTTGACCTGTTTCTGTTTCCGGTAAACTAAATATTTTCTCAAAGGTATCGGTATTAAAAGAATTATCTATTAATGATTCTTCCCCGTACAGTTCCCTCGCAACATCCCGAGGAATTGTATCGTTGAATTCTTCATTCAGACTTTTCTCCGTATAAAATCTTCCCATAACTTCATGATTGCCAATACAGGGAAATATAGGAGCGTTTTGAATAATTTGTCCCCCCTTGTAAGTTATCTCTTCGCCATCGTAGTTCATGATGTATTTAGCACGTCCTTGCAAACAAGGAAAGAAAGCATTGCCGCGATTATCATCAAACCATTCACTGGCACGATCGGGTATGTTAACTAAATCCCCAGCAAAGAAAACCGCGTCTATTCGCTTAAAAGTTTCTCTAACTTTTTGTAAGTTAGCTGCTACCATCGGCTTAATCTGATGGTCGGAGGTTAATAAAATCTTTAGGGGTTTGCCAGGTAGTGGAGCAGGCTCAAGAGTAAATGTGCGACTGCTAATTAGCTCGTTATCTTCAGCAATACTTGTAATTCGATAAGAAATTCTTTTGCCCGGAGTTAAATCTGTTAAGTAAGCCTCATGCCGCCAAATTTCTCGTAAAACTGGTTTTTCATAAACTTGCCCGTCTGCCGTTTGGTTTCCGACTCGCGAGTATCTATCTTCCCTTAAATGAATTGGTCTAATGTTTTTGGTAAAAACACTTTCTAATAAGTTACTGCCGTAGGAAACTGCATGTCCTTCACCCATAAATTCGGTGAACCAGACAACTTTAATTGAAGTTTGAGTCGGAAATTGTAAAAACGGTTCTGTCAATAAACTTAATGGCGAGTTCATTTTATTATTGTTTGCAAAACACAGACAAATTAAATTTTTAATAATTCTATATGTACGTTTTTGACAAAACAATACATCTCCCGAAGTAATTAGTTGATATCAAATATTTTCGCAATAAACTCAAAAATTATTTAGATAATATTTGTGATTTGTATGATAATGGGAGTTTAAAAAAAGATTAAGTACATAATATTAATAAGCTGAATACGTGAATTTGTCTATCATCCTTATCTAATCAGTTTGCAAACCGCGATCGCAGAAAATACAAATCAAATCAAGCCCTGAGAAATTCTCGCATATACTGATTTACTAATTGCGGCTGTTCTTGCTGTACCCAGTGACTACAGTTAGGAATATATCTAATTTGAAAATCTTTGACGTAATCTTGGGTTGCGTAGGTTAATTCTTTTCCTAATGCAGTATCTTCTTCTCCCCAAATCATCAAAGTTGGAACTTCCAGTATGCTCCAATTTTGATTCAACATTTGAGTACTAAAAACATTTCGGTAGTAATTGATTGTTGCACTCAAAGCTCCTGGTTTCTTTATGGCATTTTTATAAGCGTCGATATCTTCCTTAGTAAAAGTGCTTTTATCGACAGCCATACCTAAAAAAGCATCCTCAATAAATTTGTAATCTTGAGATTGAACAAATAATTCTGGAATTATCGGAAGTTGGAACAAGAATACATACCAGCTACGTCGCAATTGTTGAGGTGTTCGGAAACCTTCAGAGAGTTTTGCATAATGGGGATGATTCATCACGATTAATCGCTCTACCATTTGCGGATAAGCATAAGCAAAATTCCAAGCAATGCCTCCTCCCCAATCATGACCTACAAGCACGCACTTTTCATATCCTAAACCGCGAATCATACCTTCAACATCTTTGACAAACTCCTTCATTACATAAGCCGATTGTTCTGATGGTTTATCGCTATCGTTGTAACCTCGTAAATCGGGAGCAACTACCTTAAAATCCGCAGCAAATTCGGGAATTTGATATCGCCAAGAATACCAAAACTCAGGAAAACCATGCAGCATCAGCATTAAAGGGCCGCTACCTTGAGTAACGTAATGTAGCTTTATCCCATTAGTTGTGATGTAATCGTGCTGCGGAGTTTCCATAAGCTTTAAACAAAAAATAAATCTCTGCTAATTTATCTTACAAGCTTAAGGTAATGGGAAGAGGGGAAACAGAGGGGGAGAGGGGGAGAGGGGGAAGAGGGGGAGAGGGGGGAGAAAAAATTTTAATAATTAATTATTAACTGCTCGCTGTTCGCTGTTCGCTGTTCGCTGTTCGCTGTTCGCTGTTAACCGTAAAATCTCTATACTTTGGATTATTCTGGGGATAGATGTGTTTCGTAGTTACATGTGGGTAGATAGACATAGTTACTGCTTTTAACAACTATGACACAACAGATATCACACCATCCTGCGGCATGGATTGAACGGTTAGCAAGGTTCGGTTACGCTTCAAAAGGAACTGTGTACTTTTTAGTGGGATTACTTGCCGTACAAGCCGCTTTTGGTAAAGGTGGAAAAACTACTGGTACCGAAGGAGCTTTAAAAACTTTGGTGCGGCAACCTTTCGGTCAATTTTTACTAGCCGCGATCGCAATTGGTTTGATAAGTTATTCAATGTGGCGTTTTGTTGAAGCCATCAACGATCCGGAAGGAAAAGGTAAGGATTTAAAAGGTATTGCGACAAGATTAAGTTATGTCGCTAACGGTTTAGCTTATACTGCTTTAGCTTGGAGTGCCGTACAGATTATTATTGGCAGTGCAAGCAGTGGTAATGGGGATGCGAAGCAAGATTGGACTGCTCGCTTGTTAAATCAACCTTTTGGACAGTGGCTAGTGGGAACTATTGGCGCAGGTGTGATTGCTTTCGGATTTTATTATATATATCGAGCTTTTAGTGCTAAGTTTCGTAGAAAATTGGATTTATCAGAGTTAAGCAGTACCGAGCGCGAATGGATTATAGCTATTTGTAGATTTGGCTTAGCGGCAAGAAGTATTGTATTCTTTTTAATTGGTTGGTTCGTTATTGAAGCTGCATATATGGCTAGAGCAAGTCAAGTTGGAGGACTTAATGAAGCACTGGAAACTTTAGCAGGTCAGCCTTACGGTCCTTGGTTACTGACTTTTGTGGCTTTAGGATTAATGTCCTATGGGGTATATATGGTTGTTCAAGCAAGATATCGTAATCTCGATCCTAATATGTAGTTAGGTAAGTGATAATTGGTAATGGGTAATGGGTAATGGATAGTAACTAAATTAAATAAAAAACTCAATATATCTAGTTAACGTTTTTAACTTCACTGTTCACTGTTCCAAAAATGTCAGTTACACAAATACGCGGCGTTTGGTTAACAACTACGGCAAGCACTGTATTTAATTCTCAGGAAAATATAGTTTCAGCAATGGATTTTATTGCTGAAACTGGCTTCAATGTTATCTTTCCTGTTGTATGGAATAAGGCAGTAACACAGTTCCCTTCTCGGGTAATGCAGAAGAATTTTGGCGTAGAAATCAACCCGCAATATCGGGGAAGAGATGTTTTAGGCGAAGTGATTACCGCAGCCCATGACGTAGGGTTAAAAGTTATTCCCTGGTTTGAATATGGTTTTGCTAGTTCTTACAATTCTAATGGAGGTATGTTATTAGCAAAAAAACCACATTGGGCTGCCCGAGATAGTAAAGGAAATTTATTAAATAAAAACGGTTTTGAATGGCTTAATGCTCTCGATTCTGAGGTACAGAGTTTTTTGTTGAGCCTGATACTAGAAGTTGTGAATAATTATGATGTAGATGGTATACAAGGAGACGACCGTTTACCAGCTTTACCTAGTGAAGGTGGTTACGATAATGATACTCTAAAACGCTACAAACAAGAATTTGGTAAAAATCCACCGCAAAATCATAAAGACAGTCAATGGTTGCAGTGGCGAGCAAATATTTTAACTGATTTTTTAGAGCGTTTATATAAAGAAGTCAAAGCTGTAAATAATAATTTACTGATTTCAATGGCTCCTAATATTCACGATTGGGCATTGAAAGAGTATTTACAAGACTCGCAGACATGGTTGAAAAAAGGTTTAGTAGATATTATTCATCCCCAAATCTATCGTCGCGATTTTAATAGTTATAAGAATATAGTTGATAGATTAATTAAACAGCAGTTTCCGAAAGAAACGCGAATTAAATTTGCACCTGGGGTGTTAATGAAGTTAGGTTCTTATAATATCAGTCCGGATTATTTAAAGCAACTAATAGAATATAATCGTACTTGCGGTATTCAAGGAGAAGTATTTTTCTTTTATGAAGGTTTGCGAGATAATCATAATGCTTTAGCAAAAGTGTTGAAACAGCATTATTATGCAAATTCCGCTGCATTTCCTTGTTTAGAGGATTTGAATCAAGGTAATGGGAATAAAGAAGAAATAGCGTCCCAGAAGAAGGGTTTGTTTAACTTTTTGAAGAATTGGTTTTGATGGCGATTATGTTTCAATTCGATAAATAGTTAAATAAATAATAACCGCAGAGACGCTAAGGGCACAGAGAAAGAGGGTATAGAGGAAATTCGGATAATAAATTATATTAAAATTAATCATGCAATTAGAATATAAATCGCAGATAGAAGAAAATATAAAAATTCTCAAGGATGATTTACCGACTTTGTTTGAAAAAGATATTTCCTATAATATTTACACGTCAGATATCTTATTTAAAGACCCAATAAGTAAATTTAAATGGAAATTTAATTATAGAATAATTTTTTGGACTCTAAGATTTCACGCAGGATTGTTTTTTACAGATATCCACTTTGATTTACATGATGTGTATCAATTAGATAAAAATACTATTTTTGCAAAGTGGACTGTACGCGGTACCTTGAGGCTGCCTTGGAAAGCAAAAATATTTTTCAACGGTCACTCAAATTATAGATTAAATCAAGATGGTTTAATATACGAACATATTGATACTTGGGATAGAAAACCCAGCGAGATTTTACGTCAATTTTTACCGCAAGAAAGTTGAACTTCACCCCTTTCCCTCTCCTTAACAAGGAGAGGGGTGCCCGTAGGGCGGGGTGAGGTTATTTCCTTTGTTAATAAGAGGGGTATTTGAAAAGCGAAAAAACAGATTATCATCAATAACAATTTAAGAACTTATTTCTTCCCCCTTTCTAAAATATCGCACAGGGGTGTCCATAGGGCGAGGTAAGCTTAAAAAAGTGCAGAAGAGAAATAAACAAAAAAACTAACTCAGAAAACGGTATGATAAACGTCTAGTTAGTTTTAAGCTGATGAATCCTTTCATTCAAAATTTAATCGTCACAGCACTGACATTTATTTATGTTTTTGGACTGGTTGCACTGTTAAACTTTTGTGTAACTCGGTTTAATTTACCCCAAGATATTAGCCGTAAAATTACTCATATTGGGGCAGGTTCTATAATTGGTTTTTTAGTATTTTATAATGATTATCATTGGTCAAAATATCTTAATGTCACTATTTTTATCGTTTGGATAATACTTTTAATTCAAAAAGGTTTATTCGCAAGCGATGATGATGAAGCTGTTAAAACAATGACTCGTACCGGAGATAAAAAGGAACTTCTGAAAGGACCTTTATATTTCGTAATTGTAGCTACTATTTGTGGTAGTCTGTTTTACAAAACCTTTCCCGGAATAGTCGCGATCGCCATTCTCGGTTGGGGAGATGGAATTGCTCCTATAATTGGTTCTCGCTATGGTAAATTCAAATATGAATTACTGAGTAGCAAAAGTGTAGAAGGAAGTTTATCGATGTTCGTTGCTGCTTTTACTGCTAGCGTATTTTTTGTCTGGTTAATTATACCTAACGAACTCGACATTACGCGAATTTTATTATTATCTGTTATTGCAACAGTAGTAGAAGCCTGTAGTCCCAAAGAAATTGATAATCTTTTGATACCAAGTGTAGTTATTTTAGCTGCTATGACAATTATTTAAATATATCAATAGTACAGCACCACGTAAATAAGCTATCCCTTCAAAAAGTAAGAAGCATTATCATATAATACCTTTTACTTCCGCGCAGCGGTACTATTAGTAATAGTTTTATCAAATTACTTGTTGACTAATTACTTGTTAACTAAAATCTTTATTTTTTTACAAATAATTCTAATAAACTAGAACCAATATATACATATCCAGCAATGACTATTGTACTGCTTAAAATTAACGCAATTAAAAAATGGGTATATTTAATTTTTGTTAAACCAATAGCATAACTGACTATATCCTGAGACAAAGGCATAATTACTATCATAGAAATAATATTACGACTACTTTTAAATTTATTAATAAATTTATCTAATTCATTTAAATTATCTTTTCCGATAAACCTTATAGCTACTCTTCTCCCGAATTTTCTAGATATCCAAAAATTAATACTACATCCAATAATACTAGCAATGTAACTAAATAAAAAAGCATTATGTTTTCCAAATAACGTTCCACCTATTACAAATAAAGAACTTCCACTTAAAGGTGCAAGAATCAAGCTTAAGGCACATAAAAGTATAAATACAGCAGGTGCCCATATTCCTGTTTTGTTAATTAGCATCTGAGCATTATCCAAACCTATAGTTTGCAAGGCTAATGCCATTATTAAATACAAAACTACTACAGCAAAGATTGCTAATAAAATGTTTTTCAGTTTAGAGGTGAATTGCATATTTACTATTTATTTTTTATTTAAATCAAATATGAATTTTTCGTGAAATTTTAATTATTTGCTTATATAGTTACATTCTACTACTTTCAGTATCAGGAATAAATATATAAGTAGAAGTAAAAAAATAGTTATTTAAAATGCATAGAATATTAGTTTGAGCAAGTAACCTTCGGTTTATAATCCGTCTATATTACTTATCTTCATCAATCGATATGAGAGCGACGTAATTTTAACAATAAATTTATAATTGTAAATGTTAAAATTCTTGCAAATAAAAATAAAATTATGTCATATTTGGTTATGAAATATGAGTGAAGATAAAACTACGCCATCATTATTTGGTCTTTCGCAATCTAATAGAGATTTTACTCAAAAGGAAGCTTGGGGAAAAAATCAGTTTAATTCTTCTTTTCCTGCTTCATTAGCATGTTATATGTATTCCTGTGGAATAAAACCTGTATATATTAAGCTTAATAAAGCTTTGAAAACAGAGCATTATAAAATTGATGTCTCAGAAGTTTTTGGAGAAATACCATTATCTGAAAATTTATTTTTTGCTTTTGAAAGCGATTATCTCCCATATAGAAAATTTGTTGTTGGAAAACTGCCAAGAGTTGATTTAGTTACACAAAACATTGTACCGGAAGACTCATGTTTGAAAAGTGTTGAAATAAAATTAACAGCTTTACCGGATAATTCAACTTATAAATTGGATGAAGATAAATATGGGTGTGAAATAGTTGTAAGACCAGATACGATAGTGTATTTAGCTCTAAGTATTGCAAGCAAGTTGCAAAATGATAGACAAAATATAACTAATTTTTTAGAACCAGCATTTGCTAATATTGAAGACTTAACTAAAATTAAGTATGTTGTGCCAAAAAAATATGAAATTATAAATTCAATAGATAATTTGCTAATAAATTATATTGATTTACAATCACCTTTAGTTATACAGCCAGTCTGGAAAACTGTAGGTAAAACTTCTAAGTTATTTTCAAATTGCTTAGATATGTTTGTATGGAGCGATTTTGCATTTACAAGGTTATTCTTCGATGTTGCAAAAAAAAAGCTTAAAAGTGAAGAATCAATAAATAGATATACCCGAACTGTAATTTGGTTAGCAAAGATGCTATATGATTTTGGAAAGAATGGCAAAATAAATCATCAGCAAGTTATAGATTATTACACCTATAATACTAAAAACGATAAAGCTTTTGCAATTAATGGATTAAACACTCATCCTTATATGACATCTCAGGAATTACTAACACCAAGAATTAGAAAAGAAGAGATAAGAAATATTATTATGGGTGGAGGACAAAACTATTTAAGTCCGGAAAGGCGTTTTGATGCTATTGTTCTGAGTAATCCTGAAATTTTTGATGAGACACTAAAGGATATTTGAAACACGACTATGCAATTTTGTAATAATCACAAAAGTTTAAATTTAAAAGCACTAGATATTTTTGCAGGATGTGGAGGCTTATCGCTTGGTTTTGAGAATGCTGGATTTAAAGTAATAGGTGCTTTTGATAATTGGAAACCTGCGATTCAAGTTTATCAGAAAAATTTTCAGCATCCAATATATAACTATGATTTAAGCAATTTAAATAATGATTATTCCATTTTTGCAGAGTTTGATTGCGATGTAGTTATTGGAGGACCACCTTGTCAAGATTTTTCTAGTGCAGGAAAAAGAAATGAAAATTTGGGTAGAGGTGACTTAAGTGTTATTTTCGCTCATATAATTTCTTCTATTAAGCCTCGGTGGTTTTTAATGGAGAATGTTGAAAGATATCAGAAAAGTAAAAAGAGATGTCAAGTATTAGATATATTTAAAGCTAATAATTATGGGTTAACTGAGACAATAATAAAAGCAAGTCTTTGTGGGGTTCCTCAAAACAGAAAAAGGTATATATGTATAGGTCAATTAAATGGTAAAGATGACGAACTTTTACCATACATTAATCATAATTTAGCTGAAAAACCTATGTCTGTAAGAGATTATTTAGGAGATACTTTAGGAATAGAATATTATTATAGACATCCAAGAACTTATGCTAGAAGAGGTATTTTTAGTATTGATGAGCCAAGTCCGACTATCAGAGGCGTAAATCGACCGATACCTAAAACATACAAACTGCATAAAGCTGATGCTAGTTCTTTGATAAAAGAAATTCGACCGCTAACAACAATTGAAAGAAGCTACATACAGACATTCCCTAAAAACTTTGATTTTGATATCGAAAATCAATCAAAAACTGATTTGGAACAAATGATTGGTAATGCTGTTCCCGTAAAATTAGGCGAATATGTTGCGAATGCAATCATTGAATATATTCAAGGTAAAGCAAAACCTCAGTTAGAGCCTAAACAGCTTGTATTGAATTTTGGCGATAATTAATCAATCTTTTTAGTTATTTTAAAATCACTACTATTTGGTAAAGTCAAAATTTTAATCGTGGAGATTGTACGAGAAAATAGGAAAAGTACAAATCTCCTAATTAAAAACAAAATACCTATTTTAGTTATTCGCACCTACTGGCGGATACTGCTCCAAAACCTGCTTTAAATACCTCCCCGTATAAGACTTTTTATTTTTCGCTACATCTTCGGGAGTTCCTACAGCAATAACTTCTCCTCCTTTGTCTCCTCCTTCGGGACCTAAATCTATTACCCAATCGGCACAGCGAATTACATCTAAGTTATGTTCAATAACTAAAATCGAATTACCTTTGTCCACCAATCTTTGCAGTACATCTAATAATTTATGTACGTCGTAAAATGATAAACCCGTGGTGGGTTCGTCAATCAAATAAAGGGTTTTCCCGGTAGCTCGACGGGATAATTCTGTTGCTAATTTCACCCGTTGCGCTTCGCCACCCGATAAAGTAGTCGCGGGTTGTCCGAGTTGTACGTATCCCAAACCTACATCTACCAAGGTTTGTAATTTATTAACTGCTTTGGGAATATTAGTGAAAAATCCTAATGCTTCCTCAACTGTCATATTCAAAACGTCGGAAATTGATTTATCTTTATATTTGACCTGCAATGTTTCGCGGTTATATCTAGCACCTTTGCAGACTTCGCACTGTACGTAAACATCTGGCAAGAAATTCATTTCTATGACGTTGACACCTTGTCCAGAACAAGCTTCGCAACGTCCACCTTTGACGTTAAACGAAAACTGCCCCGGTTTGTAACCCCTTGCTTTGGCTTCTATGGTTTCAGAAAATACCGCCCGAATTGCGTCGAATACACCAGTATAAGTTGCTGGGTTGGAACGAGGAGTTCTACCGATAGGAGATTGATCGATAACAATTGCTTTATCAATGGCTTTCAATCCTTTCATGCCATCGATTTCTTTGGGCATGGGAGTTTTTTTAGTCAGATGATGTTTTAGTGCGGGATAAAGCAATTCGTTGACTAAAGTTGATTTACCCGAACCTGAAACACCAGTTACCGTAACCAATTTACCTAAAGGAATTTCTACATCTATATTTTGTAGGTTATTGCGGCGAGCATTTTGAATTACTAAATTTATACCGTTTCCTTCCCTTCTTTGTGCGGGAGTTTGAATTACTCTTCTTCCCGATAGGTAAGCTCCGGTAAGAGAATCTCCGGCATCTAATAACGTTTGCAAATCGCCCTGAGCTACAATATGACCTCCGTGAATACCCGCACCGGGACCAATATCAACAACGTGGTTGGCGGCGCGAATTGTCTCTTCATCGTGTTCTACAACAATTAACGTATTGCCTAAATCGCGCAATCTAAATAAAGTTTGCAGCAATTTGGCATTATCACGCTGGTGCAAACCGATACTTGGTTCATCCAGTACGTATAATACTCCAGTTAAACCAGAACCGATTTGTGTCGCTAACCGAATCCGCTGCGCTTCACCACCCGAAAGCGTCATTGCAGTCCGATTCAAGGTTAAATAATTCAAGCCGACATCCAAAAGAAACTGCAAACGCGCTTTGATTTCGCGCAATACCAAGTCTGCAATTTGGAATTGCCGTTTACTTAACTGCAAGTTATTAATTCTTTCCTGAGCTTCAGTAATTGAAACTCCGGTTAAATCCAAAATTTTGTACTGTCCCAATCTTACGGCTAAAGCTTCCGGCTTCAGCTTCTTCCCATCGCATACCGGACAAGGTTGGTCAATTATATATTGCTCTAATTTATGTTTAATTAGCTCCGAACCACCTTCATACTGACGCTGTAAAATCGGTAACACGCCCTTAAATTTCTTGCTTCGTTCCGAATCCGGAATTTTCTTTTCTCCATGTAAAATTATTTCTTGCTGTTCCTGGGTTAAATTTTGCCACTGAGTTTGTAGCTCAAAGCCGTAATCCTGTCCCAGAGCATAAAGTAGCTCCAGATAATAGGAATTATCTTTCTCCGACCACGGCGCGATCGCAGCATATATTGGCGATTGAGCATCCGGTACAACTAAGTCGGGAGAAAATCTTTTTAATGTGCCGATTCCGTGACAATTAGGACAAGCACCATAAGGAGAATTGAAGGAAAATAAGCGCGGCGATAACTCTTCCATTACCGCACCATGTTCCGGACAAGCAAAGTTTTCCGAAAACACTAATTCTTGTTCTCCCCCCTTCTCCAAGGGGGGATTAAGGGGGGATTCTACACCTTCAAGTAAAGTATAAAGAATTACTGCAATTCCATTAGACTGTTTCAAGCATGTAGATAGTGAATCAACCAAACGCTCTTGAATTCCGTCTTTTTTAATCAAACGGTCGATAACAACTTCTACTGTATGAGAATGTTTTTTATTTAACTCAATAGAGTCAGAAAGTTCTCGTACCTCACCATTAATCCGCACTCGAACAAAACCCTGAGAAGCGAGACTAGATAATAACTTCGCGTGAGTACCCTTCTTACCGCGCACCACCGGAGCTAAAATTTGAAACTTAGTCCGCTCCGGTAGCTCCATGATTTTATCTACCATTTCATCTATGGTTTGGGGAGCAATAGAGCGATCGCATATCGGACAATGAGGTTCGCCAGCCCTACCAAACAGCAGACGTAGATAATCGTAAATTTCCGTCACCGTACCTACAGTCGAGCGCGGGTTATGAGAAGTTGACTTTTGATCGATAGAAATCGCAGGGCTTAAACCTTCAATCGCTTCCACATCCGGCTTATCCATTTGTCCCAAAAATTGCCGCGCATAGGAACTAAGGGACTCAACATAGCGGCGCTGCCCTTCAGCAAAAATAGTATCAAAAGCCAAAGAAGACTTACCAGAGCCAGAAACCCCAGTAAACACAACCAACTGACGCGAAGGAATTTCTACATCGATATTCTTTAAATTATGCTGCCTAGCACCGCGAACGCGGATTGTATTTTGGTTAGAGTTAGAGAGTTTTCCATTTAAGGATGCAGCTAATTTAGTTTCTGACATATCAGCTTTCTGGGAATGGCGGCAAGGGACAATCCTTAATAATACTATTGATGCTGCTGTTATGGTAGAACAATCGTACTTTAAATTTGGGAATTGGGTAATGGGTAGTTGGTTCGTAGTTGCGATGCCCGCGCCAAAAGTCTTGAGTCATAATTAGATTGTAGGTTGGGTTGAGGAACGAAACCCAACAAACGGCTGATAATGTTGGGTTACTCTATCTCCCTCCGGGAGACGCTTCGCTAACGAGAAAGCTCCGCTTACACTCCGTTCAACCCAACCTACGTCTGCTTGTTCGACCCCCTCTTCCCCATCTCCCCTAAAAATAAAAAACCCAACCATAATGGCTGGGTTCTTCTCGGGATGTGCCTACCGATGTATTAAAAAGTTATTTACAAGGTTATTTAAACTCAATACCATGACCACCTAATATACTGCTACTAAATAGCTACAAACAATTTCGGAAAATTACAAAAATAAATTTCAACCTTTGACCTATTACCTAAAAGCCCCCCTTTTATAAGGTGGGTTAGAGGGGGTCTTATAGTTATTGCTTTCTGATTGAGTAATTAATACATAAAAAGTTAATTTCTGAAAACTGCATTGCAAAATAAAACGCTATACATTTCAATAAATATATAAAAATAAATCGGAGCATCTATCTAATGCGCCAGTGGTCTTTATTACTCACGGGGATATTTGTTAGCACTTGTGTTGTTGTGCCTACTCAAGTAAAAGCACAAAAAAAACCCGTACAAGTGCAAAAACTTGCTCCTATGAACACAACTCTATTTTTAAAACTTGTTAACGCAGCCAACACTGCTGTATTTAACTGTTACAATAACAATCTTGTCCATGAGTGTACAAGGTTTCATCGTATCCAAAATATTTTCAGGGAACACTGTGTCAGGGGAAATAAACCGATGTGTAAATTATGGGCTGAATTCAATCACACGGAAATGTTACTTCAAACGCCCCTTTATACTGGCCGAAACAGAAACAAATTCCCTGTCTTCCCCCTGCCGACACGGATTTCCTCGTCTAGATAAGAAGTTATCCATACAGCTTCGTTGCGGAGAGCTTCAATAACTGGGATTTTCAATTCGGGTAAATCAAATGGTAAATTAAAGGGCTTTGTAGGTTGAAGTGCAAATGCATCGAAGCTGACTAAAGCAGTTTTTTCGTCTTCCTCGCGCTTCCAAATACCCGAAGCTTCGATTTTCCACTCTCCTAATAAAGGTAATTCGATTTTGGCACTGTTAGAAGTTTTTATTCCCGTATCGGAATAGTTCAATATTTGATATACCTCTTTGATTTTTATTTCCATCCAGCTTGGAATTTCAGCAACTTGACGAGTTACCACGGTTCCGTTGGAAGCATAAATTAATTCCCACTTACCAGATATTAAAGCTTGATTATTTAAACTTAATGGTTGTGGATTCGGGTTAATTTCTTCTAAGTTTTGGATAATTTTATCTATATTCGGTTCCGATTGAGGAAAAATAGCTTGCTGTAATGGTAAAGCTTCTACTTGCTCAATTAACTGTGTTTTTAAAGATTGAATAGTTTGATTTGTTGCTGTCATATTTTTATTATGTTCGTAATTGCGCTTCAGCGCCGATTCCAGTTTGGCGCTGAAGCGCAACTACGAACCTTTCTCTCTCTTGAGTTGTAAACAAAAAATTCACAGGTCAGACTAAAGTTAGTTTTCAAAGTTAGTTTAAATCATTCATACTACGGACAAACATTAATATTCGTAATTAATAAAGAATAGGTATCAAAACCCATCTGTATAATAATTACGAACTAGAGTGACTATCTACTAATTATTATTATGCGTTGGGAATTTGGTCGAAGAAGTGACAATGTTGAAGATAGACGGGGTAGAAGCGTTTCACCTGGTGTAGTTGGTGGTGGATTAGGTGGTTTAATTCTGACTTTGATTGCGGTATTTCTCGGTGTAGATCCAGCAATTATCGAACAAGTAACACCTAGAGATAATGGTTCTTCAATCCCCACTCAAACAACTTCCCAACCAAGAGATGAAATGGGACAATTTGTCTCGGTAGTGCTTGCCGATACCGAAGATACTTGGAATCCTTTATTTCGGAAGATGGGAAGAAACTATCGCGAACCAAAATTAGTTCTGTTTGAGAATGCAGTACAATCAGCTTGCGGTTATGCTAGTTCTGCCGTTGGTCCTTTTTACTGTCCCCCAGATCAAAAGGTATACTTAGATTTAAGCTTTTTCCGAGATTTAAAAAATAAACTTGGCGCTCCCGGTGACTTTGCTCAAGCCTATGTAATTGCTCATGAAGTCGGACATCACGTCCAGAATTTGATGGGAATATCCGACAAAGTTAGAAATTTACAAAATCGAGTTGGCCAAGTTCAAGCAAATCAGCTTTCCGTCAGATTAGAATTACAAGCAGATTGTTTTGCAGGTATTTGGGCACATCACGCACAAAGACAAAGACAAATTATCGAACAAGGGGACGTTGAAGAAGCTATCAATGCTGCGGCAAGCATCGGAGACGACAGACTGCAAAAGCGTTCCAAAGGATATGTCGTCCCCGAATCATTTACTCACGGAAGTTCCGCACAGCGCGTCAAATGGTTTAAACGCGGGATTCAGACGGGTAATATCGATGCTTGCAATACTTTTAAGAGTTAGGAGTCAGGAGTTAGAAGTTAGGAGTTAGGAGTAGCAAGTAGCAAGTAGCAAGTAGCAAGTAGCGAATAAAGCATGATGATAGAGTCATGATTTTTGTCTCCTTGTCTCCCAATCCTCCATGCCCAATTTCCTATGCCCTATCCTCTACCCACTCAACAATCTCCGGGTTCACCAAGTCGGGTACTTCATCATGGGGACAGTGCCCTGCTCCGGGTATCGGAACGATTTTGATGTCTTTACCATTATCTCTAGCTTGTTCGTAAACTCTAGCGCCAGTAATTGGTGTCCAGGGGTCATCTGCACCCCAAATTACCAACAAAGGTTTCTCAACTTTGGGTAATAACTCCTCTGGGGATTTACCGGGAGGTGCAGTTAAAATTGATGCAAATACTTGTTGCGCTCCTTCGTCACAAGATGGCTCGTAAAGCATATCTACTAATTCGTCAGTGACGGCATTGCGATCGCGATACACTTGATAAAGCGTGCGTTTAATCTGCGATTTTCTGCGAATATTGTTAAATACGAATTTACCCGTTATCGGATGACTGACTAGTTTGTTAAAACTGCCCATGACAAATCTTAGCGGTGGGTTTAGTTCGTTAGGGCGATGGCTTAATCCTCCGGCAGCATTAATTAAAACTGCTCCGGTGGTGATTTCGGGATGCTCTACGGCTATTGTCAAACTTATCAAAGCACCTACAGAATTACCAATAAATACGGCTCTGCGTTTGATATGCTCTTGCCAAAAATCTTGAAGTAACTCCACCCATAAATCAACGCTGTATTCAATTGGAGCTTTATCCGAGCCACCAAATCCTAATAAATCCAGAGCAAATACTTGATAGCCAGCATCGGCTAATACCGGTATATTTTTCTTCCAATGTCCGATAGATGCACCGAAACCGTGGATTAATACTAAAGGTTTTCCCGTACCCATGACGGTGTATTGAATTTTGTAACCCTTCCAAGTCCAAAACAGTTTTTCAATATTAAATGTTGATTGTGTGATAGTCACGGTTTTTGTGAAGTTTAGTAAAGGCTTTCTTCTTATGGTAATGGTTTGTGGGTGTTCGTAACTCACCTTCGTTAGGTTTTGTTTGTTTAGCAGCGGTTTCAACCGCCGGGTAAATGACTTTAATCAGAGCAATATCAACTAATTAAGTACAAATACAGTGGTTGTTTTCTGAGTAAGACAATAGATTATTTACTATAACTTTATATTTTTTTATACTGTAGTTTTATCAGTATCTATATAGTTTATATTTTATTAACTTATGCCTTTTGCTTGGGGTGTAAGTATTTTGCGTTCTGATATACAGCTAATCTATTTTTATCAAATTGCTCTTAATTCAAGTCGCGATCGCAATCTATTTTATGAGATATATAAGTCACAATTTTGACAATATTTAATTTTATAATCAATGATATTGCTTAATAAATTTCGATGAAACTGTTTGTTGAAAACCACAATCAAACTCTACCTATAATCATCATTCGAGAAATCGTTTTCTTTCTAATGGAAGTTTCAACTGTACATCATTAAGTCTGAGTAGATTTGCTACGACTTTTGATATCACAAGCAACGGTGGAAGTAGCGCAGCTTCAACAAATTTTATAAACACTACTATTAATTCAATCATGGCAAGCATTTACGTAAATATAAACGCAGCAGGAGCTAAAAACGGTAATTCCTGGAATGATGCTTTTACAGATTTACAATCGGCTTTAGCTGCTGCTAATTCGGGTGATGAAATTTGGGTTGCTAAAGGTATTTATAAACCTACTATCACAACTGATAGAAGTATAAGTTTTGAGTTAAAAGATAATGTTGCTGTCTACGGTGGATTTGTAGGTAACGAAGTTAATTTATCTGACAGAGTAATCGCGGATATTAAGGATAATGAAACTATTCTTAGCGGTGATAATATAAGTTATAGCGTAGTCAAATTTAACAATACTTCCGGCACCACAATCTTAGATGGTTTGACAATTGCTGACGGTAATTCTAACGATGACGGTGGTGGTATTTACAACAAGGGTAATTTAACTTTACAAAATTCTGTAGTTAGAAATAACCAAGCTGCTGACGATGGTGGTGGTATTCGCAATGACGGTAATTTAACGATTATTAATAGTACAGTAGCTGATAACGCTTCTCTTGAAACAGCTTCCGATACTAGCGGTGGTGGGGGATTACTTAATACTAATGCAGCTAATGCAACAGTAACTATTATTAATAGTACTTTCTTCGGTAATACGGGTAAAAATGGTGGAGCAATTCGTAATGATGGTACTTTAAATTTAATTAATAGTACTCTTAGCGGTAATACTGCATCTCAAAGCGGTGGTGGATTAGTTAATACAGTAAATCCTAATAATCCATTCGATCCGACAGGAGGTGGTAATGCAACAATTATTAATAGCACTATTACTAATAATACCGCAGGTAATCAATTAGGAGGAGGTATTGCTAACGTTGGTGTCTTAACGGTTAGTAATAGTATTATTGCAGGCAATACTAATAATGATGATATAGAAAATACATTTACTGCTTTCGGTTTTACTTTTAATGGTATTAGTAATAGTGGTGGAAGCAATTTAATTGGTAACGGTGAGGGAACTAGTTTTACTAATGGAGACAACGGTGATATTGTTGGTGATTCTAGCAATCCGATAAATCCACTACTTGCTAATTTACAAGATAACGGCGGATTAACTAAAACTCATGCATTATTAAACGGTAGTTTAGCAATTAATGCCGGAAGTAATAATAATATTGCTGAAGATACTTTTGATTTAGATGGAAATAGTAATACAACAGAAAATTTACCCTTTGAGCAGAGGGGAGTAGGATTCGAGAGAATTCTTGATAATACAGTTGATATTGGTGCTTATGAAATTGTATCTGTCGTAGAAGTTAGTGCTACTAATGCCGATGGCATTTATAAAACCGGGGATACTGTAGATATTACGGTTAAATTTGCTAAACCAGTTAGCTTCAATAGTGCAGATGGTTTGCCGCAACTAGCTTTAGAGACTGGGAATAACGATAGAGTTGCAACTTATAAAAGCGGTAACAACAGCGATACTCTGACGTTTACTTATACAGTGCAATCTGGCGATGAAAGTCTTGATTTAGACTATTTATCTAAAACAGCTTTAGAGTATAGCAGCACAATTAAAGATGAGAATGGGAATGAAGTTGATTTAACTTTGCCAAATCCCGGCGAAACGGATTCTCTGAGTGATAATAAGGATATCGTAATTGATGCGATCGCGCCAAGGGTTACTTTAAATTCAGCAGCATCAGAAACAGTAAACGATAAATTTAGCGTCAGCGCACAATTTTCAGAATCGGTAAATAACTTTGATGAGAATGATATTGCATTAAGCAACGCTACAATCAGCAACTTTAGCGGCAGCGATGCGAATTACAGTTTTGATATCACACCTACAGAAACTGGTAGCGTTACGGTAGATATTAATGCCTCGGTTGCAACTGATATTCCTGGTAACAATAATATTGCTGCAACTCAATTAACCCGAGAAGCTGATTTAACTTCCCCAACTGTTATTAACGTAATTGCTTCAACTCCGACAATATCTGATTCCACCACAACATTTGAGTTAACGGTGGAATATTCCGAAGAAATGGATATTTCGGTTAATCCGGTTATCACAATCGAAAATACTCAAAATACGATTTCATTAACTGGGGGAAGTTGGAATAGCGATAGTAAAACCTATATTGCTACTTACAGCGTTGCCGATGCCAATGAAGAATTATCTAACATTGATATCACGGTAGAAAACGCTGAAGATAAATTTGGTAATCTTCAACAGTCTTTTACCCAGCAGGATGTATTTAGCATTGATAATCGAAATCCGGGAGTTAGCTTAAATTCAACAGCACCAGCAACGGTAAACTCGACATTTAACGTTACTGCTGAATTTTCAGAGTTAGTAAACGACTTCGATATCAGCGACATTACTTTAAACAACGCTACAGTTGATAACTTTGTTGAAAGCGGAAATAATTACAGCTTTGATGTCACACCTTCATCTTCAGGTAAAGTCACAATAGATATTAATTCTGATGTTGCAACTGATAATGCCGGTAACAATAATATTGCTGCAACACAATTAACCCGAGAAGCTGATTTAACTTCCCCAACTGTTATTAACGTAATTGCTTCAACTCCGACAATATCTGATTCCACCACAACATTTGAGTTAACGGTGGAATATTCCGAAGAAATGGATATTTCGGTTAATCCGGTTATCAGCTTCCCAACAGAAAATCCTGATAATACGATTTTATTAACTGGGGGAAGTTGGAATAGCGATAATAAAACTTATAAAGCAACTTACAGCGTTGCCGATGCGAATGAAGAAGTTGCCGATATTGATATCACGGTAGAAAACGCTGAAGATAAAGTTGGTAATCTTCAACAGTCTTTTACCCAGCAAGATGTATTTAGCATTGATAATCAAAATCCGGGAGTTAGCTTAAATTCAACAGCACCAGCAACGGTGAATGGTAAATTCGCTGTCATTGCTCAATTCTCAGAATTAGTAAACGACTTTGACATTAACGACATTACATTAACCAACGCTACAGCAAGTAATTTCGTTGAAAACTTTACTAACTACACTTTTGATGTCACACCTATCAATACTGGTGAAGTCACAATAGATATAAATTCAGCAGTTGCAACTGATATTCCTGGTAACAATAATATTGCTGCAACACAATTAAGCCGAGAAGCTGATTTAACTTCCCCAACTGTTATTAACGTAATTTCTTCAACTCCGACAATATCTGATTCCACCACAA
>JAHCMI010000058.1 GCA_019192545.1 Rivularia sp. MS3 | reverse complement strand
CAATACCTTCTCCTCCATCAACAGGTGGTACAACTCCTCCATCAACTCCCCCGACAAATCTTGCTCCTCCTAGTTCTCCAATAACTTCTTCTCCTTCTACGACTGCGGCTCCTCCTAGTTCTCCAATAACTTCTTCCCCTTCTACGACTGCGGCTCCTCCTAGTTCTGCGGTAACTTCTTCTCCCTCGACAAATCTTGCTCCATTAAATTCCAATGATTCGATTCCGCCTGCTGTCACCAAGGTTTTCAATAACCCTGGTTTGAGCATATCTGCTCCCAGCACTGTAAGTAACGTAGAATTTAGTAGTGGTAGTTCTTTTGGAGCGAATTCTGATGTTACAAATTCTTCGAGTAGCAGTCAGAACAAAACACAAAACACTCAAACCTTTACATCTGAATCCGAATCTGAATCTAAAAACCAAGGTCCCCGCAGTCGGGTAATAATGCGTTAAAGGTTGAATAATTTCTGGAATAAACTTAATAATACAGCTAAGTAAAAACTAACTAGCTAGAATTGTCATTAATAAATGGTAGTCGGTATATCACCACTGACTACCAATTATTTGTTTATATACACCCATAAATCCGTTCGTTTATCGCAAGGGAGCAGTAATGAAAGCAGAATTAATTGATTTAATCACCAGAGTCATTCAAGTCTTACAAATCAATATTCGTTGGATGACTTGGAATTTATTTCTAGCTTTTATACCTTTATTTTTAAGTGTATGGCTGTTTCGTCGGATTAAAAAAAGTCGCTCCTGGGTTTGGTGGCTGGGATTTGCAGTTTTCTTTGCTTTTTTACCAAATGCACCTTATTTACTTACCGATGTAATTCATTTGATAGACGATATCCGTGCAATTCAATCTGTGTGGATGATTACCTTGGTATTAATTCCCGTTTATTTCATGGTGATTTTAGCTGGATTTGAAGCTTATGTCATCTCCTTAATCAACATGGGTTATTACCTGCACCGAATTGGTAAAAGCCAGTGGATTTTGGGAATGGAATTGATTACTCATGCTTTATCAGCTATTGGTATTTATTGGGGAAGATTTTTACGGTTTAACAGTTGGGATTTTGTGACTCAACCGGATGCAGTAATTACCCAAGGTATAGAAGAAATTTTAGGGAAGCAGCCATTAGTAATTATCGCTATTAGCTTTGTAATATTAACTGCACTGCACTGGTTGATGAAACGAGTAACTTTGGGTTTTACTAGGCAAGGATACAAAGGTATAGGAATTAACTCACCTCAAACTTATGTGAAACCTCAAACATTAGATTAATAAGCTGTTTTCACACTTTAGGTAGAAATATTACCTCCTCTAGGAAGAGTGAAAATCAAAATTATTACAGTGAAATAGGTCTATGCGAAACGGTTGCGCTTCAACCGTTTTTTTGTATCAATCTTTCAAGCCGTTGTGTTTTTTTCTTCGCGGTTTGAATTGAATTGCTTTATGTTGATAAGAGGAAGTTTGAATGAAATTAGTTTCCAGAGAGGAAATCAAAACTTTAGTAGAGCAGCCAAAAGATAATAGCATTTCTATTTATATGCCGGTAGTTCCAGGTGGTGCTGAAGTTAGGCAAAATCCAATTAGATTCAAGAATTTAATCAAAGAAGCTCATTCTCGTTTAATCGAAGCGGGTGTAGATGAAAGTCAGGTAAATCAAATACTCGAAAAAGCCAACAAAATCGATACACAAGATTTTTGGGAAGGTATTGGAGAACAAGGATTAGCTATTTTTATTTCTAATAATATATTTAATTATTATGTTGTACCTTTAGAATTTGAAGAATTAGTGGTAGTTTCAGACCGCTTCCACGTTAAACCGTTGCTACAAATCTTAAATAACAACGGACGTTTTTACATTCTGGGTTTAAGTCAAAACAAAGTCAGAATGTTGGTAGCTAGTCGTTATCGCTGTCAAGAAATTGACTTAACAGCGCTTGAAGATGTCCCTACAAGTTTGGCTGAAGCGCTTGAATATGATGACGTTTCTGAAAAACAGTTGCAAATGCATACTACTGCTAGAAGTGCGGTTAATTCTCAGTCGGGAGTTTTTCACGGACAGGGTGTAGGTACCGACGATGCAGAACAAAAAACTAATATTATGCGATTTTTCAAAGCTTTAGCTAAAGGTTTGGAAACAAATATATTGCATCATGACGAGCAAGTTCCTTTAATATTGGCAGGGGTAGATTTTTTAATCCCTATGTACAAAGAAGCGAATAGCTATCAGTATTTAATGGAAGATGCTGTTACAGGTAATCCAGAAATTCTTAGTCCCCAAGAATTGCATTCACAAGCTTTACCTATCGTTGAAACTTATTGGAATAATTCACATCAGAAGGCTGTGGATTTGTACAACGAGCTATTAGGAAATAATACCGGAAATGCATCTAATAATCTTGAAGAAATCGTACCCGCAGCATATTATCAAAAAATAGATACATTATTAGTTGCAAAAGGCGAACATAAATGGGGTTTATTCGATAAAGGTTCCCAAAAAGTACATCTACATCAACAAGAAGAAACCGGAGACGAAGATTTATTAGATTTAGCCGCAGCCCATACATTAATTAATGGTGGTAGCGTGTTCGTTGTCGAGCCAGAAAAGGTGCCTTCTAATAAGCCTGTTGCAGCGATATTTAGATATTCGTAATCAGACTATAGGGTGTGTTACGGCAAGAGATAATTTATTTGAAAGATTATCATGTTTGATAATGCCGTAACGCACCATCAGCTACTTAGAGAATAAACAATTGCATCTTACTTTATCTGCAAAAACATAAATTCTAAATCAAAATATTCATTGTTGGATTTATAAGCCATTTTTTCAGTTCCATATACTTTAAACCCAAAAGATAAATATAGTTGTTTTGCCGATATATTTTTTGTAACAACATCAAGTAATAATATTTCTATCTCATTAATATAGCGGTTTTCATTTGGGTATAATAGAAACTCAACCTCACCGCTTCCCCTCTCCTTAGTAAGGAGAGGGGTGCCCGGAGGGCGGAGTGAGGTTAAAAATGTAGTGGACTCAACTGAAATTCGCTATAGCTTTTGCCTTTTCGATTAATTCCTGAACCAGTAATTTACCTATACCCTTTCTTCGGTATTCTTGTTTAACATACATACTACGAATATAAGCTTTATGTTGTAATTTTAATCTTTCTTCTTGAAAAAATGCTACTATTCCAATTAGCTTTTTATCGTCATAGCAGCCCAACATAAAATTATTGTTATTTACTGGTATTCTATTCCGAAAATTATCTACCGTTGTAATTGTTTCTTCATGATAAATTGTGCCAAATGAATCTGGATTGCTGTGTAAAGCTTCTAATCTGATATTTCTATAATCTTCTGCATCATTTTTGATTAATTTTTTAATTATCATCTACTGCTAACTGCTCGCTGTTCACTTTAACTGACGACGCGCAGCTTCTAAAAGTAAACTTTGCTCGGCACGGTAAATTGCTTGATAAGTTCTTTCTAATGCTTCTGGTTCGACAGATATAGAAGTAATTCCCCATTCCACAAGTTTTTCTACAATTTCTGGATATAATGCTGGGGCTTGCCCGCAAATGGAACAGGGAATACCAGCTTCTTTTGCCATGCCAATTAATCGAGATATAGCAGCCATTACTACGGGATTACGTTCGTCAAAATTTCTTGCTAATAAAGCTTGATCTCTATCAACCCCTAATAATAATTGAGTTAGGTCATTGGTACCAATAGAAATTCCCTGTACTCCTGCTTTGATATATTCTGGCAGTAAAAATAGCACGCTCGGCACTTCTGCCATAATCCATAGCTCAAATTCTTTGATGTCAGTTAATCCCGCTTGCTCAATTTTCTTACGACAAAAACTAAATTCTTCTACAGTGCGAACGAAAGGTAAAATTAAACGGATATTATGATAACCTGCTTGCTGCACGCTTTTGAGTGCTGTAAGTTCCATATCAAACACTTCTGAATTAAGCATGTAGCTAAAAGTACCGCGTTGACCTAAGGCTGTTTGCGGTTCTGCTGCTTCGACCCCACTATGATGAAGCGTTGGCAATTCGTGGGTTCGCCAATCTAAGGAGCGGTAATAAACTGGTCTGGGAGAAAAACTTCTGACAAACTCAAGTATTCTTTTTGTCCATAAATCTAGTAATTGACCGTGCCTTCCATTCCTAATCCATGTATAAGGGTTATCTCTATTAAGTATGCTCAACACCATCAGTTCTGAGCGTAATAATCCCACACCATCTACAGGGAAACAAAACGCTTTGTCTATCATAGTGGGCTGGCTTAAGTTAACCATCAGTCGCGTGGAAGTCATGGGTAAGTTTGGAGATGGTTGAGAAATTGAAGGGGTAGACGAAGAAACCCATGTCGCAAGATGATTTTCTGTTGCGGGTGGATCTGCAATATCCATTACCAAGGACTCGGAAAAGAAATCTTTTTCCTTCTTTTCTTTTAATATCGCACGATCAATATGCTCTTTAGTATGCGCTTCAATTACATTCCCTTCGAGACAATGTACTTCACCACTCTCACCGTCTATTAGTAGGCGATCGCCATTTT
Source organism: Rivularia sp. MS3 (assembly GCA_019192545.1). Lineage (GTDB taxonomy): Bacteria > Cyanobacteriota > Cyanobacteriia > Cyanobacteriales > Nostocaceae > Rivularia. Next base: position 54,959 of record JAHCMI010000058.1, on the reverse strand, counting down.
TTATAATTTTTGTAACGTTATTAATCCCAACTACTGCTGGAATACTCAATTCTCTAGCAATAATTGCAGCATGGCTGGTTAAGCCTCCTTGCTCTGTAACAATACCCTTGACTTGATGCAACACTGGCAACCAATCGGGGGTAATCTCGGATGCTACTAAAATTATGTTTTCGGGTAATTGTTCTGTTATCTGGTAATCTTTGCCGATGGTAAAGGCGTTTGCCGTTACTCTTCCGGTTGCGACTCCTATTCCTTTAACTACACAAGAAGCGGAGAAATTATTATTCGGTTTGCTAACTTTTGTCAGATATAGCTTTTGTGAATCTGCTTCCTCGATAAAAGTCCAGTTGACTAAATAGTCTTGCCCGAGTATAAAAACAAGTTGATGTGCTAATTCGGTTATCTGCGCTAAATTATCTCCAGACAAAACATGCTGTTGCTGCAATTCTTCTTCTACAAGAGATATTTGCAAACAAGTTTTTTCTAAAGTAAGTACTGATGTTTTACTTTGCCCGGAAGATTCATCAATTGTGGTATTTTCACACCGATAAGCCAGAATTTTATGTCCTAAATGCTGTTCGGATAATCTGCTAGTTTCTGGTTTTACATAATAAACATCGGGTTGAACTTCACCCCAGTCGATGGCTACTCCTAACCCCCAAGTTGCCTCTATTTCCCATCTAGAAGCATTAGCCTTTAAGCTACCGCCCGAAATTACGTTCTTAACTGGTTGTACTAAAACTGCTAAATTAATGGAGCGCAAATCTATTCCCATTTTTTGCCAATACAGCAGGCTTCTAGCACTAAATAATTGGCTCCACAAAAGTTTCAAACCATATTCTATTTCTTTCTTTTGGGAAAAACAAAATACAGACTCATATAGCCCAGAAATATTTTCTATATCATTTCTTCCATTGGGCAATGCGACGCTGGAACGAAAAACCACATATGGACTATTCCAGGTTTTAACTGCTTCGTAAATGCGATCGAGCAACCCCACAGGTAAACTCGAAACCATAATTTCTTGGCGCAAACGCATAGCCATTTGCTGTAGCTGCCGCCAATCATCAACATCAAAATGCAAGGAAGAATCGGATAATTCTGCCACTAAAGCTTGAGAAGCACTTTTATTCTCTATATACTCATGTAAAACTTCTGCTGAAACAACAAATCCAGATATTACTGGATACCCATGTTGCATTGCTATACTCAAATGAAAAGCTTTCTCACCAACTTGAGCGCGGTGTGATGGTTTGATTTCGTTCAGCCAATAGAGTTTATTCACTCAAAAAATTTTGATTACTAAGACGTGCAAACGCTACCATTTCAAAAGTCGGCTCTAGATTGCTAGTTGCTAGTAAACAATTATCTCAATCAGGCTCAAGCAATCGCTAATACTCAATAATTTAAAAGTATTGCCGCCATTAATTTCTTCGATTCCTAAAAAAGTTTATACTTATTCTTTCGGGATTTGCAAACTAGATTGCTAAAAAGCATTTCAGTTCAAATAAAGTTTGATTTGCTTTTAATTCCTCTATTTATAAGCATACAGTTCTAATCGCTGAAAAACATTTGTCAATACTTGTATAAAGAATACAGTTGTTAAATCTGTAGGATTGTCAATTCTTTATACAAATATTTAGTTCATAAATGTAGAACAAATATACCGAATACAAGCTTTGAAATATGCTTACCGTCTTCAATCTCGAATAATATGTTTAAAAATTATATCATGCCAAATCAACAAAAGTTAGTTTTGTTAGATATCAGCACAAGTAATTGTTTACATACAAGATATTAGTTGTATATTAACGTTGTTGTAAGAATATTATGAACTAAATAAATCAAAAAATGCTCAATCTTACGGCGTAACTTTACTTTTTATGGACAATTAGCACTAATTTTTATCATTCTCATTAAAGTTATCTATATTTTTTATTTTTTGTATTTAGATAACCAAAGTTCAATTTTTGTTACATTAATTGTACAAGATAAATTTTTACATTCGGCTTAAGCTGAAAATCAATTCCGGATTTACAATTATTAACAATAAATGATTAATTAAAAAATAGCGGCTTTAGCAGAAAGTGTTCCTGCACTAACAGTAAGAATCTGAGAGGAATTTAACCATTGAGAATCGAAGGAACCCAAATGAGTGGTAGTAATAAGAGTTTGAAATCGATCTTGGATAGCATCAAGTAACTGGTTTTGACGCGAAGGATCTAACTCGGCTAAAACATCATCAAGTAGAAGTAGGGGTGGCTCTCCGACAACTTCTTCAATTAGCTGTAATTCTGCTAGCTTCAGCGCTAACACCAACGTGCGTTGCTGACCTTGAGAACCATACTGACGTGCGGGAGTATCATTAATTATTAATTCAATTTCATCTCGATGCGGTCCGACAAGGGTAGTACCTTGATGCATTTCAGCAACCGTTCGCTGTTGAATTTTATCTAAAAAAGCTTGCTGCACTTCTCCTTGATGGTTTTCAGATAAAGGAATATTAGGAGCGTACTTTATCTGGAGATGTTCAGTAGAAGCACTAATATTAGAATGCCATAATTGTGCAATTGGAGCGAGTCGCTGTATGGCTCGTTCCCGTCGTCGAATTACCCTGGTACCAGTAATTACTAACTGAGTATCCCACAATGCTAATTGTGATTGTACAGATTTTTCTTGTAAATTTTCTGAGTTACTTTTCAAAAAAGCATTGCGCTGTCGTAAAACTTTTTGATATTGGCTCATTATATGAGCGTATACGGGTTCAAGCTGAATTAATAAAGTATCGAGCCATCTGCGACGATTATCGGGACCACCTCTAACTAAATCTAAATCCAAAGAAGAAAACTCCACCGCATTAAGTACGCCAAGAAAATCCATCTGACGGCGAAGATTTTCGCTATTGAGATTAACCGTGCGGCGACCGTTACGACGTAAAGTTAAGATAAGTTGGCTCACTCCAACTTCGCGTTTTAAACTGGCACTAACTTGAGCCAAAGACTCCTCATCCTTAACCAAATCCTTATCGCGGGAAGTGCGGTGACTCCTCAAGGTTGCAAGTAACTCTACAGCTTCGAGCAAATTAGATTTTCCCTGAGCATTATTACCGACCAAAATCGTTTTTGGAGCAGAAAACTCTACTAATTGTTCTTGATAATTACGAAAATTTCGGAGACTCAGGGTTTTGAGGAACATGGGGAAAGAGTTAGTTGTTAGTTGTTAGTGGTTAGTTGTTAGTTGTTAGTTGTTAGGCAATTTTCGATTTTGATAACTGATGTATTTGTGCAGGGATTGTGAAATAAATATTGATAAATTCATTTTTAAGTCTTCTGTGACTAATATACAGCGTTGTCCTTCTCATTCCCGGTCAACTATCAACTAACAACTATCAACTATCAATTCTTAAACGTTTTTCTTGCCAATTATACGGAAGAAGATTTTTTCTAACTCAACCCAAACAAACATTAAAGCACTAAAACCTAAACAAATTCCTAATTCGGGCAAACTAATAATATGCGTGCCGAAGAAAGCTCGTAGGGGTGGAACGTATACTAACATTAATTGCAAAATGGTAGTTAATACAACAGCCGCTAATAAGTAAGGATTTGAAAAGGGATTTATTTGTATGGTTAGTTGGTTGTTGGAACGAATTGCTATAGCATGTCCCATTTGAGCAATACACAAGGTAGTAAATACCATTGTTTTCCAACGTTCGGGATCGAGTCCTTCGGTTAAAGCATTTTCTGGACGGGTATAGTAGTAAGCCCAGTTCATGAGAATAATAGTGATAATCGCAAATATTATGCCGATGCGAATCATGTAGAAACCCAAGCCCCGAGCAAAAATACTTTCTTTAGGGCTAAAAGGCGGACGTTTCATTACGTCGGGTTCGGGAGGTTCGACTGCTAATGCTAAAGCTGGTAAACCGTCAGTAACTAAATTCATCCACAAAATTTGTAGCGGTGATAAAGGTACACCACCCATCGGTAATAAAATTGGTGCTGCGGCAATAGTAATAACTTCACCGATATTACTACCAAGAATATATTTGATAAAGCGGCGAATGTTTGTATAAACGACTCTACCTTCCTTGGTTGCGGAAACAATCGTCGCAAAGTTGTCATCTAACAACACCATATCGCTGGCTTCTTTGCTGACATCGGTACCGGTAATTCCCATCGCAATGCCGATATCGGCTTGTTTTAGTGCTGGTGCATCGTTAACACCGTCACCAGTCATCGCGACAAATTTATCGCGACGCTGCAAAGCTTGGACGATGCGTAATTTATGTTCCGGGGAAACTCTAGCGTAGATGCTGACATTATCAACATTTTTCTCTAATTCAGCATCGCTCATCCGCTGTAATTCTTGACCTATCAATACTTTATCCTGGGAATCGGCAATACCCAAATCGGTGGCGATCGCCTTGGCTGTAAGTTGATGATCTCCGGTAATCATTACCGGACGAATTCCTGCTTCCCGACATTCACGTACAGCTTCTCTAACTTCTGGGCGTGGTGCGTCGAGCATTCCTACTAATCCCAACCATACTAATTCTTGTTCGGATTGTTCTTCGGAATTTTCCGGTGGTTTTTCCGATAAAGCTTTGTAAGCGAAACCCAATACTCGCAAACCAACGCCTGCCATCCGCTCGTTTGCTGCTAGTATTCGATCTCGCTGTTGTTGAGTCAATTCTACAGCACTATTTCCCGCAAATATCTGAGTGCAGCGTTGCAAAATTAATTCTGGGGAACCTTTGGTAAACATCAAATAATTTTCATTATTGTTTACCAAATTACTAATAGCGGGATCGACATCCGGTAGCACCGAAACACCAGTATCCACCTGTTCTACCTGACAAATTACGCTCATCCGCTTGCGTTCGGAAGAAAACGGAAATTCGCCAACGCGGGGTAATTTACTATTCCACTGGTCTTGTTCGATTCCTGCTTTCCCTGCTAAAGTCACTAAAGCACCTTCGGTAGGGTCGCCAAGAATTATCCAATCACCTTTTTCCTGCTGTAAAACCGCATCATTACAAACAGCACAGGGAACTAATAAAGGTGTTACTTCTGGATAATCTTCGACATAAACACTTTTACCATCAACTTCAAAATCCCCGAAAGGAACGTAACCTTCACCAGTTACTTTTAATGTATTTTGACTGGTACAAACAGATTGCACCACCATTTTGTTCTGAGTTAATGTACCAGTTTTATCAGAGCAAATAGTTGTTACCGAACCCAAAGTTTCCACAGCCGGTAACTTACGAATCAAAGCATTGTGACGAACCATTCGCTGAGTTCCCAAAGCCAGCGTCACCGTAATTACAGCCGGTAAACCTTCCGGAACGACTGCCACAGCCATACTCAGAGAAACTTCCACCAACTCTTGTAAATTGCCCCCGCGCAGCAAACCGATAATAATTACCAGCACCACTAAAGCTAAAGAACCCCAAACCAAAACGTTACCAAGTTGAGTCATCCGTTGCTGTAATGGCGTATCTTCTGTTTCCACAGCCTGCAACATCTCGGCAATTTTACCCAACTCAGTTTTCATTCCGGTACCAGTTACCAAAACCTTGCCACGTCCTTGAACAACTTCCGTACCTTGGAAAACTAAATTAATTCTGTCACCTAAACTTGTTTCTTCAGGCAACTTCATTTCTACCCGCTTATTAACAGCTTCAGCTTCACCAGTTAAAGCCGATTCTCGTATTTGTAAATTAGATTGTTCTATCAAACGTCCGTCTGCTGACACCTGTACCCCGGCTTCCAGCAGCATAATATCTCCAGGCACTAAATTCTTACCTTCCACATCAACCAACTTACCGTTGCGAATCACCCGCACGTTAGGAGAAGAAAGTTTTTTCAATGCAGCTAAAGCCTTTTCAGCACGGCTTTCTTGCAGATAGCCTAAAATACCGTTAAGAATAACTATCGCCAAAATTGCGATTGTATCTTTAAAAGGAACTTCACCCGGTTTCAGATTACCCGATTGTAGAGCAAGTAAATCTAAAACCCCTGAAATAATCGCCACAGCAATCAGCATCAACAACATAATGTTCTTGAACTGATCCACCAGAATTTCCCAGCTACTGCGTCCGCCAGACTCAACTAAAACATTAGTACCATATTTTTGCAGTCGCGATTCTACTTCTTGCGACGTTAAGCCAGTGTCTGCATTACCAGCCAGCAGTTCTATTGCTTCATCGACTTCTAAACTGTGCCAAACGGCTTCTTGTTCGGGCAGAGAATGGGCAGACATCTTGTACTTTAAAGAAAATGGTTACAAGAAACAATCATAGCTAAACCATTTGTAGAAGAACCATTCAATTTAGGAGTTAGGAATTAGGAGTTATCAATTACCCAAAGTCTTTAATTAAGATAAGTATTATTTTAGTTCTATGAATCTGACTGGTGCTATTAGACTGCGAAATTCATGCAATTTACTACTGATAACTATCCTTCAGACTGAAGATTTAAAATTAATTTTTGTGTCAGATGTTAGTTAGATAACAATCTCAAATTAATTATGGCACCTCAAACAGAAGATTTCACTATTGGAGTAGAAGAAGAATATCAAATTATTAATCCCCAGACGCGGGAACTAACTTCACGAGTAGAACAGATTTTACCATTCGCAAAAAAAGTAATTGGCGAGAAGGTACATCCTGAAGTTCAGCTTTCACAGATTGAAATAGATACTCCCGTTTGTCAAACTCTTTCTGAGGTGCGTAGGGAGTTAGTGCGTTTGCGGAAAGGAGTAATTGATGCTGCTGCCCAAGATGGTAATCAAATAGCTTCTTGTGGAACCCATCCGTTTTCGACTTGGAAGGAACAAGACGTAACTCCCAAACAACGCTATCAGAATTTGATCGAAGAATATCAACAGTTAGGAAAAGAACAAGTTATTTTTGGCTGTCACGTTCATATCGGAATTAGCGATCGCGATCTTGCTGTTGAGGTAATAAACCGAGCGCGAGTTTGGCTGGCTCCGATGTTAGCCTTAAGTGCGTCTTCCCCTTTCTGGATGGGTACCGATACGGGATATTCGAGCTATCGTACAGAAATTTTTGGTAGATGGCCAATATCGGGGCCGCCGTTAATTTTTGAATCGGTAGATGATTATAAAAGAGTTGTAGAAGCTTTAGTTAAAAGTAAAAGTGTAGAAGAAGAAACTAAAATCTATTGGGATATGCGTCTGTGCGTGAAGTACCCAACGGTAGAGTTTCGCATGGCAGATGTTTGTATGACGGTAGATGAAGCTGTGATGATAGCAGGATTAACCCGTGCTTTGGCTCGCACTTGTTACGAACAGGCAAAAAACGAAGCATCCTACCCTAAAGCTCGTCACGAACTTATCCGTGCGGCTCACTGGCGGGCTGCACGCTACGGTTTAGATGCCGAGTTATTAGATGTAGAGGAACAAAGCGCCGTACCCGCACAGGAGTTAATTCATAAATTTCTAACTTTTTTACGTCCATCCTTAGAAGAATATGGTGATTGGGATGAAGTTTCCACAATTGCGGAACAAATTATTCACGAAGGAACTGCTGCATCACGCCAGCGGCAAATTTACAACCGTGCGGGCAAATTAGAAGATGTTGTTGATTATATAGTTGAGCAAACAAAGAAGGGAATTGGGTGATTGGGCTTTGGGCATAGGGGATTGGTAATTGGGCATGAGATATTTAAAAGTATTAGTTATTAACCTTAAACCTTAAACCTTTGACCTTTGACCTTTGACCTTTGACCTTAAACCTTTAACCTCTTGTCAAAGAGTAAATATCACAATTAATGTGGTACGTGCAAAACCCTTGAACGATTTGCCTTATTATGACGAGTGTACTTCCCGCTTTGACAGTTAGCCAGATGCAAACAGGGCAAAGAACTATTAGACCGTTTGCTGTTGCCTCTTTGTACGGCATAGCATTTAGAAAAGATACATTGATTGCTGTTGACCCAAGACTTGGACATCTACTGCAAATTGACCCCACTAATGACAATACAAAGATTATAAATTCCCATCAAACGCGGGAATTTATGGATGTCACGGGTCTGGCGCTGTGGGAAGATACCTTATGGGTGACCCGAGACAACAGTATTTATTCGTGTAATATAAATTCTTTGGGCTTAGAGCATTTTGCAACTTTAGCTTATCCTGCAAACGGTGTTGCTGTTTGGGATTCCACAGTTTATGTCAGTTGTGAAAAACTCGGTAAGATTATTGTTTTTAATCGCAATACAGGTAAAGAAATAGCAAGGTTTTATGCTCCTGGCGTAGGACTGGAAAACTTAGCTGTAACAGAAGAAGCGCTTTTAGTTTGCGATACGGTAGAACAATCCGTTTACTTCCTCGATAGAGCCACCGGTGAAATTCAATTTAGTGTCTTAACTCCCTTTGAATTACCTACTGGTATAGCAGTACATACCGATTCCTCAACAAAAAAACAAAGTCTTTACGTTGCTTACTCATCCGAAGAACCCTACATCCGAGATAATCCCAACGCCGAACCAAACCACGAATTAACCTATCGCGATCGCGCTTTTATTCATCCCCTTAATTACCATTTCAATCGGGAAAAACGCACTGCTGTTTCTAACGGTTATCTGTTAGAAATGTCCTACGTCGAGCAGATCGACCCTTTAGAAGAGGTATATTTACAGAATTTAGAATGGCGCATTGCTCTACCTTCAGAAACCGAACGTCAAAAGGTAAAACGGGTTGAACCGGTTGGCTTGCCGTTCGCTGAAGAAATAATTGATGGGCAGCGGGTAGCCGTATTTAAGTTTGATAACTTAGCTCCCGGAGAGCGTCATCTTTTAGGTTGGAAAGCAATTATAGAAGTGCGTTCTATAAAATATCGCATTACCCCACGAGACGTAGAAAACGCTTCTTCATTACCAACAGAATTTATAAATCGTTACTTAATTGATGATGACGATTTAGCAATGGATAGCAACATTGTTCGCGAAGCAGCTATTGAAGCAGTAGGTAACGAAACCAATTTACTGCGAAAAATGTATAGCATTCGCAATTACGTTTACGACAAATTGTCCTACGGAATCAAACCTCATATAGATACACCAGATATAGTTTTAGAACGCGGCATAGGTTCATGTGGAGAATACGTAGGCGTACTATTAGCATTGTGTCGTTTAAACGGAATTGCTTGTAGGACGGTAGGTCGCTATAAATGCCCTCCCTATGCTGAAAAACAAAACGTTCCCCTTCAACCAGACTACAACCACGTATGGCTAGAATTTTACATTCCAGGCTACGGCTGGCTGCCAATGGAATCGAATCCCGACGATGTGGGAAGAGATGGTCCCCATCCTACCCGGTATTTCATGGGTTTAAGTTGGTTTCACATCGAAATTGGTAAAGGTATATCTTTTGAAACTTTAAGTTCTGAAGGTAAACGCATCGAAAAAGAAGACGTTTCTATTGGTGAATTAGCGATAAACCATATTCGCTTCACAATTCTCGAAGAATTACCATCCTTTAAAAATTAATCATCGATTACGGGGAAATAGAGAAAGCAAAGGCAGGATGCAAAAGAATATAACTTATAAATTTTCTTTCTGCCTTCCCCCTTCTGTGTAAAATAATCTAATTTTTATGGCTGTATAAAAATATTTTTGAATACTACCAATATTTCAGTATTATCGCTCACGATTATTCAGCTATTTAAGGGAAATAATGCGAAGAGAGAATATTTTTATTATAAGTATTTGATCGGAGCTTTTGGGTGCAGTCTTCTCAGCTAAACATTACAGCTAAGTCTTTGATGTTACATAAAAGCAAAAATATTGCTGGTATTAAAATTCTGAATTTAAAATAATCTTGAATATTTAAAATAATAGGCTAACAGGCAAAAATTATCTTTAAATATGAAAGCGCTTACTAATACTGCTGAATTTATAGGAAACGGTAATCAAAACGTGACTTTTTCTGTCAATCCCAATCTCTACAAACATGATTCTTCAGAACAAAAGATATATCAACATCTGTTTGATTTGGTGCAGTTAAAACCTTCCTCGGAGATTATTGAACGCTTTCGAGCTTTGTTTATTGAAGGTACTAATTACCAAGAAAGAGAAATATCGTCAGCTTTAGATACAATTATAAAATCGAAAAAAACTGAAAAAGAATTTTATTTTTTTCTTAATCGCTGCTGTCATATTTTAATTAATCGTTGGTACATGCAGCCTCAAACGCATCATGCTATTTATAAATTGATTACTACTTTTAATAAACCTCCCTCAGCCAAAAGAATAATTACTTCGCGTAATAAATTTATCAGACGCTTGCACGAATTAGTAAAAGGTTTTCAAAAAAGCGAACAATACTCGACTTTACAGCGTCTTGCTCAAGTCATAAATCAAACTAGCTCTGTATCTGAGAATAGAAATCAATCTTTAATTAGCTTAATTCGCCGCTACCCTTATTTACACGAACATTGTTTACTTAATGAAGATGCCACTATTGAGCATCAATGGATAGTAAAGCAAATTCAATCTCAGATACAAAGGAAATTTGAAATTGATTTGTCTCAATATGTTACTTATCAAGTCAGGCTTTCTCAGATAGCCAAAAATAGTTCGTTATCTAGAACAAACCGAATTATTCAACCCGTAAACAATCCGACATTATTAAGCGACACTCAAGTAAATCTTGCTTTAAAAAGCTTTGTCGGCAAAGTTGAAGGTGCAAGTACCTATAAAGATTTAGCATATAACTTTCTACATTACAGCAGTCAAGCAACTTCTTTACGTGCTTATAAAGACGACTTGTACGAATACCTGATATCTGGAATTGACTGGGAATATGGAAAGCGTCAATTTCATCAGCGATTATACGCTCAATTGCAAAATACCTTACCGCAAGCAGATTCTCAAAAAGTAAATGATTTTTTGATAGTCAGAACCTGCACCCAATTACTCAATTTTTTAGTTGTAGAAAGTTCTTCATCACCACAACATTTTACCTTTATTGATTTAATTACCAATCAAGGTTCAATTCGTATAATCGGATTATTATTAAAAATACTTTTGATTTGTCGTAAATCTAAGCCTTATTTAGCCAAGCGTTTTGCTATTTTATTCAATCATTATGAATCAGCAGCTACTAGCGATATTGATTGGTTAGTCGAATCATTAGAAGAATTGAATATTGCCTTAAGCGTTCATTTCGGTAACATTGATTTACCCTATTTCAAATAATTTGGTAATTGGTAATCGGTAATTACTAATTACCAAAATTTAGTCCTTAGTAGCTCGGGTTTGAGACGAAAATCAAATTTAATTCGTAGCAATCATCTATATTTATCGTGGCGTAAGTCAATATTAGCATTGCTATAAACAATATTATATTAAACTCAAATACAGAATGTTTGAGTTCATAGAGAAACCCGGCTATAAAAAAATCGGGTTTGTTAATACCCAATGCTCTATTCCCCATCTGACGTTATTGAAAAATCACAGATAGATTGAAATGGGCAGAAACGACAGTGATAACCGGGATTCGGAGGAAATATACGGCTAAAATCTTCTGTATTCTGATGATATTTCTTTAAATCTTTTTGATGCTTATCGGCAATATATCCTAAATGATATTCAATCAATTTTAATTCACTTCTATTAACAGTAATGACATGAGATTTTTTACCCATTTCCAAATTGTAAAATGAAGCTATCGCTTTATACTTTGGGTATAGATAACGTGCTGCTAATAAATATACTAATGCTTGTCGGCGGTCAAAAGGCGATTTACCAGTTTTAAAATCTATAATATGTAGAGTACTATCAGATTCGTTTAATACGCAGTCCATCGCCGCATACAAACGGAAATGATAATTTTCACGTTCGATAAAAATAGGCTTGGGAAAACCTTCATCTCCGCGAGTTAATAACATGATACGCTTATTTAAAAGTAAAGGCGCATCTTGATATTTTTTTAGAATTTGCCGCACTCGCTGCTGAATTTCATCGGCTAAATTTCCTAATTTTAACAACCGTGCAACTTTTTCCACACCATCAACCGAATTGAGAAGATTTCTATTGTGGTGAAACTCATAAACACCCTTCTGTGCTAGCAAACCAATCCGCTGTGATGCCGTAACTTTTGCTTTTAATAAAGCTTTGACTTTCGGCTCATCTTGTCTTGCTTTAATAAATCCCCGCTTCATTTGACAGTGCCAGCGCTGTTGCCCAGAAGCTGGGGCAATCAAAGACCAAAGATGATAGCTAGCGAACAGTCTTATTGGGCTTGACATTGCAGTTGCAGCAGTGATAAAAATGCGAGTGTAAAGTATTAGATACAGGCAAAATTAGGCGTTTTCGTATGGTTGTAAGATAAAATACCAACTATGCGCCTAAAACTGGACTATATTCCATTCTTTTACACCCCAATTAATTTAAATGAAATTTATTGCGTCCAGTTAAAGATAAAACACTTGGAAACTAAACTATATTTTAACTCTTGAAACTATAGGTCTGAATGTTAAAGAACTTTTTGTTTGTTAAAACACCAAATCTTTAATTAATTGGGCTTTTATCTATAATGACTGGGATTTTCATATTTCAAGGTAAAAGCTATAAAAGTTTAGATTGAGTCAGAAATACTTCTAAAACCTACTGGGTATAGATTTCAAGCACTACTACGATAATAATTTATAAAATTGTTATCCTACAATAATTAGCATATTAGATTATCAATTTTGCTTTAATATAAAGGAAAAATAAACGGCTCTTGCTTTTACTGCACTAATAACAGGTGCGCCCGAAAGGGCTTTCCAGTAAAAATATGAAAACAACTGTAAACCTACTTTTATCAATAATTTTAGCTTTTTGGATAATGGCGATCGCCATTGTATCGGTGCAAAATGCCACCCCGGTATCGTTAAGATTTCTTACATTTGAATCTATTCAAATTCCCGTTGGATTAGTACTAACTTTTTTTGTAGCATTAGGGATGATTGCAGCTTCTCTAATGCTACCTTTGATGACTTCGTCTAAGTCAAAGCGAACTACTTCTCGACGATATGAAGAAGATCCAGAATTTTTCGTAGATGAAGAATTTTAAATCAGGTTAAAGGTTAGAGGTTAAAGGTTAAAGATAAAAATACATAACTCCTAACTCCTAACTCCTAAGTACCAACTTCTAACCCTAACTCCCAACTCCAAACTCCAACTCCAAACTTTATTATTTAGCTTCCATCCAGTTATTACCAGCACTAGATTCTACAAGCAAAGGAACGCTTAACTCAACAGCATTTTCCATCACCGACTTAATTTTTATTTGTAATTCTTCTAATTCTGGAGAAGGAACTTCAAAAATTAATTCATCATGAACCTGTAACAATAATCTTGCTTGATAATCTTGCAAAAGTTCGTGAATTTTTATCGTCGCAATTTTGATAATATCGGCACTAGAACCTTGAATTGGTGCATTAGCAGCAGCACGTAATAATCCCGCATCATAAGCACCCAGATTTTTCAACTTACTTAAGTCTATTTCTTCCTTGTCAACATTTTTTAGGTTCTGTAAACTTCGACTAGTAAAATCAACGTAGCGCCTGCGCCCCAAAATTGTTTCTACATAACCTTGAGAAATCGCTTGTTTTTTTAAACCTTCCAAAAATTCAAAAACTTTCGGATAGCGGTTATAAAACCTTTTGATAAATTCATTGGCAAGATTTTTATCTATACCAGTTGAACGGGAAAACCTCAACGAACCCATTCCGTATATTACACCGAAATTAATGGTTTTTGCTACCCGCCTTTCATCTGATGTAATATCATCTTTTTCATACACTAAGCGTGCAGTAACAGTATGGATATCTTCATTATTATTATAAGCTTCCACTAAAACGGGTTCTTGACTTAGGTGAGCCAAAATTCTTAACTCTATTTGCGAATAATCCGCAGCTAGTATCAACCAATTTTCTTCTGGGATAAACGCTTTACGAATTTGACGACTAAAAGCTGTACGAATCGGAATATTTTGTAAATTTGGATTGGAAGAAGATAATCTTCCAGTTGATGTTGCTGTTTGATTAAAATCCGTATGAACCCGCTTAGTATCTTCCCGAACTAAAGCTGGAAGCGCATCTACATAGGTAGATTTTAATTTAGATAAAGTCCGATATTCAATAATGCCATCAATAATGCCAGTTTCATCAACATCTCGCAGTTTTTCTAAAGTTGCTGCATCTGTAGAATATCCAGTTTTAATTTTACGAGAATACTTAGTGCTTAAACCCAAATTTTCAAATAATATTTGACTCAACTGTTTGGGGGAACCTAAATTAAATTTTTCTCCAGCAACTTCGTGTACTTGTTCTTCTAACTTACTTAAATCAGTTTCCAATTGCTGGGAAAGTTCGTTTAAATAATCCGAATCAATCCGAATTCCTTGAAATTCCATTTGGGCTAAAACTTTTTCTAAAGGTTGTTCTACCTCAGAAAATAACTTTGATAAAACTGGAATCTTATCCAATTCTTTCCTTAATTTTTCGACTAATCCAAATGTGGTATAAGCATCCATTCCACAATAATCGGCGACTTCAGAAATACTGACATCCGCAATAGTCTGCCCTCTGGGAACCAACTCCACGTAACTTTTAGCAGTCAATTTCAAGTATTTTTGAGAAAGTTCGCTTAAACCGTGGCTGCTGTCGGGATTAAGAACATAACTTGCTAACATAGGGTCAAATATCACCCCTGAAAGATTAATTCCCTGACATCTTAAAACTAAACGGTCAAATTTAGTATTTTGAAAAGCTTTGGGAAAATCGGTACTTTCTAAAATTGGACGTAGCGCTTCTAGCGCAATATCTTTATCGAGATTATTGCCGTTTTTATGTCCTAAAGGAATATAAGCAACTTCTTTCTCTCCAGTTCCCCAACAACAGCCTATTCCTACTAATTGTGCATCTCTTGGTTCTAAATCGGTAGTTTCAGTATCCCAAGCAACGGGTGTTTCCCAACTTGTAAACTTTTGCAGTATTTCAACTAATTCTTTTAGTTTTACTTCCGTATCAATAATCAGCGGTTGAATAGGGGAAGTATTTTGCTTTTGAAATTCTTCTGTATCTTCGGCACTCCAAAACCATAAATCATTATCTTCAACTTCTACAGGTTTGTGTTCCTCCAATGGAATTTCTTCAACACTGCCGCTAAATTTTTGTTGAAGTTCGTTGATTTTTTTTAGATAAGAATTAAATTCTAACTTTTCTAGAATCGGCTTAAGTTCTGTATTGTCAAATCCTTTTAATTTACAATCTTCTAAATTAACTTCTAACGGAACATCTTCAACTATTTTCGCCAAAAACTTAGATTTATCAGCGTCTTCCTTACCTGTTTCTAATTTCTTACGGGCAGCCCCTTTAATTTCATCTAAAGACTGATAAACTTTTTCTAGAGAACCATAAGTATCGAGCAACTGAACAGCAGTTTTTTCTCCAATTCCCTTTACACCAGGAATATTATCCGACTTATCCCCGCAAAGCGCTTTAAAATCAACAACTTGAGTTGGTAAAACTCCTAATTTTTGTTTTACTTCTTCCGAATGAAATTCTAATGGTCCGCTACTCGAACGCTGCAAAGCTTCTTTATTCAAATACAGAACGCTTATTTGCTTGTCTTTATCAACCAACTGAAATAAATCTCTATCCCCAGTCAGGATTTTAACTTGATAGCCTGCCTTCGATGCTTTTTGCGCTAAAGTTCCTAAAACATCATCAGCTTCATAACCCGGAGCAGTCAAAATTGGTAAATTTAATCCCGTAAGTAATTCGTGGAGATTTTCCAAATCGGGAATAAAATCTTCCGGGGTTCCCGGACGGTCAGCTTTATAGGTATCATCAGCTTGATGGCGAAAAGTAGGTAAACCTAAATCAAAAGCAACGGCGATCGCTTCAGGCTGCTGTTTTTCCATCACTTCCAGCAAAGACTTAATAAAGCCAAAACACACGCTGGTAGGTATACCCGTTTTAGTACGAAGTCCACCATCTCGCCCTTTAGCGAAAGCAAAA
The DNA here is from genome assembly GCA_019192545.1 of Rivularia sp. MS3. Taxonomy (GTDB): domain Bacteria; phylum Cyanobacteriota; class Cyanobacteriia; order Cyanobacteriales; family Nostocaceae; genus Rivularia. The sequence continues at coordinate 38,917 of JAHCMI010000058.1, read as the reverse complement.
TAAGAACGAAATGCTAGAGAATGTCCGTCAACCAAGACGAATGTAGGATTTTTAGGAGAACTTATATCGGAAGTCAACTGCTTAGAACGTGTAATTGGGGACATTTACTTATTTTAATCAGTTGGTTCCATTTTGGAACATTTGTTTTAGTTGAGAAGTATAATTCTCGGTTTACCACTGCCGAACATTTTTATAGGTTTGACCTCAACTGCCATATTCTTTTAGGTACCATCTCGTGACTGATTCTCAACCTATTAACTAGACGAGTACAGTACCACCGGAATTTTGTCACACTTACGGCTATTCCTGTTTTATTTAAAATATAAAATTTTTACTATGGAAGGTTTCCTGAATGTTTTTCTTGAAATGTGCCGCATCACAACTACAAAAGAAAAATAATTCAAACGCACCGGATTTACTTACGTAAAGCTAAACGTAATTTCCTAATTAAGCCATTTCTACAACACCTCATTTGATTTGCTAGATATGGCATATAAATAAAGTTTCTTTATAAATATCAATAGTATCTTTATCAAATTCATAAATACTTTTTGCGATTATGAGTTATTCAACACTTTAGCTAAATACATATTTGGAATGTGATTTTATTCAACTTAAAACAAGCTTTAAAATCAACTTGTTTTAGCATTCCTAAACTTTAAATAATAATCGGGATGTTTGCGGATGTGTTCTAAAGGGCTGATGGAACACAATTAAAACATGAAGCGCCAGAGAAATTGCTTCAACAAAAGAGAAGTTTTAAAGAGAAGGGTAATAATATGAAATTTCGTAAGTTAGTTACTTCTATTAGTTTAACAATTGGTTCAGTTTTATTTGTTTCTAACACCGCTCAAGCAGCAAGTTTCACATCTAATGTAAGCCAAAATTCCAATGCGAAAGAAGATATTTTCTTAAACTCTATTACACAAAAAGGCAAGACATTTAGTACTTTTTCTTATGTTGAAAGTGTTAATAGCTTTAGTAATACTGCCTACACTGGAGGAAATAGCGGCGCAGCAAGTACAGATAAAGGTGATAATGCTACAGCTCCAGAACAGACAATGGAAGATACCACAGCATCTAACATTGCGGCATTCTTAGGAAACAACAATTTGAATAACATTATTGATGGCGAAGGTCGTACTTTTAGTATGGATCTCAAGTTTGATAGCTTTATCTCAGAAGGTGATGAAGAGAATAAGGAATTAGATAGCTTATTTTTCTGGGAAAGAGGTATGAACAGTGACCTAACTATTCAAGCTTTAGATGAGCAAGGAAATCTGATTGGAAATGTAATGAGATTGAACAGAAAAGTCAATCAAAAATATGCTGGTTTCAAGATAAACACAGAGGAAATAAAGAGAGCGCAAAAAGTTGGTTCTTGGGGAGTAAGTTTAGCAGATTTGAACGTAACTGGTTTAAGAGGTGTTCGAGTCTCGGCAGATAAGTCTCATAGTGGTCCTGACTTCAAAGTAATTGCTAGACAAAGCTCCGCACCAAAGTTTGCAAAAGCTGCAAAAGTACCCGAACCTGGAACTATAATCGGTTTAAGTTCGGTTGCTGCACTAGCTTTCTTCCGCCGTCGCAAATCAAAATAAACCTTAACCAAAAATCACATTAAAGTATAAATAATTTGAAGTGCTAAGAAACCCGGTTTTTTCAAAAAACCGGGTTTCTATCTTCTGTTAATCTCTAACTGTGACTAAAACATATTCATGGGAATCTAAGAGCATGGGGAATATATCTGCCCAAGATATTAAGCTATTAGTTTTAGATATCGACGGTACCATTGCTGGGGAATCAAATAAAATCAGCACTCGTGTTATTGAAACAGTTAAAGCAGCACAAGCACAAGGTATTCATGTTGCGATCGCCACTGGTAGAATGTACTGTTCGGCTTTACACTATCATGCTCAAATTGGCTCAAAGCTACCATTGATAGCTTATCAAGGCGCTTGGATTCAAGATCCAGTTTCTCAAAAAATTCACCAGCATTTATCTGTCAATAAAGAAATAGCATTAAAACTATTAGATTATTTTGAACAACCACAACTACGCCAGCTTTTATCCGTCCACTTTTATATAAATGACCAGCTTTATGTCCGAGAATTAACCGAAGAAACAAAAATCTACGGTAAACGCTCCGGTATCACACCAATTCCCGTTGGTGACTTACGCTCTTGTCTAAATAACGAACCCACAAAAATTCTTGCTTTATGTCAAGACACAGAAGTGATTGATAAATTACTTGACAATTTGCGCGTGCAATATACCCCAGCCGAACTGTATCTAACTAAATCTGTAGCCACTTTTTTTGAAGCAACCAATCCTTTAGTAAATAAAGGAACTGCGGTACGCTACATAGCTGAAAAATTGTTAGGCTTACAAAAAAGTAACGTAATGACTGTAGGAGATAACTTCAACGACTTAGAAATGCTTGAATATGCCGGTATCGGCGTTGCAATGGGTAATGCACCCACTCAAGTTAAAGCTCGAGCTAACTGGGTGGCTCCCAATGTAGAGCAAGATGGAGTAGCCGCAGCAATTGAAAAGTTTATATTCAACGATAGCGAAAAATAGCTTAGTGTGTTTTACAAGTAAATGAAAATTCTTGTGGAACGAACATATATTACAAAATCAGAAAGGGCACCGACGACTGGCCGTGTTTCGTCTCGGTGCCCTTACTGGTTCGCTCCTCACACAAAAGCTAATATATCTTAAGTGATTTGATTGGTCAATAGCTGTTATTAAACTTTATAATATTTTCATTAATGAGGCAGTAAAAAGCAGGAATTACCAATTAATCTTCATAAATTCTTCCTTAGTACCGAAGACCAAAGTTTGGTAAAGGATGATGAACTCACAAATTTTATTCTTTGATTTTCTTTCCCTTCTCTACCCTTCTACCGTCTTTCCCTGACTTCATAATTCCGAGCAAGCAGATACACCCAATTTTTCTTCAAGCAAAAATCTTATCGCCGATCGAGTCGCTAAAATTAACACGATTCTAGCCATCTTAAGCTCTAACGAAATTGGACTTAAATTATCATAAATACGACACTCAGACCAAAAAATTGCAAATGCTTTTACTAAACTCAGCGCCGCTCTTTCCCACTTGAGCGGACGAGCAATAGCTGGTTCTAACTCGTCTAAAAGTCTAACTAAACTACCAATCAAACGTCGTTCGGCTTGATGATTCAAAATAAGTTTTCCATCATTGTCAAGCAAAGGTATAGACTCAGCTAAAAATTTGTCGCAGTCAAATAATTTTTGTTGTTGAGCCAGTCTTAACAAAGAGCAACACCTAGCATGGACGTATTGAATTGAAAATACATCAGAACTAAATTCCGACATAGCCATTCTTTCAAAACTAGGTTTTGAAGCAAACAAATCAATATCACTTCTTTGCCTATTTCGACTATTATCGGTGAAGCCTTGCAACCAAGCAGCTAAAAATAAGTCACTGACTTGTACCTCAATTACGCCTGAATGCAAAATTTCTAGCTGTAAATAAGCTCCCGAACTTGCTGATAAACAAGAAGTAATTACGTTTGCTATGGGAAAAGTCTGGGATTTATGAGATTTCGAGAGCTGCAAAGCTACACCAGACATATAAGAAATTTTAATATCACTTTTCCCCCTTGATAGAGGAATATCTTTTTTTTCTATACTTTTATTTCCTTTCGACAGAGCATAAATACTTACCGCTCTAGTCAATTGACCGTATATTAGCTGTACTATTGCTGTGTATTTACTTACTAGTAACTTTTGATGCACATAATATACTGATGACAACACTGTAAACCCAGAAACATTGATTTTATGTCATCCGTCTTTAGACATATCTTTATATTTGCTGAAAGAATATTAGAATTGCATAAAATTTATTGAATTCTGGGTAAACTTTACTACAAACATTGTACAGTAAGAAGTATAACTGTCATAGTAGAAGCTCAGCTTTCTACCTTTTGGATAGCTGGCCAAACGGTTTTACGCCTAAGATGGCCTTTCACAAAGACACTCCTTGCACCTTTTTATGTCGTCTTTGTCTTCAGCCGAACGCTCTTTGTTACCTATGCAATCTCCATCCTCTTTTTCTGAGGCATCACGTCCATTTTTAACTTGGCAACGAATTCTTGATTGGGCACAAGAACACTATCGCTGCCGCACCTTTAGCAAAGATGAGCGAATTCCAGCTAGACCTGGATTGCTGTATTTGGTGCAGAGGGGTGCGATCCGCATGGTGGGAACCGCTCAAGTGAGTGCCACTGCTTCTCAGTTAACGTCTCGCCGGATTAACAGAACCCCTGAAGAAGCATTCTTGGGTTTTGTTGGTGCGGGACAACCATTTGAAATTGTTGCTCAATCGCCTTTTACTTTGCAGTCATACGCCCATGTCGATCAGACAGCGGTGTTGTGGATGTACTGGCATGATTTAGATAATTGGCCTCATTTTCGCCGTGAAGTTATGGATGCCTTTAGGTATCAACACCAGCGTAAACTGCTGTGGTTGAGCGCCTTGGGACAGCGACGCACTATCGACCGGCTCTTAGGATTCCTTACTTTATTAATTGAGGAGTATGGAGAACCGGCGATGAGCGAAAGTGACCCCGAAGTAATTCATGGCTATTGTCTGCCCTTTCCCCTCACTCATGCACAAATAGGCAGTGCAATCGGTTCGACTCGCGTCACCGTAACCCGCCTAATGGGTAAGTTGCGTCAGCGCGGTTTAATCCTTACTCAAGGGGATAATTTAATCTGCTTGCCAGCAGAATCAATTAATAAAGCCAGCTAACTTTTCTCGTAGTAGGAGTCAGCCGATTCTAACAAACTCAGTTTGTGATATTGATTCGGGTTCCTGCTAATTAAGGGAAAAGTTAGCATAAGCAACACCTGCTTGTTGTTTGGTTTGCCCGTTTTGTTTGACCACCACAAACAAATTCCGGGTAATCGGGTAATTACCAGATTTAAAAGCCTCAATGTTCAATTTGTTGCACGACCTAGAACATTCTGAAGGGAGGACGAATGATTCTTGGTAGGGAGCAACGTATTTCCCTTGCGTTCGCCCCAACGGCAAGGGTTTAATTGAACATTGAGGAACGAATTCTGGGGTAAAAGCGGGCGGGAATACCTACAGCAGTAGTTGCCACTTTTGGTAAAGTTTAGGTTGCAATGTAAACAAAATTTACACTAAAATTTACACTTTGAACCATAGGTTTGTCGCCCAAAATATGAAGAACAAATAGCTCTAAAGTCCCGTCGTCACTATCGGGACAAAAATAAGTTTATATCGATGTATTTGTACTACCTAAATAGACTCTCGGGCTTTATTACCGTTGTGTGACGCGATTAAACAAACAAGTTTTGTAGCGTCATGTATTAAGTTTCGATTTAAACTATTTTATGGAATTCACAAAAAAGGTAAAAAGCAGTATAGATTTTCTTCCCGTTTTATTGCCGTTGCTGTGACGGAAATTCATCAAAAATTTTTTAAGGGTTCCCGTCACAGCGCCCTACAAAGAAAATGTGCTATCTGTGGTAATTTCTAAGTAAATTAGAAACTATGATAATGCAATTATACTATTAGCTTTTGTTTAGCACACGTTATCTAATTCTGACAAATCCTGCTTTAGAAATTAGCTGCTGACCTTCATCTGTAAGCAGTAAATTAGCGTAAGCCATGCCTGCTTGCTCGTCAATTTGACCGTTTTTCTTGACTACTACAAACAACCGTCTCGTCATAGGATATTCATCACTTCTAAAAGCATTTACATTTAGTTGATTACGCTTTTGCGGACAATCGGAAATTGGAACATATGGCTCTTGATAAGGTGGAATTAATTGCGTCTTGTTTCGTCCTATCGGTAAAGGTTTAATTCCGCACTGTCCAACAACTTCAGGTGCAGAAGCATAGTAAATACCGCCTGGATTTTTACTTACTTTTCTCAAAGCTTCAGTAGTAGTAGAAATTTTTTCAACATTTTGACCAAACTCTTCTTTCTCCAAAATGTTGTTCACAAAAAACTCAACAGTCCCTCCCTCACTAATTTTAGAATAAGGTAAAATCTGTTGATTTTTTCCGCCTACTTCCTGCCAATTAGTTATTTTTCCGGTGTAAATATCTTTGAGTTGAGCTAAGGTAAGCCCTGGTATATTTAAGTCAGGATTAACAGCAATAGCAATACCATCAATCGCTATTGGAATCTCTTGAAGCGTAAAACCCCGTTGTTGTGCTTGTTGATATTCTTTATCCTTCACCGCTCGTGAAGATTGAGAGAAAGCCAACTGATTGTTCAACAGCATTTTGATACCCGTACCTGAACCTGGGGAACCTGTGGTTGGGTTTGTATAACGGAGTTGAAATTTAGATAAAGCGGTTTTAATAGCAGAATCAGCTTCTTTGCGAATAGGTGCCCATGTACTGCTACCCCCGTAACTAAATAATCCAGAAGGAACTTTTTGCACGGAAGTAAAACCAGAGCCAGCAGATTGCAGATTCGGCTGAGATTGATTGTTACTAATAGAACCTAATGGGATATCAAAGCTTCTAGCCAACCACCAATATACTCCACCTACTATACCTAGAGTAATTAGTAGGGCTAGAACTAAAACCTTTGTCTCGTTTTTCTGCGCCATAAATATAGTGATTGACTTTTTAGAGAATAGAGATTTTAACTCTGTGCGGATTTATTCTTGCAGAGTGACATAAAAAAATTTTCTTAGTAAATGCACCTATCAATAAAGTTTGATTGATAAATTATATAATTTATATGACACCGTTGTAGAACATAGAAAATTTCATAGCTGTAGCCTTAGTTGAATCAGAATATCAATTAACAATATGCTTTGAACAATAGCTTAATATATATTTAGTTTCGCTTAGTTGAAATCTAATCTTGACTCAAAAGCCTGATTTCAAAAAAATATATTAGCAAAATAAATTACATAAATTGATTTAATGCCAAATATATATTGGAAAAACCTCCGGATTCAAGGTAACTGTTAGCAACTTCATCAATTTATTGCGTTTTTGCTATTTTAGTAACGGTAAATTTTGCAACTATTACCTAATAATTCATTATTTATAATTTATGATGACAAATTATTTAATAAAACTTAATGTTCACATCAGTATACAAGCATTAACGTTGAATAGGCTAACTTAAAATGGTTAAATTAAGTTTAATATTTTATTTAAAAACAGTTAAATAATTGAAGATAATATTTTATATACAAGACGAAACAGCGATGTTAAAGCAACGGCAGCTAAACTTGCAGCTAAAGATAAAATAATTATTTCTTGAATGCCAAGTCCACCTTGTAACAATGGAATAAACACTAAAATTAACAGGCTGATAGCGGGAATAATTACTAAATCCCATTTTTCAATCCATCGCCTGGTTTGAGCAAAAATTAATATTCCTATGATTACAGCACAAGTGGTCAAAGTAATAGGAAGCGACTGAAATAAACTTAAAAAAGCGATAGAAATTAATGCACCCATCATACCGCTAAAGGCAGAACCGGCTAATAATTCTAAGGTAGAGAATTCTGCTGCTTGGGATTTATATTTTGTAGAAGGTTTTGGAAGCGGTGGAGGTTGCAGTTGTGATATTGCTTGGGGTTGGTGGTAATTTAATGAAGTATCTGGTAGCGGTTGTGCGGACTCATCAAGAGCGACCAATATCTCTTCTGCCGATTGAAAGCGTTGATTTGGCGCACTGCGAAGCATTTTGTCTAGAATTTCGGCAAAATGAAGACTAACGTTTACCTTATCTTGCCATCGCAACTGATTGCTATAAGCATCAAATAGCTTAGTAACATCCTTTTGTCCGGTTAATAGCAAAATGACAGTTACAGCTAAAGCATATAAATCGGTGGAAGGAAATACTTCTGCTCCAGACATTTGTTCTGGCGGCGCAAATCCCAAAGAATATATGCCGGTAGAAAAATTAACAGCCCCCGAGGGGCTGTTTGTTACTTGTTTAACTGCGCCAAAATCTAGTAAAAAAAGTTTACCGTTACGATGACGCATGATGTTAGAAGGTTTAATGTCCCGGTGGATAATGCCTTTATCGTGAACGAATTGCAGTACCGGGAGAATTGAATGCAGCAGGAATAATACTTCTTTTACAGAAAATTTTCCTTTACGAACTAATTCGTCTTCTAAGTTTTCTCCATCAATATATTCTTGTACCAAATAGAAAAATTGGTCTTGCTCGTTTGGTTGCAAACTAGGAACTATTACAGGGAAAAAAGCAAACAAGTCAGGAATTTGTTCGTGTTGCGAGCCAATCTCCTCTAAAACTACTGCTTCTCTTTCAAATAAGTCTTGAGCAAGTTTTAATTGAGTCGAACCTAAATTTCCAGCTGGCAGAAACTGTTTTACCACGCATTCTCGCATACCTGGAGTATAGCGATCGCGCGATAAAAATGCTGCTCCGAAACCCCCTCTTCCAAGCAGCTTTATTGGTAAATAACGTCCGGCTAAAATTAAAGGCATCCCACAGGCGGTGCAGTATTTTTGGTTAGCCGTTCTTAGAGTTGCGTTGTTGTCTAGATCGACAAAATAATTTTGTGGATGGGGACATTGGGGACGAGTACAGTAAATTTCCATTTTTAGTCACAAGTCACGAGCTATTTGTCCAGGACAGCGAACGGTAAAGTTGGATTTAAGTAGTCCGACAGAAATATTTACACATGATTTTCTCTACTAAACAAGGGTTAATAGCGGAAAACGTATAATTATTTTTGTCTTACTAGTTAAATCAGCACGGTTCGCAGTTGTTACTATGACAAAAAACTTTTAACCAAGCTTAGGTTTCATTGAAGTTGGATGCCTGTACTTCTAAGCTATTTACTGGTATGGCAGTATGTGATGATTTCAACATATCTATATGCCATCCAGGTGCGGCAAATTGAGGTAGAATTTCTCGACTAAATGCTTCTGCGGCTTTGGATCTGTAGCGATTGGGATTAAAAATCAACCACAGCGTCCGCTTGACAACTACACTATCGATTGGAGTGAAATGAAGCATTCCCATTTGTAGCTCCTTGGCAATAGCGCTAGTCGAAACAAAAGCGGCTCCCAAAGAAGATTGTACGGCGTTTTTAATTGCTTCAATGGAATTAAGTTCCATTTCAACTCTCAAACGTCGCGTATCGATATCATGGCGCGTTAGCACTTGATCGATGACTTTACGAATAGTTGATTGCGAATCTAGGGCAATGAACTGTAATTTATACAAATCTTCTTTTTGAATGGTTTCGAGTTTAGAGAATGGGTGAGACGCAGGTAGAATTAAAGCCAACTCATCTTCAGCATAAGGAATCTTTTCTATTGAATCCGTTAATTCTGCGGGAATCTCGCCACCAATAATTGCCAAATCGACTTGTCCGTTAACTACACTCCAGGCTGTACGACGAGTCGAATGAACGTGTAACTGCACCGCCACATCTGGATATTTTTGTCGGAACATACCAATCATCCGGGGTAAAAGATAAGTCCCCGTTGTTTGAGAAGCACCGACGATTAAAGTGCCTCCTTGAAGATTTTGCAAATCCTCAATCGCACGACAAGTTTCTTGACAGAGGCTGAGAATTTTTTCTCCATAACTCAAAAGCAAATGCCCAGCTTCAGTTAACTGTGCCCGACGACCTCCACGGTCAAATAAGGGCACATCTAATTGTCTTTCTAAGTTTTGCACTTGCAAGCTAACTGCTGGTTGGGAGACATAAAGGCTGTCAGCAGCACGCTTAAAACTCCCTTCTGCGGCAATTGCTTTGAGTATTCGTAACTGATCTAAAGTGAAAGGAAGGTCAGACATAAGGCTCAACCCACAAGTTTGTGCATGAGTAGTATTAGTAACATTCGGGCTTTCATAGTTTTATATTGACAAGGCATGAATGATAACGATGCGTATTAAACGCTTAAATTTGGTATTACCCGAAAAAGACAGTAGCACAACATATTGACCAAAATCCTTTGTTTTTAATGAATATGGTATTGGTTGTACTAAGGATATTAAGGCTTTAAATTACTTTAACTTTATCTATGTATACTATTGTGCCTAACGTGTTTACCTCCACTCATTGTGTCATGCTGGGACTGTTATTGACTTTTGCAATTGCTCACAGTGGAGGAGCAGCCCTGCGTGAAAAAGCAGAAAAGCTCATAGGAGCAAGGCTTTATCGGATTTTATTTGCAATTGTCAGCCTGGTCTTAGCTGTGATTTTAATTGTTTACTTTTTTAACCATCGTTATGATGGCTTGCAGCTTTGGCAGGTACAAAATGTGCCCGGAATACAAACTTTGGTCTGGGTATTATCGGCAATTTCTTTTGTATTTTTATATCCTTCTACATTTAATCTACTGGAAGTTGCTGCTATCTCCAAGCCACAAGTTCATATGTACGAAACTGGAATTATTCGTATTACCCGGCATCCACAAATGGTAGGACAAATAATTTGGTGCGTTGCTCATACTTTATGGATAGGTACTAGTTTTACACTTGTTACCTCTATCGGTTTAGTACTGCATCATTTATTTGCGGTATGGCATGGCGATCGCCGTTTGTATGCACGTTATGGTGAAGCCTTTGAGGAAGTAAAGCAACGTACTAGTATTATTCCTTTTGCAGCGGTTTTTGATGGTCGTCAATCAATCAAGGCAAAAGAATTTTTACGTCCTGCTTATTTAGGAGTTGCCTGCTTTGTAGTTTTATTTTGGTGGTCTCACCCCTTTTTGATGAGTTTAACTAGTAGAGTAGAATGGTAGACCGTTTGGGTCATCTAAATACTTACGGCAGCAAGCATTGAGCGCGGAAATATTAAAGCTTCAATAGCCTTGAGCTGCGACCGATTCAATGTAGGATAAATTCAAAGTGCTGTGGGAAGTAAGTATAACTTTTTTATTTAGAGGGCAGATCAAAATAACAAATTCACATGCTTTGTTATGTACAGTATAAGTCCCTGGGATAAGCTTGCCCGTTGTCGAATATAGTTTTGATTTGGGGGTGTTTTTTTTGAGTAAGTAGAGATTTAATAGTAGGTAGCAGATCGTTATCCACCTCTTCGACCGGCAAATTTACGCCAGTTTCGCCAATCTATCGGTTATATTAGATGGCGGCAGCTTTAACTGATTAGAAGTCAAAATTTAAACTACGACTTGTAAGTCAAGGCTACATAACAATAATGCTATGTAGTCTATAGGTTAAAACAAGACTTCCAAGTTAAGGAAGGCAAGCCAGGGCGAAATTAGAAGAGTTTTGCCTCTTTAAAGCAAGGGGCGCATCGGGAAATGAAACAGGTAAGCAATTATCAAAGTAGATAATGTTGCTTTAAGTATACGTGAGTATAAAAGTCTATGGATCGATTTTGCAGTCAAATTGCATTAGCGATTATAGCAAGGAGTGATAATATGAAAACCATTAAGTTCAAGAGGCATCATGGTGTTGTCGGTTAATGAACGGACATTTACAAAAGAAGTTTTAGAATCTCAAGTTCCAGTTTTAGTTAATTTTGAAGCACCTTGGTGTGGCTTATGTCGCATCATCAAACCTTTATTATTTCAATTTAAATCTCAATGTGGCGAAGAAATTAAGTTAGTTGGAGTCAATGCTGATGATAATTTCAAACTATCTACCACTTATAAACTAAAAACTCTTCCAACTTTATTGTTGATTGAAAACGGTATTGTCCGAAAGCGTTTAGAAGGTTTTAGAGGTAGAGAAGATTTATTCGCGGCTTTAACTGAAATGAAATATTGCTGCACAAATTTACCTCAAACTTATGGTGGCAGAGTTCATACGGAATTAGATTATCGTCCGTTAAAGCTAGGTGCTTAAAATTACTAAATTTTTTGGCTCTTTGTAGCTTGCGCTCTAAAGCAGTATTACAAACAAATTAAAATGCTTGCCTGTAGGGTAATTTAGACATAAATCATAATTACCATTTTGCATTGCGAACTTTGTTGGATAGGGCATACCGGAAATACTGCTTTAAACGTTAAAACCTTTGAAACGTTTGAGTATATAAAACCTCTACTCAGTGCAGCAAGAAAGCCAAGCGAGCAAGTATTCCTCTGGTTTTAGTGAAACGGATGCTTTGTGAGTGTTAATTTAGAGCTTGTTTAAGAAATTGCTTAAGAAAAGTAAAAAAAAATTTTAGAAATTGGGGTGTCAGTGTCTATATTTTCTAAAGATATCCGGCGCTTGGGTACAGCTTCAAAGCATTGCAGTCATTGGTGTTGAGACCTGTATGTCAGAGCTTTGATTCTTGAGAAAATTTAGCAATCGAAATGGAACTATTGTTAATAACCCCACCTAAATAATCCTTGGGTGGGGTATTTTATCTTAAATTGTGTGTGTCACAATTATTAACAGTTCCGACCAGGACAATTGCTTTGTAGATAGATAAATGACGAGTACCCATGAAAATTTTTTTTCTAAAAAAATTCTTATGGCACTTTTTAACCAAGGGCAGAGATTTTCCTCTGTCGCAGCGAAACATTTTCTACTTCGCAGCAATGTTCTAATAAGAGTGAAGAATTCTAAAAGTAGGCATCAGTGATGGAAGTAATCTATCAATATGCTTGGCTGATTCCAGTTTTACCGCTTTTAGGAGCGATGCTGGTAGGCTTAGGCTTAATTTCGTTTAATCAGGTGACTAACCGCCTACGACAGCTAAATGCCGTATTAATTATTTCTTTAATGGCAGCAGCTATGGGGCTGTCGTTTAGTTTGTTGTGGAGTCAAATCCAAGGACATCCGGCTTATACGCGCACTTTGGAATGGGCAGCAGCAGGTAGCTTTCATTTGACAATGGGCTATACTGTTGACCACCTTACGGCTGTAATGTTAGCAATTGTGACCAGCGTAGCCTTATTGGTGATGATATACACCGATGGCTATATGTCTCACGATCCAGGCTATGTAAGGTTCTACGCCTATTTAAGCTTGTTTGGCTCCTCAATGTTGGGTTTGGTTGTTAGTCCAAACTTGGTACAAATTTATATATTTTGGGAACTGGTCGGGATGTGTTCCTATCTGCTGGTTGGCTTTTGGTACGACCGCAAGTCAGCAGCAGATGCAGCCCAGAAGGCTTTTGTGACCAACCGAGTCGGTGACTTTGGTTTGTTGTTGGGCATATTAGGACTTTTCTGGGCGACGGGAAGCTTCGAGTTTGAGGTTATGGGCGATCGCCTTGCGGAACTAGTGCAAACTGGTTCTCTTAGCAACGTCCTAGCAATTTTGTTCGCAATTTTAGTCTTCTTAGGTCCGGTAGCAAAATCGGCTCAGTTTCCGCTGCATGTTTGGCTCCCGGATGCAATGGAAGGCCCTACCCCGATTTCTGCCTTGATTCACGCGGCGACAATGGTGGCTGCGGGGGTTTTCCTAATTGCTCGGATGTACCCAGTATTTGAACATGTTCCGGCAGCAATGAACGTCATTGCTTATGTTGGCGCATTTACTGCGTTTATGGGAGCAACTATTGCTATAACCCAAAACGACATCAAGAAAGGTTTGGCATACTCAACCATTTCCCAACTTGGTTATATGGTTTTGGCAATGGGAGTAGGTGCTTATACTGCCGGTTTTTTCCACTTGATGACCCATGCTTACTTTAAAGCGATGCTGTTCCTTGGTTCCGGTTCGGTAATTCACGGAATGGAGGGAGTTGTAGGTCACGATCCAGTTGTGGCTCAGGATATGCGAGCAATGGGCGGACTGCGGAAATATATGCCAGTTACCGCAATTACCTTTTTGATTGGTTGCTTGGCAATTTCTGGTATTCCACCTTTCGCGGGTTTTTGGTCAAAAGATGAAATTCTTGGTTCTGCTTTTGCCGTTAATCCATTTTTGTGGTTTGTAGGTTGGTTAACTGCCGGAATTACTGCTTTCTATATGTTTAGAATGTATTTCATGACATTTGAAGGTAAATTCCGGGGTAAAGATGAAAATATTTTGCGTAAGTTGACTCAACCAGCAGTTGCAAGCAATTTCGGCCCTGGAGCAATGAAGCAGGGAGAATTAGAAGCTCACGACGACCATTCACACGATAGTCACGGACACAGCGATACACCCCATGAATCTCCGTGGACGATGACTTTACCGTTGATGGTTTTAGCAATTCCCTCAATGCTAATTGGTTTAGTAGGAACTCCTTATAAAAATTATTTTGAGGAGTTTATCTATCCACCCAGCGAAACATTAGCTGAAGTGATGGAAAAAACTGCCGAATTCGATGCCACTGAGTTTTATACTATGGCAGGAATTTCAGTTGCTATAGCCGTTGCAGGAATTATCTTGGCTGTATTAATGTATCGAGCCAAAAAAATCGATCCAGCAGCCATTGCGGCTAAAATCCCATCGCTTTACAAGCTATCTCTCAACAAGTGGTACTTCGATGATATTTACCACCGGGTATTTGTTCTCGGCTTGCGTCGTTTAGCCAGACAAGTATTGGAAGTTGACTTCCGAGTTGTTGATGGTGCTGTTAACCTCACCGGAATTTTTACCCTTTTCAGTGGTGAAAGTTTAAAGTACATCGAAACCGGACGCGCACAACTCTACGCTTTGATTATATTTGGAGCTGTTTTGGGCTTGGTAATTGTCTTTGGTGTTACTTGATATAGAAATGTAATATGTTACGTTTCTACTGGTTAAGCAGCGTTTTAACGCTTGAAATACCCAGAGATTAAAGAATCAGATGAATGGGGATGAAGGCAGATAAACTAATTTCTCTGCCTTCATCTTTTTGAGGTTATGGGAAGGTTATGGGAATTAGAAGAGATGGTAAGCTACTACTCCGCTAAGGTTCCCCGCGCTGTAGCAAGTGGCGCAACCCGTTCACCCGCAAGGGTGCGGCTCAGGGGGAGACAAGGAGATGGAGAAATGGGCAGATGGGGAGAAAATTTCAATATGAGAGCCTTTAACCCTATCAACAATTCCCAATTACCTATTAACTATTACCCATTACCGACTTTCAATTTTTGTTAAATCAACCGGAACATTCCCGCCAAATCAAAAAAAAACTGCTAATTAATAGCTAGTAGTTGATAGCCAAAATTTATTATTCCTTCCTAAGCAAAAGAGATGAATATAGCTAATTTTCCGTGGCTAACAACGATTATTTTGTTGCCAATAGCAGCATCGCTGCTGGTTCCTATCATTCCCGATAAAGACGGTAAAACAGTACGCTGGTTTGCCCTGATAGTCGGCTTGATAGACTTTGCGCTGATTGTTACCGCTTTTTATACTCAGTACGACTTCTCAAATCCCGATTTGCAATTGGTAGAGAGTTATGCTTGGGTTCCCCAATTAGATTTAAATTGGTCGGTAGGGGCAGATGGCTTGTCAATGCCCTTAATTATTTTGACTGGATTCATCACCACGCTAGCAGTTTTGGCAGCTTGGCCGGTAACCTTTAAACCCAAGCTATTTTATTTCTTGATACTGGCAATGTACGGCGGACAAATTGCTGTATTCGCAGTACAAGATATGCTGTTATTTTTCCTCGTGTGGGAATTAGAATTGATTCCGGTTTATCTGCTACTGGCAATTTGGGGAGGTAAAAAGCGACAATATGCAGCCACCAAGTTTATCTTGTACACTGCTGGTGGTTCGCTATTTATCTTGCTCGCATCCCTAACAATGGCATTTTATGGCAATAATGTTACCTTCGATATGGCAACGTTAGGTGCTAAAGATTTTCCCCTCAAAATGGAACTTGGGTTATATGCTGCTTTCTTGATAGCTTATGCAGTTAAATTACCCATTATTCCTTTGCATACCTGGCTACCAGATGCTCACGGTGAAGCTACAGCGCCGGTGCATATGTTGCTAGCAGGAATTTTATTAAAAATGGGCGGTTATGCATTGATTCGGATGAATGCTCAAATGCTTCCCAATGCACATGCTTATTTTGCTCCCGCATTAATCATTTTGGGGGTTGTAAATATTATTTACGCCGCCTTGACATCCTTTGCTCAACGTAACCTGAAGCGGAAAATTGCCTATTCTTCAATTTCCCACATGGGATTTGTGCTTATCGGTATTGCTTGCTTCACCGATTTAGGTTTGAGCGGGGCTGTACTGCAAATGGTGTCCCACGGCTTAATTGGAGCGAGCTTATTCTTCTTAGTTGGTGCGACTTACGATAGAACCCACACTTTGATGCTCGATGAAATGGGCGGTGTTGGTCAAAAAATGGGTAAAATCTTTGCCATGTTTACCACTTGTTCTATGGCTTCTTTAGCATTGCCAGGAATGAGCGGTTTTGTGGCAGAGTTGATGGTATTTGTTGGTTTTGCGACTAGCGATGCTTATAACAACACTTTCAAAATATTTGTGGTGTTCTTGATGGCAGTTGGTGTTATTTTGACACCGATTTATTTGCTATCAATGTTGCGGGAGATTTTCTACGGTGATGAAAACAAGGAGTTAATTTCAACTCAGAAACTCATTGATGCCGAACCCCGTGAAATATTCATTGTTGCTTGTTTGTTGATTCCAATTATTGGAATTGGTTTGTATCCCAAGATTTTGACTCAGATTTACGACTCAACAACATTACAATTGACGGAAAGATTGCGCGATTCCGTACCGAGTTTGGCTCAGCAAAAAGTGCCTGCGGTGTCGATGAGTGCGCCGGAAATTGGCAATTAGTTTGAATTTGAAGT
Source organism: Rivularia sp. MS3 (assembly GCA_019192545.1). Taxonomy (GTDB): domain Bacteria; phylum Cyanobacteriota; class Cyanobacteriia; order Cyanobacteriales; family Nostocaceae; genus Rivularia. Next base: position 22,236 of record JAHCMI010000058.1, on the reverse strand, counting down.
AGTTTTTATTTGATAGAAGGACGGGTTTTGAAACCTGTCCTTTTTTTTATGGAGTTGTGGGAAAATTATTTATTTGTAGGGTGTGTGACGGCTACAATTAATTATTAAGCCTAGCTAAACCAGTAGATTTTGCCGTCACGCACCAGCTATAGCTGTAATTATCGTAATCCATTATTTATCAATTATTTAATTTGTATAATTTACTAAAAATTACGGTTTAAATAAACCGCAGAGAGCGCAAAGAGCGCAGAGGAAAGAAAGGAAGAGAGAGTCAGTAAGTTGGGTTAAGGAAGGTTTACAATCATTGCAAAAATTCCCTATCTTCCAGAGCAACGGGTTCTGTTGAGTTATCGTAGCTGTATGGCTGTGTATTATGTAGTGGATAAAGAATTTTTCCCGATTGCTGCTGAGTATTTAAATTTGAGCTACTATCATCTTTTGATTGACGTTTGGCATGACTAACTTTGATGAAACGAATAAAATCTAATGCTTCAGTTAATAATTCTGAAGGTAAAGATTCTATTTATTGAATTAGTAATTGTTTATCAATCATATTAAATAATCTTCCTTTTTTTATAGGTATAACATCTAAAATTACAAGCCGTACCAATTCAGAAAGTAGTTTGCGCTGTTTGAATGCATTCCTGCAAGAGACACAACACTTTTTCAGCATCACATACGTTTGGAAGCAGAACAAAATATTTTGGGTGTTTTAGCAGGATTGAATCGTTTGTATTACACGAACTTTCAGTTTAAACGTATGAGAAAATTTATACGAGCGATTAGAAAATCTTTATCATCAAGAACCTTTATCTACTACGAGTCAATTAAAAGAACTCGTCGCTGAAACTGTAGAATTAGTAGAGCTACATATGCCTCAAATAGATACATCAAAAGTTAGGCGATCGCTCGAACAGCAAGAGCGTAGATGGAAACCAAAATCAATCATTAATAATAAATAATGGTTAACTAAAATATCTATATAATCCCCTCCATTGCGGTAAACCTTCCATGCTAAACTACAACCCGTTACACTGCTTACCTTCTTCTGAAGAATTACCAGACTCGGACGAAACTCCCGTGGATAATGAACTGCAAGATTTAATTCCTGGTTTACTCAAAGCTATACTCGCTTTGATTTGGGCTGAGCGTCGGGATTGGTTTTTTGGGGTGGATATGGGGATTTATTACGATGTCAAGAAACCGGCTATTGTCCCAGATGGGTTTCTCAGTTTGGGTGTTGAGCGTTTTATTGATGAAACTCTACGTTTGAGTTACGTACTTTGGGAAGAGCAGAAACTTCCAACTATGGTTTTAGAAGTTGTTTCCCAAACTTACCGAGGAGAATACAGCAGCAAGAAAGAATTTTATGCTGAATCGGAAATTCTATATTATGTGGTGTACAATCCCCAACGTCGTCGCAAAGCGCCTTTGGAGGTGTATAAGTTAGTAAATAGCGAATATGTATTGCAATCCGGAAATCCCGTTTGGTTACAGGAAATCGGATTGGGGATTGGATGCGAAAGAGGAACTTACCAAGGTATCACCCGAGAATGGATGTATTGGTACGACGAATCGGGAAAAAGATTTTTTACGCCTGAAGAACGGATTACTGAAGCTGAACAACGCCGTCAAGAAGCGGAAAATAGAGCGCAAATGTTGGCAGAACGTTTGAAAGCATTGGGTATAGATCCAAATAATCTAAGTTAAAAGTAAAACTACGCTACATTGTAAAACTCACTGATAGCAGCCGTAACATTGTGTACTAGTAAATTTATAGAGTGAATTATTTGCTTTATTCTGTAAGAGTTTGTTTCGGTGGCAATTTGTATGAATTTACTAAAGAAGAAGTTTCAAGTCGGTATTGCACTTTTGAGCGTTATAGGAAATTTAGCATTTTTACCCAGCGCTGAAGGTAGTGTAAATAGCAATCTTTCAGTCACTGTTAAAGGACTCAAAAATCAAAAAGGACAAGTTTGTTTTAGCCTTTTTTCTAGCAGTCGTGGTTTTCCTAGCAATAATAAACGTGCTGTAAAGGCACAATGCGTCAAGCTCGCAAATAGCAACATCAAATTGAATATTCCTTCTTTAAAAGCTGGAACTTATGCTGTGGCAATGTTTCACGACAAAAATAGCGATGGTAAACTTAATACAAACGGCTTAGGTATTCCTAAAGAAGGTTTTGGTTTTTCTCGTAATCCTAGAATTGTTACAGGACCACCTAAATTTGGCGATTCGGCTGTATTTGTGGTTGGTTCGAGGACTAATATTCAAATCAATATGAACTATTTCTTTGGTAGCTAAAATCACTTTTACATTTTGAACATCACTTAGCCCTTCATAGATTGGAGGGTTTTATCTTGATTATCTGTTTATAATATGTATGTACTAAAAAGCTGAATAGAGTTTGACTTATGGTTAGCTAATTGCCTGAAATATCTTCCCTAATAGTGATTCAGAGTTTATCAAGGGGAATTATATATAAAAGCCGTTGATAGCGGATTGTAAAAAATATTGATAAAAGCATTTACGATAAATATGGATATCAAATTAGGTTTTGGCCCGATTCCAAGATTGCAGTATATTTTTGTTAGCAGAGAAAATGATTACTGTTGGTACTCGCTTTCTGAAGAGAAAAAGCAAATTCCAATTTACGATAAAGCCTTGACTGGGGTAATAACGCGAATAGAAGTTAATAAGAAGGTAGAAACTTCATTTGGAGAAACGGAAAAAACCGATTTATATATTCTCGCCGATAAACCTTATGTTGTACGTTCTGGTAGCGATTCTTACTTCTCTAAAGGTTTGCTATTGTCTTTGGATAAACTTAGTTCAGAAGAATTACAGCACCCGTTAACAATTGCAGTTGAACCTGGAGATAAAAAAATTGTTTTTTGTAAAGTCTATAATCCAGCAACTTATAGAAGTATAGATGTAAGCTGGGAAGAACATAAGGAAATCAACTGGCAAGCTTTAGGAAAAAATATCAGTTTGAAGATTAATCGTAAAGCTTCGCATATTGATGATGAACTGACAACTGCTCAATTGCGAGAAAATTTGATTGCTCAATCCGATAAATATTTGAGGCTTTTAAATTGGAATACAGAACAAGGAAGGCAGTATTTGCTACAAAAATATCACAAACGCTCGCGTCAACAACTCACTGATGCAGAACTTTTAGATTTCATTGAATATCTGAAGTTGCAGCCACAAAGCTTGTAATTACAGGCAGTAGGGAATAGGAGATGGGGGAGGCAAGAGGATAAGCAGCGAGTCATAATTAACGAGTAACAAGTAACGAGTAAAGAGCAATAAGTAGTGAGTAACGCTAGTGGAAATAGATGCTATCGAAGCCGATAATAGCAAAGAATTAGTATTTTACTTGCTACTTGCTACTTGCTACTCGCTACTTGCTACTTGCTACTTGCTACTCATAACTCCTAACTCCTCCCTAAAAATTAACGCACTCGACAGAATTTTCGATTGGTATCGTCTTGGGGATTTTGCCAAGAGTAAGCAAAATGGCTGACTCCTTTAAGATATGGCTTGTACTTACTCAAATTTCGCATTTGAACTTCTAAAGGTGGACGATTGCTGACGGATTTACCCCAAGCACCGGCTAAGGCTGGGATTATTTGAGTTCCAGGTTTAGCCGTGTTTAATACTCGCCTTACTTGAGAAACAATACATTTACTGGTACCGCATTTTCCGTAAGCCATCGGATGCCATTCTAAGGAACTTGGAAATCTATCCCAAGGCTGTAAGCGAGAATCATAACCTTTTCCTACTGTTTTATTTCCACCAGGGAAAAATACTACTCCTGCGGGTAATCCTTGTTGCTGGGCTGGATAAGCAGCAAGGGCAACAAAATCAAGAATGCCCTGCATTGCATGAGCTACAGAAAGCTGCCACAATTCTGATTGTAGTAAAGGTTGTCTTTCTTGTGGAGAATTAAGCGCTTTTTGTTCAATGGGTGGAGTACGCCCTTGCCATAAAGGTTCTCCTTCTTGAGGATACTGTTCGTCAAGCCTTGCTATATCTGATGAGGTAACGTATCCCTTGCTCAAGAATAACCGAATTAGCCCCAATCCTTTATTATTCAGCGCTCGTTGAAATAATGCTTGCTGAGTAGATTTGCTATACAACCACAAATCTGTAACTCTTGTAGCAATAGAATCTTTACCTGCTTGACGCGGATAGCGCACGTAGTCAAATAGTACACCATCTGGACGACGGCGCATTACTTCCGTTACCATTTGATAGAAGTCACGCTTTGCCTGTAAGTTATAAGGATCTACAAATACTTGAGAGCCATTATCCACTACATAAAGGCTTGTTTGACCTTTTCCATTACGAGCGATCGCCTCTTCTCTATCTTTACGTCGAGCATAGGTATAGCCAAAATTAGTGGTAAACATCCACGAGTATACTTTTAAACCTCTTTCCCGTCCTTTTTGAATGGCTTGAGCCAATAGATCGGTATTTTCTTGACCTTTAGTACGAATTACAGAAGGCCATGCTGTACTATTCGAGCTTGCTGGTAATAATACTCGTCCATCGTAAAAAGTTTCTACGTAAACTTGGTTATACCCTAGGTTGACAATATTATCCATAATTTTGTCAAGTGCCCCTGCTCGAACGTCGCAGGGATACAAGCGCAACCAAACAGCTTGAACTTGAGGCCAGGTACGTCTGCGGCAGTCTTGTACTGCTCGTGAATGCTGTCTCGCTAATTGCTGATAACGATTTGCTGCTTCCTGATTACCTTTTCGTGCTAACAAACGCAATTGTTCTTTTCGTTTAACTTCGGTAGATGATATATGGCAATACCTGGTTACTTGTGCGTTCGCTGACTGAGTTTTTAGGTAGGGAAGAAACAGGGTTGTACTGAAAATTACTGCAAACAGTTGTCGTAAAATTAACTTTGGTTTTGCGACATTCAAGGGACGCTTAGACATACTCACTAATAAAATTTAAAAAAGTAACCAACCCCAATACACTTCTATTAGGTAACGTGTATTTTATTACATAAAAAGCAAGATGGGAGCTTTAAAGCCTAGATTTTATAGACTCGATCGTTTCCATTTCTGTTGCCGTATATCAATATTCGATTTTTTTCAAAATGTCAATAGCCACGATTCAAAGCAATTATATATTTGTTTTATGGCGTTTACATATATCCCAGTATCTGTAGGTAGATATAGTACGTAATTATTTTAGTAATTAAGTTTGCTCTAATATTTTGCGACAAGCGATAAATTCGTCGGCAATTTTAGTATAAAAAGTTTTATGTATAAACATCGTATTATAGCTGACGATTGCTCCCGTCTATCTATAGGTGATGAATTTTTTTATATATCCGGCTCGTATCATAGGAGTATAAAATCTACTATTGGAAAAACGAGTCTAATTTTAATTAAAGCTAGAAATAAAAATGATACTGCCCTTTACCTAAAACAAATAAAGGATAATTGACAATAAATCAAAAATAGTGAAAGCTTAAGAAAAAATTAAGAAAATATTAATAAATAGTTACGATTAGTAGTTGTTTTTCTCAAAACCTAACTACTAACCGCAAATTAATAAAGTCAGATTGCAATTACGAACCACGTTTAAGCGCAGCTTCTACTTGCTTGAACTCTTTTTCCAAGCGGTTTTTTAGTTTTTCTGGTACCGGACGATTTGGATAAGAACTGTAATGTCCGGCTAAGGAGTTGAGAGCAGTTCGCATAGTTGTAAAGGAACTTAAGCCGGATACAGATGTATTACGCTGATAGCGAGCCGCAAACTCATTAATTTTTTTACGTGCTTGTGCTTGAACTGCTGCTTTGTCGGCAGCATCATCGGGTGAGTTTAAAGCTTCTCTCAATACGTTGACAATGTTTAAAGTATCTTGCCGATAATCGCCAGTCAGTTTATCTGGAGCGCCGGAACATCCAGTCAAACCTATAACTACAACTAAAACTAAGGCAAGTAAACGTGACCAATAGCGCTTCATATGCATTGTTTGTGAACAAATACTTAAATCAACGTCCATCGTATCTTGTATTTGTATCCTAGGGATCGTTTCTTGAAGAAGCGTTAAGCAGCGAACAGTAAACAGCAAGCAGTGAGCAGTGAACAGTTAACAATTACCTTGCAAATTGCTCATCCTAAAATCTAGAATTGTCTTCTCTATTCCCCATTCCCTATTCCCTTCAAACAGTTTCGTAAAGGGTATTGCGCTGTTGATAAGTTCTTCCTAAAGAAGCTATGGTGGTTTCTAAAGTTTTTACTTCCATGCAGGTACCACCTACAGCACCTGCCATTGTGGTGATATGCTCTTCCATTAACGTCCCACCAATGTCGTTGCAGCCACAATTTAAAGCTTTTGCAGCGCCGTCAATTCCCAGTTTTACCCAACTAGGTTGATGGTTGGGTATCCAATTGCCGAGATAAATCCTGGCTACGGCAGTAAGTAATAGTGAAGAATTCAAATCGGGCTGATCGCGTCCGACGCGGTTGCGTAAAGGCTTTGGTGCTTCTTGTCCGACGAATGGTAACAAAATGAACTCTGTAATCCGAGCCGGATAGCCTTTATTTACTGCAATTTGTTGCAGCGATCGCAATTTTTCTAAATGTCCGATTTGCTGCTCTATAGTTTCTATATGTCCACAGAGCATGGTGCTGGTAGTTGGCAAGCCAAGCTGATGGGCAGTGCTGACAATTTCCAACCAAGTTGCTGTATCAATTTTTTCGGGACAAAGAATACGTCTGACTTTATCGTCTAATACTTCTGCTGCGGTACCGGGCATCGAGCCAACACCAGCATCCTGCAAAGCAGCTATTACCCGTGCATAATTTAGTCCATCAAGTCTGGCGATAAATTGCACTTCTTGGGGAGAAAAAGCATGAAGATGTAATTGAGGAAATTCTTGCTTGATAGTTTTGACTAACTTGAGATAGTAGTTTAAAGATTTACCGTCTATTTTCGCTTCCGGGTTTAATCCCCCTTGCATACAAATTTCGGTTGCACCTCGTTTTACTGCATCTGTGGTTTTTTCTAAAATTTGCCCCCAATCCAACCAGAAAGCACCTTCATTGCTTTCATCTCTTCTGAATGCACAGAAACTACAGTGTTGCTCGCATATGTTAGTAAAATTAATATTACGGTTGATTATATAGGTTACAGTATCCCCAGCTTGAGAGAATCTTAATTTATCGGCTGCTGTATGGATGGTAGAAATTGCGCTTGGATGGGTTTGTCTTAATAATGCAATCCCTTCTTCGGGAGATAGATCGTAACCGCTTAAAGCACGTTCAAGAATAGTATCAACTTCACTCTTCACAGAATTTTTCACGGCAATATATCTAAAATTAGTATTTCTCAAATTAAACACATAGTTTATTTTTGCAGGTAATATCAATTTGTAACGCCTGCTTATAAAATTAAGTGCATCGTAGATTTTGATTCCAGACACAATTTATTATTGACAACGTCTAAAACAGCCATTGCTTATTACCCAATCAAAAAAGCTGATTTACAGCATAATAACTAAAAGCAACTAAAAGCACTTTGCCTTCACAACTATTTTTCTTCATGAGTATCATTCAACCGAAGAATCTTTTATCCGTACCCAATAGCTCTTTGCGGATTCCCAGATTGCGATCTAAAGTTGGTGTTACCAATCAAAGTATACTTTTTTCATTGGTTATTCCTACTTATCTCGAAGCTGGCAATATCAATAAAATCGTCAGGATATTAAGCAGCTTACTTGATGAAACTATACCGGGAGACTATGAATTAATCGTAGTTGATGATAATAGCCCGGATGGCACCTGGGAAACTGCTTTATCGATGACTTCAGAATTTCCGCAATTACAGGTGATGCGCCGCGAAAAAGAACGAGGGCTTTCTTCTGCGGTGATTCGTGGATGGCAAAATGCTAGAGGGCGCGTGCTAGGTGTAATTGATGGAGATTTACAGCATCCGCCCCATATACTATTAGAACTATTAAACGCCATTGAGAAAGGTAATGATTTAGCGGTTGCCAGCCGTCATGTAGAAGATGGTGGAGTCAGTAGCTGGAGTTTTGTCCGACGTTTTTTATCTCGCGGTGCCCAGTTATTAGGCTTAATTATATTACCGCGAGTTACCGGTAGAGTTTCCGATCCAATGAGCGGCTTTTTTATGGTACGTCGCAGTTGCTTAGAGGATATAACTTTTAATCCCATAGGATACAAAATTCTCTTAGAAGTCTTGGGAAGAGGAAAAGTAGAGGAAATAGCAGAAGTTGGCTATGTATTTTGCGAACGTCAAGATGGAGAAAGTAAAGTGAGTTGGAGGCATTATCTTGACTATATCCGTCATTTATTAAGACTGCGTTTCTCTTCAGAAAAGGTAGAACAATTAAGCCAGCGTTGGGGTTTTCCCATCGGTAAATTTATTCGTTTCGGTATGGTTGGTTTAAGTGGAGTATTTGTAGATATGGCAGTACTTTACTTGCTTAGCGATTCTAATACTTTGGCTTTACCTTTAACTCGTAGTAAAATCATTGCCGGAGAAATTGCTATATTTAATAATTTTTTGTGGAATGACGCTTGGACTTTTGCTGATGTTGCAACGAAACAGCAAGGTTGGCATCAGCGTTTAAAGCGATTCTTGAAATTCAATCTTATTTGTTTAGCAGGATTATTGATTAATGTTTTAGTACTGAATTTAGTATTCAACTTTGTCATTCCTAATCGCTATATTGCAAATCTAATTGCAATTGCCGTAGCTACCGTATGGAATTTTTGGGTAAACCTTAAACTCAGTTGGCGAGTTACCCAAATTAAGTAATGACCATGTAGAAGTTGTGAATTGAGTTGTGAATATTGATATAGGAGTTCTATGCAATTCGTAGCAAAGAACAAAGATGATTTAGGCAAAAAAGAAGATTGGTTTAATCAAATAATACTTTTAACTGTATGGATTTTAATTGGTACTGTATTACGCTTTACCAATTTAACTAATAAACCTCCTTGGATTGATGAGTTTGCCACGATTGTTTTTAGCTTGGGTAATAGTTTTCAAGTTGTACCATTAAATGAAATCATAAGTATTGAAACTTTATTACAGCCTTTACAATTTAATCCTAATTTCGGCATTCAAGAGGTATTAGAAAAACTATTAACAGAAGATATTCATCCTCCAGTTTATTTTGTCTTAGCTCATTGGTGGATGTCTCTATGGTCTGGAAAAGATTTAATATTTACTGCACGTAGTATTAGTGCAATATTTGGGATTGCTGCGATTCCATCAGTTTACGGATTAGCACGAATCAGTTTTCGTTCTAGTTTAATAGCACAAATAGCAGCTGCATTCATGGCTGTATCTCCCTACTCTATTTTTTTAGCCCAGGAAGCTCGCCACTATACTTTAGGAAGCTTGTGGGTAATTGCTTCCTTGTGCTGTTTGGTAATTGCCGTGCGCCGCATTCAGCAACAACAGCCTTTACCAATTATGATTGCCCTCTACTGGTTTATTATTAATGCATTAGGAATCTCGACTCATTACTTTTTCAGCCTTATTCTTTGTGGTGAAGCCGTAGTTTTGATGAAATACTGGCTGAATCCTAAATCTAGAATTAGTAATTTAAAATTGTGGTGGACTGTTTATGCTGCCGTTATCGGTACAATCGCTACTAGTTTATTTTGGCTAAATTTATTTCTATACAATCGTTATACCGGACAATTAACTCAGTGGATAAAAAGTAGCGATCGCAATTTTTTAGATTTGTTCAACCCGATTTTTCAATCCTTAGCTGGCTGGATTACAATTATTTCTTTGCTACCGGTTGAATCTTCACAGATTGGGGTGGTAATTGTTTCAGGTTTAGTAATGCTAATTTTCTTTATCTGGGCATTACCGATTTTAGTGCGTAATTACAAAATTCAGTATTCTCAGCCAAAAAAGCGTTTGATGATTCAGACATTTTCTAGTGTTCTTTTAACAGTAATTTCTCTATTTTTTATCATTACTTATTTTTTCGGCATCGATATTACTAGAGGCGCTCGCTACAACTTCGTTTATTTTCCTGTAGTCATATTATTGTTAGGTGCTATACTTGGCGCTTGCTGGCATCAAAATATATCTACTAATCCAGTATTTCCTAAATTCAAAATCAGTGGAAAATCTGCTGTAGCCCTGATGTGGTTGATGGGATTATTAAGCGCTATTACAGTAGTATCCAACCTTGGATATCAAAAGTATTATCAGCCTAATTTACTAATCCCTATAATCGAAAATGTATCCCGAAGCAAACCTGTTTTGATTGCTACTACTCATCGCAGCTTAGCCCAGACTGGGGAAATTATGGGTATAGCCAAAGAAATTAAAGCCAGCAATTCGCCATTAAATGCTCAGTTTCTAATTATTCCCGAAAATCAACAATCCGAGACTGCAACCAATACTTTAGTAGAAGAAATACAAACCTTGTCGCGCCCTTTCGACTTATGGTTAACAAACTTCCGCACAATTAACGATAATTTATTGACTGTTGTACCATCATGTATTGCCAATACTCAAACTTTACCAGCAGTTGATGGGTACGAATACAAAGTTTTTTATTGTAAGTAAATATATAGCATTCCTAAATCCCGAAGTAGCTTAGAAACCCGGTTTTTGAAAAACCAGGAATAGAGACACCTATCTTTCTCGCAACTCATATAGGATTAATATAGTAGTTTTCTGTAGAGTGCAATACAGCCACAACCTTATCTTTTCCCTTTTGTTTAATTGGCAACAAACTAGTCTTAAACTATACTTATGTTTGCTGCTTGCTACTTACTAATTACTACTTATTAAAAACTCCTAACTCAGAAAAACCTGCTATAGTTCGTAAATTTTGAATGCGAACTAACTCTATAAAATTAAAAGTAGAACGCTTTTCAATTTTGGCAACAGCTTCGATTGCTTTTAACAGATACTCTGCTGCTTCTGTTTCGCTGTAACCTCGTCGTGTCATCAAACGAATAGCAGCCATATCAGCAGCAACTTCCGACTCTTGGGAACGATTGCGGCGATACCAACGTAAAATAGCGATCGCACTTAATCCAGCACCAGCAACTACTCCCACTGCATCGCCCTGAGCCGATTCAATCAAACTACCAAAAAGACCAATTAATGCAACACCTTGATATATATTAGGCTGAAACCACTCTACTCCCATCAGCCAGCTAGCAGTACGCAACAGCAGTAAATCTCGTTGCTGCTTGCTAAGATTGCGCCATAAATCAAAGTTAATATATATTGGTCTTTCTCGATGCCAAGGTAAGGGAAATGATACATCAACTACCTTTGTTTGTTCCGGTTTACTAATTATTTTTACCGAACCTCTAGCTGAAGCAGGCATCAAATCTGACAAGTAACGAATTTCGACCTTTGGCTCCATAATTTTTGTTTGGGAATTGAGAATAGATATGTATGGATAATGTTTATTTGTATGTGTTGAGATACTTTATGCAAACCCCATATACTCTACACAACAAGCCATTATTAGGTCTGTGGCTAATAAAATCTGATTAATTTACTGATAGGAAATGCTAGCGATAACTTATTTTGAGTCATTGAAAGGTGAAGTTGCAATCTCAAACCACTACAAATCCTGAAGAAATATGCAATTGTGAGTTGCTAACTTTTCTTGCCTAATCTGAAAATATACAACATGAAATAGTAAAGTAAAATTACCGGCTTGCCAACGCCTAATGCCCGATGCCTAATGCCCAATACTTACTAAATAATTTTTATGGATGCTTTTGCTCCTGTAGCTCCCCAATGGACAAATCAAGCTACTCATGCGTTAGAATTCTGCTGTCCTAAGTGTGGTTCAACAAGTCGTGAAGCACAAAAAGTTTGGATAAATAGACGTTCTCCTGTAGTTACAGAAGGATATCGTCGTAAATGGCAGGAATTTTATTACTGTAACTGCTCTTATGTATGGTGGGCTTGGAGTAATGATAGACCACCAGCCGATAATTCTTAATTTGTAATTAGTTGCTAATTCTTTTAATTATTTTGCATCTACGATAACCTGCATTACGTAAGTCGAATAGATAGTAAATAGAACATATAAAAAAACCTGCTAGCAGCAGGTTAAAAACTTGTGGGATAGGCATTCGAGCCCCGTCTAATATAGCGCTCTAATTCAAAAGATTTAGAACTTGAAGGTTGTACGTAATGTACCAACGTAAACGGTATCGTTATCGTTGTTGTGTTCGGGGTTGAAGATTACCAATAAACCAGGAGTAATAGCAATATTGTCGTTAAGCTTCATCTTGTAAAGACCTTCTAAGTGGTAAGAAGTATCTTCGTCTTCAGTAACACCTGTAAAACCACTAACCTCAGTTAACTTTGGTGGCTGACCGAAAATGACACCCAAGGTATTACCCTTAGCACCAAAATCTTTCATACCGAGTGTAGCAGCCCAGTACTTAATTTCTGAATCTCCACTACCATTAAATTCATCTGCATCAACAAAACCGTACCAGCCAGCAAGAGTTGTCTTTTTGCTGAGCTTTAAAGCAGCTTGTACGCCGTAGTGATTGGACTTGGTTGCAACACCGCTACCAAAAGGTCTTCTAGCTAAGCTACTACCGGTGCTACCAGTAACATTGGCACTGCCGCTATCAAAACGACGCACGTAGGTCAAACCTAGATTCAAAGATTTCATAGGTTTCAATTCTAGCTGACCTAAGAACGCATTATCGCCATTGAAAAAGCCACTATCGGTTTTGGTAGGATTGCCAGAAGTATAAGCTCCAGTCAATTTGATAGGAGATTTCTTACCACCCAAGGTAGCTGTTACACCAGCGTCACCGCTGGCAGCTCGGTAGATGGGGTTAAAGCGTCCGTAACGAGAGATAGCACCACCACCACTGCTCTTAAACAATGGGTTAAACACGTTAACGTTATCGTTAAGATCGGCTTCATTAGCGTCAATCTTAACCATGACTCCCTTCGCAGGCTTGAAGCTGTAATTTAATTCGGTGAGTTCAACATCATTGTCGTTGCTACCTTCAAAGCCCAAACGAGCCATTCTGGTGCCCGTGATATCATCAAATCCAGGAGTATTGCGAGCCTGCAAACGAACTCTCAACTTGTCCTTACCAGTGAAACTGCTATCAAATGTTAAGCGAACGCGGTCTGTTAAGATTACGTTCTCATCGATGTCTCCACCGCCAACTTTCTCATCGCCAAAAGCACCAGATACAGCAAAGATTGCTTCACCCTTCAATCTAGCGGTGGTAGAGAACTGATTGCTTTCTAATTCAGCAGCACGGAATTCCAAACCATCAATACGACCGCGTAGAGTAGCTAATTCAGCAGCATACTCTTCTTGCAAGCGCTTCAGGGTATTTAAATCACCTGTATTAACTTGCTCGGTTGCGATCGCAATCAATTCGTTAACTCGATCCAAACAAGCATTCAAACCAGCAGCAAATTCGTAACGAGTTAAAGCACGATTTCCACGGAAGGTACTGTTGGGATAACCAGCAATACAACCGTAGCGCTCAACCAAAGATTGCAATGCTTGGAATGCCCAATCGGTGGGCTGTACGTCGGTAAACTGAGAAACGGATGTTACCTGACCAATGTTAGATTCTTCAGATAGCTCGGCAACAGAAGTGGTTTTTTCGTTTGCTTCACCAGCGAATGCGCCGTTAGCAGCGAAAAATGTTGCAGCAAGAACTACTGGACTCAACTTGAAAACGTTCCAGAAAAGCTTTGTCATTTTTTTCTCTCACTCACACCTACCGTTTTAGCCACCACTAAATTATTCGTATTTTCTTTTACGAATATTTACTAGTTGACGTTATATTAAATTTAAGTTCATTAATAGCGATTAAAACAAGTCAACTAATACACTTTTTGCAGATTTCTTCTTTTTTTATCTATTTATCGTAGGAAAATTAAAGTTATAGCTATATTAAGGTTGGTTTATTCTTTAAAGTTTTATAGCAGATTCTTTTCTAATATTAGGTATTTTAAATCACTCTCGTGCCATATGTTCTTGTGCGATGGAGAAAAGTTGGGTGCGGTTAACGGGGCATCCCTGCTCGTCTGAATATAGCGGTTTTCAGTTGAATAGAATACACCCCTCTCTCTTAATGAGGGGATGGGGGTGAGGTTTATGTGAGTGTATTGCACCGGAGGCGGAGCGTCTTTGGCTCCGCTCAAATGAAAAGAGCTATATCAACAATGCAAGTTGTATTACACTCAACCAAAAAGCGTTATATAAGCACAAAAGATATTCAAAGTACAAATAAGCATTTAGAAACCCGGTATCTTAAAGATACCGGGTTTCTAAATGCAGCTAGTAATAATTCTAGAAACTAAAAGTAGTCCGCAAGGTTCCAACGTAAATAGTATCGTTATCGTTATTATGTTCTGGATTGAAAATTACGAGTAAACCGGGTGTTACTGAAACGTTATCGTTTAATTGCAACCTGTAAAGGGCTTCCAAATGATAGGAGGTATCAGGATCTTCGCGGCCATTAACATCATTATCGGTAACTCTTGGTGGTTGACCAAAAATAATTCCTAAAAGACTATTTTTTGTACCGAAATCTCTTATACCTAAATTAGCGGCCCAATAAAATACCTCTGCATCTGCACCTTGGTTTGCTCCTGCTAAGGCTTCCATAGTCGAATAACCAGCCCAACCACCGACACTTATTTTAGAAGCAGGTCTGAAGTTTGCTTGTACGCTGTAATGATTGCCCGTACTAGCTACATTACCAAAGGGTTGATTTGCAAAACTGCTACCCGTACTTCTAAACAAATTTACTCTATTTCCTGCACCAGTATTACGATAGGTACGAGCAAAAGTAAAACCAACGTTCAAATTTTTAGAAGGCTCGAAATCTACTTGACCGAAAACGCTATTAGCACCATTGAAAACTCCATTTGGGTCTTCTGGGTCGCTAGGTCGGCGTGCTAAATAAGCACCTGTTAATTTAATATTTCCTTGGGGATTAGCAGTTACGGTTAAGCCAGCACCACCAGCACCTTGGCGATAAATTGGGCTAAAACGTCCGTAACGAGATATTGCACCAGTTCCACTATCTTCAAAGTTAGGATTAAACGTATTAACGTTTTTAAAGAATTCGGCATCGCTAACGTCAACCTTAACCCGTAATGCTTCACCTAAATTGAAAGCATAATTAAGTTTATCCAAACCAACATCATTGTCAGTTTCCCCAAACACATTGTCAAAGGAAAGACGAGTCATATCGGTACCGGTAATCCCGTCTAGGAAAGGTCCGCGATTGTATCTAGTAATATTACCAGCATTTAAACGAACTTGCAGTTGGTCGGTGCCAGTAAAGCTACTAAGCAAGTTTAATCGAATGCGATTCGTAAAAGTTGTATTGCTATCAATGTCGGGATTATTATTTGGATTGCCATCAATGTCTGCTTGCTCGTCGCCAAAAGCGTTGGATAAGTTAAATATCGCTCGCCCTTTCAATTTAGTAGTAGTAGAAAATTGATTGGCTTCTAATTGAGCGGTACTTGCTTCTAACGCATCTACACGACCGCGCAAAGTTGCCAATTCCGGGGCAAATTCCGACTGCAATCTTTGTAAAGCGAGCAAATCTTCCCTAGTCAGTAAATCTCTTGTTGCTGTAGCTATTAGCTCGTTTATCCGATTCAAACAAGCATTTAAACCAGCAGCAAATTCATAACGAGTCATAGCCCGATTACCCCGATATGTACCGTTGGGATAACCTGCGATACATCCATACCGTTCCACCAAAGATTGCAATGCTTGAAACGCCCAATCTGTTGGCTGTACGTCAGAAAACTGCGATACTGACGTTACCTGAGCCATCGGATTTTCTTTTTCAGATAATTCAGCAACTGTTGTTAGCTGTTGTTCTTCTGCCAATACGGGGTTTGCAGCAATAACAGAAGCTGCGGTTAAAACTGAGCTTAATTGAATCAAATTCTTAAAATTTTTTTTCATTGATTAATAATTGTCCCTAGCAACGTCGATATCGAAACATCTAACCATAAGCAAGTACTTTTACTTGTATACATTTATTAAGTCAGCGATTTCACTTATGGTGAATAAATATTGTATCAGGCTGATATTGCACGGTAATTCTACTTAAGAAATAGAATACTCAAGGGTTTATTATTTCCAATGGCTTAATTTACACTAGATAATAAAAAAACCTGCTTTCGCAGGCTGGTTTTTACTTGTAAAATTGTTTACAAAATCTTAAAATTTGAATGTGGTGCGAAGCGTACCGACATAAATGGTGTCGTTATCGTTATCATGTTCTGGATTGAAAATTACCAATACACCAGGAGTAATGGCAATATTGTCGTTGATAGGTAATTTGTAGAGTGCTTCCAAGTGATAAGAAGTATCTTCGTCTTCTCTTGCAGCAATGTCATTCTCGGTTACTCTGGGTGGTTGACCAAAAATCACACCTAAAGTGCTACCTTTTGCACCTAAGTCTCTCAAAGCCAGTGCAGCAGCCCAGTAGAACATTTCTGCATCATCACCTTCATTTGCTCCAGCCTTAGCTGTAGCGTCTGAATAACCAGCCCAACCAGAAAGAGATATGTTTGAACTGGGACTTACTAATGCTTGTACGCCATAATGATTGGCGGTAGTTGCAACGTTATCAAAGGGTCGATTGGCAAGAGCGCTACCTGTAGAATCAAATAAATTAACACCACCTTCATTATTCTGATAGGTACGAGCGTAAGTAAAGCCAACACCAAAAGATTTACTGGGTTGGAAAGCAATTTGACCTATGGCAGCATAAGAACCATTAAACACTCCTAAGCCTGAACCTGGGTCGTCGTTATCTTCTGCTAAGTAACCAACTGATGCACTAATGGGAGACTTAGGAGCGAAGGTTAAAGTCATACCAGCACCACCACCTTGGCGATAAATGGGGCTAAAACGTCCGTAGCGGGAAATAGCGCCAGAACCACTGCTTTGGAAGGCAGGGTTAAAGTTGTTTAAATTATCGTTGTATTCACCAGCATTAGCATCAATATGTACTTTTAAAGCATCGCTAAGTGGGAACTCATACCATAATTCTTCAATTTCAAAGTCGTTACCGTTGTCCCCGTCGAATCCAAGACGGGTCATATTTGTACCGGTTTCACCAGCATTAGATTGCGTATTTCGAGCTTGCAAGCGAACTCTTAATTTATCCTTACCTGTAAAGCTAGAATCAATATTCAAACGTACCCGGTCGCTAAAAACAGTATTACTATCTATATCTTGAGTATTACCTGCAACTTGGTCGCCAAAAGCTTGAGATAAGGCAAATATAACTTCACCTTTTAATTTAGCAGTGGTAGAAAATTGATTTGCTTCTAATTCAGCGGTGCGAGCTTCTAATGCATCTACTCTACCGCGCAAGGTTGCTAATTCTGCACTAAATTCTTCTTGTAAACGTTGTAAAGTTGCTAAATCTTCTCTACTAATGATATCTGCTGTTGCCGTTGCAATCAGTTCGTTAACTCTATCTAAACAAGCATTTAAACCTGCTGCGAATTCATAGCGAGTTAAAGCACGATTGCCGCGATATGTTCCGTTTGGATAACCTGCAATACAACCGTAACGCTCTACCAATGATTGCAATGCTTGGAATGCCCAATCTGTTGGCTGTACATCAGAAAACTGCGATACTGATGTTACCTGATCCATAGAAGCTTTGTCTTCCGATAACTCAGCAACAGGCGTTACTTGATTATTAATTTCTTCTGCTAGGGCGCTATTCGCTGTAAATACTGTAGCTGCAAAGATAGCTGGGCTTAGTTTTAAAACCTTCCAAATTGCTTTTCTCATCTTCTCCACTCACACCGGTAAGATTATTGCTTGATAATAAAATCATAAGGCTTGCCCTTAAATTAACTCAACCTAAAATTTTATTTCAAATTTTAGTTTAAGGTTAATTTAAGGGATTATACTTATGAATAAACAAGCTTATTCTACCAGAAAAAAGTTAAGTGGTTAACAGTGTTAACCGCTTAACAACATGATTAATTTCTACCACCTTTATTAGGTAAACGTATAATTATGCGACGTTTATGACGTACTAATGCCTGCTCATCTTCAAACTGTTGCAGCAAACGAGTTACAGTTACACGTGTTGTATTTAATACTTCTGCCATTTCTTGGTGAGTAACGTTAAGGTCGATAAGTTTACCTTGTTCAACTTCACGACCGAACTTTTCACTCAGCCAAACCAAAAATTGCCACAAACGTAGCGAAATTGGTTTGCGATGTACTATACTAAGTAACTCCTCAGATTGTTGAATGTGAGAAACCAAGGCTTCAACGTCTTGATGCCACATTTGAGGTGGTAAAACGCTTACTTCAACGCTGGTTAAACATTCAATTTGGTAAGGCTTAACTCTGGAAAGTGGATAGCCAACTAAGTCTCCCGGACCCCAGTAGCCTAGAGTGATGAATGCCCCGTCTTCACTCCAGGTTAATGTCCGAACTGCACCGCGCTCAATTCTCCAAAGTACGTCGTTACGTGGGGGAATTACTTCGCGACGGGTAAACAGTCTTTGTGGTAAAGAACTGCTGCTGTTGTTGGTGTTCTGTGAGAAACTGCTGTTTACAGGACGATTTGTAGAATACATTCTCTAAGATTCCTTTGTTAGTGTGGTTTGTATTTGCCGGAATTTAAAGCGGTCAAAGGTATCCTATGGATTTGCCACCACCCTGTAAAACATGGTCAAATCAAATTAGGACTTAACTCATACGATTAGCGATTTGTATTCGCTATGTTCATTTAGTAGATAGTTTATAGTTGGGTCAGCCAAAAGGTAGATGAAGTGTCCCTAGGAACTCTGTTAATTTATAGATAACTCACTGATGAGTACATAGTTCATTTGGAATATATCCCTTGAGAATATTACTGCTGTTGGCTTATTTGTTGGCTCCATAAAAATTATCGGAAGGCTACAAGTTTTTAGCAGTATAAATATAAGAAATCAAAAGTATATTTAGCCACTTTGATGTTGGCACAACAGTTACCATTATTACGTAAATTCGCTACTTTGTGTTTATGGGAACGTTAAATTACCTTTATGCTTTGTTGCGAAATCCTCTCAACAGAATTAAATATGCGGTATATTGAATCACAGTCAGATTCATTCTAGAGCAATTGAGAATTTTTGGCAACTATGCTTCAGAAGTTTTGGTCACGTAGATAACCGCAGGTTTTGGAGGTGCGTCTATTGTTTTACTCGGCCAGTTAGAACCAATAGGTACTTTACGGCTTTGCGTAAATTGTTCTCCATTAGTGCTATAAAGCAGGTACTCTCTGCTTTGTGAAGCTTGGTTCAGGCGGGTACCATTAGCTTCTCCAGGATGCTGAATGGCAAGAAACATAGTTTGTTCGTCAGGGGATAAGTAAGGTCCGGTGATTTCACATTCCATCGGCCCGATTCCGAATAACGAGGCTCTACCTGCATTTTCACCGGAAGTAGGAATATACCACATAGTATTATTGCCAAATAATCCGGATATATTTACAGTTTTACCTTCGTCGTCAGTACGGTTTGTGACGGCATTATTTAGTTTAGAAGTTGAAGTATCTGTAACCATCCATACATTTCCACCTTTATCTAACAGCAGGTTATCGGGATTTGCAAAACCCATTCCGCCACTGTTTGGTTCGCCGCCTGTAGCAAGCATTGACCATTTAAAAGTAGTTGCTGCGGGATTATTGCGGTCTTCGGTTAAGCGCATTACCCATCCATACTCGTGAGGGATTTCACCTTCAGGATCTTTGAAAATTCTGCTATCCGGGCCACCGTCTTTACTTGGAGAACCAGAAGTAAAGCTAATATACAAATCTCCATTCGGTGCAATTTCGGTGTCCTCCGGACGAGCCGTACAAGTAGCACCTGCGGCATTAGCGGCATAATGTGCATCTATCAAGATTACACCCTGTTTTTCCTCTGCATTACCCGCATACAAATCGCCGAGCTGATTAAATTGCTGCTTATATATTGCAACTTCTTCATCTTTTGTAGCTGCAAAATAGTTGCCTTTTATTGGTTCTGGTACCTCAAAAAGGGTTCGCTTATCTTTTGAAGATGATGGCCCTAATGGTAGATTCAGCAGATTTCCAATTATATTGCTGGGAAGGTCTGGATTGACTTTTGTATCTGCATTTAAAGGTATCCAGCTTCCCGTACCGTTAGAGTTGAATTTGGCTGCGTAAAGTATTCCTTGGGAAAGAAGCTGAGAATTTGCTTTGTCTTTAGGGTTAGAAACTTTATCGCGACTAACGAATTTATAAACGTGACCTCCTCTTCTATCGCACCCTGAATAAAATGCTAAAGGTTTACCAGATTCAACACGAACGCCCACTGCTTCATGACGGTAACGTCCGAGCCAAGTGTGTTTTGTGCCGTAATCATTAGGATTTGCTGGATCTACTTCAACTATCCAACCGTACTTATTTCCAGACAATCCAAAAACATTTCCCTGACCATAAAGGTTTCCTCTACTTAATAAGAAGGGAACTTTTTCTGGCTCGAAAGATGTTCCATCAGCATAAACTGGTTCTGGTACCTGTGCCTGGAAATTTTCTTCCGCACTCAATACCGTTCCCCAAGGTGTAGTTCCACCAGCGCAATTACCAAACGAACCAATTATGCGATCGCCAAGTTTGTCAGTATAGCCCAGCCCCTGCTGTTTCTTAAATATAAGTACCGCAGGACCGGTTGCTTTAAGATATCGTCCGTCTTCTAAACCGGAAATTCCACTAATACGTCTATCTTGATTGCTATTAGTGCGCTCCCATTTTCCATTAGCGTTTTTACGAATGGAAATAATACCTAAACCCTGATCTAATAATGCTTCGGAACAAATTTCTCGTATTTTAGCTTTTAACGGGTCATCTTCATTTAAAGCGTAAGCATTTACCTGACCTTTTCCTTGAGAATCGGTATTTAGCTTGCTGATAACTTCATCTAAAGGTAACGATTTTCCTATCACCTTGGCGTAAGTTTGCATCCAAGGAATAGCGCTTATGTATTCAAAATTTACTGTGAGATATCCTTCGTTTTCAACCGTTGGTACAAAAGACAAATAATCGTTATTGTAACCAAATCGAGAATCCCCAACTTTATCACCCCAAGCAGCAATAATCTGATACTCAAAACCATCTGGTAATACCAAATCATCAACTACTTCATAGTTGCGGTAAGCTTCTTTCTGCTGTTCTGGAGTAAATGCAGCATTCTGCAATGGAATCGGACCTTTTACAGGTTGAAATACCGATAAAGCCTTGCTCTGCGTGCTTGGCTGCATTGTTACTTTTTTATCGCACCCCGAAAGCGAATTAAATGCAACTGCACTCGCACTACCTCCCATCAACAACAAAAAATCACGACGTTTGATACTCATCAGCTTAATTTCAATTACACCAGCATTTTTAGTTAGATAGGAAACAATTTTATATCGCCTTTGTTACTTTAATGGTGAAAGTTTAAGAATAGGTAAGCTTTTTGTAAAAAGTAAGTTAGTTTACAAAGCTTTTTTTAGTGTCTTTTTTTCTTTTTCACTCTCAAAATTTAAGTATTTTCCGATTAGCTGTAATTGCAAAATCTGTGTTCATTTAAACAGACGATTATCAAAAGTGTCAAATATTTTTCATTTTTTATTTGTTTTTTTGAGAGACTAATAGTCTTGCATTAATAAGCTTTTCATACAATTTAATCTAAACTGATTTTGTGGATTAATCCTTATAAATAGCAGAGTATTTATTCTTATATAATAACTGCATATATGTATTTTATATAACTATAAATTTAGAAAATAGTGACAATATTATTATTTTAAAAGTGGTTTTTATTACATTGTCTTTGCGTGCGTTTTAGTTTCGCTTTGAATACACTGATTGTTCAAATTGATTTTTTTATCAGTTGTTAAAAATCGGTTAATAGCTTTACTGATAAAACTAACGGGTAAGGGCAGGCAGGGGGAGCAGGGGGAGAAACGAATTTTGAGAAAAAATAAACACATCAAAACTTATGAAATGAAGTAGTACTTCACCACATTAATTTTGAGGGGTTTTGAAGTCGTTAAGTAGGTTGGGTGAAGCGAAGCGCAACCCAACACCAACGTTGGGTTACACTCCGTTTCACCCAACCTACCTTCTAGTAGTGTTCTGTCCCATTAGTTTTGATGGGCATATCGTAAATATAAAAAATATTTT